>NZ_ATVP01000005.1 GCF_000420785.1 Streptococcus hyovaginalis DSM 12219 | reverse complement strand
TTGACTAGAAGCATTAGAGGACTACAATTGAGAATCGAACAAATCATACTGGCTTATCATTTGAGATATTTTGAAATCAACTAGCACCACGAGTATCTCTTTATAAGTTTCATTCTGCGAGGTTCCTCAGAGAAGACAAATAATTAAAAATTAAAGTTGACGGAAATCATCTCTAAGTGCCAGTGTTTAAGCGAAACACCTAGCTCCGATAAAATTTACACTACATGCATTATCAATGAGATTTAACAGATTGTTATCTTTAAAGACCACACTCTCAAGTCACTAAATAGATAATCTTTAATTGGAAATAGAAATAATCTGGAATGCTAACTCTATAAATACTGATCTTGTTAACCGAATGAACCATTATCTATATTATTATTTGGTTGAAACCGGCAACTCTATTAGGCGACATGATAATGAGCGCAAAGCCTTCTACAAGAAAAAGTATCAAAAAGTTCCTAAACAACAATTACAGACTCTATTCGCTACTTAAAGCGACTTATAAAAAGATAACTGATTACTCGAACATCTTCCTAACCACATTACTGATAGCGATAAAATCAATTCTTGCCATGGACACTTAGTATGTCCTTTTCTAAAAAATTATTAAAAGTTGCTCAATCTACTATTGATTTTTCAATAGTAGAGACAATAACATCCACAGGAACTGCACTCAAACATCCATTCTTTACGAATCCTTCAGGCCGATTTTGCAAATATGCAATCATTTTTTGAGTCATTTCCTTAATAACAGGCACATATTTTTTTTCCTTAATTAAATTATGCATCTCATTAGGATCATTTTCAATATCAAACAGCTGATAGACATCTCTCACAGGAAACCAAATAAATTTCCACTTTTCAGTCATAATATACTGACTTGAGTCCCTAGCTAGGGCATGTTCACCATGAAACTCTGTCCTCCAGCCTTCATAGTGACCAAAAAGTAATTGACGAACACTTTTACCATCAGTATCAACTAGACCACCACCAACTAAATCGACCAATGACGGAAAAATATCTTGTAGTTTCACTAACTGTCTAATACTACTTCGATGACCTGCAATCAAATTAGCCGGATCATAAATAAATGATGGTACTCTGATACTGCCCTGATAAGGATATCCCTTACGGAAAAGGTAATGTTCCCCAATCTGATCCCCATGATCTGAAACAAACCAAATAATAGTATCCTTATCATGACGAAATTCTTTAAGAGCCGTTAACAAGCGGCTAATCTGATGATCTAAATGAGTAATCAGACCAAAGTATCCCGCCAACATCCGTCTTTGATCGTCTTTCTTTAATTTCCCTTTCAGAGCATATATACCTGTAATACCATCATCTAATTCTTCCCAATTTCCGATATGAAGATCAATGTCATCTGGTAAACAATCCATATACATATCAAAATAATACTTAGGCGGATCTAGTGGCGCATGAGGTTTCTCAAAAGATAGTTTTAGAAAGAAAGGCATCGTCGGATCACGTCGCTGTAGAAATTTTATTGCTTCAGAAACAGTCCAATTGGTTGGATGCAAATATTCTTCCTCTTGCCAAGGCCTCGCTTCCCATGAATTACAGTTCATACCATTATCAATGATATCTGCTCGATAGCCCAATTCACCTTTTAAAAAAGCTAAATAATCACTAGAGTAATCAAAAGAACGTCCAAATGGTTTATCATATTTTCGATCAACATGGAGATAGCCATCATGTAAGATAACATTGTCAAATCCCAAACGTTTCCGCGAAGGATAAACATGCATTTTCCCAATACTTTGTGTTTGGTAACCCATATCCTTAAAAGTTTGTGGCAAAGTATTAGTAAAATTCCAAGGAACCTCATCCTCGTAACCGATACGACCACTATGTTCTTGATCTAATCCCGTTAAAAGTGCTACACGAGCAGGGACACAACTGGGAACTGGAGAATAAGCATTTTCGAAATTATAACCTTGACTAGCCATCATATCTAAAGTAGGTGTACTTACAAAACTGTCAAAGCTATTATAGGATAATGCATCTGCTCGCATTTGATCCACAACCAATAATATAATATTAGGTCTATTTTCTAAAGACATTATTTCCTCCTTATGAGCGCAAAGAGGGATTGTAACTAATCCCTCTCTATTCTATTAAACATTACCCTACAGCTAAAACTTTTAAGGCGCTTAGAACAATAGAGAGTACTAAGAAGATCCAGATAACTCTGGTTGAGTTCATTCCTTTTCGTCCCAAAAGCCAGTAAGCCAAAGCTACTAAAACAATAGGAATGAGGGAAGGAATTAATTTATCAAGTACCTCTGTTTGAATTTCCAAGCGTTTTTTACCAATAACTAAAACAAATGGGACGACAACTTTTACAACATTTGGAATTAACCCCCCTACAACAAGGACGCCTAACAATGTCGCCGCTTCTGTTAAATTTTGTAAAACATTTTGCATACCATTCAATAAATTTGTTCCTTCACGATATGCAATAGGTAATTCAAAATATCGAAGCCACAAAATAGCAGCTGCTACCAAAAGCCAGATGATAACCCCAACAGGATTCTTTTCTAATCCCATATAAGCAGCAATAGAACCAAAAATAGTTGGAATAACTGCACCAAATAATGAATCTCCAACAGCTGCAAAAGGTCCCATTAAACTGGTTTTAGTAGCGACAACTACGTCTTTTGCTTCATACCCTTCTTGATTCTGGAGAGATAAATCAAGACCAAGGATAATTGCCGTTAGAAATGGGCTAGTATTAAAAAATTGAAGTTCATTCTTTAACACTTCTTTAAATTGTTGGGGATTATGACCGTACAATTTTTTTAAAACAGGATACATCGCCCGAACATAAGCTACATTCATCATTCGTTCATAGTTCCAACCTAGTTGACCACCAAACATATAACGAAGACTAACGCGCCGAATATCTTTTTCATCTATTTTAGATTTCATCATCTTCAATCTCCAATCCACTTAAATTTGTTGACACTGAGATAGATTGAACCTCTTTATTACCTAAATTATTATAATAAATATAAGCAACTGCAAAACCAATCAGGGCAATACCCATCATTGGAACGCCGAGATAAGCTGCTAAGACATATCCAACAACTAAGTAAGCAAAGAATTTTTGAACTGGTAAGTAACGTAAGAGGATAGCAATACCAACAACAGGTAAAACACTTCCTGCAACTCGAAGTCCCGTCATTAACCAATCTGGTGCATATCCTAAGATAGCCTGAATAACTTCATTGCCAAATATTAATGAAATAGATACAGGAATAGCTCGAGATAATGCAATCGGAATCAAACTAAACCAAGCTTCCCGATTAATCTTATCAAACTCCTCATTTTCAACAAAGCGATCAATACGGTGTAAAAAGTAAAGATTGGCAAATCGTGCAAAGATATCTAATTGTACCAATAGCAAACCTACTGGTACTGAAATTCCAATAGCAAACTCAATTCCATTATTACTAGCAGAAGCTAAAGCTGTCCCAATAATAGCTCCAGTTCCAAAGTCAGGTATTGACGCTCCACCAAAGGTCCCCACTCCTAAAACCATCAATTGAAGTGTGGCACCAACAACAAGTCCCGTACCAATATCTCCCATGATAATACCTGCCAAGAATCCCGCAATAACAGGTTTACTTAGTTGTAAACCAGAAATATAAGGATCTATACCGGCCAATATAGATAACAGGGTTAATAATATAACCTGTATTGTAGAAATATTTGACATCTTCAGAATCTCCTTATTATTCAATTGATAGCGCTAACATCTATATTATAACTATTTTTTAGAAATTCAGATGACTTTTACTAAACTTTTACTAGTCGTGGTGCTAGTTGATTTTCAGCGACAATAAAAACCCCAGCAAATTACTGGGGTTGAACGGTTTATGATTCACCTGTGAGTGACTTATTTTACAAGTTTCTTCATCTCTTCAATTCGTTCTTGTGTCGCGTCGTATTTGGCTTGGTAGTCGGCTTGTTTGTTGCGTTCTTTTTGGACGACTTCTGGTTTGGCGTTGGCGACGAAGCGTTCGTTGCCGAGTTTTTTGCCGACCATGTCCAATTCTTTTTGCCATTTGGCAAGTTCTTTATCAAGTCGAGCTAATTCTTCTTCGACATTGAGCAAGTCTGCTAATGGCAAGAAGATCTCAGCTCCTGTGATAACCGCTGACATAGCCAATTCTGGTGCTGTCAAATTAGCTGAAATTTCCAAGGTTTCTGGATTTGTGAAGCGTTTGATGTAATTGACGTTTGATGTGAAGAAGCTTTCCAACTCAGCGTCACTTGTTTTGACCAAAATAGTGATTGGTTTTGATGGGGCTACGTTGACTTCCGCACGCGCATTACGAACGGCACGAATCAAGTCTTTCAAGCTCTCAACACCCTTATGGGCGTCAGCATTGTCAAAGGCTTCATTGACCACAGGGTAGTCAGCTGTTACGATTGATCCTTCAGCATACTGGGCAAAGATTTCTTCCGTTACAAACGGCATGATTGGATGAAGCAAGCGGAGGATCTTATCAAGTGTGTAAAGAAGAACAGCGCGCGTCACCACTTTCTCCTCTTCATTGTCACTATAAAGCACTTCCTTAGTCAACTCAACATACCAGTTGGCAAACTCTTCCCAAATAAAGTTATAAAGGATGTGCCCCGCCACACCAAACTCGAACTTATCAAAGTTTTCAGTGACTTTAGCGATAGTTTCATTGAGGTTATGGAGAATCCAACGATCGGTGACATTACCAGCCTGACCGCTAGCCACTTGCGCAACTTTGTCAGTAGCAGTGTCCAAGTCCAGTCCTTCATTGTTCATGAGGATGTAGCGTGAAATATTCCAAATCTTGTTAATGAAGTTCCAAGAGGCGTCCATTTTTTCGTAAGAGAAACGCACGTCTTGACCCGGTGCAGAACCGTTTGAGAGGAACCAACGAAGGGCATCGGCACCGTATTTCTCGATAACATCCATTGGGTCGATACCGTTTCCAAGAGATTTAGACATCTTGCGACCTTCTTCGTCACGGATAAGACCATGAATGAGAACGTTTTGGAATGGTTGACGTCCGGTGAACTCAAGAGATTGGAAAATCATGCGAGACACCCAGAAGAAGATGATGTCATATCCCGTTACCAAGGTTGAGGTTGGGAAATAACGTTGGAAGTCTGCTGAGTCTGTATCAGGCCAACCCATGGTTGAGAAAGGCCAGAGAGCAGATGAGAACCAGGTGTCAAGAACGTCTTCGTCTTGCACCCATCCGTCACCTTCTGGTGCTTCTTCGCCAACATACATGTCTCCATTCTCATTGTACCAAGCTGGGATTTGGTGTCCCCACCACAGCTGGCGAGAGATAACCCAGTCATGGACATTTTCCATCCAGCTCATGAAGGTATCATTGAAGCGTGGTGGGTAGAATTCTACTTTATCATCAGTATCTTGGTTGGCAATGGCGTTCTTAGCCAATTGATCCATTTTAACGAACCATTGCGTTGACAAGCGTGGCTCAACCACAGCACCTGAACGTTCAGAATGACCGACAGAGTGCACACGTTTTTCAATCTCGACGAGGGCACCAATTTCTTCCAACTTGGCTACTACGGCTTTACGGGCTTCAAAGCGGTCCATACCGACGAATTCAGCAGCTAGTTCATTCATGGTACCATCATCGTTCATAACATTAACTTGTGGCAAATCATGGCGCTGACCGACCAAGAAGTCATTAGGGTCGTGAGCTGGTGTGATTTTCACGACACCTGTCCCAAATTCAGGGTCAGCATGTTCATCCGCAACGATTGGGATAGCTTTATTAACGATTGGCAAGATAACGTTTTGACCAATCAAGTCTTTGTAACGGTAATCATCTGGATTAACGGCAACCGCTACGTCACCAAACATAGTCTCTGGACGCGTTGTCGCTACTTGAAGGGCGCGTGAGCCATCTTCAAGCATATAATTCATATGATAGAAGGCACCTTCCACATCCTTGTGGATAACCTCGATATCAGAAAGGGCAGTCCTGGCTACTGGGTCCCAGTTGATAATAAATTCACCACGGTAAATCCAGCCTTTTTTGTAGAGGTCCACAAAGACTTTACGAACGGCTTTTGACAAACCTTCGTCAAGGGTGAAGCGTTCACGAGAATAATCGACAGAAATCCCCATCTTACCCCATTGGTCTTTGATGGTTGCTGCGTACTCGTCCTTCCATTCCCAAACTTTGTCCAAGAATTTCTCACGACCTAAGTCGTAACGCGTGATGCCTTCACCACGCAAGCGCTCCTCAACTTTAGCTTGAGTGGCAATACCCGCATGGTCCATCCCTGGCAACCAGAGAGTATCAAAGCCCTGCATGCGTTTTTGACGAATGATAATATCTTGCAAAGTCGTATCCCAAGCGTGACCCAAGTGCAACTTACCAGTAACATTTGGTGGTGGAATAACGATAGAGTAAGGCTTGGCAGCAGGATTACCTGATGGTTTGAAAACATCTTGGTCCAACCAAGCTTGGTAACGCCCAGCCTCAACCTCGGCTGGATTGTATTTTGGTGATAATTCTTTTGACATTTATTTTTCTCCTTTATATAGTAAATCATATTATTTCTCATCTTAACCGCGGGAACTCTTCATCTTCTCCCACTCACTTTTTAGCAGACCGTATCGTAAATCATGACAGCGATTGCCTTGAATATCTTTTCGGTCACGAATGCTAGCTTCCAGAGTAAAACCGAGTTTTTCAGCGATACGTCTGCTTTGTCTATTGTAGTCATAGCAAACAATTTCGACTTTATGAAGGTTAAGAAGTGTAAATCCAATCTCAATTAATGCCTCTACAGCTTCTGACATGATGCCTTTCTCCCAATAATCTGGATGGAGCATGTAGCCAATTTCAAAGACATCATCTTCATGACGGTGATTGAAATCGCAAGAGCCAATAATGCGGTCGTTCCCCTTGACTGTTATACCATAGCCTGATGGCAGATTTTCTTTTTCAAGATTTTTGTAGTAGTGATTTTCAAAATAATCATACTCGTCTTCCAAGGTTGCAATGGGGGGCAGACCAGCTGGATAAGCCACATTTTCTAAGCTAACGTAAGCAAACATATCTGGCACATCATCTATCGTCCGCTGTCGTAAAACAAGACGGTCCGTCTCCACAGCTGGTAACATCTTATCTTTTAGTTCTCCAACAACTTTCATACTTATCTCCTTGTTATAATACTCATAAAGCATCAAAAATCCCCGCCTAGCATGCGCTAGACAGGGACGAAAGTCATATAAGATTTCCGCGGTACCACCCACATTCGGGCTAATAATAAACCCGCAACTCAATTCTTCAATTTATCACTCAGCAACCAGTTTTGACATGTGTGCGGATTTCTCAGTCACACCGCTTCCTGTGACACATGGGATTCAAAACACCTCTGATAAAAACATTATAACAGACCTTTCAAGGAAACTCAATGGTAGGGTTAACTTATGGGCAATGCTTTTAACAACCTATGGAATCCGTAATATTAGTCTGTCTTAGCCTTTCCGAGCAAGTCGTTATAAACGCTTTGCATTTCAGAAGGAGCCTCGGTATATGTAACTGAGCTAGCTAACCCATACTCCTTTGCATAGTACACACGCCCATTATTGGCTAGTACGATGTGGAGGCTATCTTCCTGATCATCCACTTGGTTCTGGTAGAAATCAGCATAACTCGTTCTCACTAAGCGCTCTTTTTCTTCTTTTACACTTGCATAATAATGATGCCCAGACGGATGATAGTAAACACGAAAAGCTGCTTTTGTCTGGAAATCAGCCAATGTCTTCCCTTTTAGGTTAAGGTCAAGCAAACTAGTCGAGTAGGATTGAATCTGATGATCCAAATTATCAAAACCGGTCATATCATCACCCGACAATCCTGCGAAAACGGTGAGATTATCCACCTTGAAAGCCTGTACGCTGACGGGCTCTCCTATTGATTCTGAAAGATCATTGAAAGAGCCTCTAACGACGACTGCATCACGACCATAGGAACTGTCATATAGCCATTTGCCAAATGCTTCTATCACTTGGTCAATAGCCTTGGCATTCAAGTTTAATTTTGTGCGAACAGTTGTTGCTGACTTAGGTTGATTTTCCGTTAAATCATTGGTTTCCAGAGAATTCGGCTCTGATACCATGACTACCTTAGAGGTATTATCAACGGTACGGTATTTTTCTGATGTCAAAATCCCTAACTGGGCTTCCTTCCATGGCAAAAGACTCTGCTGGAGGGCTAACTTGCCACCATTGTCTGGCAATTCAATCACCCAAGCACCATTTTCACGCTTGTCCGTAATCTGACTAGCAAAAACCTCACCAGTAGATAGCTGGATTTTTATGCGCTGATCATCAAAACGCTGCACTTGGAAAAGAACCTCTTCCCCAGTCTGCTTATCCTCTGTCGTCACTTGGTAAGCTTTAGCTGGATCTTTTAAAATCAATTGTTGACGGTAGCGACCCGCTAGTAGGCCTAAGAAGAAGGCTAACAGCAGCAAACTAGCCAATAATTTTTGATGTTTAGACATAAATCACTCTTATTCTTTAGTAAACTGTACCATTTCGTTATAGCGATCATTTTCAGGATCAAAATCTGCCCCTATTTCGCGAATCCATTGGCCATAAGCTAGACTATTGCCATCCAAGGTAAAGCCAAACTCAGCGTCAAATCCCGCTCCACCAATGTTGCTTTTTGTAATACCAGCAATCGAATCGTAATCAACAAAACGATAGTGAGTGTCACTGACTTTTTCAACCTTAGAAACTTTAGAAATCATGTTTGTTTGCGTTGTACCATCATCATAAAATTTTGTCACTGTGCCATCAGCAGCAAAAACCACTTTGGTATCAAAATCATCTGGATTAGTATTGACCCATTCACCGATTAATTCTGGTGGAAATATCCCATCTGTTGTTTCCGTTTGCGTTTCAGACTCACTGGCAGTGTCAGAGCTAGCAGAATTTGCAGATGACGCGCTAGACTTGCTCTCAGATGACGTGCTAATTTCTTTTTCGTCACCCAATTCTTCTAACAAGCCTTGATAGGCTTTTTGCATATCATTTGGTGCTAGTTCATAGGTTTCTGCTGGTTTATCTGTTATACGATAATCTGTGACATAGTAGACTTTACCATTTGATGCTAAGACGATTTGATAGCTTGGTTTCGCATGATCTACTTTTTTCTCATAGAAAGGCACATAACCATAATCCATGGCTGCAGTCGTTTCCTCTGCTGATAGGTCACTATTAGCTAGCAAACCTTCACTTTCTTCAGCTGTCGAATCAAATCGTTGCTGTTTGACCTCTTTTAGAGTGTAGAGTCGGAAAGCTGCACTTGATTGGAAATCTTCTGCTTGCGAGCTGGACAAATCATTGCCAAGAAGCGTCAAATCAAACTCGGAGCGACTGTCATCCAAGGCTTTACCGTCAGATGATTTGTCAGCAACGATAGCTCTCTCAATATCACTAATCGCACCTGTTTCTTGACCATAAAGATAGGCAAGTGCAGGACCATCTTCCGTTTTGATTTGCCAAAAATGAGGATCCACGCCTACCTTGCTATCTGTATCATCGACTTGAGCCTGAACAAGTACGCTATCCTTAGCATAATCGCTGTCAAACAGCCAATCACCAAAGGCTTTAG
Organism: Streptococcus hyovaginalis DSM 12219; assembly: GCF_000420785.1. Lineage (GTDB taxonomy): Bacteria > Bacillota > Bacilli > Lactobacillales > Streptococcaceae > Streptococcus > Streptococcus hyovaginalis. The sequence continues at coordinate 166,776 of NZ_ATVP01000005.1, read as the reverse complement.
CAATAGCTTCTGCACTGTCAGCAGTAAGATTATTAGTATCAGTCACTGTAAACTGGACAGGTTCTTCTGAAGCTTTGGTCTCACTTGGTGATTTCGTTTCTGTTTTTGATTCCGAAGAAGATGCTGTTGTTTTGCTATCTTCTAAGAAGATCACATTGAACCCTTCACCTGAAACGAGGATACGGTCTTTTGTGTCATCATCATAGGCTTCAAAAATGGTAGAAGAGCCACCATTGACGTCTTTCGGTGTTGCCATACCAGCCGGAATGACTGTGAACTGCCCTGGAAAATCAGTAGCAGTAAATGTTGCCATACCATCTGATTCCTCAAAATCAGTATAAGTAACATCTATGTTATTGATACTACCGGTACCATCCGCAGCAAAAACAAATGGTGTTCCACCATTTGCGCCCTCATAGGAACCGCTGATTGAAGAAAGGTCTCCTTTAGCAATCGATGCAATATCAAGTTTAGATGTCGTGGCAGTTCCGTTTACCTTAGTGCTTTTATCAGTACTTGATGATGCAGAAGATTTGGCAGTATCATCCTTTTCTTTTTGAGATGATGAGGCTTTAGACTGGCTAGACTGAGCAGCTTGTGATGCCTTTGTTTGGGTTGAAGACGATTTAGCCGTATTTTTTGGCGGTGTTGCTACTCTTGTAGCCTGTTGATCCGCTTGCGTGTAGTTTTTACTCTCAACTGCCATCTTGGTTCCAGACCATGGTAAAGCCGGAGATGCTAATTGAATACGCGTGCCACGGTCTGCTGGTAATGCGATCACCTTACCAGGTTTTTCTTGGTAAACTTCTTCAAAAACAGTTTGTTTGCCTGTTTCCAAGTCCGTTTTGGTCACCTTGGCCTTTTTATCATCCATCAATTCCACTTCATAACGATACTCTTTACCTGTTTTTTTATCCTTTACTGTCGTTGCATAGACATAATTGGAATTCAGCATCGATTTACTCTGAGTATACTTACCAGCTACTAAAAAAACTAAAAAGACAACCAGTAATCCCGCGATAAATTTTTTCTGTTTCATCTGTCACCTCACACAAACAAGTAGCCAACGATATAGCCAAAAATTGCCATTAGAATGATCATCGCTATTTTTAATAGCAAGTTTGCATCAAATTTTCGAGTTTTGGCTGATGCTGCTTGCGTTCCTCCACTTAATGCTGCTTGAATTTCTGCTTCTGTAGGAAAGCGACCATTCAATACTTGAAACTCTTTAATCCACTCTTCTCTTGTCATCATTTCTCCTTTTTAAACCGTAAAATAACTAAAAACAATAAGGCATATAGACCTGCGTGCACTAACAACCAAAACCAGTGATTCAAAATCATCTCACGACTAGCATCAAAATGTTCCAATTGGCTTTTAGGAATCGGAACCTGAAATTTTGCCATGGCAGAGGGCTGGTCTTCTAAAGCATTAGACATGCCAAATACCTTGTGCCCATAGCTTAGAAAAACAGCCGAGCTAATTCCCCTAATAGCCTTAGGTAATTGTAAAACCGTCCCTGCCAAAGAAAACTGCATAATGCCTACCATAACTGCCAAGATAACAGAGGTAATGTCACTAGCACCCACCAAAGCCGAGATGACCAAGGCCGTAAAATGAGCACACAGAAAAACGAGAAAAACTGTTACCCCAATCTCCAGTGAAAAACTGTCGAAAAGCTGTCCTTTCGTTTCCAAATCTTTATCAAAAAATTGACTGATGCTCTGAAAACCCAGGATAAAGACAATCGTTTCAACAAAAGTAAATAGAACATTAAACAAAAGGGTTGCCCAACCAAAAGACCACCGACTTAAGGTAGAGAAAAAATCACGATTTAATATAGTTTTTTCTTTACTAATGTAGATACTATTTTGAACCAAAATCAATAGACTAGACGAAAACAAAAGTAAAAATAGGGTCATTCGGGTATTTTCAAAATTGACCAAAAAATCTTTCTTCTGGATATAAATGATCAAAACTTCGAAGACTAAGATACCCACTAGAACCTTAATAAAATCACTGTAATTATGCTTAAATTTATACCAACTTAACCGTAACGCCGCCATACTCCCACCTATATTTTATAAATTTTTCCAGAAGCTAGCAACTCTTGATAGATATCTGCAATATTTAAATCTAAATACTTGCTAATCGTATAAGAATCCGTTGTTTTAAACTCATAAAGCAACTCCTCAAAGGTACCTACAAATTTAGGAAGACCTTTAGATAAGAAAATCAAACGATCAAAAATTGCTAAGTTTTCTGTGTTATGTGTTACGACGACAATCGCCTTGTTAGACGTTTTGGCCAAAATACGCAAGGTCCTCAATAAATTACGGTCGCTCAAAGCGTCTAAACCACTCGATGGCTCATCCAGAATAAAATATGGCGATGGACTCAGTAGCTCGATGCCGATACTAACCCGCCTTTTCTGTCCGCCACTAAGGTCACTAATCTTTTGGCGCCAAAAATCAGACAAACCAAGATCTTGAACAATAGCTCTCACACGTTCTTGCTTATCGGCACTTGGCAGACCTTTCAGATAACTATCCGCATAGACATTAAAAATATCACTGACCTTCAGATACTCTCTTAATAGATTTTGCTGAGGGACGTAACTCCACTGCGGTCTTTGATTGGTCACAACCTGGCCATCTTCAATGATTTGAAACTCTTGGCAAGTTGGTTTTAGTCGCTCTAGTAAAATCTCCGTCAAGGTCGTTTTGCCACTCCCAGATCCTCCTAGAATACCAACAACCTCTCCTGTCTTTAGAGTGACATCTAAGTGGTTAAAAAGCAAGTCACTCTTAGAACCATATTTAAAACAAATATGCTTAAATACTAACGTATGCTGTTTCATAAATCTCCTAATTTGAGAGAAATAAACTAATGGTTACCATTACCAAAAGAACAACCAAGACCAGACTCGTATCCAAGTCCAGAAAAACCATCATTGCTAGCAAGGCTACGACAATCACAATTTGTAGCAACCACTTATGCCACCAGGGTGTTGCCATTGGTTTACTCTCAGTATTTCCTTCTGGCCATGACAAGAGCGCCTCTCTATCTGGCATATCTTGTTCCTCTGTTGCCAATTGCTCCTCTTGTGATACTTGAGAAGGCGTTGTATGATTCAAATAATATTGAACCAATTGATAATCATAGGTCGTTTTCCATTTCTCACTTAAAAATTGGCGTTTTATAGTCGGCAATGCTTGTGATAATGCTCGACTATTCTCCGTAAACTCTCCTAGGGTTTCTCGATTATCTAGCTCTTCACCTATTGTCACCAAAGCAGTATAAATCTGACTGGCAGAGTCCTCTTGACGAATTTTTCCTCGTAACTCTGCTAAATAGGGAAGCTCTACCCCTGTTTCTAAATCAATTCCTTTGTAGTAATCAATCATAGTATCAATGCATCAAACAAAGCTTGCACTTCTGTCAAATCTTCTTCAACAACTTCTTCAATGGTATCAATGTTAGCATTGATTTGATAAGAACTCAACACCGCTTTTGTGATCCCATCAACAACATGAATATGGATAATTTGCTCTTCATCAAATTCAAACTGAATCTCCGCAACCTCTTGGCCTAGAGAACGTTTTTGGCTTAAATACTCCACAATCTTCAAGATAGGTTTCACATTCATAGGATTCTCATAGTTCCCTTCTGTCAACCGCAATTGAAAATTAGATTGCCCATCTGCTACCGCGTAAATTTTTTTCGTGAATCGAGCTGGAATTGGAGTATTACGAGGGACCACCACACTATTGAAAAAGTCACCAACAAAAGCATAAGACTTGCGAGGGTTCTTCTTCAACAACATACCTATGCCTTGTGAGGTCACATCACGAATCACGATTTGCGACGGATCTTGTTGGTCACCCTTGTTGGTCTCTTTAAAGCTAACTTCCTTGTTCACAATCAAATCAGCAATAATACTCGCGCCTTCTGCGACGATAGTATCTGGGTTAATGTCATATTCTGGACGTTTGCTTAACAGTCTCTCCATCATTTGCCTTACAACAGGAATACGGGTCGAACCACCAACAAGTATGGCGTGGTCTATGTCAGATAAAGAGAGCCCCGCAGCCGATACTGTCTCTGCAACTTTCAACTCTGTATCTTTAATTAAATCAGCAATGACAACTTCAAATTCCGAGCGTGACACTTCAACGCCATATTCTCCTGTTTCGGTGACAAATTCATAAAAGGCAAGATCGTTAACCGAGAGGGCGATTTTCATCTTCTCTACTTGATAGCGCAATTGCATCTCTTCTTTAGGCGTCAACATGGTCATATTGAGCCCTTGCTCTTCAAATTTATCCTTGACTAACTTGACCATGCGCTTATCAAAATCAAGGCCACCAAGTCGGTGATTGCCATCTGTCGCTAAAATGTCATACTGATTTTGGGACACATGCATCACAGTAACGTCAAAGGTGCCTCCACCTAGGTCATATACCAAGACATTTCCTTCAATCCCTTTTTTATGCGCATAGGCAATGGCTGCGGCAGTGGGCTCATTGATTATCCGTAAAACATTGAAGCCAGCTAACTTGCCCGCTCGTTTAGTCGCTACCCGTTGCTCAGACGTAAAGTAAGCTGGAACTGTAATCACAGCATCTTGGATAGTATCTAATCCCATTTCCATGGCCAACTTATCCGAACGCAATTTAAATTCATGCAAAATGAGAGCAGATAAGATCTCAGCACTCACCCTTTGCTGATCAAGAGCTTCGCTCTCAATATTACGAGCCATATCTCGCTTAAAATCATTCTTGAAGTGATCAATACGGCCAATCTCTGTGCCTCTGCTAATAGCATCTTTGCCATAAAAAACACGATTTTTACCATTTATCTTCGAAAAATAAATAGCAGACCTCAAAATGGTCTCATCATTAGCACCTATCGGGATAATCTCTGGATTACCCTCTTTAACAATCGCCATAGCTGAGTTGGTTGTCCCCAAATCAATACCTAAAGCTTTTTTCATCTCTCATCTTCCTTTTTATGCAAAATAAGGGAGTTAAGTATGCTCCAAAATCGATGGTTTAGAGTCTTACTTTAGCTCCCATTAGTGTCTTTGTTAGCGGTACACTCTCCAATGATGTTACTTTTCCGCCAATGTCCTAGTTAACTGTATCCTCACGGTTGATGAGTTTAGAGTCACTGGCCTTACCCGTAATGCGATAATCGGTGTAATCGTTAAAACTGTAATCCGAGTCCTTAGATTGCCCCACATACTCTGCATTCACTGACCAAGCAGTTTTATCATCATAAAAACCTGAGTTTCTAAACTTAGAATCATAAGCATAGTAGAAACTATTGACCACCGTAAATTCAATAACATAATTTTTCGCACCAACTTGCTTAACATTGGTAACATCAATATCTTCAAAACTAATAGACTCTGCTGGACGATTCTTAGCATTTGTCGTATTGGTTTCGATCATATTAACAACATCTTGATACATGCTGTTGTCCGTTCCACCTTGGAAAATCTCTGTCAAACCATCTGGCGTGGTATGCGAATCTTCATACAAGTCCAATTTATTATAGGCTGCAGTGACCAAATAATCTGCCGTATCGCGATCCAACAAGCCTTTAGCATCTAAAGTAATGGTATCGCCATCCTGCAAATCTTTAATAGCGTAAGTCTCTGATTTTAATTGAGAAGAATCTTCAAATGTCTTTTGCACAAAAATTTTAGCATTCTTTGTAACAGCCAAATTCGAAACATCTACCATACCATCTTTTAGTGTGGCTATTTTCTTGGAACCAACATATAGATCACCATCAGAAACATTACTATTAACAGTAAAGGATAGATAGTTGATGTCTAAAGAGACCTCTTGTTTGCCACTGAGGGCTTGTTTCGAACTAGCCTCTACAGACTGATCACCAACCTTACCACTTAAGGTGAACTGATAAGTTCCAGGATAGAGACGAATAGCTTTTGAAAATTGGTCAGAATCAGACCGCACCCATTTTTTGCCATTGATCATCACGTCCATATCCTCAGTATTTGTAGTGACAGTCGTATCAGCTGGAGTAACAGCAACTTTCCAATCTGGGAAAAGCAACCATTTTCGTCCAACCTCTTTCATAGATGATCCTGTTGTTAAAGCAACCAATTCAGGAGCTTTTTGATCCGTTGATTCTAAATAACTGATTTCCGATTTCTTAATAGGATTCGTCGAATCAGACCACACCTCATAATCAAGACGTTCAGCCACTTTAGAACTATACTGCTTTAAATAGCGCTTAGCTACAGACTCCCTAGAGTAATAATGATTGCCAAATAGAAAACCAACGACCAGTAAGAAGGCCGCTATGCCACCTGCTATGTAAGCATATTTCTTCATAGGAGTCAGTGGTTTTTTAGCTACTTTTGCCCTATTCGCTAAAAATTGATTAATCACGCGCAAATCGAAATCACTGGATTTCCCTAATTTAAATTCTTCTGGACTAGGTTTACGACCGACATAGTGCTCAAAAGCTTGGAGCCACTCTGCTTGTCGCGAATTTGCTTTAGGTGCCGAAGTTGGAGCATTACTCTTAACATCAGGTGTCTTGGGTGCTGCTACTGGCATGTGCACCTCTGGTTTTGCTTCTTGATAGCCCTCATCTGCGACATCATACAATAGCTCTTCTGATGCTTCTGGGCGTGACTCTGGCACAGCTACCTCTTCAGTATGATCCGCACCCGCTTCAAAGTATGAATCATCCGAAACATCATAAAAAATCGCTTCTTCTTGAGCATTAGTTGCGGTTGCTGAAGTCCCTTGATCCTGTGATTCAAAATCGTCAATATTTGGATCATCTAGCGTACTTCCTGATACCCTATCTTCAAAATACTTCTGATCAGGTGTATCAGATAAAGTCTCTGCGATTCCTGCAATTTGAGGGATATCAGATTGTAAAAATCCCTTTTCTTTCCCCTCTTTAAACTCCAAGGGACTTGGTTTACGACCCGTTGCCTCTTCAAATGAACGAATCCATTGTTCTTGATTTGTCATCAGAAAACCTCCCTAAAATAACGACATGTCTTTTAGTGAGGATAAGGAATCCAATACAGATGACAAGAGCAATTTATCTAAGAAATAGACAACAATCAAGAAAACAAGAACCGAAACAATCGTCGTATAGGTACTGTTTAAGGCAGATACTGACGTCGAAGTCGTTTTAATCATTGACACTAATAGTACAATCAAACCAATTATCGTAAGAATCAACAGATAAGTTGCTACTGAAACGAGGGATTGTAGTGCTGGGATCTCTCTAATCAAAGACGAGAAACCTGATAACATTTCGTTCAATTCGCCACCGGATCCTATGACCGTAGAGGATAGACGAGAAACATACTCAGAGCTGATGAGTAAAGAATCTTTAACCAAAAAGGTCACTAGAAAAGCAATAGCATTTAGAACCAATAATAACGGCGCTGTTCCGAGCAATTTTCCAAAGCGTTCCTTAAAAGAAAGCGATGATTTATCAAGCAAGGCCGGTATAGTATAAGCGATGCCATAGACAAGCAGTAATAAAAGAAAGAAGTAAAGCCACTTGCCGAGACCAAATTGGCTAGACACAAAATTATTTAAGCGATCATAAACTTCTGGAGCATCAGTTTTGATAGACCCGTCTGGTGTTGACAGATTAATAATGGAGAATAAGAAACGGCGGATATAATTCAACAAGGCTCCTGCTAATAGTGCAGCTGCTAAAACCAGTGAAATACTTCCAAACACAAACTGATCCTCATCAGACGTCACTTGAGGATTTTTTAAAGCCTTAACAAGCCATGAAAAGTAATTTTTCCCATAGTGCTTTACTTTTTCACTATTAGCCTTAGTTGACTGCGATTGCAAAGGTTCTTGAGGTAAAATAACCTCCTGATTTGACTGTCTAGCAGCCGTCTGTGTTGTAGTTTCTACCGACTCTTCCTCTGCAACATCATAGATGACTTGTTGCGCAACAGGTTCAGATGGCACGCTATCCGCTTCGAACTCCCCATTGGCTAAAGCTTGTGCCAATTCTTGATCCGTTGCCGATCTGCCATTAATCGCTTCAAAATACTCTAACCATTCCTCTTTTTTCATAGTAATCTCCTAATCTCTCTTAAAAAATTGGTTACATTATACCATGTTTTACTTTAAGTTTCAATTAAGCTTTCTAACAACTCTAACTTATTTTAGTGTGGTCACCTGATCTTTCCATACCCGTTAGATATTGCCTTCCGAACGATGCCGCAGTGACAAAAAAATAACCTAGAAACAGGTTAGTGACCACGTGTATTCTAGATTATCTTTTGTTCAAAAAGAGTTATTAAATCTCACTGCTTTTGCCTAGCAAAACTTAGAAATTCATATGAGAGACTTGTTGTTGTATCGTTTAAAGAATAGTTTTCCAGCTCGTTAACATTGCTCCTAAGTAGTTGTGCATAGGTATTGGAAATTAAACCTTGTTCCTCAAATTCAGCAATAGTCTTTCGTTCTAAATAATAACCTCTTAAAATATCGTCATTACTATTTGGAATAAGATGCATGATGATCCGCTCTACAAAAAGCCCCGATTTAATAAGCTCAGCATCTCGTAACCGCGCATTCTGCAAGAAATCAATCAAGGAGAGGTTATAGTAACCTCCCAGAGCTTCTAGGCCTTCCAAGATAATCTCGGTATTATTAAGATACAAAGATGTAATGCGATCACGATTCTCATCAGTCAAGCGCCGCGTTGTTTTGGCTCGCTTTTTAAAAGCTCTAATGCGTGAACCAAATGTCACAATTTCATGAAGACTAGCTCTGACCACACGTAGAAAAATGCGAAAGCCATAAGTAAAACTAGAGGTAAAGCTACGGTTAACCTGCTTTTCTAGTAGCTTAATATATCTCTGGTAAATCCGATATTCCTTAAGATCAATCTCACCTTGATCAAATGCCAACTCTAAACCTTCACTCTCAATACCAATAATAAAGAGTTGCAAGTCAGCTAAATCCTTCTTAACTTGATTAGGTTCCTGCTCCAAAATCAGGTGTTCGATACGCGCATTGTAATTATCAATAACAGCATATAGAGACGCTTTCTGAGGATTTTGCCGACTATCCTCCTGTAGCATCGTCAATACCTTAGTCAAAATAGAGATTTTTATGAGGTTATCGACTGGCTCTTCAATCGGAGGCGCTAAAAAGGGAAGGACAACCAAACCTGTCAAAAAACTCAATAAGGTCACCGTAGCTACCATAAAGAGTAAAAGGCTATACTGTAGGTTATCCAAACGCGGTAATAGTAAAATCGTTGCAATAGAGACCGTTCCTTTAACACCTGAAAATGTCAGTAACAAAATATCCTTGAAAGACCGACGGAAAGAGCGATGCCGCTTCCACTTCCGATATAAATAGACCAGACTGATCATCACGAAACGGATTGCAAAAAGAAATACTGTCAAACCAATCACTAATGCCGCGAGATAGCCATTACTGTAGTCAGGACTTGTCAATACTGGCACCACGATAGAAGTCAATTCCGTCCCAAAGATAAGAAAGACAACACCATTTAGCATAAAGTTGACGGTTCGCCAGATCACATTGGTTACCCGGTAAACTTGCGCATCAAATAAAGTGACTTTACGTAATCGCCCGGCCTGCATCACTCCTGCAATAACCACAGCAATAATCGCAGAAACATTTAAAGCTGAAGCTACAAAGTAAACCACAAAAGGCAAGGTTAACTCTAAAAGGAGAGCCCCTGTTACATCTGCTGCATCAAATTTCTCCAAAATAGATAAGAAGATACGGTTCAAAAAGACAAATAGAAAACCAATTAAAACACCACCTAAAATAGCCAAAATCAATTGGAGGCTAGCTTTACCTAATGAAAAATACCCTGTCACCAAAGCTGTAACCGCAAACTGAAAGGCTACCAAACCACTGGCATCATTTAGAAGACCTTCTAGCTTCAAAATATTTTCAATACGCTTAGGAAAGGCGAACCGTTTAGAAATCGAAATAAAAGCAACCGCATCTGTAGGACCTAAAGCAGCACCCAAAGCAAAATAAGCTGCCATAGGCAGTTCGATGGGTAATAATTTGCTGGCCAAGGCGCCCACTCCTAGAGTAGTGACAAAAACCAGAGGCAAGATCAGGTATAAAATAAAATCACGATACCTCAAAAAACTACCAACATCAGCTTCCTCACCTTCGCGAAAGTTCAGTGGAGCAATCACAAATGCAAGAAACAGTTCTGGATTTAAATTAATGCTTTTTCCACCACTCAACAGGCCAAAACCAATTCCCAACAAGAGTTGAACCAGAGGCAGTGGCATTCGTGGAAAAATACGATTGATAACATTCGAAACAATTAATGAAAAAAGGAAGGCTATGACAAGAATGGGTAATTCCATACTGACTATCCTCCCTCATTTTTAGAACGACATGCCTGTTTTAAAGAAGCAATCCGTTCATCCACATGACGATGATCTCGGTGTGCCATCTTTAATTGACAGCGTTCCATTTCTAAAGTCATTAATTTTTTTTTAATCCGTTTTGATTGTTCAAATGTCCCTTGTTTCAATTCCTCTGAAACGGGATCGTCAATATACTTTCGTCGTAACTCAAAAAGACGTTCCGTTAATGATTGTTCAGACATGTTAATATCTCCTTTAATCACTAGATTATAACAAATTTTTCTCAAGAGGACTAGGAAGAAGTCCGTTTCTCAATCATGATTAAAAATGGCGGCGTATTAATTTGGTTCAAGGTTTGGTATAGCATTACCGTATACTTTTTCTGATCCAGTTGCTTCACAAAATCCAAGACAGCGTCTTTTTCCATTTCACCACCTTCATGGCCATAGTAAATCATTACAGCTATGCGCCCCTTATCTTTTAAAGCCGTCAAAGCCTTGCTAAGTGACTCTAGTGTTGTATGCGGTTTGGTGACCACACGTTTATCAGCCTTAGGCAGATAGCCTAAATTAAAAATAGCCGCATCTAGAGGCTCATCAATGTAGTGATCAAGCTTTTCATGACCATCTAAAATAATGTCAACATTGTCTAACTGTTGCGCTTTTAAGCGTTCTTTAGTTGCCAAGACAGCTTGTTCTTGGATATCAAAGGCATAAACCCATTTCACGCGCTGCGCAAAAAAGGCAGTATCGTGCCCATTTCCCATAGTGGCATCTAGGACAACGCTCTTGTCATCAAGAATGTCCATTAAAAAGTCGTGTGACATCTCAAGTGGTCGCTTCATCTTATCTCCTTTTGCTTATTCTGTTCTAGAAAAGTTTTGTGTGATTTTTCTAACATTAACTATACTTTCGTGCTCATGAATACTATAATTAAAGCAAAAAGATATCCAGGAGGCAACCATGCCCACTTTTAAAAGACGCCTACCAGGTCTCAGTCTCTGCATCAGTATTGCTGCAGTGGCTTGGTTCTTAGGCGAACAAATGCCCCTTATCGGTGCTCCCGTTTTTGGGATATTCATTGGTATGATTGTGGCGATTTGGCATAGCAATCGTGATATGACGGCAGAAGGAATCACCTTCTCCTCTAAAATCATTCTGCAAACGGCCGTAGTTCTTTTAGGTTTTGGTCTCAACCTAAAGCAAGTTTTAGCTGTTGGAACTCAGTCCTTACCGATTATCATCGCAACAATCTCAACAGCACTATTGATCACCTTTCCCTTAAAAAAATGGCTTAAACTAGATCGCCATATCTCCATTCTAGTAGGCGTTGGTTCTTCCATTTGTGGTGGATCAGCTATTGCAGCTACCGCACCTGTCATCAAAGCAAAAGAAGAAGACATCGCCCAAGCCATATCTGTTATTTTCCTCTTCAATATCTTAGCAGCCATGATCTTTCCCACGATAGGATATTATCTCGGATTATCCAACGAAGGTTTTGCCTTATTTGCAGGTACTGCTGTTAATGATACTTCCTCTGTAACAGCTACAGCAGCATCTTGGGACCGTCTCTACCATGCTAATACCCTAGAAGGTGCTACTATCGTCAAACTAACCCGAACACTTGCTATTATACCCATCTCACTAGGCTTATCACTCCTAGAAATGAGGCAAAATCAGAAAGCGAACACTAGCAAAGAACAGCAAACTTTTCAAATCAAGAAGATCTTTCCTATGTTCATCTTCTATTTTGTACTGGCTTCACTGATAACAACGCTATTTCCCCTACCTCTCCCTCTAGTTTCTAGCTTAAAAACAATATCAAAATTCTGTATTGTCATTGCCATGAGCGCTATAGGACTCAACACTAATATTTCAGGATTAGTCAAGCGTGGTGGTAAAGCCATCATCCTCGGTGGGATTTGCTGGGCAGCCATTACTTGTGTCAGCCTCATGATGCAAAAACTCACTGGTTTATGGTAATCCCAAATCCTATCCCTTTAAGAAAGCATGCAAACAAAACTAGTTGGACCTGTTGTCCAACTAGTTTTGTTTGCTTTGAAAACGTGCTTCGAAACGTTTTTGATCATAGAAGGGATAGATAAAGTTCAAGCATGCAAACCCTAGCAAAAAGCCTCCTAAAACATCTGTAGGGTAGTGTACCCCCAAATAAATGCGAGATAAGCCAATTAAAACGATAAATAAACCTAATAAGGCTTCAACCGCGATTCGAAGCCCCTTCGACTGAATACGCTGACGAACAATAATCAAGAGAAAGCCATAAATCATCATTGCCCCCGTCGAATGACCACTTGGAAATGAAAAACCATGAGCTGAAACAAGATGCTCGATCGTCGGTCTAGCTCTGCTATAGAGGTATTTAGCCCCCACAATCAATGCCCCTGAAAGACCTCCAGTTAAAGCAAGAAACTGTGCCTCAACCTTCCACTTTTTCAAAGCATATAGACAGACGCAAGCTAAAATAACCAAGCAAACAAAGGTCAAGGTGTTACCCCAAAAAGTGATGCCACTAAAAAAAGTCGTTGCTTGATTAGGAAGATTTCCTCTCACTGCCGTCTGAATCGTCTCATCAACAGCTACCAAATGCTCAGGATAAAACTTTACAGTATAACCTAAGATCATAAATAAAACGAGGGCAACTGACCCTCTTAACAGATACGTTTGTTTATTTTGCATAGAGGTATTATACCATACTTCACTAAAGTTTCAAAAAAACTAGCCAGATTATTCTAGCTAGTTTAAGGGTATTTCTAATAACGTTTGAGAACGTTTTTGGTACCTAGATAAGCTGGATAAAAGACTAGTGACAGGATGAGCCCTTGCAAAAGGTTAAACGGTAAAACTGCTGGCACGATATAAGAAGACATAGTTAAAGCTTCCGGCGGCCATCCCGCAAACTTCACATAAAGAGGAATCGCGTAGAAGAGATTCAGTACCAACATTGCCAATGTCAAGATTACAGTAGCAATAACAGAGGCGACGATGTAATTTATGAGTGTTTGGCGCTTTTTCCAAACAAAGGCAAATACCGTCACAAATAAACCTAAAGCAACCACATTCATCGGCATACCAACCCAGGTATTAACCCCTTCAAAATTCAGAATAAATTTCAATAGTGTGCGTAAAAGCAAGACAACGTAAGCCGATTTTAAATCAAACAACAATAAGGCTAATAAAACCGGAATAACACTAAAATCAATTTTCAAGAAACTAGCCACTGGTAAGATCGGAAAATTTAAAAATAGCAGCAAAAATGAAATAGCTGAAAGAATGGCAATATAAGCCAACTTACGTGTGTTTGTCATAAAAAAATTCCTCCAATTTGAACAAATTGAAAGAAGTTCCGTTCTTAAAGCTCGCCAAAAACAAGCTAAATTCCGGTCTTCTCCCATCCAGACTTTACTGTCGGTTGTGGAATCTCACCACATCAGCTTTCGCTCACGGACTTCAAATCTCCCCATTCTCATCAACCTACTTTTCCACAAACTATCAGCTTGCATCAAGTAGATCTTTGCAAATCGGTTAACCTGTCACCGCCGGTCGGGAATTACACCCTGCCCTGAAGACTGTCTTATTATAACAAACTTCTCACTACTTAGCAAGAATTAGTTTTCTTGTTCACAATTAAAATTGAAAAAGAAGCTGGTAAGACCCGCTTCTCTTTCACCATATAACAAAGTAATTGTCGCATAGACTACCTACCCTAGAATTTCTTCGTGCAGAAAACATGAGAAACATTGCTTCTTAGAACAAACATCTAGCAAGTTTTTACAAACATTATCTCTTAATAACCAACCTGTGCTTCACCTATAGTAGATTCCGGATAAACGACACCTTGACTTTGATCATAGTAAATCGTCCCCTGATCTACTGCTGGGACAGAAGGTTGTGGTACTTCTACACTGTAACTCCCGTCATCATAAGGGATACTTGCTTCGACTTGACTACTACTTTCTCCGTAAGTCGAAAGACCATATAGCTCTTCATAAGTGATCACATTGGTCTTGAGATTCTCCAAAGTTCCTTTGCGTTTGCCTAATTGTTTCTTGATAGTGTTTTGAGTCTTTAGGATGGTTTCCGCTGTCGGAATTTGATAAGATCCCCCATCAACCGTTGCGTCTTCACCTCTAAGTTGGTATTCTTTGACATGTTGAACAGTATCAATATATTTAAATAAACTTGGTATGGTAGCATTGTTAATCAAAATATCCGTCTGCATATTGCCACTAACGGCTAGCAAAATCTTTTTATAAGAGGTCACGCTATTGCCTAATTGCAAGACCTTCCTCATAACCTTTTGAATCACTTCTCGCTGACGCTTTTGACGACCGTAGTCCCCCTCAGGGTCATCATATCTCATGCGAGAATAGACCAAGGCCTGCTCCCCATTAATACGATGGGTACCTGGTTCCACTGTCGCTGTATAGTCTGGTTCGTTTTGAGAAATAGAGATCGGAAAATCAAAATGATTGGTAACGGTAATGCCATCAACAGCATCTACCAAATCCATGAGCCCTTGCATATTGATCTGCATGTAGTAGTCAATATCAATATCCAGCATTTCCTCAACTGTCATCATTGCCATCTCAGCACCACCAGCAGCATAAGCCGCATTCAATTTTGCGCGCTCTCCAGTCTGGTCGTTACTTTTAGGACCTTTTAGAGTTACCATAATGTCACGCTCTAAACTAGTCATAGTCGTTTTCTTAGTTTTAGGGTTGACTGTGACCAAGATCATAGAATCGCTGTTGCCTTCCCAAGTTGATTGTCGCTCTTGGATTCCAGTGTCAACCCCCATTAACAAAATCGAAAAAGGCTCCGTTTTATCAATAGCTTCGCTGGTTTTTCCATCGTCATAGTTTTTAAATGTCTTTGATAAAGCATCGCTTGAAAAAATATAGGCCGATCCAAGATAAACACCTATTGCTACTATTGTTGTGGTGATGATTAATGTCATCATTAGAACAATTTTTTTACCTAATTTCATTTGTTCTCGTTACCTATCATTTTACTCATCATTAAAATATCCAAATACTCGTCATTCACTTTAACGGCTGCTTTTTGAACGCCTTCTCGCTCAAACTCAAAATCCTCATAAAGTTTGATTGCTCTGGCATTTCGTATTTGAACACTTAGCTCCAAGCGTCGTATTAAGGGGCTTTGTTCAGCCCAGTCACAGATCATTTCCATAAGGTAATGTCCAATACCATTTCCTGAATAAGCTTGACTCACTGCAATAAAAAGATCACCAACATGATTGAAATGCGGATCATCACTACTAGCAACATTGGCCATACCAATAATGCAATCCTGCCATTTCGCTACTAAACAAATGGCATTTAACTGCTCCAAGTTGCTCTCTATAAAGCGAGCAAGGTCATCTTCTGAAAGCAGTGGCCCAGACGCCACAATCAAATCGGTCTCTTCGCAGACTTCTCTCAAAAACGTGACCATAGCTTGAGCGTCACCTACTTGAGCTTCTTCTATAATCAATTCTGCTTCAGACATGGGCCAGTTCTCTCACCAATCTCTCAGCTCTCTGTCCATGGGACTCCAAGCGAATCTGACGACCATCACCCTTGACAGAAAGAGTGAGCTTCAAATACGACAATGGCAGATGACTTTCGACCAGCTCCCCCCACTCGATAACTGTCACACCACCTGAAAATAAAAAGGCATCCAGATCAATCGAATCCGGATCATCACCAATACGGTAAACATCCAGATGATATAGTGGAAGTCGTCCCTCATATTCTCGAACTATAGTATAGGTCGGACTCTTGATCATCTGATCAATCTCAAGCCCCTTAGCAAGACCCTTGGTCAAGGTTGTTTTGCCTGTTCCCAAGTCCCCTGTTAAAATCAAGAGGTCTCCTGACTCTAACAAGGTCCCTAGTTTTTGACCAAAAGCTAGTAATTCCGATTCATTTTTAAGCTCATACATAGCCTCCATTATATCATAGAGATACCTCTTTGTCATGATTCAATCCCATCTCTGAACCATCAAAAAATCACCAGTCCTTAAAAACTGGTGACAAATCTGATGAGATTTTTTTATAGAATGGCCAAAATCACAAAATTAAGAACAAAGAGTGCTGTAGCTCCCCATAAGATTGGGTGAATCTCGCTCGCTTTTCCTTTGACCACTTTCACTAGACAATAGAAGATGAAAGCTGCTGCAATACCGTATGAAATAGAGTAACAAAGTGCCATAAAGAAGGCTGCAAAGAAAGCTGGAAGTGCATCTTCAAAGTTGCTCCAATCCACATCAAGGAAGGATGATACCATCATCACACCGACAATGATCAAAGCTGGCGCCGTTGCCGCAGCTGGTACAATACCGATTAGAGGCAAGAGAAACACAGACAATAAGAATGCCACCGCTGTCGAAACAGCCGTTAAGCCTGTACGACCACCTTCAGCAATCCCTGCAGCAGATTCCACGTAAGTAGTTGTGTTGGATGTCCCAAACAAAGCACCAATTGAGGTTCCGATAGCATCCGCAAAAAGGGCACGATCCATTTTTGATGAAAATCCTGAAGAATTTTCAAGAGACGCTTCATCCTCTGCAGAAAAGATTCCCGTGCGGCGACCAGTACCGATAAATGTTCCCAAAGTATCAAAAGTATCAGAAAGTGAGAAGGCAAAAATCGTCATTAATACAAGAGGCAAACGCGTCGAGTCGCTAAAGAGAGACCCCATTCCGTCAAAAGCTGCCAAAAAAGTTGTCCCCAACTCATCAAAAGCAGAAGCTAGGTTGTTTGAGAAGCTCACACTAGATAAATCAACAACTCCCATAGGAATCCCCAAAAGTGTCGTCGCAATAATACCAATCAAAATGGCACCACGAACATTTTTAATGACCAGTATAGCTGTCAAAAAGAGACCAATAACTGCTAAAATAACTGCCGGATCAGTAAAGGTAGAAATAGCTGGTACTACACCTCCGTTAGCAGCGATTGAGCTGACACCCTTCGATAAGTCAGCACTTGCAGGTGCTGCCCCATTGATGGCTACAATATTATCTGCCGAGAGGGAAAAATCAATAATATTAGCATTTTTAAAACCAAGATAAGCAACAAAAACTCCAATCCCACCACCAATGGCATGCTGGAGACTAACTGGAATGGCTTTGATGATGCTTTTACGTACCTTGGTAACTGTGATAAAAATATTAAATAATCCACAGATAAAGACCATAGCCAAAGCTTCTTGCCAGCTAAAGCCCAAACCAAAGACAACCGTGTAAGTAAAGAAAGCGTTGAGCCCCATCCCTGGTGCCAAAGCATAAGGAACATTGGCAAATAATCCCATAATCAAGGTTGAGATCACTGATGAAATGATAGTTGCTAGAAAAACAGCTTGAGTTGGCATTCCTGCTGCCCCTAAAATCGATGGGTTTACGAAAAGAATATAACTCATCGCAAAGAAGGTGGTCAAACCAGCTACAATTTCCGTGCGGACAGTTGAACCATGCTCTTTTAACTTAAATAATTTTTCCATTTTTAAAAACAGAACTCCTTTTTTAGAACGATATATCAATATTATCACAATAATGTTCGTTTTTCAATCCTATATCAAAGCTTTTTCGATTTATTTTCAAGTAAAAGAATATATTTCTACCTTTTTTAAGAACAATAGGTATGACAAGTGAGTTTTTATGCTATCTTTTGGTATAATACTACTATGACAAAAAAAATGATTGCTATTGATTTAGATGGAACCTTACTCCACAGTGATAACACAATCTCAGACTACACCGTAGATGTTATTCAAAAAGTTCAGAAAAAAGGGCATAAGGTAGTTATCGCAACTGGGCGTCCTTACCGCATGGCTATAGACCATTACAAACGCTTAAAATTAGACACTCCCATGATTACCTTCAACGGCTCACTGACCAATCTACCTGGACATCGTTGGGATTTTGAACAATCGGTTACCTTGGATAAATCTTATCTTCTTGATATCCTCAAACACAGTAATTTTTACGAAATGGACTTCATTGCGAGTGAATACCGCAAAAACTTCTATATTACAATGGATCATACTGACCGCATCGAGCCCTCTTTATTTGGGGTCAAAAAAATCACAGAAAGCATGCGTTTAAAACCTGAAAAAATTACTAGAGATCCTAACGCCCTGCTCATGCAGACACGCTCTACGAATAAAATCGCTTTAGCCGACACCATTCGTGAACACTTCCGCAACCAAATTGAAGTAGATTCTTGGGGAGGACCACTTAATATTTTAGAAGTTTCTCCAAAAGGGGTTAATAAAGCCTTTGCGCTTTCTTACCTGATGACAGTTTTTAACAAAACTGCTGATGACTTGATCGCCTTCGGAGATGAACACAATGATACCGAGATGCTCCACTATGCCAAAACAGGGTATGCTATGAAAAATGCCAGTCAAGTCCTACTTCCCTATGCCAACGAGCAACTAGCCTATACAAACGAAGAGGATGGAGTTGCCAGACAACTGGAAGCACTTTTTCTGTAATTTTCGCCCTAATTTCTTTATTTTTAGAAAATATCATTTAAACCATCAGAAAAGAGCATTTTTTAGGAAATGCCTCTTTTTTTCTGTCGATTTCGATCACATTTATTGACAGTTTTTGAAAAACACCGCCATCTTTTGCATTTTTTTGTCAAATGGACTTGCATTTTTAGTGAAAACGTTTTAAAATGAGTTGTTCTTAATTTTTAGGATAAAAAAGAGTGCCTTTTGGCCATATCTGGAGAGATTCTTCTTTATCCTAAGAAAAATAAATTATTAGGAGGAAGAACACGAATGGGTATCGGTATTATTATTGCCAGCCATGGTAAATTTGCTGAAGGTATTCATCAATCTGGTTCTATGATCTTTGGCGACCAAGAGAAAGTTCAAGTTGTCACTTTCATGCCAAGCGAAGGACCTGACGATTTGTATGGACACTTCAACAATGCTATCGCTCAATTTGATGCTGATGATGAAATTCTTGTCCTTGCTGATTTGTGGAGTGGTTCTCCATTTAACCAAGCAAGTCGTGTTATGGGAGAAAACCCTGACCGCAAGTTTGCCATCATCACAGGTCTTAACTTACCAATGCTTATCCAAGCCTATACAGAGCGTATGATGGACGCCAATGCAGGTGTGGATCAAGTTGCGGCCAATATCATCAAAGAATCTCGAGATGGTATTAAAGCACTTCCTGAGGAGCTCAATCCATTGGAAGAAGCCTCACCAACTGAGAAAGTTGTCACTGCACTTCAAGGTGCCATCCCTCCAGGGACTGTTATTGGCGATGGGCAATTAAAAATTAATCTAGCACGTGTTGATACACGTCTCTTACATGGTCAAGTCGCAACAAACTGGACACCAGCTTCAAAAGCTAACCGTATCATTGTTGCTTCTGACACTGTTGCTAAAGACGATTTGCGTAAGCAATTGATCAAACAAGCAGCTCCTGGTGGAGTAAAAGCTAATGTTGTTCCAATTGATAAACTTATCGAAGCGTCAAAAGATCCTCGCTTTGGAAATACACACGCTCTAATTCTCTTTGAAACACCACAAGAAGCCTTGCGTGCAATCGAAGGTGGCGTCCCAATTAAAGAACTTAATATTGGTTCAATGGCTCATTCAACTGGTAAAACAATGGTTAACAATGTTTTGTCTATGGATAAGGATGACGTTGCTACATTTGAAAAGCTACGTGATTTGGGCGTTGAATTTGATGTTCGTAAAGTTCCTAGTGACTCACGTAAAAACCTCTTTGATCTTATTAAAAAAGCTAACGTTAAGTAGTCCCTTGTTATTAATTTGGATTACCGTTAGTACCTTGTTATTACTCGAAAGGATTTCAAAATGTCAGATATTTCATTTATTTCTGCTATTTTGGTCATTGTTGTTGCCTTCTTTGCAGGTCTAGAAGGTATCCTCGACCAATTCCAATTCCACCAACCACTTGTTGCTTGTACCCTCATCGGTCTCGTTACAGGTAACCTCACTGCAGGGATCATGCTTGGTGGTACACTGCAAATGCTTGCCCTTGGTTGGGCTAACATCGGTGCAGCCGTTGCCCCAGATGCTGCCCTAGCTTCTGTAGCTGCTGCTATTATCATGGTAAAAGGGGGAGATTTCACTCCAAAAGGAATTACCTTTGCTTACTCAACAGCTATTCCTCTTGCCGTTGCTGGTCTTTTCTTAACGATGATCGTTCGTACCATCTCAGTTGGTTTGGTCCATGCTGCAGATAAGGCTGCATCTGAAGGGAACATCTCTGCTCTTGAGCGCACTCACTTCATTGCCCTTCTTCTTCAAGGTCTTCGTATTGCTATCCCTGCTGCACTCTTACTCGCAGTTCCTGCAGAGTCTGTACGTAGTGTTCTAGAGATGATGCCAGAATGGCTCAGCGGAGGTATGCAAGTCGGTGGTGCTATGGTCGTTGCCGTTGGTTACGCTATGGTTATCAACATGATGGCAACACGTGAAGTATGGCCATTCTTTGCCCTTGGTTTTGCATTAGCCGCTATTTCTGAACTAACACTTATTGCCATGGGGGTTATCGGCGTTGCCATTGCCTTTATCTACCTCAACCTCTCTAAACAAGGTGGGTCTGGAAATGGTGGTGGTTCTGCATCACTCGATCCAATCGGCGATATCCTAGAAGACTACTAAGAAGGGAGTGCTTACAATGACTGAAAATCAAATCAAATTATCAAAAGCAGATCGCCAAAAGGTTTGGTTCCGATCACAATTCCTTCAAGGATCTTGGAACTACGAGCGTATGCAAAACTTAGGTTGGGCATACTCACTTGTTCCTGCTATCAAAAAATTGTACACCACTAAAGAAGATCGTGCTGCTGCTCTTGAGCGCCACATGGAATTCTTCAATACTCACCCATACGTTGCAGCACCAATTCTTGGTGTTACACTCGCTCTTGAAGAAGAAAAAGCAAACGGAACAGATATCGATGATGAAGCTATTCAAGGTGTTAAAATCGGTATGATGGGACCTCTTGCTGGTATCGGTGACCCAGTCTTCTGGTTTACAGTACGCCCTATCCTTGGTGCTCTTGGTGCATCATTGGCGAAAGCTGGTAACATTATGGGACCAATTATTTTCTTTGTTGCTTGGAATGCTATTCGTATGGCCTTCTTATGGTATACACAAGAATTTGGTTACAAATCTGGTAAAGAAATTACCAAAGATATGTCAGGTGGTATCCTTCAAGACATCACTAAAGGAGCTTCTATCCTTGGTATGTTCATCCTTGCTGTCTTGGTTCAACGTTGGGTTTCTATTAACTTCACTGTGCCACTCCCATCAACACAATTAGCTGAAGGGGCTTATGTTGAATTCCCTAAAGGCAATGTTACTGGAGCTGAACTTCAAGGGATCTTGGGACAAGCTCTAAGCGGATTGAGCCTAACTGCTGAAAAAACAAATACTCTTCAAGCACAATTGGATTCATTAATCCCTGGATTGATGGGACTTATCTTAACATTCATCTGTATGTGGTTGCTTAAGAAGAAAGTATCTCCAATTACAATGATCATTGGTCTCTTCGTGATTGGTGTACTTGCTCGTCTTGCAGGAATCATGTAAAATATAAAAGAGTTTCCAAGCGGAAACTCTTTTCATTATAATAAATAGTGTCTGAAAAAACAGCAATGTCAAAAAGAAACTGCCAGACAGGCATATGCATCTTATCATAGCGCTAAATGGAGCTGGGAAATTAGGTTATACTGAAAAGATCATCACTAACATTTGCCTCAAAGACTAGCAATTTCTAGGCCACAGTCTATCGTTCTACTTATCTCATCCGAAGTTGTCTATAGTTGACTATAAAAGCAAAACTCTTTCATGACCAAGATAGACATAGGATACAATCTCACGATATGCGACTTGTCGAGGCAAATAGAGGCAGCAGTTGTGGCCGTCATCGTTTGGCAAATTGTGGTCATTTGCGGTACAGATTGTCGAGCGAACATCACCACCTCTCCTTTGACACGCCAATCTATCTTACTATGGATTGATCCTCTCTTCATTGAGCGCGTTCTTTCTCACTTCCTTAAGGCAAAAAAGAAGCATACTTTATGTCATGCCTTATAGACTGGTAAGATTAAAAATAAAACAACTTAAGCTCTTAACAGATTGATTTGAAGTATAAACTGAAAGTGTCTGGCACTTAATAACCCAAATCCAAAATGAGCTTTTGGGATCGTTTTATCATTAACTACTGCAACGATCGATTGACACAAATACAAAGAAGAAGACTAAGTCTAGAGCTTGATCTCAGACTCATTATTTCTAGAAAGGTAATCATGGCACAATCTCAAAATAAAAAAGTACTCCTCCAAACCACTGGTGTATCCTACCTCAGTATGGGGGGGAACGTTGGAAAGTTCCTGGTTGGGGACGTTGCGTTTGAGTTTTACAACGACCGTAATGTCGAAGATTATATCCAAATTCCATGGACTAGCATTGATAAAATCGGAGCTAATGTCTCAGGAAAAAAAGTGAGTCGACATTTTGAAATTTTTACCGACTCAGGAAAATTCCTCTTTGCTTCTAAGGATTCAGGAAAAATTCTCAAAATTGCTCGGGAAAAAGTCGGAAATGACAAAGTGGTTAAATTACCGACACTATGGCAAACCTTAATACATAAACTCAGAAAACGCTAAAAAGCTGTGATAGATGCTCTATCACAGCTTTCTCACTTTATTTTTAAAGGTAAACCAATCATCGACTTTAGCTACCTTGTTGGATACATCTAAGGTTTTAAATAGCCAAATGCGAATCTTTTCAATCATACTTGATCCTAAATATATCAACAGACTAACACCCAAAACGATAATGGGAAATACAAAGACAGAAGCATCAACAAAATGTTCCGCAAAATCTCGCATCGCAAATTTCACTACAAGCGGGTGTAAATGAACCAAATAGACGCCAAAAGTAGCTGGGGCAAAAAAGCGAATCCATTTGATCAAGCGACCTGTCGGAGAGATATCAAGGTTAACAAAGAGTATAAATAAGGCTAAAGCACCCAATGTAATCGTCGGAGAGGTATACCAGTACCACTTTTCACTGACTGTATATTTTAAAATCAGGGTTGCGGCAATAGAGAAAATATAAAGACCAATCAACCAAAAAGGTTTATTAAGCCGCTTGATATCAATTCGCGCAAGAAAAGCACCAACAATATATAAAAGAATCAGCCAGGTCATGCTAAACCCCTTTGATAAGGAGAACTCTGAGACACTTGTATCCAACAACACTGGCAATAAAGAAAAGACAACAAAACCTGTCACAATCATTTTACCAAGGTCGGATAATCCCATTCTTGGCAATGCGATATTGAAAAATGGCATGGTTAACATCAAGCCAAAATATGCCGTGACATACCAATATTGTCCAGTAATAACAGGGAAAAACGCCCCTATCCAGTCTTGAGCTTCAATGGGTTTGCTTAAGAGTAAAAAGAAAAGGGTAATGCCAATCGTATAGAAGGCAACTTGAAGCCATAAATTAATTAATTTAGAATATTTAAAATGCGACCTAAAACCAACGTAACCACTGATCAGAGCGTAACAATTGACAGCAACATACACACTAGCTTGAATAATCCACGTTTGCAAAAAGTGGGCATCCACCGTTCCAGAAACAGAATCACGAATGCCACCTTTTCCAAGAACATGTGTGACAACAATCATAAACATGGCAAAGATTCTTAAAAAATTAATGCCCGCATTATAAACTCTCTTTTCCATGCTAGTATTTTAACATATTTCGATAAACGCCCAAAAAACACTGACCGATAGTTTACAAAACTTCTATCTTTTTGCTATAATGGAGGCAGCGGATAAGTAATGATGACAAGCTGTTTTAGAGAGTCTACGGTTGCTGAAAGTAGACCAGTTTGCATGATGAAATTCTACCGTGTTATTAGTTATTATAGTTATTAAGTGCACTATTTGTGAAGTTGGATGGAACCGCGCCTCGGCGCTCCAACACCATACACAAGTAGTGCTTTTTTAGTCAGAAAGAGGTATAAGCCATGTTAGATATTAAACGTATCCGCAACGATTTTGATGCCGTTGCGGAAAAACTTGCGACACGTGGTGTTGCTGCTGAAACACTTGCTGAGTTGAAAGACTTAGATGCTAAACGCCGTCAACTTTTAATCACATCTGAAGAATTAAAAGCAGAGCGTAACCTTGCTTCAGATAAAATCGCCCAGGCTAAACGTAATAAAGAAGATGCGTCTGAACAAATTGCTGCTATGCAAAAAGTATCAGCTGACATCAAGGCTGTCGATGCTGAATTAGCAGAGATTGATGACAAGTTAACAGCTATTATCACTATTTTGCCAAATACACCGCATGACTCAGTTCCTGTCGGTGCTGACGAGGACGATAATGTCGAAGTGCGTCGTTGGGGAACACCTCGTGACTTTGACTTTGAACCTAAAGCTCACTGGGACCTTGGTGAAGACTTCGGCATTCTTGACTGGGAACGTGGAGCAAAAGTTACTGGAGCACGTTTCTTATTCTATAAAAACTTAGGCGCTCGTCTTGAGCGTGCCCTCTACAACTTCATGTTAGATGAACATGCTAAAGAAGGCTATCAAGAAGTGATCCCTCCTTACATGGTCAACCATGAGTCTATGTTTGGGACTGGCCAATATCCAAAATTCAAGGAAGATACCTTTGAGTTAGCAGAGAGCCCTTACGTTCTTATCCCGACAGCTGAAGTACCACTCACCAACTACTACCGTAACGAAATTATCGACGGCAAAGAATTGCCAATCAAGTTTACAGCCATGAGCCCTTCATTCCGCTCTGAAGCTGGTTCAGCTGGTCGTGACACGCGTGGTCTTATCCGCCTCCACCAATTCCACAAAGTTGAAATGGTGAAATTCGCTAAACCTGAAGAGTCTTATGACGAGTTAGAAAAAATGACAGCCAATGCTGAAAACATCCTTCAAAAACTTGGGCTACCATACCGTGTTTTAGCTCTTTGTACTGGAGATATGGGCTTCTCAGCTGCTAAGACATATGATTTGGAAGTTTGGATTCCTGCACAAAAGACTTATCGTGAAATCTCTTCATGTTCAAATACAGAAGATTTCCAAGCCCGTCGTGCGCAAATCCGTTACCGTGATGAGGCAGACGGTAAAGTTAAACTCCTTCACACCTTAAACGGTTCAGGACTTGCTGTTGGTCGTACGGTCGCTGCTATTCTTGAAAATTATCAAAACGAAGATGGCTCTGTCACCATTCCAGAAGTCCTTCGTCCACACATGGGCGGTACTGAAGTGATTGCACCAAACTAAAACCTTATGACATTCAAAAAGTGAGCTCCGCTTGGAACTCACTTTTTTGTAGCCTCATAATAAGGAAATAGATCTCTAAAAGCTTCTAGCAGTTTTGGAACTAGCTCTTGGATAGTCATAACTTTTGTCATTGGGATGTCCTTTTTAACTAAAACTTTTCTAATCTTGCCATCAGCTAGCTCCTCTAGCAATTTTTGTCTATTGCTTTCCGTTCCTTCTTCCCGATGACTTTCACCATTTTCTTGAACCCAATAATAGAGTGGCTCAGTTATCGGAACGTCTAAAACCTTCGCCTGTTTAGCCAGTGTTTCAGCTGATTTCTTACGTTCAATGAAACTAACTTCAACCGAAATTCCAAAATTATCCTTTTGACCATATAGGCGAATGGCAAGACCAACTTCATCATAGTCATCATCAATGCCATGGAAATAAGTCCAAAAATGTGGCCGTCCTATCTGAGCTTGATTAGCCCAGTTGCTGACACGCTCCATTTTAAAACCAGGCAAGGCTTGAGACAAAGCTTTGGACAAAGTCGTCATTTCAGCACGCGCAGCCTGTCCTTGCGCTTTAAAAGCCATCATAGCATCTGCTTCTGCGCCAGCTTTTTCAGGTTTAACGTATTTAAGACCTTGATAGGCTAAATAGTTGTTTATATCTGAAAACATATCAACTCCTTGAGGATAAGCAATCCTACTAACTATACCTTAGAAATAAGTAATGGCTATCTCAAGTCGCAACCACGTGATTGACCTTCTCACATATACCTACTTACGAACGAGCTTAATAAGAACTTTAGTCCCAACCGTATATAGGAATGAAATAGCTTTTGTTTATATTAGTCCAACCATAAAAATGAGAAGACAAAGCTTTATCTCCTAACTAGTTTAACAACTGCCTCTATCCTTGCGGTATGTGGGAGTGAACATGTCCAATGGACATGTTTAGCCTTGTCGCCTGAAAATCAAGAAGCGACAGGTTATTTATCTGCGCAATAATTTAACTACAGCCTCGGTCCTCGCGGTATGTGGAAACATGTCCACACTTTGAATATAGTCAACATCATAGACTTTGCTCAGCTGGGTTAAATCACGCGCCAAAGTTGAGACATTACAAGAAACGTAGACCATTTTTTTCGGTTGGTATTTAACAATAGTTTTGAGGAGGGCATCGTCTAAACCAGTTCGTGGTGGGTCCACAACAAGGGCATCAGCTCGATAACCTTCTTGGTACCATTTAGGAATGATTTTTTCTGCTTTACCTGCTTCATAATGGGTATTATCAAAGCCCATACGACACGCATTTTTCTTAGCATCTTGGATAGCTTCTGGGATAATATCCATCCCGCGCACGCTTTTGACCTGCTTGGCAAAGGCAAATCCAATAGTACCAACACCACAATAGGCATCAATCAAATGGTCTTCTGGACTAACATCAAGGGCCTTGACTGCCTCACCGTAAAGCACCTGTGTCTGTTCAGGATTGAGCTGGTAGAATGCTCTTGGAGACAATTGGAAACTATAGTCCAAAACTTCCTCTTCGATAGCATCCTGCCCCCAGAGAATCTCTGTTTCTACCCCATAAATCTCACTAGATTTGGAGGTGTTGAGATTAAAGGCAACTGTTTTGATTTGAGGAAAGGCTACAATTAAATCCTTAATAACAGCCGTCAGATTAACCCATTTGCTCGA
This sequence comes from Streptococcus hyovaginalis DSM 12219, assembly GCF_000420785.1. Lineage (GTDB taxonomy): Bacteria > Bacillota > Bacilli > Lactobacillales > Streptococcaceae > Streptococcus > Streptococcus hyovaginalis. The sequence goes on along the minus strand of NZ_ATVP01000005.1, from coordinate 139,343 downwards.
AATAAAGATGATTTGAACCTGGTCGGTAGCTTCTGCCTTACGAACCATGACCGTCCGAATTCCATGGATTTTGCGCTCATTGTAGATAGGCACTTTGTATTTGTCTAAAAGATTGGTAATCTTGTTAATGATTTCCTGCGTCAACTGATCCTGCACCAAGCAATCTTCCAGAGAAACAAGTCGGTGGCTTCCTTCAGCATAAAGCCCAGCCTTGACGGAACCTCCAAAGGAGCGGGTTTGAAATTGCAACTTTGCGCGGTAATGCTGCGGCTTATCCATCCCTAATGTTGGACGAATCTCGTAGTTTTCAAAACCTGCTGGTTTAAATTTCTTGAGAGCTTGCTTAAGCAAATCCACCTTAAAATCAAGCTGCTTATCATAGCGAAGATGCATAATTTGGCAACCACCGCAAGCTTCATAGATAGGGCATTCCGGCACAACACGGAACTTAGATTTTTTATTAATTTCAAGAATCTTGGCTTCAACAAAGTTACGATTAACAGATGTCACTTGGCAAAAGACTTCTTCTCCTTTAAGGGCACCTCGAACAAAAACTAGCGTTTTTTTATAAAAGCCAATCCCTTCGCCATTAATTCCCATGCGTTTGATTTTTAAAGGGATCCGTTGTTTAACTTTTAGGGTACTCACGATTGAAACACAACCCCCTTCTCCTTGAGTTTCTTAATTGTTGTTGATCCAATTTTAGGTATCTCTCTAAACTCTGCTTCCGACCATTCTTCAATATCAGAAACATATTGAATACCAAAACTAGTCAGTGTGTTTAGTTGGACACTACTAAAGACTTCCAAGTTCTCGATAAGCGGTGATTCTTCAATATCTAATAATTGCTGAATGATGGCCATAATATAATGACTAGACGGAATCAAGATAGGCAAAAATGTACTTAAGGAAACATAAACAGCTGTCATACTATTAGCTTGATAGGAGTCTAAACTACTCACTTCCATGATAGCTTCCAAGGGCATCATAGGCTGATTACAAAAAGCAAAAAAACCGTCCACTTTAAATAGCCAATCATCCAAGATGTCTCTAACGGATTCCTCCTGACCAGCTAAGATAGAAGAAATAATATAAGGAATATCCATCATCAAATCCCCCTGATGATAGTCCTTACTGAAATAGAATGCTTTTAACTCTTCATGCTTTGACATAAGCACATACGACGACATGATTTCATAACGCGTCCTTAAACCATCTGTTTCCTCTACCTGATAGATTTCAAGAAAATGGTCCAATGCTTTTTGGTAAAGGCCATTTTGTTTATAAGCTGTCGCTAGTGCCATCTTATTTGACAGATAAGGGCGCTCGCCCAAGTTAATCCAACCAACAGGCTCAGAAGTTAGCCAGCTATCATGTCCCTGAGCTTCCGTTCTTTCTAAGTCTCTGAGCGTTTGATAGCTCATTTTGGCTAATGCTGCTTCTCCTTCTAAGTCTTCAAACGCTTCTCCGAATGCCAAATCATCGTAAAGTTCATCTAACTCCTCATCGGAAAATCCCGCCAACTCACTTTGAAGGAGCTCTTCAAAATCCTTTTCAGCCAAATACTCACTGAAATCTATAATCTTATCATTATCTTTCTTACTCATACCAACGCTTCTTTCAAGGAATCTTTGCTACCATTTTACCATTTTTGCTATAATAAAAGTATGAAAAATCCTGAATACCATATAAATGATGGGGAACTTCCGGAAAGTCTTCATCCCTATCTCCAAAATCAAAAATGTTATGATTATTCTTCTCACTCCGGAGCTTTAGTCTTAAAAATTGGAGATGATTATTTTTTAAAAATAGATTCAAAAAGAAAATTACAAGAAGAAGCGCGGATAACAAAGTGGTTCTATCAACATCACTTAGGAGTTGAAGTGATGGAATATATCAGTAAGGATAGGGACTATCTCTTAACAAGAGCCGCAGTCGGTTCTGCTTCAACATCTTTCTTAAATTCTCCAGAGTCAATCTGTGCTATTTTAGGTCAAGAACTACGAAAACTGCATCATTCCAAACCCGACAATTTTCCCGATAATCATCTCCTCGAAAACTATCGTCAAAAAGTCAAAAAGAATCATCAAAATGGTGTTTTCTATGAAAAAGCATTGCTCCCGATGTTTCACATTTCAAATCGAGAAGAAGCATCTCAATTCGTGTCAGAAAAAGGACATCTCTTAGAAACCAACGCCTTCATTCACGGCGATGCCTGTTTACCAAATATCATTTTAAAAGATCCACAAACTTTCTCTTGTTTTATTGATTGGGGTCTTGCTGGCTATAGTGATAAGCACATTGATATTTTCTGGGCTATCTGGTCTATTCATTATAATTTGGAAAATGATAACTATATCCAAATCTTTTTAGATAACTATTCTAGAGCTGATATCAACTGGGAAACCCTACGAGTTGTCGCCGCACACGAAGCCTTCGGAGACTAAGCATGAAAATCACCAAAATCGAAAAGAAAAAGCGTCTCTATCTCTTAGAGCTGGATGAGACTGAGAGACTGTACATCACCGAAGATACCATTGTCCGCTTTATGCTAACAAAAGGAATGACTGTCTCTGAACAAGAGCTCAACGACATCCGTCAGTTTGCCCAATTTTCTTACGGGAAAAACCTGGCTCTTTATTTCATTTCTTTTAAACAGCGGACTGAAAAAGAAGTTAGAGATTATCTCTATAAACATGAGATTGAGGCGTCTATCATTCCGCAAGTGCTTGATAATCTTAAAGATGATAACTGGATTAATGATCAGCAATTCATCATCTCTACTGTCGAGCAAAATCTCTCTAGCGGTGACAAGGGGGCCTTTGTTATCAAGCAAAAACTCATGCAAAAAGGTATTTCCAGTGCTACGATTGATGGCGTTTTAGCAGACTATGACTTCACAGAAGTTGCTGAACGTGTCGCACAGAAACTCTTGCGCAAGTATGATGGCAAGCTAGCTTTTAAAGCTCTAAAAGACAAGCTCAACCAAAGTCTAACAAACAAAGGATTTTCCTACTCAGAAGCTAAACTGGCTATTGACAGCCTCGATTTGGAGAAGAATGAGGTAACCGAGGAAGAACTTATCTACCAAGAATTAGACAAGCAATACCGAAAATACAGCCGAAAATATGAGGGCTATGACTTAAGACAGCGACTAACACAAGCTTTGGCGCGAAAAGGCTATGATTTTGACAGCATTCGTTCGGCTTTAAGGGACTATTTGTAAAAGACTGTAGCATAAAGTGCATTTTTCTGACAATTATGATAAACTAGTAAAGATAAAGAAATTGTAGAAAGATGATTGCCATGAAATTACCCAAAGAAGGCGACTTTATTACAATTCAAAGTTATAAACATGATGGTAGTTTGCACCGCACTTGGCGTGACACTATGGTACTCAAAACAACTGAAAATGCTATTATTGGGGTTAATGATCACACTTTAGTGACCGAACACGACGGTCGCCGCTGGGTGACACGTGAGCCTGCAATTGTGTATTTTCACCAAAAATATTGGTTCAACATTATTGCTATGATAAGAGATAATGGTATTTCTTATTACTGCAACCTGGCAAGTCCCTATGTTTTGGATCAAGAAGCTCTTAAGTATATAGACTATGACCTTGATGTTAAAGTCTTTGCTGACGGAGAAAAAAAACTTCTTGATGTGGATGAATATGAAGTTCACAAACGCAAAATGCGTTATTCTTCTGATATTGATTTCATTTTAAAAGAAAATGTTAAAATCCTCGTGGACTGGATTAATCATCAAAAAGGACCATTTTCACAGGCTTATGTTAATATTTGGTACAAGCGCTATCTGGAGCTTAAGAAACGGTAAAGTTGCCCTAGGAGCTGAGAAATGGTCTCAGCTCTTTCGCATTTATCTTTTCACTAGTTATAATACAGTACCGGTCTGTTCATTAAGGAAAGGAGACCTGTTATGGCATTTGAAAAAACCAAAGCTCGCTACGCCAGCTTTGGAGTAGCTACTTCACTACCAAGTGAACTGATTGACACCTTCTGGGATATCTTAGATAACTACCTGCGTAACGTTGTCCCTCTAGATAATATTCTCCGTTTTAAAATCATCAAATCCGAAAAAGGGATTAGTTACGAATACCACGATCCTGGTCACAAACTGTTGATGGTATTCGATTATAAATACAGCTTCGACCCCTTCTTTCCAGAATATTTTTACATCGTCGACAATCACGGCAAACAAACAATCCTTCTGGCGCATGAATTAAATGACTAAAAGACACTGGAATAAATGAGTGCCTTTTCCAAAATCCGTCGCCATACCCTTAGACAAATAGATTAGACGATAAAAAGCGAATACCTTGGTATTTCTGTTATACAGAATACTAAAGTGTTCGCTTTTTGTTATCTTTTCTGCTGATCTCAGCTATTAGTCATTACGTCCAAATAAGCGCAAGAGGTTCAAAAAGAGATTGATAAAATCAAGATAGAGACTTAGTGCCATTGAAATAGCCCAACCATCTTGAACATTACCTCCAGTTTGATGATAAACACGTTTGATCATTTGATTATCATAGGCAATTAAACCTGAGAAAATTAGCACTGACACGATACTAATGATGAAATTCATTGTACCACTTCCCATAAAGATGTTAACGATACTTGCAATAACGATACCAATCAAAGCTGCCATTAATGCTTTTGCCATGCCTGACAAATCTTTTTTAATGGTCGCACCGATTCCCGCCATGACAAAAAAGACTAGAGCAGAGCTGACAAAGGCTTGGACCACGGTCGTTTGCGCATACTGAACAATAATAAAACTTAAGGTAAAGCCGTTCAGTGCTGAGTAGGTCAAGAATAACGGGAGTGCTGCTGCAGTGTTCTTGCGAGCGGCATTAGAAGCTAGGAAAACAAGTGCCAACTCAATAAAGAAAGCGCCCATATAGACCCATGGGTACTGAGTCATTATGGTTAACAGGTTTTGTTGAAAAGGGTAGAGCATCAACCAAGAGACAAAAGCCGATAAGCCAATGCCAATACCAACAAGACTATAAATTTTTGTAAAGAAGGCTGATAGGCCACTCTGGGACTCTGTAAAAATAAGATTATCGTTCATTTATTTCTCCTAAACTATTAGCGATTATGACTGCCTAAAAACTTGCGGCTGTAGCGAATGGGTTTTGCCAAACCTCGACGCATCGGAATGGTCGCTTCTTTGACTGCCCAGTATTTATCCACCATTGTCACGATATAAGACTCTTTGTAACGTGGAAAAGCAAGCGTCGCTCCCCACATATGCTTTAAAATAATATCTTCTTCTTTTTTGTTGAGATCTGTTAATTTTCTAGCATTTCGAATCGCAATCCGAGGATGAACCCAAGCATGACTTTTATTAAATTTGGTCACACGCCAATCATAATAAAAGAAATCATGCAAGAGACCACCACGGGCGGTACTTTTTTTATCCCAACCAAATTTACGAGCAATTTTAAAGCTGGTATAAGCCACATTGATAGAGTGTTCCATACGTGTCGAATGATGATGTTGGACGATACCATCTAGTTTTTGAAATCGAGGATGGTCGATTAGATGTCCAACCAATGCCATGAATTCAGCATCATTTTCATATTTTTTCATGGTATTCACCTCACTTAGACTACTATTATACCATATTGGCTTAAAGCAAGCTAAAAATCACTATACCAGCTGCTACTGCCACATTGAGACTTTCGGCCTGACCAGGCATGGAAATATGAACCAACTGGTCCGCTATATCTGCTGTTTCAGAGCTAATCCCCTGACCTTCATTCCCCATGACCAAGGCAAATGTCTCCAAATGATCTAACTCACGATAATCGACAGACTGCTCTGATAATGTTGTCGCTAAAATAGGTAACCCTGTTGCTTTCATTTTAGCAAAAACAAAAGGCAATGACTGACGAAACACCGGCAAGTGAAAATGACTTCCTTGCATAGAACGGAGCGTTTTAGGATTATACAAATCAGCCGACTTATCTGACAAAATAACACCGTCTAAACCAGCCGCATCAGCCGTTCGTACCATCGTCCCTAGATTCCCAGGATCCTGCACATCTTCCAAAACAAGATAGCGACCAGTTTGAAAGTCTGGCAAGTCTCCATCTTCTAGAACCACTTCTGCTACAATGCCTTGAGGAGTCGGAGCATCTGACAGCTCTTTGAGAATATCAGACGTCACCAAAATAGCTTCTTGATCAGCTGGCAAGCGATCGATCATCTCTCCTAAAACAAAAATATGTCGGAATGTAGCCTTGGCTTTGACCGCTTCCTCAAACAAGTGCCATCCTTCTATCAAATAAGAATCATTACGATGTTTTTTTTGCAATAATTTTTTAGTCTTTTTAATGAGATTATTGGATTTTGAGGTTATAATAGACATAAGGATATTATAGCACAGTTCTTGAAAAGATAAGGAGAAGCTCTATGAAAAAAGTTCGTATGATTGTTTCTGGACGTGTTCAGGGAGTTGGTTTTCGCTACTCTACCTACGCATTGGCTAAGGAAATAGGCAACATCACTGGTCGCGTTTGGAACAACGATGATGGTACTGTTGAGATTTTAGCCCAATCGGATGATGCTAATAAGATGGCTAAATTTATTCAAGAAGTACGCAAAGGGCCTTCACGCATGAGTCGTGTCACCTATGTTGATGTGCAAATGGGGCAATTTGAAGATTATAGCGATTTCCGTATGGCGAATTAAATTTAGGACTTGAGAAGTATTGTGAAAAACCCTAAAAAACTGTAAAATAGGTAGGTATTACTAAATTAAAGGAACAATATTGTGAAAAAATCAACTAAAAAATTACTTTTATCAGGGCTAGCTCTGTCTATGCTGCTCTTTCTTTCGGGGTGTGTCCGAACTGTTAACGGTAAACCTGCCGGCTTTGTCTGGGATACCCTTGGCAAACCCATGGAGAAAGTCATTCAATATTTTGCCAATGACCTAGGTCTTGGCTTTGGGCTTGGTATTATTGCAGTAACGATCATTGTGCGGATTATCATCTTGCCACTTGGCCTCTATCAAGCACAAAAAGCTGCCTATCAGTCTGAGAAAATGGCTTATCTCAAACCTTATCTCGGCCCAATTCAGGAGCGGATGAAGACAGCAACGACACAAGAAGAAAAATTAGCGGCACAAGCTGATTTCATGGCTGCTCAACGCCAGTATGGTGTTAGCATGTTTGGCGGTATCGGGTGTCTACCACTCCTCATTCAAATGCCATTCTTCTCAGCACTTTATTTTGCAGCGCGTTACACAAATGGTATCCAAGGCTCACAATTCCTTTGGTTTGCTTTGGATAAGCCCGACTTGCTCCTCACAGCTATTATCGCAGCCCTTTATTTCTTCCAATCTTGGTTGTCTATGAAGGCTGTTCCGGAAGAGCAACGTGCCCAAATGAAATCAATGATGTACAGCATGCCTCTAATGATGGCCTTCTTCGGATTTTCATCTCCAGCTGGGGTATCGCTTTATTGGTTCATCGGTGGCTTCTTCGCTATCGCACAACAACTCATCACAACTTATGTCATCAAACCTCGTTTGCGTCAGAAGGTTGAAGCTGAATTTGCGCAAAATCCACCCAAACCATTAAAATCGTCTGGTAACTCACGTAAAGACGTTACACCAAGCAACTCACCTATCGAAGGTGCTATTGAATCTAAAAAGCCAAAACGCAACGCTGGTAAACAAAATCGAAAATAACCATTCTTAAAACTGAATGTTATTGTGGGGTCGGAACAGTAAGTCCGACCCCACTTTTTGTTTCTACTCATGAACTGCGTTATGAGTGACGCACACATTTTTAAAGGAGAAAAATCATTTTTTGTAATACGTGAGTAAAGTGTTATTTCTGCCATGAGCATGTATCATGGCATTTTTGCTATCACATAAAACCTGGATCTCATCCTACTAGCAATTGCACCAAAGATTTTGCACTCAAATAAAGGACATCTCTCTTTTTGAATCATTTAGGAATCGGGACTCTAGGCTAATAAGGAAAAGTAGCGATAATTAACTTCAATGACTAACTCCAAGAACTAACTTACCGATAGCATTACAAGCCATCTATCCTTAGACATAAAAAAGGCTGGAATAAATCCAGCCTTAAATTATTGTGTTAGTCGATTCGTAACATCAACTAGAAATGAGGATTCATTGACCAGATCTTTGTCACCTTCGTCTGGTACCCTCTTACTTCCTTCTGTCTTAGTTTAGTTATTATCGGCTGTTTTCTCCACGCTGATAATTTCGACATCATAGCTTCCTGCAGGTGATTCGATAGTTACCTTGTCACCTTTATTTTTACCAATAAGCGCCTGTCCTATTGGGCTATCGTTGGAGATCTTTCCAGAGAAAATATCTGCTCCTGCAGCACCAACGATGTGGTAGGTATCCTTATCACTTGTGCCAACTTCTTGAACAATAACTGTTTTACCAATAGCCACTTCGTCTTTAGCAACAGCATCGCTATCAATAATTTCCGCATTACGGAGTTGGTTTTCCAAAGTTGAGATTTCTCCCTCAACAAAAGCCTGTTCATCTTTAGCAGCATCATACTCAGAGTTCTCTGAAAGGTCACCGTAAGAACGGGCAATTTTAATCCGTTCGACAACTTCTGGACGTCTAACGAGTTTTAACTCTTCTAATTCTTTTTCTAACTGTTCTTTTTCAGTCTGTGTCATTGGAAATGTTTTTTCTGACATGGTATAGTATTCTCTTTTCTAAAATAGTCTTAATTTATAAAAGGAATAGGGCTGGACATAGGCCAGTCCTATCATTCTACTCATTACTGCTGCCGCTGCTTTCTAAGTGAGCATTAACATACTTAGCAACATTGGCTTCATGAGTCGCAAAATCCTCTGCATAGTAGACATTGCCTGTTGTAACGTCAGCCACAAAATAAAGGTAATCAGTATCCGCAGGATTGACAGTGGCTTCAATCGCTGACAAGCCAGGACTATCCACTGGTCCCGGCATCAAGCCAGGATGTTCATAAATATTATATGGGGAATCAATTTTCGTGTCTATAGCGGCATCTTCACGTAAGGTGGTTTCTTGGCCAAGTTTGCCCATGGCATATAAAACAGCAATGTTACTCTGAAGAGGCATTTGAATCGTCAAACGGTTATAAAAGACGCTTGCGATGTTTCGACGATCTTCATCAGTAGAGCCTTCTTTTTCAACTAAAGAAGCTAAGCTTAGGACTTCATTAACTGTCCGTCCGCTAGATGATATCTGATCATAATAGGGAGCCAGGGTAGTGTCCATGGTTAATAACATTTGATCAACCACATCCTCTAAATGAGACTCTTCATAGTAATTATAAGTGGCCGGGAATAGATAACCTTCCAATTGATACTTGGCCTCATCAGCACTCGGAATATCTGCCAATAATTTAGGGTATTTTTGTACCATTTCATTGATGAAGGTTTGATTGGTCATCAATGCCAAGAAATCATCTGATTTGAATGGTGTTTTATCACCAGTATCCTTTGTATTAACATTATCTGTTATGGCCTTGGCAATCTGATCAATCGTATAACCTTCTGTTACCAAGATTTTACCTAACACTGGTTGCTGAGGCTCAGCGGTACCACCTTGTTGCAAGGCCTTAATAATCTCTTCAACAGTCATACTTTTTTGCAAGTTATAATAGCCACTTTGAAGGTCTGAAACATTTTTAAATCGTGCATAGTAATTAAAGATCGAGGCATTTTTTATAAGACCATTTTGTTCCAGGATTTGCCCGACAAGCTTATTTCCTGACCCTTCGGGAATCTCAACGGTTACAAACTGCTTTGACTTGGCATCAACTGCCCCAAGTGATGAGGAGACGTAGCGATAGCCTAAAAATGCCGTTAGCAGACCTACAATTACAATAATAGTGACTAAAATTCCAGTAATTTTAGCTGCAATTTTATAATTTTTCTTTCGTCGTGTCATTGGTGTCCTAACTTCTTCGGTAACTGTTTTGGATGCTTCAATTTGAGCAACAACTGCTTCATTCTGCGCTTCCAAACTAGCAACCATTTGTTCAGAAGGGGGCACGGCCGATTCACCTGAAAAGTCACTAACCTCTGACTCGCTCTTTGTTATCGTCGAATATCTTGAAGCAGCTAAATGAGGCGCGGCAGAAACAAGCTCTTCCTCTCTGGATTCAGCAGAGTCATCATCTATTTCTGATGTCCAGTCTCGTACTTCTGAAGTAGCAGTATTAGCCAAGTCAGAATCGACTGTTCCATTAAGTGACTGCGAACCAGGCTCTGGACTCGTTGGGGACAGCGTTTCTGAGTGGAAGATAGAAGCACTCTGCGATACGGTCTCTGTAGAATGCTTATGATTATCCAAAGCAAAAGAGGTCGACTGGTTATTAGTGAACTCAGATTGCATAGCAGCAAGTGACTCTCGCTCCTCTTCTTGCTTTTTTAGAGCTTCTGAAGCTTGTCTTTCTAACTCTTGCTCTTTTTGAAGACGCTCTGCTTCTGCTTCGGCAGCTCTTCTTTGGCGCTCTGCTTTTTCTTGCAACAGGCGTTTACGATTTGCTTCTTCAAGCTCTTTTAAAATACGATCTTTAAAATTCTGATCACCAACTTTTGAAGTCTTATCCTCGTCTTTAAAGTCAGTCAAAGCTGCCCCTCCTACTTAATAATCAACCTGCATTATATCTTAAAAAAGCTGATAATGCAATGATTTTAAGACTTGTTACCTATTCTTAACATTCAAATTCTGGATTTTCCCAAACGAGATTAAACCATTTGGCCCCGCCGTGCTGTGACAGAGACTCCCCTTCGTCACTAAAACCATTCATCTCATAATAGGAAATCAAATAATCGTGACAGGTTAAGGTGATTCCTTGACGGTTTTGAGCAACTGCCAAATCCTTTAATGTTGCCAATAATGTTGTCCCGATTGCCTGCCCCTGATACTCCTTAGCAATTGAGAGACTAGTGATGGCAATGAAGCCTTTTTCAGTAGAGTTCGGACTAACATCATGAAACAGGTCGTCACTAATGTAGCGCTCCGTAATAACCGGGCCCTCGATATAACCTGCTATTTGTTCATCAAAAGTAGCTACGAGAAAGGTATCAGCTATTGTTTCAATGCGTTTTCTGATGACCTCTGGCTTCGCTGCCTCTTCTGGCGAAAAATTACTCGCCTCAATCTGGGTAATCCTTTCCCAATCTGTTATTTGAACATGTCTAATTTCCATCTATCATTTACCTCATATAAAAAGAGCTAAACGCTCTTTAAGTTTGTAGACAAAATCTTTTCAGGCCCTTTCTTAAGCGATGTCAAGCGTAGTAAACTGTCCTGTTCCTAAATTCACTTCGCAAACAGTTCCCTATCTCTTTGACCCGCCTACTCCGAATAGTTTAGAAAGTTATCCTTTTTATGCCTACTGATTATTTTTGGTTAAGTTGGCCAGTAATTCTTCAAATGACCGTTCATACAATTGAATGTCGCCAGCTCCCATGAAGACATATACCGCATTATCATGGTTAAGAAGTGGAGACACATTCTCAACGGTAACTACTTCTGAAGGCTTGTTAATGCGTTGAGCTAAGTCCTCTACTTTGACATCACCATTGTCTACCTCGCGCGCCGAACCATAAATTTGAGCTAAATACACAGCGTCTGCTTCATTGAGTGCTAAAGCAAAATCATCCAATAAAGCAATGGTACGCGTAAAGGTATGCGGTTGGAAAATAGCCACAATTTCTTTAGAAGGGTACTTCTGACGTGCCGCATCCAAAGTCGCAATAATCTCAGTTGGGTGATGAGCGAAATCGTCAATAATAATCGTGTCATTAATCCGTTTTTCGGTAAAACGACGCTTAACCCCAGAGAAAGTTTTGAGATGCTCTGCCACCAATGCCATATCTAGACCACCAATGTAGAGATTAGCAATAACAGCCACCGCATTCAAAATATTGTGACGCCCATAAGCAGGCACATGGAATTTTCCAATAACTTCCCCCTTATGGTAAACACTGAAATCAGATCCGTGCACTGTCCGAGTGATGTCACCAGCATAAAAATCATTTGACTCATCAAAGCCGTAGTAGTAAATGGTTGCAGGGGATGTGAGGCGACGAAGGTAGTCATCTTCACCATAGACAAAGAGTGCTTTTTTGACTTGTTTAGCGTAAGCATTGAAAGCGTCAAAAACATCATCAATACTTGTAAAATAGTCGGGATGGTCAAAGTCAATATTGGTGATAATAGAGTATTCTGGATGATAAGGCATAAAGTGGCGCTCATACTCGTCTGATTCGAAGACAAAATATTTACTTGAGGCTGAGCCACGTCCAGTACCGTCACCAATGAGATAAGAGGTATCGGTAATATTCTTGATAACATGCGCTAGTAAGCCAGTTGTGGAAGTCTTACCATGAGCTCCTGCGACACCCAAACTCGTAAACTGCTCCATGAATTCCCCTAAAAATTCATGATAACGTTTGTAAGGATAACCTTTTTCAATCGCATAGGCAAGCTCGACATTATTGTCCTGGCGAAAGGCATTGCCGGCAATCAGTTCTACTTCATCAGTAATATTAGCTTCAGCAAAAGGTAAGATTTGAATACCAGCTTGTTCTAAACCTCTTTGGGTAAAATAGTATTTATCGACATCTGATCCTTGAACCTTATGTCCCATTTGATGCAGCATCAGCGCAAGGGCACTCATTCCTGAGCCTTTAATCCCAATAAAATGATAAATTTTTGACATACTCACTCCTTTAGTCATTAAAACGTGTCAAATTTAGCTCTTGAGCAATTTGGCGTTCACGTTTTTCTTGTCTCTCTTGATGATTGTAAATTTGACTTCTTTTTAAGAAATCATAGCTATTTTTTTTCGGTTTTGAATCAGCAACACGTTCTGGTTGCTTGTAAACTTTAGGAAGATCCACAAGGATATAGGACTCTTGCCGTAATTTCTGAGAATACACGGATAGCTCCGTCTGATGTTTCTCAGGCGTTTTCGCCTTTGCATTAGGTGCCTGTCGAGACGCTGTACGACTTCTTACTGGTCTCTCAGATGGTGATGTCTGCTGAGACGATTTAATCATAACTGGGCTTGCTGTTTGCCGAGATAAACTTGTCAAGGGCTGAGAACGTTGCAACTCTTGTTCAACATAACGCTGCCTTTTTTGACGAAGGTCTTCTTTAGCCTTTTCTCTCGCCTGCTCAGCATAAGTGCGTCCATGTTCTTTCGTTTGGGAGACGACTGCTTGCCCGGTCTCCTTAAGAGGAGGCGTATTCCTCACAAATGAAAGATCTCTTGTCACATCAGAGTAATCCTTGTCATAGTAAGTTCCATTGATATTCGTAATGAGATCTTTATTATCATAAAGGTGCATTGCTGTCGACTGGCCAATTACTGGCTCATCATCTGGCACCAAGGGAAACATACGTCGTCTGGAACTCATGGGCTCACTTCCTTTCTGTAACAGTCCTATTATAAACTAAAGACCTCACTTTTTCAAAATCTCTATCCTTGAGAAAGTCCTAATATCTCTTTGATATCGTCAATACTCATATGAGCTCTTGTCTCATTACCATCTAATACGGTAGTCACGAGATCCTTTTTAGTCTTTTGCAAATCCAAAATCTTCTCTTCAATGGTGCCTCTCGTGATTAAACGGAAGACATCTACATTTTCTGTCTGCCCTATACGGTGCGCACGACTAATGGCTTGCATTTCAACCGCAGGATTCCACCATAGGTCAATCAAAATAACCGTATCGGCACCTGTCAAGTTAAGACCAACTCCCCCTGCTTTTAGCGAAATCAGAAAGGCGTCCTTAGAACCCATATTAAAGGCTTTGGTCATTTCTTGTCGCTGATCTGCTGGCGTTGAACCTGTCATTTTATAAGCTGTCAAGCCGATCTCTGCCAGGTTTTCCTCTACAATATCCAACATACCTCGAAATTGTGAAAAGATCAGGACACGGCGCCCATTTTCCTTGATCTGGAGAAGCAAGGCTTTCAGGCTATCTAACTTGCCACTCTCTCCTGAATAATCCATAAAGAGACTAGGGGTATCACAAATTTGCCGCAATCTTGTGATTCCTGAAAGGATTTCAATTTTTTGACGATTGATTTCAACATCTGAAGATGTGCGAATGCGCTCTTGCATTTGTCGTAATTGCGCAATGTAAATCGCTTTTTGACTTTCTGCCAATTCATTGGGATAGGTTATTTCAGTTAATTGGGGTAGCTCTGGTAGAACATCTTCTTTTTTACGCCTTAAAATGAAGGGCTTGATATAACGTGCCACTTGTTCCGCTTTGAGTTTGGTAAACACCTTTTCAGACGGCAATAGTCCAGGCAAAACAATTTGAAAAATAGACCAAATTTCCAAAAGGTTATTTTCGATAGGAGTACCAGACAAGGCAAAGCAATTCTTAGCATTAAACTGCCGTAGGTAATGCGCTATCTTGGTTTTAGCATTTTTCATCACTTGTGCTTCATCCAAGATCAAATAATCGTATGCTCTTTCTTGATAGTGAGCAAAATCTTGACGGAAAGAATGGTAACTGGTGATGGTAACCTGATGATTCTCAGCGATCGTATGCTGGCGATCCGCCTTTGTTCCATAAGAAACCGCGACATCAATCTGCGGGGCAAACTTATGGAACTCTTCTTGCCAATTATAAATCAGACTAGACGGTGCTAAAACAAGAATACGTGATTCTCGCTTAATGGTATGACTCAAGAACGCTATGGTTTGCAATGTTTTTCCCAGACCCATATCATCTGCTAATATACCACCAAAGCCATAATGGTCTAGCATGGCTAACCATTGAACCCCTTTTTGCTGATAATCTCTGAGCTGAGCTTCTATGGTCAAAGAAGGCAAGTCAAAGCCTTCAGGGTGACGCAAATCGTCTGCCATCTTCTGAAAATCATTTGAAAAAGAAACTTGCTGCGTTTTCGGAACCAATTCAGAAAGATGAAGGGCTGCTGCTTGATTGAGTTGCAAATGACCGCTGGCGATTTGTTTCGCCCTCAAATCCTCTAAAGTTTTACTGATTTTTTGCGTTTCTTCATCAAAAACCACCATTTTTCCTGTCTGCGACATAAAATGAGATTGATTAGCAAACAAGGCTTGTAAAGCACTGTCGACATCGGCCTCTTCCAGCTGATCAAAATCAAAAGAAATATCTAACAGGCCTCCCTGTCGTTCAATACTAATCCTAGGCGACGCTTCAATTCGCATCTCCTTAAGCCTATCTGATAAGGTCACCTTCCCCAATTGATTGAACTGCGCGAGGGTGGTCTCAAAGAAGGTAACCAAATCTGCCATACTGGCTAAACGTTTACCCCCCCTTAAATCAGTACCAAAACCTTCTTGACGAAGCAAGCGGAAAACAGCAGCTTCCTTACGGTAATTAACCGCAAAAGGGACTTGTTGCAATTCTGACTTAGAGGCAACGTTCAGAGCATCAAAAGATAGTACCGCCTGGACAGTTAAGAACCGATCATCCTGCCAATCAAATGAGAAATGAAGAGCGAAATCTCTTTGTTGAAAGGTTTTAGGAGCCTTCACGGGCCCCAATTCTTCAAAGTCCGATAGAGAAGCTGCTAACTGGTTTTGATCTGTTAAATCAAAATAAACGTGTTTGGCTAGATCATCCGCAATCGGCAGTGTTTTTAAAGCCATCACTAGCTTTTGTTGCTTACTGTTCAAGAAATAAAAGTGACCGTTGGCAAATAAATATTGCCCATCAAAATAGGAATGATAACGTCCCTCCTGAACAAGGAGCTCAATGGCTTTCCGATGCACTAGTACTTCAAACTGAAACAAGCGATGCTCCGGCTGTAGATAAGTACAGTCAAAAAAATGATAGGTCTTTAACCCAATTTCTAATTGAACTTGCGGCAAGTCATTTAACAACAGGAGGCCTTCCTCAAAAAAGCCTGAAGGGAGCCGTAAATGCCTGTGATGATTAGGAAATAAAAAGGAAAGGTCTTGTTGTGACACATCCGGGGTTAGGCGCCACAAGAATGTGATCATCTGCTGGCTAGCCTCATCAAACTGATTCAATGAGAGCTGCTCATAGTACTGCTTGCCAATTTGATAATAAGATTCTTTTTTGACCACATTGAGAAAACTTTTGATATCACGAATCACATAGCTGCGCGTATCTGGTAAACGACGAATGCGCAATGTCCACCATATGGTATTGGCATAGGGGCTTTGTTGGCCTTCTGCACTTAAACTAAAGCGTTCTTCAGCCTCATCAGTTGTCTTTAAGGTGGCAAGAAAAAGACTACCAAACGATTGCCTTACTTCTTTTTCTTTCTCATCATTTTGGTGCTGAGATAAACTCTCTAAAAGCGACTGGCCTTGTTGGTCATTTTTTAGAAAATACTCCACTGCTGCCAAGTGCTCACAATACGCCTTTTCATGGAAAAGGGAACACTGACAGATAATCTCTTGATCATCTAATGAATAGTGAATAGAAACACCGTTAACGACAGCGGTGAGCAACTGTTCTTCCTGAGATGTTATTGAAACTAATCCCGCTTCATAATAAGCAATTCCTTGATTACGAATGCGACCTGGGATTAACCTTGCCATGTTATTTACTCCTCGTTCTTACGCTAACTGAAAGCGATGAGATCGTTCTTGATTTCTTAACAAACAATAGTTTATCCCTTTATTATAGCAAAAATAGAGAGAATAGGCAGTTGCTAGCTCGTTAATGGCAAGTCAGATAGCATCTTTCAAGTACTTTCCTTAAATTTCTCGCAATCTAATTACCTAGATAGCAGTAAAAACAATCTAGTAGACAGTGTTCGCATACTGATACGATAATCCCTCCTGATCAACCGCGATCAAAAATAGAGAAATGCCTAGTCATTTCTCATAACCCAAAGATTGCGTATGTAGCACCTTCATGATTCACCACCTCAAACAGTCCAGTGGACTGTTTGAGCTGACGTCACAATCTTTTACCAAGTAGGTCATCTTTGGATAGCTTTTGAGCTTTCAAGTAACAGTATCAAAAAATTTCCCAGCTTTTTAGTGCAAAACTTCCGAGCAGTATCACAAGCTGCTTTCCTGACTGTTTATTGCATCAAATACTGTAGGCCCCTAAAAAAAACAAAAAACTGAGAGATGCATCAGCCAAAACGCTAAATCTCAGTTAGTTTTAAATCATCAATCGTACAGTTCTGACAAGAGACCCACCAAGCCTGTAACCACCAGAGCGTCAAGACGACTAAAATCATTAGACTCGTCGTTCAAATCGAGGTCCGAAAAAACTCTGACTAAAACAACTTCCTCTCAAAGAAAACACTTACACACGAGACGGATCGGCAACAGCTATGCACACCTGTTTAATGCTTAAGATTTGGTCCAAGAAACTAGGGAAGCTAAAACCTCTGCTAGTTCCTCCTGCTGTTTGGGGGTCAGTTTACTTTCTTTGGCATTATGTCCTTCTACTGTCCCAACATGTGTTTTCACTTGGCCACGGCTATTAATGGCAACCAAAAAGGGCACAGAGACAGACTTTTTACCCAAATGACTTTGGTAAAAATGTTCTAATACTCTTGCATCATCCTTCTGGTAATTATCACTGTGGATATTGACCGTATAAGCCCTTGTTTGCTGATCTTCTAAAACCTTAGTCAATAGTGGGACTGACTCCTGACACCAAGGACATTCGGGGAAACCATAAAAATAAAGGCCTTGTTTTTTAGCTATCATTCGGCTCAGAACTAGGCTCTCCTCTTCTTGAAAATACTGAGGACCACTAACATCGTAAGTTGAACTGGTTTTTGGCGTACTAGGGGATGTTGCAACAAAATGGTAGCCAATAGTAACACCAACAATGAGGAGGAAAAGTATCCCCAAACCTTTTACTTTTTTCATAAAATACCTAAAAAGCGACCTCAGTCGCTTCTTTCTATTTACTAACTACGTTTACGAGCGATAAGATGGATCGGTGTCCCTTCAAAACCAAACGCTGCCCGAATTTGATTTTCCAAGAAACGCATATAAGAAAAATGCATCAACTCTTCTTCATTAACAAAAATCACGAAAGTTGGTGGCTTGACTGCCACTTGTGTCCCATAGAAAATCTTGAGGCGCTTCCCTTTATCAGTCGGTGTTGGATTGATAGCAATTGCGTCCATAATAACATCATTAAGCACAGCTGATGGAATACGGCGATTTTGACTCTCACTAATACGCTTGATTATTTCCGGCAATTTGTTAAGACGTTGTTTGGTCTCAGCCGATACAAAGATAATCGGGGCATAGGCCAAAAACTGGAATTGGTCACGAATATCCGCTTCCCACTGATTGACCGTATGATTATCTTTCTTAATCGTGTCCCATTTGTTAACGACAATAATCATCCCTTTTCCAGCTTCATGGGCAAAACCAGCAATGCGTTTGTCATAGTCACGAATACCTTCTTCAGCGTTGATGACCATGAGAACAACATCTGAACGATCGATAGCACGCATGGAGCGCATGACAGAATATTTCTCCGTATTTTCGTAGATCTTTCCAGACTTACGCATACCAGCGGTATCAATCATGGTATACTCTTGACCTTCGCTATCCGTAAAGTTAGTATCGATAGCGTCACGGGTCGTTCCAGCAACTGGACTAGCAATCACACGTTCTTCACCTAAAATGGCATTGATAAGACTAGATTTTCCGACATTAGGACGCCCAATTAAACTAAATTTGATAATATCAGGATTTTCTTCTTCATGTTCAGAAGGAAGATTTTCCACGATAGCATCTAAAACATCACCCGTTCCAATACCATGAACAGACGATACTGGGTAAGGATCGCCTAATCCAAGCGTATAGAAATCATAAATTTCAGCACGCATCTCAGGATTGTCAACCTTATTGACTGCTAAAATAACGGGTTTATTAGTTTTGTACAAAATGCGTGCCACATATTCATCCGCATCAGTCACGCCTTCTTTAGCAGATACCACAAAAACAATAACATCTGCTTCAGTCATAGCGATATCTGCCTGGTGCTTAATTTGCTCCATGAATGGCGCATCCACATCGTCAATACCACCGGTATCAATCAGCGAAAATTGACGATTAAGCCACTCTGCACTTGTGTAAATACGGTCACGCGTCACGCCTTCAACATCTTCAACGATGGAAATACGTTCTCCTGCAACACGGTTAAATAAAGTTGATTTGCCAACATTCGGACGACCGACTATGGCAACAGTTGGTAAGGACATAATACCTCCCTATCTTATTTTCTATAATTCTTTTAACATCACAAAAGATGATCCTGGCAATTACCTTCTGTTCTCACCTTGCAAGTGAGTCTCTTTAGCCAAGAAACGCACACGTTCCATAATACGCTTGGCCTGCCAAGTCTCGTCACCATTTCGGCCATTGGCCAACTTACGTTCTAAATCGGCAAAGCTGTAGTTGGACGTAAAGAAAGTTGGTAAGTTTTCTTGCATTCGGTATTGCAGAATAACTTGTAAGACATCATCGCGTATCCAAGATGAATTTTGCTCCGCACCAATATCGTCAAGAATCAAAACTTCGCTAGTTCTAACAGCATCAATCTCATCTTTGACAGAATCGGTTTTTATGGCATTTTTGATATCAATGGTAAAGCTTGGGTAGTGAAGAAGAGTTGTCTTAACATTTTTCTTCTCCGAAAGTTCATGCGCTAAAGCTGCCATGAAAAAGGATTTCCCAACCCCCATATCGCCATAGAGATAAAGACCTTTTTGCTCAGGACTAGGATATTGGCTAATAAAATCAACCAAGCTCTCATAAACATCTAGGCGCTTCACATCATCCAACAAGACATCATCAAATGAAATAGATTTATAGGACTTTGGCAAGCTGACCAAGTTAATCCGATTCTCAATCGCTTTTTGCTCCTGAGCTTCTTTTAATTCTCTCGTCTCCAAATAGCTCACATCTGCGTAGCCTTCGTTCATGATCAGAATCGGTTCATAGCCTTTAGCAATATAGGCTTCTTCTCCATCTCGAAACTTGCGCTGCTCATTGATAAATTGATTGAACTTAGGTAAGCTACGTTTGATCTCATCTTGGGTTAAACCATGCTGGTTGATAAAGGTCACCACATCTGGATCTGACAAGATCAATTGGGTTACCTGGTTGGCATCAAAATGTCTAGAATGTCCCGACCTGTTTAAAGTTTGTCCTACCTTTTCCATAATCAGTCCTTTCTAAGACGCTCCATGGCTTTACGCTTTGCTTCTTCTAATCGTTTTTGTTCCTCTTCAGATGTCTGATTTTGATAATCCTGATTACTCCACTCCGGAACATTGCTTTTCTGAGGACTAGACACCTTGGTTTTGCCCTTCTGGTTTTTGGCATAGCTTGAAGGCTGGCGCAACTTGATGACCGCTGCCTCGGCTGTTTTTATGCCATGGTAAGATAAATCGTTAGCCAATTTCTGAGCGTATAACTTATTAATATTGGCTGACTTGTTTTTGGTGATGGTATAAAGAAGAATCACATTGATCACTTCATCCAAAAATCCTATCTCAGCAAGTTCTGACACTAATCGCCGCTCATCCGCTGTGATGGTAGCTTTACGCGCTTTTTTGATCTTAGCTAAAAAGACCTCTGTACGATCGGCTTGCGCTTCGGTTACAAGTATTTTTTCTTGAGGGGTCAACTCATTTCCCGTCTGCTGAGAGACTTGCCCCTGCTCTTTTTTCGCGCGCATTCTACTTAAGGAAATGGTTAACTTATAGGCTGTTTCTTTGGCTAACAAATAGGTATCATACCAGGTCATTTGATAAGTTTCTGACAAACGATATAAGCCAATCACATCTGTTTTTTCATTGGAGAAAGACAGACCATCACGTACCATCAAATTTTTGAAAGCTTCAATATCAAAAGAGGATTTAGCATCAGATACGCCCATGGACAAGGTGACTTCTCCTTGATCATCAAAAACATCTGAAAAACGTTTGGAGATGTCGTGGCTATTTTCCGGAATAGCTACCTCTAGCTCCTTGACAGCAACTTCCCCTATCTTTTGCACTAGCATCTGGCGATAATGGGGTACCTTGAGAAACTCTTGACCAGACAAAGGGCTCTTAAGTTGAATCAGGTAAGATTCTCTCTGTTTGAAAAAGACCACTAAATCCATAGCTGTCAATGTTGCTAGAGCTTTTTCAAAAGATAACATCCCCAAAAGCGTATGGTTTAAGATTTCAGAAAACTTATGCTTTTGGCGACCATCATCCCAGAAAGTTACCAAATAATGGTAGGCAACAAAAGCCTCTTGTCCAATGATGGGATAATAGTAGGTCATTAACGATTGTGATGAGAGATCAATCCGATTAGCTTTTATAAATGAAAAGTCATCAATAGGCTTCATTTTTTATTAACCTTTTTACCACGAACACGATTGGTGATCTGTTGCAAGAGCTCCTCGATTTCATCGACATCTTTAAAGCTGCGGTAAACAGATGCAAAACGAACATAAGTGATTTCATCCAACTCTGCCAACTCATCCATCACCATATTACCAATCACATGACTAGGGACCTCATTTTCATAATTGCTACGAATAGCTTGCTCAATACGGCTAATGACATTTTCAATATCTTCGCTGGAAACAGGGCGCTTTTGAGCACTCATGATGATACCGTGTAAAATCTTATCCCGCGAGAAGGCTTCCCGCGTCCCATCTTTTTTAACGACTAAAAGCGGTACTTCTTCAATCCTCTCAAAAGTCGTGAACCGATTGTGGCAATTTTCACATTCTCGGCGTCTTCTAATAGTAGTACCTTCCTCAGCTTGACGGCTATCGACAACACTAGATTTTGTCGTATGACATTTCGGACAACGCAAACAATCACTCCTCCCTAGATGAATTCCTTTTATCTTTACAAATGGATAACAAGCCTCTATATCCCTGTTTATTAATAGTTCATTATATCATAGAATACCTGAGATACCAAACATTCACAGCCAATCAATGGTAAGATGACAGCGCCATTCAAGTCACCTAACCACTTCCTCTGAACCTCTTATGAATAAGCCCATATCGTCAACTAAGCATCAGCCCTAAACCAAAGAAGTACATGTTAGTGATGCTAGACTTCTGGGGGCCCTACATATCTTTTGTTTCCATCACCAAGGGGATATCGATAACAAAAGCAGTGCCACTATTAACTTCACTATAAACATTTAAACGACAGTTATAAGCATCACAAATTTGCTTAAGAATCGACAAACCAATTCCCAGTCCCGCTTTTGTCCCTTCACGATTACGCGATTTATCGGTACGGTAAAAGCGTTCAAAAATATTTTGGAGATCTTCCTCAGCAATCCCTTCACCATGATCACGTACAGTAACACGCGCATAATCCTCAAAATGGTCTAAATACAATTCAATTAGACTCTTTTGGGGTGAATATTTAACCGCATTATCAAGCAAAATGGTTAAAACTTGTTCAAAGTGACTTTTAGACATTTTAGCATGAAGATCCGTGGTTTTAACCGTCAGCGAAAACGCAAAATCAGGCCGCAGCACTTCAAAATTATAGACAGCAGCCTGCATAGGAACAACCAGATAGGTCGTTTCTTGGTGTTTTTCCGACAAATCACCTTGAAGACGCACCAAATCTAGCATCTCACTGATCATCACATTCATTCGTTGCGCCTCATGGCGACTAGCTTCTAAACTTTCTTCTAAAATGTCAGGATCATTTTTGCCCCATCGGCTCAGTAAATCTAGATGGCCCTTGATAACCGCTACAGGTGTCCTCAGTTCATGACTAACGTTACTGATAAACTGTTGCTGTAAGTGGTTTTGTTCTGCAATGCGTTCCAACATCGCATTAAAAATATGCGAGAGTTCTTCAATCTCATCACCACTACTAATCTGCAGGCGCACATCAAGATCTGTAGGATCTGCCTCAATATGTCGCATCACCTTTCTCAAACTATAGATTGGACTTAAAAAGGTGTCAATACTATGGCGCATAATAATCAAAACTAAGATGATGGTCCCTATCTCTAAAAATAGCAACAAGATGAGCAAGCGGTTCTTCAGCGTATAGTAGAACTCTAAGTTATGAAAAAGTTTAGCATAACCAATGATTTTCTTACCCGTCTGATTATAAATCGGAACATTAATGCTAAAACCTCGCTCGTTATCTATCCGGTCAGACTGTAGAGTATTCAAGTGTCCCAGAACTAAAGGCTTAGTTTCTGTCCCTGTTGTAAATAACAAATCTTTATGAATATTATACAGATATGCCGTCTGGTTGGAATATAACAAGTGAGACACCGAGTGATTTCCGACAATAGCCATCCCTTCTGTCAAAATGGTGTCCGAGCTGATATTTTCCACAGTGTGCATGGTTTGCAGATACGTAATTAGGTTATCCCTCGTTAATGGCTCGTCTATTTCAGACAAATGCCTTTGAACCAGATCAGTCGTTTCTCTGACGGTTTTTTCCTCGCGTCTTAGCAACAAATCATTCGAAAATAATAAAACCAGACCTGTAAAAGTCGTAAAAATGAGAAAAAAGAGCCCTGTTGTAACGAGGACCATTTTTTTTCTAAGTGGTAATTTATGAAGTTTTTGATAAAACTCATTATTTTTCACGAATGACATATCCCATACCACGCACTGTTTGAATGTACGACTCTTTACCACTGACATCTATCTTGCCACGCAAGTAGCGAACATAGACATCAACCACATTGGTTTCGACAGCTTCATCATATTTCCAAACATGGTTTAGCAACTCTTCACGAGTCATAACGCGATTCATATTAGACATCAATGCCGACAACAAATCGAATTCTCTTTTCGTCAAAGGAATGGTTTCCTCACCACGAACAACTGAGCGATTTTGAGGATCCAATTTCAGGTCGCGGTAGCTAGCTCCGCCAGTTTTAGCCCGTTTACTATCCTCGATTTCTTGACGACGAAAGGCTGCCCGAACACGCGCAAGTAACTCTTCAATCGCAAAAGGCTTGATAATATAATCATCTGCACCACGATCTAAGCCAGACACAATATCCATCACAGAATCACGAGCAGTCATCATGATAATATAGGTTGATTTTTCCTGCTGTAAACGTCGTGTAATTTCAAAACCGTCCATTTCAGGCAACATCAAATCCAGCAAAATCAAATCATAATCTTTTTCCAAAGCTGACTCAAGACCAGCACGGCCACTATGTTCAACGGTAACAGAGTATCCTTCATGTTGTAATTCTAAAGAAACAAATCGTGAAAGATTTTTTTCATCTTCTATAATCAAAATATGTTTCGTCATTTTCCACCTTTAATATCCATAATATTAGTATTGTTTTAATGCTAGATGAGAAGTGTTTATGTTACTCATTCAATCTTTTGTGATCAGTTCGTTTTCCCAAAAGGGACGAATCTTATCGCATTCTTAAAAAGCAAACCCTGGTCTCAACTAACTTTTTAAACGTGACAGTTTATAATACCACGTTTGCTTTATAGTTACAAATTAAAGTTATATGACAAAAATATATTTTCTTTATTCCGAGTCATCAAATAGACCAGACAGTGATGCAAATGGATTGTTGACCTGCTTTTCTTCTTCTCGGAGTTGTTGGTACTGCGCTTCTGTCAAGACAGTCCAGCTGTCACCTTCTGGCATCGCTTCTGTTTTTTCCTCTTCTTCCGTCAATACTTTCAAAGGAATATTTAACAAAATGTTATCCAAAACACTTTCCGAAAGATCAATCACATCATCTTCTAGAATGAGAACAAGATTCTCGTCAACCATTTCTTTTTTAGTGGCAACATCTTGTGCGGCTATGAAGACCTCTGAGACATCATAGTGTTCTTGAAGAGTAACTGGAGTCATGGAACGACTCGATGGAAGGGTCAGCTCATAGGATAAATGATAATGCAATAAATAAAGCCCATCATCATAGGAAACTATCCCTTTTGCTGTGACATTTTGCAGGTCTAAAATACTACTTTCACGCGCAATCAGAGCATCTTTCAATGCCAATTGTTTATCAAATGGTAATCCTTCTGGATTTTTGCGAATATCGCTTAATTTCATGATGTTTTCCTTTTCTTCTTTTCTTAAAAAAATGTCTTTTCTTTGTACGTAAGGAGCTCTAAACGTTTAATACGTTCTTCTAGAGGTGGGTGTGTCAAAAACAAATGTTTGAAACCGGTAGACTTCCTAGGATCACTAATATATAGTGCAGCACTAGCATCATCAACCACATGAGCCATTGGTTTTGATCCTTGTAATTTCCGTAAAGCTTGAATCATACCTTCTGGATTTCGGGTAAACTCTACTGAGGAAGCATCTGCTAAAAATTCCCTTTGCCGTGAAATAGCAAGTTGTACCAAACTAGCTGCCAAAGGTGCCAAAAACATGGCTAAAATAGAGAAAATCAGAAGAAGGGCACTTGTGCCATCATCTCTATTGCTATTACGGCGACGGCCTCTCCCATAAAACATCATACGCCCTCCAATACTGGAAATCATAGTGACTGCGGAAGCCAAAGCAACAGCAATGGTTGAGATGCGAATATCATAATTCCGAATATGGCTTATTTCGTGTCCTATAACGGCTTCCAATTCTGTGCGGTTCATCGTTTTCAAAAGTCCAGTTGTGGCGGCGACAGCTGCATTTTCTGGACTAGATCCCGTCGCAAAGGCATTGAGCGCCCCATCTTCGATCACATAAACCTTGGGCATAGGTAACTGTGCTACCATTGCCATATTTTCAACACAAGCGTAGTAATCGGGAGCTTCTATCGGATCGATTTCTTTAGCCTTGTTCATCGCCATCACAACCTTGGTTGATTGAAAAATCATAGTCGCTGCATAAATAACGCCAATGATCACCGCCATAACAAGTCCAAAAGTCATATTGCCTAGTACCAGATACCCAGCAGCCGATCCAAGAGCACTCAATAAGGTAAAAAACAAGAGGATCAAAATAATGGTTCTTCTTTTATTACTAGCTATTTGCTTTTTTAACACATCGCGCCCTCCCTGAACATTTATCTCATTATAGCAGTTTTGAGATAATTTCAAAAGAAAAGACAAGATGAATATGGTAAAATGAAGAGAAGTTTAACACTTAAGGAGACCAGATGACACCTGAAGAATTTTACCAAGAACTTGAAAGCCATCACATCACACTTTCCACTCATCAAAAGGCACAATTTGAACGCTACTTCGCCTTATTAGTCGAGTGGAATGACAAAATTAATTTAACGGCTATTACTGAAAAACAAGACGTTTATTTAAAACATTTCTATGATTCCATCGCTCCAATCCTACAAGGTTACCTTTCTAACGAACCTATACGGCTATTAGATATTGGGGCCGGCGCTGGTTTTCCAAGTCTTCCCATGAAAATTATTTTCCCTAATTTAGAAGTTACTATCATTGACTCGCTAAATAAGCGCATCCAATTTCTGACCCTTCTTGCTGATGAGTTGCAACTCTCGGGTGTGCACTTTTTCCATGGACGTGCCGAAGATTTTGGACAAGATAAAGCCTTCCGCCAGCAATTTGATGTTGTGACAGCCAGAGCTGTTGCTCGGATGCAAGTTCTTGCGGAATTAACTATCCCCTTTTTGACATTAAACGGACGCCTCATCGCCCTTAAAGCCAGTGCAGCTGATCAAGAGTTAGAGTCAGCTAAAACAGCGCTAGCATTGCTCTTTGCAACCATTGTAGATAGCCAAAATTACCAGTTACCAAATGGCGACGGCCGCAATATCACAGTGGTTGAAAAGAAGAAAGAGACCCCTAAAAAATACCCTCGAAAAGCTGGCATCCCCAACAAAAAACCCCTCTAATGGCTTCAGAAAGGAACACCATGCCATCCATAATCAAAAAATGGTCTGTTACCCAGCAACTTAGCTTTAGTTTTTTAATCGTTATCCTTATTGGCAGCTTTCTATTGTCTATGCCAATCATGCACTATGCGCATGCGCCAAAAACGGTCTATCTCGACCATTTATTTAATGTCGTCTCAATGGTATGTGTAACGGGACTGTCTGTCTTTGCCATTGGTGACGTCTATAATGGTTTGGGACAAATCATTGCAATGATCCTGATGCAGGTTGGTGGCCTGGGGCTCGTTACCCTTATCGCCATGAGTAGTTTAGCCCTGCACCGTAAAATGAATCTATCCGATCAAACCCTGCTACAATCCGCCTTAAGCAGAGATAGCAGCCAGGATTTAAAAGCTTTTCTCTATCATGTTTATTGCTTGACCTTTGTCATTGAAGCCATAGCTGCTACTATCCTCATGATCGATTTTATCCCACGATTTGGCCTGGGAAATGGTATCTTTAATGCCATTTTCTTAGCTGTTTCTGCTTTTTGTAATGCAGGCTTTGATAATTTCGGATCATCCAGTCTTCAAGGTTTCACTACTTCACCTCTTATCAATTTCACCATTGCGGGGTTAATCATCGCAGGAGGACTTGGATTTGGTGTTTGGCAAGACTTAATTCACGCGATCAAAAGCTATCATACTAGTCGCCCCAAACGTTTGACTACCCTATATAAACCGCTGTCTAATCAATCACGATTGGTCCTTCAAACAACCACGATTATATTAGTTATTGGAACCTTAGTAAGCTGGCTCCTCGAAATCGATAATAGTCAAACAATTGGGAATCTAACAACTTTCCAACAACTGCAAACTTCATTTTTCCAAACTGTGACCATGCGTACAGCTGGTTTTGCTACAATCAATTACGAACACGCCAAGCCAGCTACCAATTTTCTGTATATGATTCAGATGGTTATGGGGGGAGCTCCAGGAGGTACAGCCGGGGGGGTAAAAGTGACAGTCATTGCTATCATGGCACTCTTATTCAAGGCCGAATTGTCTGGTCAAACCGAGGTCACCTTCAATCATCGCTCCATCGATAATAAGGTCATTAAACAGACCCTAACTGTGATCATTTTTTTCTTCGGAACCATGATGCTAGGCTATTTGCTGTTATTGGTGACAGATTCTAACTTAAATCCCTTTAAATTACTCTTTGAAGTAGCCTCTGCTATCGCAACTGTTGGCGTTTCGATGAACACAACCTCAGAGCTCTCTATGGCCGGTCGCTTCATTATCATGGCCCTGATGTTTTTAGGCCGAGTCGGTCCGATTACCGTTTTACTTAGCCTACTTCAAAAACAGGAAAACACTATTCATTATGCTAAAACTAACATTTCCGTAGGTTAGTACAAGAAAGGAAATTATTGTGTCAAAAAAAATCATAGGTGTGCTCGGTCTAGGTATTTTCGGGAGAACCGTTGCTGAAGAATTATGCACATTCGATCAAGAAGTCATCGCTTTAGACTACCGTGAAGACCATGTCCAAGCGGTCTCAAATACCGTGACACGCGCTGCTGTAGGGGACATTACCAACTACGAATTCCTCGAGAATGTCGGCATCGAACATTGTGATACTGTAGTAATTGCTACAGGAAACAGCTTAGAAGCTTCTGTTCTCGCTGTCATGCACTGTAAAAAATTAGGCGTTCCCAATATTATTGCCAAGGCTAAAAGCGGTCTCTTCGAAGATGTCCTATACAATATTGGAGCCAACCGTGTGATTATGCCTGAACGCGCCTCAGGAAAATCTCTGGCTTCACATATCTTAAGAAGACATATCTCAAACATCATCCATGTTGAAGACGACATTTCAATCATTGAATTTTCAATCCCACAAAAATGGATCGGCCAGTCCTTGATTAGCCTAGACCTGCGCACTAAATATGAAATTAACGTGGTCGGTCTCAGAACAGGTAACACCGAGGGGCTCATTACCAATTTCAACCCCAAAGACCCACTACCTGCCGATATTCATATCAGTGCGGTCGCTAACTCAAGAACTTTTGAAAAATTTGACTATCTCGGCTACTTAAAATAACGACAACTCCATGTGTGTAAGGACAACTCAATAAGAGCTTATCCTTTATGCTAAGATAAAGCTGCTGATAGCATCACCTTATCCCAAAATTTGATACCAAGAGTAAACGTAGTAAAAATACGAGATCATCTGGATAAAAAGAATCCCTCTCTATGACAAGAAAGGAATTTTTCTGCATGTCAGCTCTAAAACATTACTTGGAACAGAGCCATTTTCTGTCTCACCATTTACCTTACATATCAAAAAAGCGCTTAGGAGCACTCCTAAGCGCTTTTCATTAACCTTTGTTAAAGCGAGATTTCTCGGCGACAGCCGTAAAGAACACATCGGTAGAAGAGTTCAAGGCTGTTTCACAAGAGTCTTGTATGACCCCTACAATAAAACCAATTCCCACAACCTGCATGGCAATATCGTTTGAAATACCAAATAAACTACAGGCTACCGGAATCAATAGCAATGAACCACCTGTAACACCAGAAGCACCACATGCTGATATAGCCGCAACCACACTCAAAACAACAGCCGTTGCAAAATCAACTTTTATCCCCAAGGTTTGTGCAGCTGCTAAAGTTAGAACATTAATCGTAATAGCTGCTCCCGCCATATTAATCGTGGCACCAAGAGGAATTGATACCGAATAAGTATCTGGGTTCAAGCCCAATTTCTCACAAAGTCGCATGTTCACCGGGATATTGGCCGCAGAGCTTCTGGTAAAGAAAGCTGTCACTCCTGACTCTCTCAAACATTGAAAGACCAGTGGATAAGGATTTTCCCCCATCATCAGATAACCCAAAATAGGATTAATAATTAGCGCTACCACTAACATATTCCCAACCAATACCAACAACAGCAGCCCATAGTCTGCCAAAACGGACAAACCATTCTCAGAGATCGTTGTAAAAACCAGCCCCATAATACCAAAGGGCGCTAAATTAATGATACCCTTAACAATTTGTGCTGTCACATCAGCTAAGGTCGCCAGAAGCTCCTTCGTTTGCGCATTTGCAGATCTAAACGCCATCCCAAAGATGACTGCCCAAGATAGGATCCCAATATAGTTAGCCTGAGCTAGCGCATTTATCGGATTATCCACAATGTTCAAAAGTAGGGATTGGAAAACTTGGCCGATACCATCCGGTGCATCTGCACGAGCACTCGTTCCCTCAGACAGGGTCAAGGTAATCGGAAAAACATAATAGGTTACCACAGCCATAAGGGCCGCCAAAAAAGTGCCCAAAAGGTATAGAAGAATCACTGTCTTCATATTACTCTTTTGCCCCTTACGCGTTTGCGACAGGGCACTGGAAACCAATGTAAAGACCAGCAAGGGAGCGATCGCTTTAAGGCCACCAACAAATAATTGCCCCACTAGTCCTACCAATTGAAACTGGGGCAATATGAGAGCCAAAAGAGCTCCTATGACTACCCCAATAACAATACGTTTGATCAGGCTAATCCTGCGCCAAATCATCATCGTTCTTTTCATAATATCTCCTACGGAATACTTCTTAATCGTGTCTGATGACAGACAAACAAAAAAAGCTATTTCAGCTTTTTTCATTATTATCAAATCTCATAGAGAAGATTATACCATAAATAAATCGGAAAACCAGCTCTCATTCAAAAATAAGAAGCATTCAGTCCCTATCTAACGGTGGCTTAGTTTACGCGTCAAAACATCCCCGATAAATTGAATGGCAAAAATAAGCAAGAGGATAGCCAAAGTCGCTACAAAGGTGACATCTGTATTTGAGCGATTGTAACCGTAAGAAATTGCAACATTCCCTAGACCACCTGCTCCAATAGCTCCTGCCATAGCTGTTTCACCGACTAAAGAGATCAAAGTTACCGTTGATACACGGATAAGATCTGGTAAGCCTTCACTCAAGTAGACCTTAATAATATCAAAGAGCGTGGCACCCGATGCCTGAGCTGCTTCAATAACGCCTCGGTCCAATTCTGATAACACCACTTGAACCTGACGCGCAAAGAAAGGAAAAGTTGCCGCAGATAAGGGAACCAAAGCTGCTGTGGCACCAAGATTTGTCTTAACGATGATGAAGGTTACAGGCGCTAAAATAGCCAGTAAAATAATAAAAGGAATCGCACGAAAAACGGACGTTACCTTATCTAAAACTTGAAATACTGGGCGATTTTCGATAACACCCCCTGGACCTGTTAACACTAGAAAAAGTCCTGCTAACAGTCCAAGAAAGCCTCCGATAATAAAAGAAATAATCGTCATGTAAAGCGTTGCGTTGATCGCAGCCAACCACCCATTATCCCCAGCCCATCCAATATTGTAAACATTAGGCAAATACGTTTCAATCCAGCCCGACATCTAAACACCTCTCTTCAAAATGGTTAACTCTATACCTGCTTTAGTGATGGCATCTTGCGCAGCCGATAAATTATCCAGTGTGCCTGATAAAATCACCACCATCTCACCAACAGGAGTATGGTCCAGGATTTCAATATTACCATATAAAATATTGGCAGTGACCTGGAATCGTTTATAAATATCGTTCAAAATCGGCTCATCTGTCGATGTCCCAGCATAATTAAGCTGCACCAAGAGGGAACCTTTCGCCAAATTGATCACAACATCCTGTTGGGCAATCTTGAGCATGGCTTCATCGATTCCTGTAGCCGTCTTGATGAACTCTTGAGTTAGGGCTGCCTGTGGTTTTGAGAAAATCTCAAGGACAGAGCCTTCCTCGATAAGAACACCATTTTGCATAACGGCAACACGGTTACAAATATCTTTGACAATCTGCATTTCATGCGTAATCATAACGACCGTCAAGCCCAATTTTTGATTCAAATCCTGCAACAAAGCCAAAATCTGTTTGGTTGTCCTAGGATCCAGAGCAGAGGTCGATTCATCTGAAATGAGGATCTCTGGATCATTGGCAAGCGCTCGCGCAATCGCGACACGTTGTTTCTGTCCACCTGACAGCTGTGCTGGGTAATTATCCGCACGATCTGATAGACCAACCAATTCCAGCAACTCTGAAACCTTTTTCGCTTTGTCTTCTTTGCTCAATTTGGAGTGTCGCAAAGCAAATGCTACATTCTCATAAGCGGTTTTCTGTGCCATCAAATTAAAATGTTGGAAAATCATTCCGATTTTTTGACGCTTTTGACGCAGTTGAGCAGATGATAATTGCACCTGACCATTGTCAAAGGTCACATCGCCATTAATTGTAATTTTCCCCTTTGTCGGTACCTGAAGCAGATTAATCACACGCACCAAGGTGGATTTTCCAGCTCCTGAATAACCGACGATTCCGTATATATCACCTTTATTGATGGTTACTGAAACATCTCTAACAGCCTCAATCACACGTTTCTTTTGGTGAAAGGTAATGTCAATATGTTCTAGATCAATAATCGCATGACTCATTTTTGTACTGACTCCTCTATATCATATCTACGACTAGCCAAAATTTGTTTTACCTTATAACAATAAAACAGGAGTGCTCATCACACACCTATTTTATAGCCATTTAGATAGTTGTTAAGGAACTATTTTTCAGGAGCACCTTCCCAGATGGCAACGTCTGTTCCTTTAGAATATTTATCAATCAAACCTGCTACTTCATCGGTTTGATAGACTTTGATTAAGGTCTTAATAGCATCTGCTTTATCAGATTTTTCCCAACCTTTTTGTGCTGCAATGATGTTGATCCATTGTTGTGAACTATCATTTTTCTCTTCTGTAAAGAGAGATGTGTCATAATCAACACCAGCATCAACAGCATAGTTATTGTTGATGATAGCGGCATCAACAGATGTTAAAGTAGAAGCTGCTTGATCCGCTGCAATCTCTTTGATATCCAAATCTTTCGGATTCGACGTAATGTCATCCAAGGTAGCCACTTCTTCACCAGATTTAGATAATTTAATCAAACCTGCTGACTGGAGGACATAGAGCGCACGGCTTTCATTGGTTGCATCGTTTGGCACTGAAATCGTTGCCCCTTCGGGGATATCTTTGACATCTGTGTATTTAGCCTTGTCACCATCAAGCCCAGAGAAAAGATGGATTGGGCTAAGAAGAGTGTCAGCGGCAGCTACTAAATCACCGTCATTTTTCTTGTTCCAATCATTCAAGAAATTATAATGTTGGAAAGCATTAACATCGATTTCGCCATTTTTCAAAGCTTTATTAGGCTGTGTGTAGTCTGTGAACTCTGTAAATTCTAAATCAACACCTTCTTTGTCAGCCAACTCTTCAACGCGATCCCAGATAGGCTCTGTCGCGTCTGTCAATGTCATCACACCGACACGCACTTCATTTTTGTCATCAGCTGCGTCGTCGTTGGAACATGCTGCTAAGACAAGTGTTGATGCAAGCGCAATTCCTGTTATTCCTAATACTTTTTTCAATGTCATAATAATGTACCTCTTAAATAATTTTAAATGCTTTTTCATTATGGCACATGTAGCTATAAAAAACAAGTTGTTAAAACTTAGGTTTAGATATAGTTATAGACTATATAAAACATTAAAAACATCATTTATTATTATCGAGAGGCTAAGGCTCCCATCGGATCCCAAGGTTTCAAAACTTCTGGTTGCGCTTCATAAGCGGCTAATTCCTCTTGGGTTAGTAAGTCCTTGCGCACAACAATTTGATAAGTATACTCATCCATCCAGGCATCTGAAGCTACAAAATAGCCTTTTTCACCAACTTTATCTCCCCATGAATTTTCCACTTTCCATTTGAGAGGTTGGCCACCTTGATCTAAGTCAACACCCGTTAGGACCATGGCATGTGTCATCAAGCTCTCGCTATAATCCAAACGTCCAGCCTTATCTTGATTGAAATCAATATCCATACCAGCTGCAAAGTCGTAAGTGTTAGTCGCCATAACACCTGACTGACGATCAGAAAATTGACCAACATCTGAACCAAACCAGACTGTTTCACCACTTTGCATCTGAGCTATAGCCAACTCCTTGAGACGATTCATATCAACATTTAGATAGCGTACCTCACGGCTTCCGACAACATTTCCCAATAACGCGACAGTGTATGATTTTCCATACGGCTTATCAGCTGTTGGCGCATTAATAATGGAAACATAATCCTCCAGTTTAAGACCAACATACTTGGTATAGAAATCCTGAGGGGTAATGTTCTTATCACTATGATAATGATTATCTTTATCCCGATACGCAAAGTCAAAGGAGCGTGGTGGTAAACCCAATGTCATGGCTAAGAAATTAAAGACCTCCTCTAACAAAGCTTCTTTCTTAGCTTGCACCGTCTCTTGATCAGCTCCTTGTGCAATCAATTCCCGTAAGAGTTGTGCATCTTGGCGCAAGAGCTTATTAAGATATTGGTTAAGTTCGCGACTATTACTTGAGCTGATGGACTCTGGATAAGCAGCTTTTGGTACAACACCGTATTTTTCAAAAAGAGACACGACCATATCCCATTGACCACCGTCTTGTTGTGGGACGTCTAAGAGAAATTTAACCTTGCGGCTACCCAATTCTTGATCTGCTGTCGCAATGATATTTTCTAAGAACCAATTGGATTTTTCGTATTTATCCCAAAAAAAGGTATGGGCTTGAGATAATTCAAAATTGTCCAGTTTAAACTCTGTAATGAGTTTGTGACGGAAGGTATTTAAAGCGGCAAACATCCAGCAACGACCAGAAGCTTTTTGGTTGGAGACAGTATCTTTGGTCAAATCAACTGAAAAAACATGATCATTTTCAACAGCACTCTGCCGTGTTTCAAGAGATTTCAAGAGACCATTATGCGTCACCGCATTTTCAACTGCTTGAAACTTAAGGTTAGCTTGATAATTGTCAAATAGGCGATCCGTAAAGTTTTGCGTTAATTCAGACATTGTCATCCTCCTAAAATCATATTACCAATCATTATACGCTTCCAAAAATATAATTCAAGAGAAAAAGGACTCAATGGTCCTTTCTAATCACTTCCAAAACTCATCAAATACTGTAATTGGTAGGTGGCGTTTATGCATGGTTTTCTTCCACCAGTTTTCGATTTTTTCTTGGGCGTCAGGTGATACTGGTTTACCTTCGAGGTAGTCATCTATGTCGTTATAAGTCACCCCTAAGGCGACTTCATCGGCAATCCCTGGCTTGCTCTCTTCCAAATCTGCTGTTGGGATTTTCTCATAAAGCGCTTTGTCTGCACCTAACTCTGCCAAGAGCTGTTTTCCCTGACGTTTGTTGAGACGAAACAGTGGCAAGATATCTGCACCCCCATCACCAAACTTAGTGAAAAAGCCGGTAATGTTTTCAGCAGCATGATCCGTTCCGATAACAGCACCGCTGTACTCTCCAGCAACAGCATACTGAGTAATCATGCGTTGACGGGCTTTGATATTGCCTTTATTGAAGTCTGATACTGCCACACCAGCTTTAGCTAATTCAGCAACTTGACCATCCACAGCTTCTTTGATATTAACCGTCAAGCTCTTATCTGGTTTAATAAAGGCCAGAGCTCTTTGCGCATCCGCTTCGTCAGCCTGCACTCCATAAGGAAGACGAATAGCAATAAATTGATAATCTTCCTTGGTTTCCTCACGCAATTCTTCAACGGCGAGTTGTGCCAAGCGTCCAGCTAGAGTAGAATCTTGCCCACCAGAAATCCCTAAAACCAAGGTTTTCAAGAAAGGATGCTTTAAGAGGTAGGCTTTTAAGAAGTCGACTGATCGGCGAATCTCTTCCTTAGCATCAATTTCCGGCTTAACGCCTAATTCCTTGATAATATCTGCTTGTAAACTCACTTACTTATCTCCTTTTACTTGTGCAAAGGCTGCTTTTCGAACTTGGTCAATAAGTGCCATCTTGTTATCCCAGACGTCTTGGGCAAGGTCCACTGGGTATTCCTGTGGATTGAGGACACGTTTGTACTCATCCCATAGATCCTCTAGCTCCTTGCGCGCATACTCTTTAATCTCTTCCAAAGCAGGTAACTCATAAACTAGTTTTCCTTTTTGGAAAATATCTGTCAAGAGAGGAACCGCATCAAAATCTTTTACCGTTTTATTGATATAAGTATAAACTGGGTGGAACATGTGGATCTCATCCATTTTAGTCACATCAATATCCGAAAAAGTGATATAATCCCCTTCTGATTTTCCTTTTTCTCGACTGGTAATACGCCAAACTTGCTTCTTACCTGGTGTAGAGACTTTTTCAGCATTATTAGACAGCTTAATGGTGTCTTTCATATGACCATTATCGTCTTCAATGGAAACAATCTTATAAACAGCGCCAAGGGCCGGTTGATCATATGCTGTAATCAGTTTCGTTCCGACACCCCAGACGTCAATCTTAGCTTTTTGCATCTTCAAGTTAAGAATGGTATTTTCGTCCAAATCGTTTGAGGCATAAATTTTGGCATCTGTGAAGCCAGCCTCATCCAGCTGCTTGCGTACTTCTTTAGAAAGATAAGCCATATCGCCAGAATCTAGACGAACACCTTGGAAATTGATCTTATCGCCAAACTCTTTGGCCACCTTAATCGCTGCTGGGACACCAATCTTCAAGGTATCATAAGTATCGACCAAGAAAACACAGTTTTGATGCGTTTCAGCATAGGCTTTAAAAGCTTCATAGTCATTGCCATAGGCTTGAACCATAGCGTGGGCATGTGTTCCTGACACAGGAATGCCAAAAATCTTGCCCGCACGTACATTGGAAGTCGCATCTGCGCCACCAATGACCGCTGCACGTGTTCCCCAAATAGCAGCGTCCATCTCTTGCGCACGACGCGTCCCAAATTCAAGAAGAGGTTCGTCAGCGATGACTGTCTTAATACGAGCTGCTTTAGTAGCAATCAAGGTTTGGAAATTGACAATATTCAAGAGAGCTGTTTCAACAAGCTGACATTGGGCTAATGGCCCCTCAACTTGTACTAGGGGTTCATTGGCAAAGACCAAGTCTCCTTCACGCGCTGACTTGACAGACAACTCCAACTTAAATGCTTGCAGGTAGGCTAAAAAATCTTCTGGGTAACCTTCTTCACGCAAATAAGCAATATCAGTCTCCGTAAAGCGAAGATTTTCTAGGTAAGAAACAATGCGTTCTAAACCAGCAAATACCGCAAAACCATTTTCGAAAGGTAGCTTACGGAAGTAGAGTTCAAAAATAGCATGCTTATTGTGGATGCCCTTATTAAAATAAACCTGCATCATATTAATCTGGTAAAGATCGGTATGAAGCGTCAGACTGTCATCAGTGTAATTCATGTTTTAATTTCCTTTACTCTTGATAGGCATAAGGCCAATCGTAGTATTCTACGTCGGGGAGTCTAATCTTGTTGACTATTATAGCATAAGCACTGACTTTAGGAAATGATTGCCTCTTTTATTGTGAAAAATTAAACATATCAAGCCACAAAAAGAGCCAAAGCTTATGCTCTGACTCTAGTTTTGAGAACATTCCAAGCTTAAGCATCTCTTTCTCGAAGAACGTATTAAACTGAATGTTACTCGTTTCAATATTAGCCTAAGATATACCTAGGATTTCTCCTAATTGCCTTCGTGCTCAACAACATACTGGTATGCTTCTTGTCCTGCAATGGCACCATCTCCAACGGCTGTTGTAATCTGACGAAGGTGTTTTTGACGAACATCACCTATGGCAAAAATACCAGGCACAGCTGTTCTCATATGGTCATCTGTGATCACCCAGCCATCTTCATCTGTAATCCCCAAATCTCTGAAGAAATCAGAAACCGGATCTAGACCAACATACACAAAGACGCCGCCAAATTCATGGTTTGTGATTTCGTTCGTCTTCACATTTTTAAGATCAACATTGGTCACCTTCATATCGTTACCTTTGATTTCTTCGACAACAGAATCCCAAATAAAGGACACCTTGTCATTCGCAAAAGCACGATCTTGCAAAATTTTCTGAGCCCGTAGTTCATCACGACGATGCACAATCGTTACAGAATTAGCAAAACGCGTCAAGAACAACCCTTCCTCAACAGCAGAGTCTCCCCCACCGACAACCAACAAGTCTTGGTTTCTAAAGAAGGCCCCATCACAGACCGCACAGTATGAAACACCACGACTGTTATACTCAAACTCACCAGCTACACCGATATGGCGATGTTTAGCACCTGTAGCAATAATAACCGTCTTCGTTTCAAAAGCCTCATCATCCGTCCGGACAATCTTATAAGTGCCCTTATCCTCAATACCAGTGACAATACCATAGAGGTTATCCACACCAAACTTCTCAAGAGGTTCAAACATCTTCATTGAAAGCTCTGGCCCACTAATTAAGTCGAAACCAGGGTAGTTTTCAATATCAGCGGTGTTATTCATCTGACCACCAGGAGCACCTTGTTCCAAAGTCGCTACCTTTAAATTCGAACGTGCCGCATATAGAGCGGCTGTCATGCCGGCAGGGCCAGCTCCAATCACTATTGTATCGTACATTCTTTCTCCTCTTTATCTACATGTGTAGTCGAATTGTAACAATTTTTATCTGAATTCGCAATTCTTAAGACTTAATAACTAGTAATAATGTCATGAAGGCAAATGATAGAATGGGTAAGGTTAGGATACATATCATGAGAACATCGTAAAGGACTTCTTGACGTTCACGTGCTGTTTTATCTATTTTTTTGTAGGCACGATGAACAAGATAAAGCAATCCTGCGATAAAAACAAAAACGGTCGCTAATAACAAGCCTTGTAGGTAAAAAGAAATAAGGGTCTGTAACATGCTATTTTCCTAATCTAAGTGTCATTTATCATCTTCTATGATGACTCACATCACTTTTGTTTTCTATAATCGGTGTCGTGAACGTCAAAACAAACCCAGTTAGTGAACTAACTGAGTTTGTCCTCATTATATCAAAGATATGATTTTTTGTAACTAGCAAAAAATTCTTTTGTCCTGGCTTCTTGTGGATGGTTGATGATCTGTTCGGGAGTGCCCTGCTCTAAGATTTTCCCTTTCTCCAAGAAGAGAATCTTATCTGCTACCTGTGCTACAAATGACATGTCATGACTAACTAAGATCATTGTCTGTCCACTTTTAGCCGCATCAGCAATGGACTTTTCAACCTCACCTACAAGCTCTGGATCAAGCGCTGAGGTTGGTTCATCTAGTAAGAGGACATCTGGTTTCATCGCTAAAGCCCTAGCTAGGGCAACCCGTTGCTTTTGCCCACCAGACAGGTGTCTTGGGTAGTGGTTTTCACGATCTGACAAACCGACCTTAGCTAGCTCCTCTTTGGCAATCTGAGTAGCTTCCTCATCGGATAGTTTCTTAACCACCTTAAGGCCTTCCTTGACATTGCCAAGAGCAGTTCGTCTTTCAAACAGATTAAACTGCTGAAACACCATTGCCAACTTTCGTCTCAAGGTTAAGATTTCTTCTGTTGTGATTGACTCGAAATTGACCTTAATCCCATCAATGTCAATCGTTCCAGAATCTGCTTCTTCAAGGTAATTGAGACTCCTTAAAAAAGTTGATTTTCCTGCACCTGAAGCACCTACCAAGGCAACCACTTCACCTTTTTGAATATCCAAATCAAGACTATCCAATACTTTTTGTCCAGAAAATTCTTTTGTTAAATTGCGAATGGAAATCATTAACGTCCCCCTTCTTCCAGTGATCTTGTCACAGCTTTTGGAGATGAAATCGCCATACTTTGTTCAATAAATCGTCCCAAGTTTTCAATCAAGAAACTGATCCCCCAATAAATCAAGGAAACCGAAATAAAGCGCTCAAAGTAACGGTAGTCACTACCACCCAAAATCTGAGCCTGGGCATACATCTCAACAATACCTGCATTAAAGGCTAGCGAAGTCCCTTTGGTGAGACCAATTAGACTATTGATCAGGGTTGGTGTCGCTACAACTGCAGCATTAGGGATAATCACACGACGATAAATTTGCTTATTGGTCATCCCAAGACTCTTGGCGGCTTCAACTTCACCTGAATTAACAGACTGAATTGCTGCACGGATCGTCTCACTGGCATAAGCCGCCTCATTGAAGGCAAAGGCAGTGATGGCAAAGAGAGAAGCTGGAATGGCATTAATGTTCATGTCCAGTCCCGTCTTTTGGTTAATGGCCTTTAACAAGAGAGGAATACCGTAATAACTTAACATCAATTGCACAAGGATCGGTGTTCCCCGTAAAAAACTGACAAAGAAAGCCTGAATCGGGTAGATCACTTTCACGCGGTTAATCTTAACCACTGCAAATAGGAGGGCTAAGAGCAATCCTGCAAGTGCACCTGCCAAAGTTAAGCCAATGGTCAAGGGAAGGCGTTCTAAAATGGATGGAATGGCATCGAAAACAGCCTGCCATGAAAATAATTTACCAGCTGGTAACAGGTCAACAAAGCGCTCATACCAGCCTGCTGCTAAAAATAATGGGTTCATCTCTAGTTCCTTTTTTCGAATAATCTACTATCATATCATTTTATCACTCACCTATTTGACTGTAAATTAGGAGGTTTTA
Organism: Streptococcus hyovaginalis DSM 12219; assembly: GCF_000420785.1. Lineage (GTDB taxonomy): Bacteria > Bacillota > Bacilli > Lactobacillales > Streptococcaceae > Streptococcus > Streptococcus hyovaginalis. Next base: position 98,919 of record NZ_ATVP01000005.1, on the reverse strand, counting down.
AAGAGGTGATAAGTTTTCCCTATCACCTCTTGTACTTTTCCTATTACCAACAAAGAGTGGTCTATTGTTTATCAGATGTCGTGCTAAAATCACCACCAAAATGCTTTTGGCTAAGTTTACTCAAGGTACCATTTTCCTGTAAGGTCTTAATGCGTTTATTAACATAAGTTTGTAGTGCCTCACCTTCCCCATCTTTAGGGAGTAAGAGGTACTCTAAACCATCTTTATCCGTCCCTAACTTGTCCTCTACATCTGTAACATCTAAAGATAGACCGTGATCTGCAATGACTGTTTTAAGAGAGATAGCATCATAAATCAGAAAATCAACCTTACCATTGTCAATATTTTGCAAGCGTTGTGGCAAGGTTACGGTATTAGCGACGTAACGAATAGCAATCGGTTTTTTATCGCTATGCTTCTCGTTCCAATCTTCTAAAATCTGAGCATAATTGGATCCCGAATAAACCTCAACAGATTTTCCTGAAACAGCTTCTAAGGAATCAAAAGAAGTACCTTTTTTTGCCGCAATTGCATAGTTCGATTTGGAAATAGGCTCCGAAAAGAGGTATTTTTCTGCTCTTTCCTCATTGTAGTTAAAATCATTGGCTGCCAACTGGTAACGGCCAGCATCAACTCCCGTTAAAATAGACGAGAATGGGACTGTCTTAAAAGTTACTTTGTAGCGTTTGGAGTCTTTAAAAATGGCCTTAACAACATCAATATCATAACCTTTGAACTTGCCATTTTCTTTATAAGTGAAAGGTTTAGTATCTGAATCAGTTGGTACAACAATAGTTTTTTTCGGATCCGCATAAACACTAGATGCTGACAAGACAAGAACAAGACTTGTTATTAATACAAGCAGTTTTTTCAATCTCATAAATAGCTCCTTTGATTAATGTGCTGGCTTATAGTTTATCATCATTTTTCCTTACTGACCAATAGCTATTTTATATAAGCACTTATCAAAAACAAAAGACGCTCGCCTATCAAAAAAGCCAGACCTTCATCTAGCTTCTCTGATATCTTAGAATGTCTGCTTTCTCGCCTTACGTTCAGCGCGGCCTCGTGCTTTATTAGCAGCGCGACGTTCTTTCTTGCGCTTTTCATCAACAGCCCACTGAATTTTCTTCTTGTAGCCTGGTTTGACCTTTTTCTTTTTCTTCTTAACAAGGCCAATCATCTCAGTATCTAATTTTTGGTAAGCTTTCTCACGTTGATTCCTGCGATCACGGTCATGGGTATCTTCAATGATCCCATCTTTTAAAACCTTAGGCACAAAGCTGATGCCAAGCTTCTCCAACTCACGAATATCCGAATCATCACTTGGTTGGTATAAGGTAATAGCCGTTCCTGAAAGACCATTTCTGCCCGTACGACCGACGCGATGGACAAAGAATGACAGGTCCTGAGGGATAGCATCGTTGATGACATGACTGACACCCTCGATATCAATCCCACGTGCGGCTAAATCTGTCGCGACAATGTATTCGTAATCCAAGTTCTTGACCTGATTCATGATGCGTTTACGTTCACGAGGTGGGATGCCACCATGAATTTTAGCCACCTTAAGACCATTGGAGACTAAATAAGCATGCAAGTCATCTGCTCGCTCTTTAGTATTGACAAAAATCATGGCCAGATAAGGATGTAATGCTTGAGCTAAACGTAGAATTTGGGCATTCTTATCTTTTCCTTTGGTAGAAATCAACCAGTTATCAATAGTGTCTGCGATCACTGTGCTGGTCTTAATTTGTTCCACAACAGGGTTGGTGAGGTATTTTTTCAAGAATGGCTGCAATTTTTGAGGAATCGTAGCTGAGAATACCAAGATTTGAACCTGCTTAGCCAGACTTGCAGCGATCTTATCCACTGTGTCTAAGAATCCCATATCCATGGTCATATCTGCTTCATCAACGACAAAAGTCTTGGCTTGATAAATTTCCAAATCACCTGATTTAACCAAATCGTAAATGCGTCCTGGTGTTCCAATGACGATATGAGGTTGAGCTGACTTCAGGCGTTCAATCTGGCGCAGTTTATCTGTTCCACCAACATAGTTAGCAACACGGATCTCCTCCTCAGAGTGCTTGGCAATTTGTTTGGTAGCTTGGTAAATCTGTGTCGCCAATTCCCGGCTCGGTGCCGTAATCACTACCTGAACTTGGGGCTGACTTGGGTCTAATTTCTCAAAAATAGGTAGTAAAAAAGTATGCGTTTTGCCAGAACCTGTTTTGGACTCCCCAACGAGGTCACGACCTGTACGGATTACTGGAATTAATTTTTTTTGCACATCTGTTGGTTCCTTAAAACCAATCTCATCAAGTGCTGATTGGATAAACGGTTTAAAATTAAAATCTTTAAAGGACATATAGCCTCCTTTTCTTATACTCCATTATAACATATTAAAAGCAAGGGAAAATCACCCTTGCCCTCAAATTAAAGATAAAGCAATGCTAAAGCAAGTAAGCTAGAGATAAGCCCTACTGTCCACATAAAAGCATCTACTCGCCACTCACCCCATTGTTTGCCGTGGCCAGACAAGCCACCTAACTCTAGATGGTGGTGGAATGGTGTCATTCGGAAAATACGACGCCCTTCCCCATATTTGCGTTTAGTCACTTTAAAATACGTCACTTGAAGCATAACAGATGCTGTTTCAATCACATAAACCAAACCAATCAACAACAAGGTCCACTCTTGTCGAAGAGCGATTGAAATAGCTGCCAGCATTGCACCTAAGGCTAATGACCCAACATCACCCATGAAAACCTTGGCTGGTTTTTTATTGAAAATAAAGAAACCTAATAAACCACCTATCATCGAACTGATAATAAGTAAAATATCAAATTGTTTTTGGACAATGGCGATCACACCATAGGCCAATAAGCTAATCACAACTGAAATGGAAGCTAGACCATCAATGCCATCCGTAAGATTAACAGCGTTAGAAAAACCAACTACCCAAAAAATCACAAAGACAACATAGAAAATACCGAGAGGAACTTCCCACCCCAAAATGTTAAGATTTGTAATACCGCTAGGTCTCACATGAATAAAGTAAAAGAGGAGCCCTGCAATAATTTGTAGGGACATCTTCTGCCACGGTGTTAACCCTTCGTTGATTTGCTTGAAAATTTTCAAGAAATCATCGAGAAAACCAACGATACCGTAGATCAGCACTACTAAAATAATCCCTAGGGTTGCTCCAAGAGCTGCGCCGTGAGTGACTTGATTATACATACCAAAAATGAGGCTGACAAGTAAACTAACCGTTAGAAATACTGTCCCTCCCATCGTTGGCGTACCTGCTTTGGCTAAATGTTGCTTAACATCTTCATGCATCTGCTGACCACCAATTTTCTTCACTTGGTAATAGCGGATAAAGAATGGCATAGTGATAATGGTCAGCACAAAACTAACAATACCAACTATTGAACTGAATAGCATCTTATTCTCCTAGTGTGATTTTTATATTTTTTTTCTTACTAAATGACGTGCCGACATCCACATTTTGTTTAATGACTTTTCCAGAACCTTTTATGGTGATGTTGAGGTCATTCCATTTGGCAAATACTTGAACATTTCGTTTGCTCCAACCATACATATCAGGCATTTCATCAACTTTTCCAGCTTGGACAAGGATCTGTTGATTCGCAACCAACTCAGTGTCTTTTGTGACTGAAATTTGTGTCACTTTGGAACCATTTCCTACCAAAATCGGATGTACCAAGTGCTTTCTCAAGGTATCCACAACAGTAGAAGTCGGTTGTCCAACAAATTCCGGCATCTTATACGTTGTTTCATCTCTTTTTTCCTTGTCAGCAACCGATGTTAATAATTGATCCTGCATGGTCAGCGCTTCTTCTAAAACCGGATTAAAAATGGTTTGCCATTCCATTCCTTTCCAACTACCTGGTTGTTGAACTGTCACATACATGGTGAAAATGGGGTCCTCAGATGGTACCATGGCAACAACCGACAACAAGTATTGGAGTTCTCCTTGCAGGTAACCTGTACCATCTTCTTTGGGAATCTCCGCTGTACCTGATTTAACGGCAACCGATTCATTACCAACCTGAATAATTGGCCCATAAGCATTGGCATAAAGGGTTCCATAATATGGAGTCGTTCCTACAGAAACCATGTAGTCTCTCGTCTCTTGAGCAGCTTTTTTAGAAATAGGTTTTCCGACAATTTCAGCTTTGGAGCGACGCGCGGTATTATTGTTATGATCGACAATTTGACTAATAAATTGTGGTTCGAGCATTTCACCGTCGTTAGAAACTGAACTAAAGGCACGTAGCATTTGAGATTGTGTCACAGAGATCCCTTGCCCAAAGGCACTCGTTGCTGTGTTAACGCTATTATTAGAAATGATCCCTGCTGATTCATCTCCCATTCCAAAATAGGTTGGTTGTCCGAATTTGAATTTTTTAAGGTAATTACTCCATTTGGTATTTCCCATCTTTTGCTCAAGCAGTGTCATCCCAACGTTACTTGAATATGCGAACCCTTGGGCATAAGTCATAGTCTGAATCCCAGCTGTCCCACCGTTGACTGACCAGTCGTTGACAACGATCCCTGACAAGTCCAAACCTGAGTTGGTAAAATACTCATTTGGTTTGAAAATACCATCATCTATCGATGAAGCCAAGGTCATGACCTTCATGGTAGAACCAGGCTCATAGTTAGTCTGATAGAGCATGTTCTGCCAAGAAAAATTCTTGGCATCAAGCCCCTCCAAGGTATCTGAGTTGAAGGTTGGACGCTGAGTAGTTGCCAAGATTTCTCCCGTCCGAGAATTCACAATTGTCGCACTAGAAAACTTGCCCTTGGTTTCTGCTTGAAAAGCATCCATTTGGGTTTCTAGGTAAGTTTGAAGAGGGGCAGATAGGGTGGTGTAGACATCACGACCATCAACCGTCTTCTTAATCACATGCTCGGTTCCTAGAAGGATATTGCCATTTTTATCTTTTTCATACTCTACGAGCCCATCTTTACCTGAGAGCACATCATTCATTGAGGCTTCAATTCCGGTAACACCAGCTAATAAGGTTGAGCCTGAGTCATCTGTATGGGGTTGCGCAAGGCCAACAAACTGTGACGCAAAATTTCCGTTAGGATACATGCGACTAGTGCTCGTATCAAAAGAAATCCCTTTTATTTTCTCTTTTTCAACTGCTTCTTTCAGCGCACTCATCTTACTGTAGCTAAGATTTGACCCCTTCGTTCCAAAGGATACCTGACTGAGTTTATTTTGTTTTAGCTGACTGATGACGTAGTCTTTCTCAATCCCTAAGTGTTTGTTAAATAATTCGGCAACCTTATCAAACTGCGAATCCTGCACATAAAGTTTCTCCTGATTAGCATTAACAAAGGTTTTATCAATGATAGCATAGACACTGTAGGTCGTCGAATTTTCTGCAATGACATTACCATTACGGTCAAAAATCGTCCCACGCTCTGCCTGTAAGGTTGACCGCGTATTATAAACGGCTTTAGCACCTTCAGACAGATCAACGCCAAATTTACTATCTGCCCCCACGATAACCGCAAAATTGATCACAAAGATAAAGAAGATAAAAACCGTCAAAATCATCAAATTTTGACCGGCATATCGCCTGTTATCTGTGGGGTGCTCTTTTCGAATCTTGACAACATAATCAAGAAATAGTTTACGAAATTTTCTCATTCCTACTCCAACTCCACATTTTGAATATTGTCATTTTGAATACTCAGACCAGCATCCTTAGCGATTTTGGCAATACGCTCATATCGACTGAGTTCATTCACTTCCTGCTTAGCATCATTCAAATCTGTCTGTGCCCCGCTAATATCACTATTTAAGCGAATAATCTCTTGTTGCACCTGCATATTACGACTTTGCAAATAGATAATGCTAATGGCCATAAAAATTGCTGTAATCACGATGGCTCCATAAAAAGCCTTTTCGATACGTGTAAACGTACGAATCCTTTTTTGCAGGGCTTGCGTAAGCACCTCGCGTTTGCTTTCGTTTGGCATATTTATTTCCTAACTTTTTTTGCCACGCGCAACTTAGCAGAGTGGGCTCGATTATTAGCTACTAACTCTTCTGAACCTGGTAAAATGGGTTTTCGATTTACCAAAGCCATAGTGGGTTGAAGATCATCAGGGATAAATGGCAAGCCTTTAGGGACCTCCACAGTAGAAGCTTCCTTAAAGAGCTGCTTCGTCAAACGATCTTCCAAAGAATGAAAGGTAATAACCGCAATACGCCCATCAACTGCTAAAAGTTCCATAGCTTGTTGAATGGACTCATCTGCTGCTCCCAATTCATCATTAACTTCAATGCGAATTGCTTGAAAAATCTGCTTAGCTGGATGGCCTTTTTTCTTTAATTCTTTAGCTGGTTTTGCACTTTTGATAAGATCTGCCAGCTCAGTCGTTGTTTCAATCGGTTTTACCTGGCGGACCTGTTCAATTTTCCTCGCAATCTGCTTAGAAAATTTATCCTCACCATATTTAAAGAATATACGTACTAAATCATGATAAGCATAACGATTAACAACCTCATAGGCCGTTAGAGCCGCATCGCGATTCATCCGCATATCAAGCGGGGCATCTTTTTTATAGGAGAAGCCACGCTCTCTTTCATCTAATTGCGGGCTAGATACCCCCAAATCATACAAAATCCCATCAATTTCAGTCACACCACGCTGGGCTAATTGCGACTTCAAATGACGGAAATTATCTTTGATAAAGGTCACCATCCCCTTGTCAATGTAAGGCTTCAGTAGCACCTGAGCATTGGCAATCGCGGTCTGATCCTGATCAAAACAGTAAAGATGGCCCTCTTCACTTAATTGAGATAATAGATAGGATGTATGACCAGCTCCTCCTAAGGTAGCGTCAACATAGATCCCATTTGGCTTAATATCTAGCATATCAACGGTTTCGTGCAAGAGTACCGTTACATGATGAAAGTCTTTAGTCATAACTTTTATTATATCACAAATGACAACGGGTTTCCTTAAAGAAAGCTGAGCGCTGTTAGAGGTTGACAGCGAAAAACTCCTAGAAATAAATTCTAGGAGACGTATTACTGATCCTTATTCTCGAATTTGACCTTGGCCGTTTATATAAAATTTGGTTGAGGTGAGCGCTTCTAAGCCCATCGGGCCACGGGCATGCATCTTCTGTGTGGATATCCCAATTTCTGCACCTAAGCCAAAAATAAAGCCATCAGTAAATCGTGTTGAAGCATTGACATAAACCGCTGCAGCATCGATCATCTCTTGAAAGGCATCTGCACGCCTAATATCTTGGGTAATAATACTTTCAGAATGGTGTGTTGTATACGTGTTAATCCATTCTAAGGCTTCGTCAAAATGGTCCACCACTTTTACAGACATCACATAATCGAGAAATTCGGTTGCAAAATCCTCTGGGCGAGCTGGGACAGCTTGGCTCAAATAAGCAATCGAACGATCATCAGCTCGGAATTCAATCGGATGAGCTTTTGCCACTTCTTGCTCCAATTTTGGAAGAAATTCGGCAACAACACTGCTATGAACGACTAGGCTCTCAGCAGCATTACAAACACTAGGACGAGATGTTTTAGCATTGACTACAATCTTAGCTGCCATGTCCAGGTCAGCATATTTGTCCACATAAATATGAACATTACCAACCCCTGTTTCAATGATAGGTACCTTTGCTTTCTCCTTAACGGTTTGAATCAGTCTAGCACCACCACGAGGTATCAACAAATCAACGTAGTCTGTTGCTCTCATCAACTCTTCAGCCACTGCATGAGAAGTATCCTCAACCAACTGAACAAGGTCAGGATTATAGCCTGCGGCCGCAATCACTCGGCGTGCAACTTTAATTAAAGCTTTATTGGAATGGATGGCATCTCTACCACCACGTAAAATAATGGCGTTGTTGGTCTTAAAAGCCAAGCTAAAAGCATCAATTGACACATTTGGACGACTTTCAAAAATCATAGCAATAACGCCCAAAGGCACACGCTTTTGAACGATTTTTAACCCATCCAAATTCGTGTAACCTCGAACGACTTGACCAACGGGATCTGACAAATCGGCGACTTGTCTCACACCTTCAGCTATACCTGCTATCCGCTCTTTTGTTAAACGGAGACGGTCAACCATGACCTCTGAAATCCCGTGATTACTCGCTGCTAAAATATCTTGCTGATTCGCTTCCAAAATAGCGTCGCCATTTGCTACAAGAGCATCTGCTAAGGCTAGAAGAACCTTATTTTTCTCCCAAGTTGATAAGGTTGCTAACTCTTTACTAGCTTTTCGGGCATTTTGACCCAGTGTTTCAATGATTGCCATAACAAAACCTCCTATTTATCTTGCTTAAAAAAGGTACCAATCATCTGACCTTCAAGAACCCTGAGAATGTCTCTAGGATTTTTCCCATTCATCAGAATCATCTGTCCGTCACGTTCAAAGACCATTTGAGCTGACTGAATTTTACTCATCATGCCACCAGTACCAAATTTAGAACCAGCGCCACCTGCTGATTTTAAAATCTCTTCGGTAATCTCGCTAACATGCGTTCGTAAAACAGCATCGTCATAGATGGTAGGATTTTTATCATAGAGACCATCAATATCCGATAACATGATCAAGAGATCCGCATTGACAATCTCAGCCACAATTGCTGAAAGACGATCGTTATCTCCAAACTTTGTGGCATGGTCCATCTCATCGACACTGACAGCATCGTTTTCATTAACTATTGGCACAACGCCCATTTCTAATAAACTGTCAAAGGCATTGGTAACATTGGCCAGACTTTCTGGGTATTCCACAACATCGCGTGTTAACAACACTTGCGACACCTGTGTTTGGTAATGCGAGAAAATCTGTGCATACAGCCCCATCATAGCGACTTGGCCCACACTAGATACTGCTTGTTGTTTCGCTAGATCATGGGGACGCTTATTCATTTCAAGAACATTTAACCCAAAGCCCATAGCCCCTGACGAGACAAGGATGGGCTCAAATCCTTTTGTTTGTAAATTAGAAATCACAAAAGCCAAATGGTCAATCTTCTCCAAATTAATTTTCCCATTTGGAAGTACCAAAGAACTGGTCCCTATTTTTATAACTAATCGTTTCACTCTACTAAATTCACGTTTCATAGCCAAATTATACTAAATTTTTTGAAAATAGGATAGCTAATGCTTATAAAAAGGGCTGATAACATGTCAATCACTAGCATTTGTAATCCTTGACAATCATGAAATAGCTATATAAAGCAGTCAAGCAGGTAATAAAAAAAGGCAAAAGAGCCCGCCAACAAGTCTACAATCCTTGTTAACGAACTCTTTTCAACGCATTTGCTTCTTTTTAGTGTCACTAAGTTCTTAAACTTTAAAGTGATTTGTAGAGGTCTGTTGCATTCTCTACTGTAAAGCCATATTCTTCGAGTACTTTTTGGCCCGGTGCAGATGTTCCCCAAGTATCAATACTGAGGATGGCGCCATTAAGTCCTGTATAACGTTCCCAACCATAACTTGCTGCTGCTTCGATTGCCAGACGTTTTGTAACACTACTTGGAAGGATTTCCTCTTTATACTCCTGTGGTTGAGCATCAAAGAGATTTTGTGATGGCATAGATACAACACGAACATATGTCCCTTCATTTGCCAAAGCTTCTTGCGTGTCTAAAGCTAATTTAACTTCAGATCCTGTCGCAATGATGATACCATCCAAATCACCCGCTGCTTCCGAAATGATGTATGCCCCTTTATTCAGTCCTTCTTCTGCCAAGGCAGCCGTTCCCTCAAGAACTGGTAAGTTTTGACGAGTCAAAACTAACATGGTTGGTGTTTTCGTTTCACTAAGGGCACGCTTCCATGCTGCATTAACCTCGTTACCGTCAGCTGGACGAATGACGTTTAAGTTTGGCATAGAACGAACACTTGCCAATTGCTCGATTGGCTCATGAGTTGGTCCGTCTTCTCCAACTGCTACAGAATCATGTGTCATGACGTAAACAGTTGGTAATTCTTGTAAAGCTGCCATACGAACAGCTGGGAGGAGATAATTTGAGAAGACGAAGAAGGTTCCGCCATAGACACGGCTACCACCATGTAGGGCGATACCATTCATAGCTGCTGCCATAGCAAACTCACGAACACCAAACCAGATATTACGACCTTGATAATTGTCAGCTTGATAGTCTGTCTCTGCTTTTACCATGGTATTGTTTGAGCCTGAGAGGTCTGCTGAACCTCCCCAGAAGTAAGACACTTGCTCAGAAATCTGCTGAATAGCAGCTTGGCTACTAACACGACTAGCGGCACTTGCACCCACTTCATGCGCTTCAAGCTCAACTTCAACAGGTTTCAGTGTGAAGGCCTCAGTATAATCTGCTGCAAGCTCAGGATACTGCTCTTGATATTTCGCAAACAGTTCATTCCAAGCTGCTTCCGATTCTTGACCACGCTTTTGGATCCCTTGAGCAAAGCGCTCAGCAACTTCTTCTGGCACTGTAAATGCTGGATGATCGTAGCCATAAACCTCTTTGGCATGTGCAATTCCTTCATCCCCAAGAGGTGCTCCATGAACGGCTGATGTCCCTTGATTTTTGGCACCATATCCAATGATGGTTTTAATTTCAATGATGGTTGGTTTGCCTGTTTCTGCCTTAGCTTCTGCGATTGCTTTGGCAATGGCATCCATGTCATTACCATCTTTTACAAAAAGATGCTGCCAACCATAGGCCTCAAAGCGTTCCTTAACACTTTCCGTAAAAGCCATAGAGGTTGGTCCATCAAGTGAGATGTCGTTTGAATCGTAAAGAAGAACCAATTTCCCTAATTTTAGATGTCCCGCAAGGCTAGCTGCTTCTTGAGAAACACCTTCCATCAAGTCACCATCACCATTGAGTGCAAAAGTATAGTGATCAACGATATCAAAGCCAGGTTTATTGTATTTTGCAGCCAAATGCGCCTCTGCCATTGCCATTCCCACAGCGTTAGCAATACCTTGACCAAGCGGACCTGTCGTTGCTTCAACCCCATCAGTATGGTTCACTTCAGGGTGACCTGGAGTTTTTGAACCAAATTGGCGGAAATTCTTAATATCTTCCATAGAGATGTCATAGCCTGATAAGTGCAGTAAGCTATATAACAAAGCACTTCCATGACCTGCTGAAAGAACAAAGCGATCACGGTTACTCCAAGTACGTCCTGTTTTTGGATTTGCAGTCAAGAATTGGTTCCAGAGCACATAAGCCATAGGAGCAGCTCCCATAGGAAGACCCGGATGCCCAGAGTTGGCTTTTTGAACCATATCCATAGAAAGTGAACGGATGGTGTTTACCGCTAAGTGATCAACTGTATCAAAAGTCATAATTCCTCCTTTATGACAAGAAATGGGTTACCATTTCGCAGAAATAGGTCTGTAATCGGTTTAATTATACCATAAAATCGATCTTATTTAACTCATTAAGTAATATTCTTAAAACAAAGTGCCTGAATGTTTTCAGACACTTGTTCTGTCTATTGTTTAAACGCTTCCCAATCTTTTAAGAAAGTTTCAATACCAGAATCCGTTAGGGGATGCTTGGTCATTTTTTCAAACAAGGCATCTGGTATGGTAGCAATATGTGCACCAAGCCCAGCGACTCTTTCAACATGGGCCGTATTGCGAATGCTTGCTGCGATAATCTCCGTTTCAAATCCATATAAGTCGATGATATTTCTCAACTCTAAAATCAGCTGATAAGCATCCGTGCCAATATCTTCTAGACGACCGATGAATGGACTGATAAAGGTCGCTCCTGCTTTCATAGCCATCAAGCCTTGAGAAACCGTGAAGATAAGGGTCACATTAGTCTTAATACCTTCTTTTGACAAGATATTAACTGCTTTAAGTCCTTCCGTTGTCATTGGAATTTTGATAACTACATTGTCAGCCCATTTGGCAATAACTCTAGCTTCTTCAACCATCTCATCAGCTAAGAGTCCCGTCACCTCAGCTGAAACAGGACCATCAACAATTGTACAAATCTCTTTAATGACCTCTTCAAAATCACGTCCCTCTTTTGAAATGATGGTTGGATTGGTCGTTACGCCATCAACAATACCCAGACTGTTGATTTCCTTGATCGCTTCTACATTAGCTGTATCTAAGAAAAATTTCATGTAAGCTCCTTTGCACCTTTTAAAAATAAATTTTGTTTCCAAGATGACATCATTAAAAATGCCATTCCCCTAGAATTGTAATCGTTTTCTGTTTCAAAGTCAATGATTTAGGGATTGTTTCATTATTTTCTTATTTTTTCTTAAAAACCACTATTTTTCAAATAGATTTTTCAAAAAAACAAGTGAAAACAACTTATGATTTCTTGATATAGCCACCATTACCGAATGATTGCTGTAATTAAACTATATAAATCATCTAAATCATTAACTTGATAATCCGCTTGATATTCAATATTGGATTTTATATTACCTCGCCTATTGAACCAAACTGTCTGCCATCCTGCTGATTTAGCACCAACAACATCATTTTCAAAAGAGTCACCTACATAAAGGTATGTTTCTGAATCATTTTCATCTTTCGCTAAATCAAATATTTTTTTGTTAGGCTTGGCAATGCCTATTTCTGAAGAAATAAGAATATTTTCTCTATCAAACCATTGGTATAAGCCAAGCTGTTTGATTTTATGATATTGATGCTCTTTAGGACCATTGGTAATGATGCCTATTTTAGTTCTATTTTTTTTAAGAAACTCAAATAACATGGCTAATCTACTATCTAATTCGATATTCCCTTGATTAAGTGCATACTTTTTTTGAAATAAAATAGCAGCTTCATCTGTAATGATGATGGAAAAATCTTCTAGAGCAGCTTTAATTCTATACATATGCATATCCTGTATAGTCATTTCACCAGATTCTGATTTTTCAAAAACTCGGTCACTGTATTGACGACTTAATGTATAAATTTCCGATATAGGAACATTGATATTTTCAAATGTTTGCCTAAATGCTAGTTCAAATGGTTCTAGTTGATCATATAAAGTATCATCAAGGTCAAAAAAAATTGCTTTTATCATAATATATCGACATAAAATGTCTAGTGTTATTCAGACATTTTATGTACTTTCACCTATTTTCTAATGTTATCCACTTTACACCTATTATCAATGAATTACTGATTTGATTCTGCTTGTAGCACCTTTCAAATTATAACATTCTGCATAATCTCTAATTGGACGCTTAATATGATCAATAACATAGCGTTTTCCATCAATATTATGTCTAGCAAGATTTCGATAAAGTTTTTCAATTTCCTCTTTCACTTCATCATCATTAAAAGTATAATGTCCCGCGATGTCTAAGATTTCTTCCTGTAAGGCTACACTACCAGACAAAATCTCGTCTACAGTTAAATTGACTTGGTCTCCAACCATCCATTTTCTCCAACGTTCACTTTCGATTGCTTTTACAAGTAGAGTCTTAGCAATATTAGAAGGATGTTCAATAAGACCGTATTCCACTAACTTAGCTTCAACCTTGGCTAAATTTAAATATGCTCGAGTTTCTTCGGTTCCATACTGCGGTGCCACATTAGTCGCTGTGATTGAAGCTGGAATATGTTCTAGTAAAGTCACATCATCTAGATAATCACCATTGTGTTCTTTCAAACCAACTCCATACTTTTTAGCCATTTGTGCTAAGTCGTAAGCATTCTTAAAGTTAAAATGCCCTACTTGTTCTGTTTTACGAGTTAAAGTTCCTGTTTGACCAACAATAAAAGTAGGCATTGGTAAATCACGTTTTTCAAGTTCAACCTGGAGACGTTTAATGAATGTTTCATAGGTTTCAGTTGATGTTAGGCCACCATTAGTTTCTTCAGTTCCTACTTCATAACCTATCTCAGGTAAATGACGTGCTTTACGTTCTTTTTCACAAAAATCGATTAGCTCAACAGTTCGCTCTAAAACAGTATCCAATGGGATGACTTTACCAACTTCAAAAGGATCTTTAGTTGGATCAATCATCAGCAAGTCGAAACCTGCCTCCATATCTCCAATATATGATTTTCTACCAAGTTCCATTGCTTCTTCGATAGGCAAATGATCATTTCTCTCTTTATCACGTTGCCATGGCCCACCGTGATCTCGGCAGAGATAATAGAGGTTGTCATAATTGATTTCTTCAGCAACTTCTTTAACAGCTTGTGCAAATGTGAATTGATTCCACCCTTGTACATATCCTCCACCCAACTCGTCTAGGTCAACTTGGTTACGACTAGCAATGAACATAACTGGGTAATCATCTTCTTGTGATAATTCCAAAGTTGCTTGTACACAGTTTTTAGACATTGGTCCGATTCCTAAGATTGTCGCAGACTCTCCTGTCTTTTGAAGTTCTAAAAGTGCTTGAACAGTTTGTCTAATAGATAATTTTGTCATAATAACTACTCCTTTTTATTTGCTATCTTTCTCTATGGTGCTATTTTCCAATGTAGGTTTTGTAAAATGTAGGATAATGACTGATACTAATGTACCTATTAGCATCGCAGTCGCATACCAAAGTTTTCCATTTACGACAGGCAAGATGATTAGTCCACCATGAGGAACTAATGCCTCAACATTATTCACCATTCCTAATGCTCCTCCAACGGCACTACCCAGAATAATTGCTGGTAAAACACGCTTCATATCCTTGACTGCAAATGGAATTGCCCCTTCTGTAATACCAATAAGGCCCATGAAGAAGGCTGAATATCCTAAATCTTGGTCTTCTTTAGTATATTTCTTACGATCAATAAATGTTGAAATTGCCATTGCTAAAGGTGGTATAGCTACAGCAATACGGTGAGCACCGTTTGGAGAATACACCCCTTCTGCCATCAATGCTAATGTAAAAGCTGTTGCAGTCTTATTGATAGGACCTCCCATATCAACAGCTGTCATTGCACCGATGATTAGTCCTAGAATGATTGCACTGCCACCTTGAAGTTCTCCCAATGTTGCTACCAACCAATCCATGGCTCCTCCAATTGGTACAGCAATCACATAGATATACAACAAACCTAATACAAGAGTTGTTAGTATAGGAACAATCAAAATCGGCATCAATGTGCGAACAGTTGGAGAAACCTTCCATTTTTTGGTCCATTTAACAAAATATCCTGTCAATACCCCAAGTAACATCGCTCCTAAGAAGCCTGTTTTCACCTGTCCTTCCCCAATTGCATTATTGGCAATATATCCTAAAATCATACCAGGAGCTAATGCCGGTTTACTAGCAATGGAATACGCAATGTAACCAGAAAGCAATGGAATCATCATAGCAAATCCTGCAACTCCAATATCATTTAAATTTTTCATGAATTGGTTTGTTATTTCCATTCCATTATCAGTTGGCTTACCAGTAGATAAAGCTACCGCTAAAAACACACCGCCAACCACTACTGATGGAAGCATATAGGATACACCCGTGTTAAATGCCTTCTGAACATCTTTCCACAAGGAAGTTTTTTTAGTCACCATTTTCCATCCTCCTATATCAAAGCTAGAGCATCATCGAGTACTTGTTCTGGGTTTCTAATTGCTTCACCAGGATCAACCGAAAGCACTAGTCCATTTCTATCTTTTTCATCAAAACGGTCATGTCCTTCAATTTCAACAGCAATTGCTAAAATCACAACGTCTGCTTCATCAATAGTTTCTTGTTCTAACTCATTCTCAATTCCCATACCACCTTGAGTTTCTACTTGACATTCAAAGCCTCGTTTCTCTGCTTCTTTTTCGATAGCTTCTTGAGCCATGTAAGTATGTGCAATGCCTGTTGGACACGCTGTTACTGCTACGATTTTCATTAATATTTCCTCCTAAATATTAATTGAATTAAGTAATTCATAAATTTTCTCTTTGTCTGTTAGTGTTAACAGTTTATTTCTAAACTCTTCATCTAAAAGTTTTTTACTAACTTCTGAAATGAATTTTAAATGTAACTTTTCTGTTCCTGTCTCAGGAACTCCAATTTGAAAAATAAGTTGCGCTTGTTCTTCGGAACCTGCAGACCATCTAAAAGGCTTCTTGCTTCTCAAAAAAGCTATAAATGGTTTTAAAACAACATCAGTTTTTCCGTGAGGTATCGCAATATCATATCCAATTGCTGTTGATACCTCATCTTCTCGTTTCAATACAGCAATATTATATTCTTGTGCATCTTTAACATACTGAATTTCTTGTGCTTTCTCGGAAACTTTTTTTATCACGTTATCTTTTGTATCCAAGTCCTCATCAATAAAAATTAAAGCTCGGTTAATAATATTATTTTCTCCCATATAAATATTTCATGACCTCCAATTCACTGTCTTCTTTTTTTAATTTCATTAATCGTTGTTCGTCATTGATTAAATTATAAATTCTTGAAATAACCCTCTTTGTCTTTTTAATATCTTTTTTACTAATACCAATTATGAAAACAGTATCAACAAAATGACTCGACCATTTTATCTTTCGATTATTTTGAATAACAATAACAAAACTCTCTTTTACAAACTCTGATTTACCATGAGGAATAGCAACTCCTAAAGGCAGCTCTGTACTTCCTAATTTTTCACGTTTAGAGATAGAATCTATAAAACCATCAAAAATTAAATCTCTATCTATCAAAAAACTTTCGACTTTATTTAGAAGACTATTCTTATTACTAAATTTCTGTCCTAGCATTAAATAGTTTGAGACATCATTTTTGATTTCCTTAGCAGAATTAGGCGATAATACATCCTTATCCTGATGTAAAATTTGAATTAATTCCTCATTTTTAGTGAATGCAGTGACATAATGAATCGTCCTATCCTCTCCCAATCCAGCAACAGTAGAGAGAATAACATCATATTCAGAATGATCCAGCTCTAAAAATTCCTCTATAGATGCTGTTTCAATTTCATCTAACGATGGTGCTAAATTCTTAATTCTATTAATCAATAATTCTGAAGTTACAATTCCTGTTGGACATATGACTAATATTTTTCGAATGCTCCCAAACTTCTCTAGCGATAATTGAAAATAAAGAGTTAAAAACGCAATCTCGTCCTCGGTAAAATTTGTACCAAAGTAATCTGATAAGCTATCCATTGCTATCCAAATCGAATTGAAAAGTATGGAATAATCAAGTTTTATCTGCTCCAAAAAAGGATTCTTAACAACCATTGCGTATCTTAATCGTGAAAGCATTGCAGGCACATGAACCATCAGTTGTTTTTTTAATTCATCATCTTTTGAAAAGTCAAACTCCATCACTTCTGAAATTTTTTCCATAATTATTTTGACATCAACTGTATTATTTACATCAGGCACCTGCTCAATTCTATAATTAACCAACATTTGAGATAAGTACTGAACGTCTTCATTAGTGTAGTCTATCTTCAATCTAAGTGAGGCCTTATGTAAAAGGGACGTTGCATTCCCAATATAAAATGCATGCTTAGCTTTATCTAAAGAATACATTTGATTTTTAATATGCTTCCTCTCATACAATTGACTAATCAGTGCGAGAAAGAACTGGGAGAAATTATCTAAATAAGCATCAGGAATGGCACATATATTTTTTCTGAAAAAGCTGTAAACAATATTATTAGAAACTTTTACCACAGTTTCTGGATAAAACGCTTTCAAAATGCTATTTTTATAATTTTCACTAGTATCAGAAACTGGAGAAAAATTTGAAAGAATGTATTGATTAA
This sequence comes from Streptococcus hyovaginalis DSM 12219, assembly GCF_000420785.1. Lineage (GTDB taxonomy): Bacteria > Bacillota > Bacilli > Lactobacillales > Streptococcaceae > Streptococcus > Streptococcus hyovaginalis. Next base: position 81,181 of record NZ_ATVP01000005.1, on the reverse strand, counting down.
CTCTCGTAAGAAGACTAATTCTCCTTTCCAGTGGCATTTCTATAACAGTTGTCCCATGTTTACTTCTTTTAAGTAGTGGTCCATTCCCATCATCAAATTCTTTAACAATTTCTTCAAGATCAGATTTAATTGATGTTTGGCTAACTAAATAGGTTTCAGATAAGTTTTTGAGCGTTATCGTATCATCTTCAATAAATAAGCGTTTAACAATCTCCATCCGCCTTTTTCTTGCTGATAATGCGGCATCCAAGTCTTCTATTTCTAATATTGGAAGTTCGTCATCTAATTTAATTCCAGCACCATGCTTAGATATTATTGAGAAGCCATTTTCTTTTAATCGTTCAATATCACTATACAAGGTTCTTAAGGAGCAACCAAGCTTCTTAGATAAATCCGAATGCTTTTGATAATCTGTTGATACTTCAAGTATTTGAACCAGTTTTTGCTGTCGCTCTGTAAACACCAAAATACCTCCTATAAATTCAATAGCTATTTCATTTATAATTAAATTGTAAGCGTTTTTAAAATAAGTGTAAATAACAAAAAATTGCAGCAAAATTTTGCAAAAATAAATATAAAAAATCTCCAAACCCATAAAGGATTTGGAGGTATAACTTTTTTTATGATCTACTTACATCATCACATTAAATATCAAAACTGCTAAGAAACCACCAACAATTGGACCTAGGATCGGAATCCATGAATAGCCCCAGTCTGAATATCCTTTGTGTTTGATAGGAAGTAGGGCGTGGAGGAGACGTGGGCCAAAGTCACGCGCAGGATTGATAGCATAACCAGTTGTACCACCGAGTGATAAACCAACACTGATAACTAACATACCAACACCGATTGTTGCTAAGCCTGGAGGCATTTTATAAGTACCAATGGCTAGGATCGCCAATACCAAAATCAAGGTTCCCAAGACTTCTGATAAGAAATTTGAAAAGGTATTTGGAAGAGCAGGCCCTGTAGCAAAAGTTCCTAAAATATCAGTTTGATTATCTGCTTCATCATAGTGCGGTTTGAATTGAAGATAAACTAAGAGTGACCCTAGCATGGCACCTAGAATTTGTACCAGGCTATAAATCAAGGCTGTTCCCCAAGAAATATCTCCTTTGAGTGCAAAAGCTAGACTGACAGCGGGATTGAGATGAGCTGGTGCAACCATTCCTGAGATAAAGGCTGCCATTGCAACTGCGAGACCCCATCCCATGGTAATGACAATCCATCCTGAGGCATGGTTTTTTGTCTTAGGGAGCACAACCCCTGCAACAACACCATTACCAAGTAAGACCAAGATGACGGTGCCTAAAAATTCGCCGAAAATATCCATAATCGTTCCTTTCATTCTGTTTCATCAAATAAAATTACACTTTCAATGCTGCCAAATCATTTTCTTTAAGAAGTTCTTGGAAGGCAGCTGTCTTCTCAGATTTTTCCTCTTCTGTCCATTCTAAATGTTTGGCCATTTCTGCTATCACAGGTTCTACCAAAGCATCAAGTTCATCGCGTTTGAAGAGCATATGGTTGGTACGACGCAAGAAGAAATCAGCTGGGTTCAAAGCCATTTCAAAATCCATGGCATAATGAAGCGACAATGTTTCCTTCAAATCAAGTCCCGGTGCGACATCAACAGTTCTTGCCAGATTATAGACCTTAGGAACGTTTGAACCATAAAGATTAGCAAGATAACGCGCGTCATCCATTTCAAGTCCACTAAGCGTTCCTAGCTGCGCATAGGTTTCAAGTTCAGAATCAACCTTAGCAGGATTTAGCTCCCCACCTGAGACTGGATAGGTCTTAGAGTTGATCAGACGGAATTGACGATCGTACTCTTCCTCAAGAACAAGTAAAACTTTTTTAAGCGCCCCTTCAGCCATTTTACGATAGTCTGTGATTTTACCGCCAGCTAAAGTAAAGAGGCCATTCTCGTCTCGATCAAAGCTACTACCACGTGAAACAGCAGATGGATTGAGCTCTTTTTCCGAAGACATGGTTTCCATATGTCCCAAAACTTCTTCAACCTCATGGCGTGATTTTTCTTGGTTAAGGTAGGCTTTAACTGAATCAATCAAAGCATCAAAGCTTTCATCTTTGAGTTTACCAGAATTACCACCATTATAATCTGAAGCGTTATTGCCTGCTAAGAGTGGTCGAAGACCTGCCCAGCTGCTTTCAATATCATCTATGGTGATATGAGCTTCTGGAAAGCGATTGTTGATAACGCCAATCAAATAGTCCACATCTTCCTGAGTAACCCTTGGATGCTCAAAGTCTCCTTGATAGTCTGTATCCGTTGTTCCAAAATAAGTCTTGTCTTCACGTGGAAGGACAAAAACCATTCGACCATCATTGAGCCCTGTATCTACATAGACAGGTTGAGAAACATTGAGACGCTTACGATCAACTACCAGATGAACTCCCTTGGTTGGACGCATTTGATGAATAGGATTGTCTGTATTACCAAAATTACGAATGGTATCAGACCACGGTCCTGTCGCATTGATGACTAAACGAGATTTGATGTCAAAGCTGTCGTCAGTTAACAAATCTCTAGCCTTAATACCAACCACTTTACCCTTATCATCTAACAAGAAGTCTTCTGCCTTAACGTGACTAGCAATAAGAGCACCATCACGATTAGCACGCTTGATATTTTCAATCACCAAACGAGCATCATTGTTTCGAAAATCAAGGTAGACACCACCGCCAAGGAGACCTTCAGCTTGTAAATCAGGCTCACGTTCCAAAACTTCTTGCTTACTCAAAAGTTTGTTAGCAAAAGGGGAATCCGGACCGATTTCAGCCAGAGAATCGTAGAGGTTCATCGCAACCTTGAGGCCAAACATATTGAAAGTAGTTCCCTCTTCGTCATAAACAGGCAAAAGCATTGGATCTGGTTTTGGGATATGAGGTGCAATGCGTTGAACAACCGCTCGCTCAGAAACCGTATCGGCTACCACTTCAACATCAAACTGTTTGAGATAACGAAGCCCTCCATGGACCAGTTTAGTCGAACGACTACTTGTCCCTTCCGCAAAATCCTGCATTTCAATCAAGCCAGTATCAAGCCCACTAGCTGCAGCTTGCAGAGCCAGACCTGCACCTGTTATCCCTCCTCCAATAATGAGTAAATCCAAGGTTCGATCCTGCATTTTTTGGAGTGATAATTGTCTTGTTGCTTTTGAAAATTCCATACATGACTCCTATTCTTCGTCATAAGCAGCATAAACTTGCGTTGCTTTAACAGCACGTTTCCAGCCTTTATAAAGTTTTTCCTTGCGTGATTCATTCATTGTTGCTTGGAAAAGCTGGCCTGTTTCATTAAGCTCTTTAAGAGCATCCATATCTTTCCAATAGCCTACAGCTAATCCTGCTAGGAAAGCCGCTCCGAGCGCTGTCGTTTCCAGGTTCTTAGCGCGGGCAATATCAATACCAAGAATATCAGCTTGGAACTGCATCAAGAAATTATTCATTGCTGCCCCACCGTCCACACGGAGTTCGGGAATAGCAATACCTGTGTCTAGCTGCATGGTATCAATAACATCACGAACTTGGTAAGCAATTGATTGTAAGGTTGCCTTAACGAAATCTTCCTTACTACTACCACGCGTCAAGCCAAAGACAGACCCTCGGGCATTGGAATCCCAATAAGGCGCTCCAAGTCCAGTAAAGGCTGGCACTACATAGATTTCATCGTCATCTTTAGATTTGAGAGCTAATGCTTCCGACTCTGGGGAGTTTTCAATCATACGAAGCCCGTCGCGAAGCCATTGAATAGCTGATCCAGCAATAAAGATTGAACCTTCAAGAGCGTAATAAACCTTACCATTAATACCATAACCAATTGTTGTCAGCAAGTTGTTTTTCGACAGCTCCATATCCTCTCCGGTATTCATAATGATAAATGAACCCGTACCATAGGTATTTTTGATCTTTCCTTTTTCAAAAGCCAATTGACCAAAGAGAGCCGCTTGTTGGTCACCAGCCATTCCTGAGATAGGTACCTTACCGCCATAAAAATGGAAGGAAGCCGTATGACCATACACTTCTGAGTTTGATTTAACCTCTGGTAACATAGCTTTAGGAATATTGAGTAAGTCAAGAATCTCATCATCCCATTTGAGGTCTTTGATATTGTAAAGCATGGTACGAGCAGCATTTGAGTAGTCCGTAACATGAGCTTCTCCATCTGTCAATTTCCACACTAGCCAAGTATCAATCGTTCCAAAGAGAAGCTCCCCCTTTTCAGCACGTTCTTGAGCTCTAGGTACCTTATCCAAAATCCAACGAACTTTAGTTGCAGAGAAATAAGCATCAATGACAAGTCCCGTCTTTTCATGAATCATCTCAGTATGGCCATCTTTTTTTAACTGGTCAGCTAATGGGGCTGTTTGACGAGATTGCCAGACAATAGCATTGTAAATCGGAAGTCCTGTCTTCTTGTCCCAAACAACCGTCGTTTCGCGCTGATTAGTTATACCAATGGCCTCAATTTGGTCAGGTTTTATGCCTGATTCGATAAAAGAACCTGCGATAACAGATTGAACCGAATTCCAAATTTGGTTGGCATCATGTTCTACCCAGCCAGCTTGCGGGAAAATTTGAGGAAATTCCTTTTGACTACTACTAACCTTCTTTCCTTTCTTGTCAAAGATAATGGCACGAGAGCTCGTTGTCCCTTGGTCAATGGCCATGATATATTTTTCTTCCGACATATATTTTCCTCCTGTTTTACGCTTTTTGGTAAGCGCTTACTTTTTATTGCTATTTTACTATACCAAAACTTGCTTGCTTATGCATTAGTTTCGCTCATTTTGCTTAAAATTATATTTTTCACAATTAGAAAAATTAAAAAAACCAATAACAACAGTATTATTCCTAAAGCAATTGGCAAAGATTGTGAAAAGTTAAAAGTCCATATTTAAAAATTGCAAAACTTTTCTTAGAAAAGAAAAAAGCCGACCTTATGTCGACTTTCTCTCATCAAGATTCAGGATCATCTAGGCTACGCCCATGCAATCCTTTTTCGCGCTGAATTTGACGAAGCTTTTCTGGCGTTACATCTTTTCCATCCTCGTCGACCAGTTTGATCCCTTCAATGTGATGACGTAAAGACTTACGGTAGCCATCGATATACTCACGACGGAGTTTTTCTTGCTCCACCTTCTCTTCACCAGTCAAACCAACTGTTTTTTTCTTTTTGGCTAATTCGTTGATACGATTAATTTTTGCTTGATCCACAATAACTCCTTTCATCTCTTAAAACAAGGTCCACTTCCCTTGATTGTCCGGTAAATACGCTTCCTGTGGTATCAGTGGATTATAGGCAATTCTCACCACATCAACATTCTCTAATTGTCTTTTTCCTGTATAACCAACCGGAATTGGACCTAGCTTGATAACTTCTCCCATCCTATAAATAATAACATCATAAATTTCATAGGTTTTTCCATCCACGTCATAAGCATAAACATAGACAGAATTCTTCTTAAAACGTAGTTGCCTCATAAAACGCCCTTGCGTTTCAGCAGTACATAGTTTCTGTTTGCGCTTTTTGCTAATAGCAGGTTTAGCGGCGCCCTTTTCTATCTTAGATGTTCGCCACATCCAACGAATAAAGAAAAACATAAGAACAATCAGCACAAAAGCTTGCAATGGAATGATAACATACAACTCTATAATTCTGAAAAGAGACATACTATCTACTTACTATTCAAGAGATTGAAGACCGCCACAGCACTTGCCTTATCCGCTAAGGACTTCAAGAGAGCCAAGCGGTTGGCTTTGACCGCTTCGTCATCTGCCATGACCATGGTATTGTCAAAGAAGTCTGTGATGACTGGTGCTAAACCAAAAAGGGCTTCCACATTGGCCAGCATATCATGGCTGATTTCTAGCTTATCCACAGCCTCATAGAGAGCTTTTTCCTCTTTATTTTCAAAAAGGCTAGAATCAACAGTTGTGCTTTCTGCTTTTTCTGCCAGATTGAAGACACGTGATAGACTCTCAACAGCTTCTTTATAGCCTGCGTCTTTGGATTTTTGGAAAATGGCAGAGCTAGCAGCAAGTTGTTCTGTGACCACATAGTTAGTGCTATCCAGAACAGCTGTGCGAATATCTTTTGGAATGGTCTGATCCATCATTTTATCCACACGCGCACGAATAAAGGACATCACATCAGCTTTATTGTCATACGTCAAACTATCAAATGACAAGTCATAAAGATCATTGATGAGCTCATCTAGCGGCATTTCCCAGCCAAAAGCATTCAAAATACGGACAATACCTGCTGTTGCACGACGAAGGGCATAAGGGTCATTTGAGCCTGAAGGAATGAGACCCACTGAGAAGAAGGATAGAAGCGTATCCAACTTATCAGACAGGGCAAGGATAGCACCGACTTTAGTTTCTGGCAAGTCACCATCTGCTGAGCTTGGCAAATAGTGCTCACGAATGGCTGTCGCCACTGCAGAATCCTCACCAGCTAGAAGGGCATATTTCTCACCCATAAGCCCTTGAAGTTCATCAAATTCGCCAACCATGCCTGTCAACAAGTCAAATTTATAGATTTGAGCGGCACGAGCGACTGCCTTACTGTCATCAAGAGACAAGCCAGCTTTTTCGCTCAGATACTCGGCAATCACGCCACTACGTGCCATGTGTTCTGAAAGTGAGCCGATTTTTTCATGGAAGGTTACATTAGCCAACTTAGCTACCAAATCTTCGATTTTGAGTTTTTGGTCTTCACGCCAGAAGAATTCACCATCTTCCAAACGAGCCACGAGAACTTTTTCATTCCCTTTGACCACATTTTCGATGTGCTTGTCATTACCATTACGAACAGAAATAAAGTTAGGTTTCAACTTGCCAGCTTGGTCACGTACCACAAAATAACGTTGGTGATTTTTCATTGATGTTACCAAAACTTCTTCAGGCACATCAAGGTACTTAGCATCAAAAGCACCCATGAAAGCTGTCGGGTATTCGACCAAGTTGAGGACTTCATTAAGAAGATCAGGGTCGATTTCCACTTGAACATTCTCCGCAGCTTCAATAGCCTTGATTTGCTCAACAATCATAGCCTCACGCTCTTTGGCATCTGCTATAACAAATTGCGTACGTAAGTCATCTTCGTAAGAAGTCGCTGAAGCAATCTCCGTTTCTTGACCAAGGAAACGATGACCACGACTGACACGACCAGACTGAATGTCTAAGAAATCCATATCCAAAGCCTTATCATCCAATAGAACAGTCAAGGTATGAACGGGACGGATGTATTCAAAACTATTTTTAGCCCAGTGCATGTTCACTGGAAAAGTCATCTGATTTAAAACTTGCGGAATATCAGCCAGAACCTCTTCCACTGCCTTACCAGCTTCATTTTTAGTCACATAAAGGTATTCAACCCCTTTGACCTCACGGAATTCGATGTCGTCAGTCGTTAAGCCTTTCCCGCGTACAAATCCTTGTGCTGCTTTGGTATAATTACCCTCATCATCAAGAGCAATTTTCTTAGCAGGCCCTTTAAAATCTTCGGTCAAATCCGTTTGCTTTTCCGCAAGACCTGTCACACGCGCTGCTAAACGACGAGGGGTTGAAAATGTCTTGATGCTTTCAAATGATAGGCGCTTATCTTTGAAGAAGGCAGCCAGGCGTTCTCCAAGTTGTTGTTCACTCGGTGTCACAACATAGGCTGGAAGTTCCTCCAAACCAAGTTCAATTAATAAATTTTTTGTCATAATTAAGATACCAAGGGCCTTCAACGGACAAGGCAAAATAGACAAACTGACCGACAATACTAACATCTAGGTCATGTTTTTCCTTTTGCAGCTGTCTCTAGCCCGTGTTCAATTCCTTTCTTTCGAAATCTGTTTTTTCTTGTTCCAGATCGCCTGAAACAGTTGCAGATAAGCAACTTTCTTGTTTCATTGCTAAAACTTTCCATTTTGCCATCAATCATTGAGATCATTAACGATTAATGGATCACAGCGTCAACTGGCGTTTGGAACTCGCTTTTTTACTGGATAGACTGAACTATTCTCCGTCTTGCTCCAGCAATTTTGAGCGAGTTTCTTCATCAAGCAATGGGAAACCCAGTTTTTTACGCTCAGCGACAAAGGTTTTAGCTACTACGCGTGCTAGGTTACGAATACGAGCAATATAGCCTGCGCGTTCGGTTACTGAAACGGCACCACGTGCATCCAGTAAATTAAAGGTATGTGAGCATTTGAGAACATAGTCATAGGCAGGGTGAACCAAGCCTTCATCCAAAGCACGTTTGGCTTCTTTTTCAAATTTCTCAAAGTTTTCAAGGAGCATGTCTTGATCCGAAATTTCAAAGGAGTATTTTGAGTGCTCATACTCAGGCTGTAAGAAAATTTCACCGTATTTGACACCATCAGCCCACTCAATATCATAAACCGAGTCCACTTCTTGGATATATGACGCCAAACGCTCCAAACCATAAGTGACCTCAGCTGTAACAGGTGAGGTCGCAAGACCACCGACTTGTTGGAAATAAGTGAATTGCGTGATTTCCATCCCATCAAGCCAAACTTCCCAGCCCAGACCAGCTGACCCAGTTGAAGGATTTTCCCAGTTATCTTCGACGAAACGAATGTCATGTTCTAATGGGTTAATGCCCAATTTCTCCAAAGACTCAAGGTAAAGCTCTTGAATGTTTGATGGTGATGGCTTCATGACCACTTGGAATTGGTGGTGTTGATAAAGACGATTAGGGTTTTCCCCGTAACGACCATCTGCCGGACGGCGCGAAGGCTCTACATAAGCAGCATTCCAAGGCTCCGGACCGATAGCACGCAGGAAGGTATAAGGACTCATGGTCCCTGCCCCTTTTTCATTATCGTAGGCCTGCATAAGCATGCACCCTTGATCATTCCAGTATTGTTGTAAGGTTAATATAATTTCTTGAAAAGTAAGTTTTTTATTGCTCATTGTTTCTCTTCTTTCTTATTTCTATGTTTTAAAATTCTTTTTCTAAGAAGCCATTTTCAATCAACCAATCTAATAAAGGCTTTGAATGATTTGTTTCCAACCATTGATGATATACGGAAAATACTTCTTTCTCAGAACCTAGATTGGAAATTAGTTGATCAACCGTCAGAAAACTTCTCCAGTATTCATAAAAAATACTAGCATAGTTACCGTCATAAGTTTCTTTCCCAAAATCATTGAGCGAATGCCAACCATATTTAGCTTGAAAAAGTGACACCAGAGTCCGATTACACTCTTTTTCTGCCTGAAATTCCATTTCTGTCAAAAAGTACTTACGACTAAGGTACTCAACCATACCTTCTTCAAACCAAATAAAGCTATCATAATCATCGAAATCATCTTCAAAGAGTTCCGACCAATGAGTTAGCTCATGACCAATGATTTGAAGTAAATGATTTTCTGATAAGCGGTTGTAATACTCCTTTATTGCAATAGTATCATCATTAGGATAATCATCTAGCTGCGCTAAATAGATAGTCTTCCAAACATCTTTTTCAGGAGTCATCACCATTCTCATATCATTAGTATAGGCAGGAATTGTAATATCACGAATAATAGATGTCGCACCCACTAAATTTGATAATAGCAAAATCTGCGGTGATTCTTCCAGAGCATAATGTTTTCTCAAAAACGCTTGAAAATCTTCTAATTTTAGTTGATGCTTTTGAAAAAATTTCTGATAGTTTTTTAGTTCCTCTTCCCCAGTTACTAGGTAATGAACTTCCATAATTTTATTCCTCAAATCATAAAAACCCCGCCTCTTCACTCCTATGCCTATTGACATAGGGGCGTTGAGACGCGGTTCCACCCTAATTTATTGCTTCATTGTGTTTGATTGTAACCAAAAGTGCCAATTACCCTCCATCACCACTCGGCTCTCACCATCCCGAACTCGCTTAAGTTATTTTGAGCGTAACCCTCTTTCTTGTGGCTATTATAACAAAGAAAGGTTTTTTTGTCTAATCTTTGCAAAATCTACATCACAAAAATAAAGAAAGAGCAAAGATTACGAAAAACTATCACACCATAAAGAATGATTTAAGCTTCAAAGACTTTTTCACCATTAAGGTAAGTCGCTACCAATTCCAAATCTTTGTCTAAAACGATGAAATCTGCCGCATAATTTTCTGTCAATTGCCCACAAACATCATCAATGCCTACAGATTTAGCAGCCACATAGGAAGCCATGCGAATAGCCTGCTCAGGAGTCGCAATGCCCCAGTCAACCACATTTTTGACACCATCTTTTAATTTCAAAATAGAGCCTGCCAAACTACCGGAATCTTTTAAACGAGCTGTGCCATTTTCCACAATAACAGGAAATTCTCCCAACATATAGTCTCCATCAGGTTGACCGCCTGCTCGCATACAATCTGTAATCAAGGCGACATGGTCATGACCTTTTTCACGCATGAGAATCTCACTAGCCACCGATGAAACATGATGACCATCTGTGATTAACTCTGCATAAGTGTTTGGAATATTATAAACTGCGCCAACCATCCCTGGTTCACGGTGCGTTAAACCACGCATACCATTATAAGCATGAACCCAGACAGATGCGCCTGCATCAACTGCTTTTTTAGCTTCATCATAGGTAGCATTAGAGTGCCCAAGAGCAACTGTGACACCTTGTTTTGTCACTGTAGACACAAAACTTGCGACACCATCTCGTTCAGGAGCCAAGGCGATTTTTTTGATACGTCCTCCCGCAGCTTTTTGCCATTTGTCAAACTCGTCCAAACTTGGGTCAAACATATAAGCAGGATTTTGTGCTCCTTTGTATTTTTCTGTGAAATAAGGCCCTTCAAAGTAAATGCCTTGAATTTTAGCACCCTTCACATCATCAGCAACACTGGCAATAGTCGCAGAAACGTTTTCCAACTGCTCAAAAGAAGAGGTCAATGTCGTTGGAAGAAAAGAGGTTACACCAGTTGATAATAATCCTTCACTCATGGCATGGATACCTTCTGATGAATTATCCATCACATCCCAACCGGCAAAACCATGAATATGGGTATCAACCAACCCCGGAGCAATTTGCTTACCAGAGTAATCAACGACTTCAGCATCACTTGGCACATCACTCTGCCACTGACCAAATTGACCATCTACAATTGGCAAATAGCCACCCTCTTTAGTCTCATCAACAAAATAAAATCGATCCGCTTTAAGAAAATACGTCATTTTTTGCACTCGCTTTCATTTTTTCTTCTACCACACATTATACGCTCTTTCCTTTCATTTCTCAACTGGTTATATCAAGTTATTGAAAAATACCTTCCATTTTTGCTTACTCAGAAAAACGGGGATTCACAGACTCATAATGCTAACATTTTAACCCATTCCTCAATTTTTTAGAGAATCTCACTTCTTGGATTGGCTTTTCACTTATTCTTCATTATAATAGGTATAAGTCAAAATTCATCAAGGAGATTACCAATACCAAACATGTTAAAATCAAAAAGTGAAATTCTATTTCTTAGCCTATCAATGATACTACTCTTAGCCCTAGGAGGAATCTACTTCATCTATGGCCGATCGAGTCAAGAATCATCAGCGACTCCAGTACCCAAAGTGAGTCAAAGCTCTTCCAGCTCTGAAAAAAATAAGCAAGAACAAGAAGCGGAAAAATCTGTTAAAGCGTTAGAAGATAATCCTACTGAAGATCATTTAAAAGCTGCCCAAGAAGCTGTTGATAAACTTCCAGATAGCAAAGTCAAATCGCAACTCCAAGAGCGTATCACTAAAATCAAAACGGAGTTAGACAACCAAACAGCGGCAGAAACAGCTGTTGCTACTGCTGAAACAAGCTTAGCGATGTCTGATATCGATGCTGCTCAAGAAGCGATTAACAAACTCAAAGACGGCGATAAAAAAACAGAATTGCAAAACCGTCTAGATCTGCTCTTACAAAATTTAGGGTACCAGACATCAGCTATAGAGACACCAGAATCTGGAAGTGCTCCCGAAGTAGAAATCGAAGAAAACAATCAAGCAGAAGCTGCTGTCACTACTGAAAGTGTTCAAAGTCAACCCACCCCATATAGAGCGACACCTGTAGTTCCTGTTGCACCCGCTCCTCGGGTATCTGTTCCAAGTAGTACCCCAGCACCACAGGCACCAGAAAACGTTGAACCTTCAGCAGAAGTACCAACAAGCGACTCTGCCGGCTCCTAAATCGCACTAATAAACAACTCAAATAAGACACAAAAGACTTCTGAGAAAGTATTTACCATCTTACTCAGAAGTCTTTTACTTATTTAATGATTTTTCTCAAAGAAATCGACCTAACAGTTTTAACCAATTTCGTAGCCCATTAAAATACCACCCTCCTCAGCATAAAAACTACACAAACCTGAGGTTGGTACAATGTGAATATCAGCTTCCGGATATTGCGTGCAAATTAAGGCCTTCAACTGCTCACAAATGCTAAAATTACGGCAATGTGCAATCAGAACGCGACCACCAGCATAGCCCGCTTTAACCATTTCTTGATAGGATGCAGAAATCGACTTTTTTTGTCCTTTAACTTTTTGAAGCAATTCAAGTTTTCCTTCAGGGCTTGCTTCACCAACCATTCGAATGTTTAATAGACCGACAACCTTGCCTAAAACCTTATTCAATCGACCATTTTTTACTAAATTGTCCACCTTAGCAAGCACAAATAACAACTTGGTCTTTTGCTGATAAGCTGTAATAGCATCAACTACCTCATCAAATGACAAACCTGAGGAAATCAATTCCTGAAGTTTCAAGACAAGCAAATCCATTTCACCACCAGCAGACAAACTATCAATCACATGAATATTAACGTCGGGATGTTCTTCACTATAAATGGTTTTAGCTAACTGAGCACTATTTTGACTCCCTGAAAGACCGCCCGTAATCGTAACAACAAAAATATCATCAGCTCCTTTAAAAGCTTCCATATACGCATCTGGACTAGGACAAGCAGATGTCGCAGCTACTTTAGTTGCCTCTAGCAACTCTAGCATGTCACCAATAACCATCCCCTCGTCGTCAATGAAAAGTTGACTCCCAATTTGTAAAGTCAAAGGTACACGAATATAGGTCAAATCCTTTGTCGTATCTTGTAATTCTAGCAAATCACAGCCTGAATCAGCTACAATTCTAACTCCCATGATGAGCCCTCCTCAACCGTAATTAATTTGACTTGCAAACTATTTTATACTAAAATTATAGCATTAATTGATTGTAAATACCTTTATTTATTATCAGATGTCACAAATCGAAAGGAATTGTTATGGCGAGAAAAGTTACTTCTGAAACAGCACTGATCTCTCTAAAAATGGCCAATCGTGAGGCTAAACAAATCACCAAAGAAGCTATTGAAGAAAGCCTTCTACTCCTACTTGAAACCAAAGCACTAGATCGTATCTCCATTTCAGAATTAACTCAAAAAGCTGGCGTTTCACGTAACGCTTTCTACCGTCATTACCAATCTAAAGAGGCCCTCCTCTATAAAATCATCAAGCGAGCAACACTCACTGCAGTAAAAGGATTACAGCGTTTCAATTTGGAAACTGAACGCTACCAGGCTTGGCTCTACCTCTTCAAAAAAGCTAAAGAGCATTCTCGCTTACTTAAGATTATTTTGAAGCACAATATGGTTCAGTGGCTCTATGATATCATTCTTAATCGCTTAGACAAATTTCAAAGACAATCAGATACGACACGCAGACTTTACATGCACTCTTTTTGGAGTCAGGCTGTACTTTCTGTCTTAGGACGTTGGATTACTGAAGGAATGACCATTCCTGAAGAAGAGATGGCAGCCATGGACTTGCCGCTGCTCATCTAGTAAGATAAAAAATAACAACTGAAAAAGCATTGAAGCAGTATCTATCACTCTACTTCAATGCTTTTTTTGGTTTTCTTATTTTTAAAAGTTCATTTAGTCAAGATGAAGCGGTTAATAGCAGCTGCCACACCTGAATGGTTGTTTGAAAGCGTCATTGCCGTAGCCTTTTGTTTCACGCTATCAGCAGCGTTTTCCATAGCAACAGCCAAACCTGCTATGTCAAACATTTCCAAGTCATTGTGCCCATCACCAAGCACCATAACATGCTCAAGACCGATATCTAAATCCTTAGCTAAGTCCGTTAAGCCACGCCCTTTATGGACACCAAATGGGAGAGCTTCATAAGCGTAATCCAAACTGCGTACTGTCATAAAGTCCTTAGCTAGTTGGCCATCTACCCGGTTCTGAAAGGCATCAAGAATCGATCCCTCAGCCATAAAAATAGCTACTACTACAGGGATGTCTAAACTTAAAAATTCGTCCAAAGTAACGTGATACAATTGGGAATTTTCCGTTTCAGCATCTCTAACAGCTGCTGGATAAAGCTTCTGACCCAAGGCATAATTGGCTTCTTTAGTAAAAAAGACAAGATTAATGTCTTCTTCATTGTCAAAAATACCTGCTAGATAAATCAAGTCCCCTCGCGATAGCTGATGGCTTCGCAAGGTTGACCAATCCGAACTTTTGAAAAGCCAAGAGCCATTATTGGCAATGACATAATCATCGTCCAGCCCCAACTCTTGAGTATAAGGCATAATTCCTGACTTAGGACGCCCCGTGCAAAGAACGATGTGGATACCTTGGTAATACGCTTGACGAATCGCTTCTTTGTTTTCTCTGGAAATTTGCTTACGGTCATCTAACAAGGTACCATCCATATCAATGGCCAATAGTTTTACATCAGATTTTAAGGGCAAACTCTTTAATCGCATAGGCAACTCCTGCTTGGTTGTTGGATTTGGTAACTTTATTTGCTTGCTCTTTGATCGTATCCGAAGCATTTCCCATAGCTACTGCTAATCCCGCATAATTTAATAATTCCAAATCGTTATTCGCATCTCCAATGGCCATAATATTACCAGACTCAATTCCCAAATGATTGGCTAAGTGTGCCAATCCTGTAGCCTTATGATAGCCCTTGGCCATCACCTCATAGAGAAAGGTTTGACTCCTCACCCCACTATAATGAGCAGTAATCACTTTTTCATTTTTGGCTTGGAAGTCATCAATGGCCTCAGCTTCTCCCATGTACATCGCGTTATAGACGGATTCTTCAATTCTTGCAATCGCCTCTTTGGAAATCGGATGAATCTTGGTAAAAACCATGTCGGCATCTGCTTGAGCAATGGCAGATGGATTTTCCCCAATAAAATAGTAATCCTTATTTGTCGCTAGGACCAAATCCACTTCTGGATTAGCATCAACATGGGATTGTAGGTCTAAGATATCTTCAGTCTTTAACGGTTGACCATAAAGCGTTGACCAATTAAGTGTTTCATGAACAGAGCACCCATTATTTAAAATCACATACTCTTCTTCTGTCAGACCTAACTGGTCAAAATATGGTTTAACCCCTGCCTTGGAGCGTCCTGTACAAATCACAATCTTGATACCTGCCGCAACTGCTGCTTGAATAGCATCAATATTCTCTTGCGGTAATTGCTTACGACTATCCAATAAAGTGCCATCCATATCAATAGCAATTAATTCTATCATGTTTCCCCCATTCCATCTGCTATCACATTGTACACCAATGTTTATCTTCATTTCCATTAATCAAAAAACATCAACTGGGATTGTCCGAGCAAGTTAGTCAAATTGACTGTCTTTTTTCAATTCTGCTAGTAAAACTTCCCATCTTGGATCTAACATCCACTTAGAATCTTTGACAATCTCACTAGCAACCCGGCGAGCTTCTTCCAAAATCGCAAAATCTTCGATAATATCTGCCGTCTGAAATTCTGGCAGCCCAGATTGTCGTGTTCCAAATATTTCACCTGACCCCCGCATTTTAAGGTCCTTTTCTGCTAACACAAAACCATCATTAGTCTCACACATGGCTAACATCCGCTCTTTACCCGTTTCTGTCTTGGGATTTGCCACTAGGACGGCATAGGATTGCTTATCCCCACGACCAACACGTCCACGAAGCTGATGAAGTTGGCTAAGCCCAAAACGGTCTGCATCCATAATCACCATAATAGTAGCATTAGGCACATTAACTCCCACCTCAATCACAGTTGTCGATACCAAAACTTGACTCCTGGCTGCCTTAAAATCATCCATCACAACTTCCTTCTCTTCAGCCTTCATGCGTCCATGAAGCAAGTCAACCCTAGCCTCATCCCCTAAAAATGTCGCTAATTCATCATGAAGGGCTACGGCATTTTTTAAATCAAGTGCTTCAGACTCTTCAATTAACGGCGAAATGACATAAGCTTGAGCCCCTTGTGCTAGCTCATTCTTCAGCCAAGCAAGCACCGCCTCCAGCTGTTCATGTTTCACCCATCTTGTCACAATCGGCTTGCGCCCTGCAGGCAACTCATCAATGATGGAGACATCCATCTCCCCGTAAGCTGTGATTGCCAAGGTTCTTGGGATAGGGGTCGCAGTCATCATGAGAACATCCGGATTCTCACCTTTTTCACGAAAAATACGCCGTTGCTTGACTCCAAAGCGGTGCTGCTCGTCAGTAATCACCAAACCCAGCTTATGATAGGCCACGGCATCCTGAATCAAAGCATGTGTCCCCACAATCATATCCACAGAACCATCTGCAATAGCCGCTAAAGCTTCACGCTTAGCTACTACTTTCATTCCAGATGTCAAAAGCTTTATGTTAAGATCCGGGTATAGTTCTCTTAGACTGGTAAAATGTTGCTCCGCCAAAATCTCTGTCGGAACCATGAGAGCAGATTGGTAGCCAGCTGTGTAGGCCGCATACATGGCTAAGCTGGCAATGACCGTCTTCCCAGAACCGACATCTCCTTGTAAGAGTCGGTTCATGTGGGCACCTGAGCACATATCATCTAAGATTTCTCTTAAACTCCGTTTTTGAGCACCTGTCAAAGGAAACGGTAATTGTGCCACTTTTTGAGAAATAGCTGTTTGATCAAAAGCCATAGCCAGACCATTACTCTCAGAGCGATTCTCTGCTTTCAAAACTTGCAAATTCAGTTGGAAATAAAAGAGCTCTTCAAATTTTATCCGCCTTAGGGCTTGCTTGTAGTCTACTAAATCCTTAGGAAAATGCATGGCAGCAACTGCTTCTTGCCTACTCATCAGGCGATACCTGTCCAATAAAATTTGCGGTAAATTCTCCCTAATTGAAGCCAATAAATGACTGTCAAAAGCTGCCTTGATAGCCTTAACAAGAGAAGTCTGAGATACCCCTTGGGCCACATGGTAAACAGGCTGCATGTCATCTTCAACTTGTGCGAGGACCTTGATGCCTGTAATAGCAGACTTTTTAGCATCCCATTTTCCAAAAACAGCGATGTCACTTCCCATTTCAATTCTTTCAGCTAAATAGGATTGGTTGAAAAAACTAACAGCAATGACAGCTTCATCTTGCTTGATTTTAAAGGAAAGACGATTGCGTTTAAACCCGTAATACTGAACATTGGCCGGCGTCACCACCTGGCCTGTAATAACCGCCTTTTCGCCATCCACAAGCTCAAAGATAGAGCGACTCTTAAAATCTTCATAACGAAAAGGGTAATACAAAAAGAGATCCTCAATGGTATAAAGACCTAGCTTGGTAAATTTTTCAGCAGATTTTGGCCCAAAGCCTTTCAAGTCAGAAATGGGAGATTGTAAATTCATAAGCCTATTATAACAAAAAGTCGTCGTTGAACATGACAAATACCTAAGAAGATTGTCAAATTAAGGCTATTAGTCTACTCATAGCACAACTTACTCTTTCCAAACTGATAAGCACTCATCAAGCATAGACCGGAGGAATAGCCCAATCCTAGTCACGCAATAAAACTTGAATATTAACTAAGAAATGCTTCTTCACAGAATTTATATTATCTGTCATGTTACTCACTTCTTATTAAAGAAAAAAGACTGAAGAAACTAGCTCAAAGGTACCTTTCTTCAATCTCATTCCTAAAGCATTTTCCCTTTATTTCTTATCTCGTCCTAGTATTCTCGAGGAACACGATCACTGATAAGACAGAGCACTTCATAGTTAATGGTGCCACGTTTTTCTGCGATATCTGTCGCAGAAATCTGTTCAGCACCGCTTTCACCAATCAAAATAACAGGTGTCCCCAAAGGGTATTGACGAGGAAGACGAATGGTTAATTGGTCCATGGAAACACGGCCAACAATCTGGCAGAATTGACCATCAACTAGAACATCAAAATTTTGCATGTCTCTGGTCCAGCCGTCCGCATAACCAATCGGTAGCGTTCCGATATATTCCTCTTTTTTCGAATGATAAGTCCCACCATAACCAATGGCAGAACCAGCTGGTACTTTTTTGACATGAACCAGAGCTGATTCCAAACGAAGTGCCGGTACCAAAGGATAAGGCAACTCCAAATCTCTGCCACTTGGATTCAGTCCGTAAATAACGAGGCCTAAGCGAACAGCTGTAAACACAGTATTAGCATGCCAGAGACTCGTAGCTGAGTTACTAGCATGGACAATCGGAGGACAGTGCTTCAAGGCAGCAATGAGGTTCTCAAAAAACTCTAACTGCTGACCAAACTGACTAGTGTCAGCTTCATCTGCTGTTGCAAAGTGGGTAAAAATTCCCTCAACAAACGCCCCACAAGCTTCCAAGCCAGCTATCAAGGCATCAGCCTCTGTCACACTTCTCACTCCCAAACGTCCCATACCAGAATCAACCTTGACGTGGCAAGTCACTCCCTTCAAGTCAGTTCCCAACTCATGAGCGAGCTCTAGCCAATCGAGACTGGTTACCGTTAAGGTGAGGTGGTACAATTTCGCTAAATAAACTTCCTCTGGTAAAACAACACCTAGAATTAAGATCGCTTTCTTTATCCCTGATTGTCTTAATTCGATAGCCTCGTCTATGTTAGAGACACAAAAGCCATCTACTTGATGATCAATATGGTTGGCAACCGCAATTGCACCGTGGCCATAAGCATTTGCTTTTACCACTGCCCAAATAGCCGTTCGAGAGGGCAAATGTGAAGCAACGGTAGCAATGTTCGTTGAAATGGCCTGCAAATCAATCTTTGCCTTTGTCGGACGATGTAAACTTGAAATCACTTTTTTACCCCCAAAATATTAACCGCTCCTCAAAACACTATTACCGTTCCAAAATGATGCTAGCTTGAACAAAATCACCACTATGAGAAATCGAAAGATGGCTGTTCCCCTCAAACGGAGAACGATAGAGCAAGGGTTTCCCAGCATGATCCGCTCTAATCTCAATATCCTGAAAAGACAGCTTGCCAATCCCTATTCCTAGCGCTTTCGAAAAAGCCTCCTTAGCTGCCCAACGTCCCGCCAAAAACTCCATTTGACGGCGACCAGTCAAAGCTTCAAAGGTGCTACGCTCATGCTCTGTCAAGACTCGCTCTGCAAAGCGATTATTTTTCTGATAAGCCTTTTGGATAGCTGAGATTGCCTGTAAATCAATGCCGTGTCCTACTATCATTTCACTTTTCCTTAAAAAGAGAGCGAGGTTTGCCTAAATCTAGGAAAGCCTCACTCGTATTTATCTCTTCAGAGTCATTCCACAAGATTAGTGACTAAAATTGTGAACGACCGTGACAATTTTTAAATTTCTTACCTGAACCACATGGGCAAAGGTCATTACGTCCAACATCACTAAAATCGATAGCTTCCATCTGCGCAACATCTGTCGCTTGCTGAGCAGCGATGTTCTTAACTGCAGTTGTTGTCGCATGATCATGTGCCTGCTCACGTTCTTGTTGGTGAATCTGTGCTTTCATCATGGTTCTTGTCACATCAAACTCAATGGAACCCACCATATCATTAAACATACGGAAACCTTCTGTTTGATATTCCACGATAGGGTTATTCTGAGCATAGCCACGAAGACCTACGGCATTGCGCAACTGATCCAAGGCATCGATATGGTCGGTCCACTTGTTATCCACAACCATCAAGATTAAGACTTTTTGGAATTCAATAATTGCTTTTTCATCAGGTAATTTTGCAATTTGCTGATCATAAATGCGGAGCGCATGGTCATAAAGATTTTCTTTAATGGTGCTAAATTTCTCACCTTCCAAATCAGCTAGGTTAATTGAATCTTCTGGTAAGATATTATTCTGAGCGAAGGTCAAAATACCTTCGTAAGCCTCTTCTTTAGGCATACGACTGTGACCATCAACCGCACGATCAATGGTACGTCTAATCATGGCCTTAATTTCTGGGCCTAAGTCGCGTTGTGCCGTAATCACATCATAGCGATCAGCATAAATAATCTCACGTTGCTCACGCATAACATCATCATACTGAAGGACTTGTTTACGGGTGTCGTAGTTATTTCCCTCAACACGCTTTTGAGCCGCTTCTACCTGGCTCGTGAAGACACGTGATTTAATCACAATATCTTCATCTTCACCATCGTTAAAGCGTTCCAAAAAGGTTTTTATGCGATCTGTTCCAAAGCGACGGAGCAATTCATCTTCTAAAGATAGATAGAATTGTGACTCTCCTGGGTCACCTTGACGACCTGAACGCCCACGTAGTTGATTATCAATACGACGACTCTCATGGCGCTCTGTACCAATGACACAAAGACCACCAAGTTCACGAACGCCCTCGCCAAGTTTAATATCAGTACCACGACCGGCCATATTGGTAGCAATCGTAACAGCTCCACGTTGACCAGCATTCATGATGATTTGGGCTTCCTTAAAGTGGTTTTTAGCATTCAACACCTCATGAGGAATGCCTGCTGCTACCAAGTTCTGCGAAATTAACTCACTGGTCTCAACTGCAACTGTACCCACCAAAATCGGTTGCCCTTTGGCATGACGCTCTTTAATATCGGCAATAACAGCACGGAATTTAGATTCCAAAGTTGGGTAAAGCAAATCAGGATTGTCAATACGCTGGATAGGGCGGTTGGTTGGAATCGGAATAATACGCATATTATAAATTTCGCGAAATTCCTCTTCCTCAGTTTTACCAGTACCTGTCATACCTGCCAATTTTTTATACATACGGAACATGTTTTGGTAGGTAATCGAAGCAGAGGTTTTTGACTCATCTTGGATAGGCACACCTTCTTTAGCTTCAATCGCCTGGTGCAACCCATCTGAAAAACGACGACCTTCCATGGTACGACCAGTAAATTGGTCAACAATCAAGATTTCTTGCTCCTCACTCACCACGTAATCAATATCTAATAGCATGATGTAGTTGGCACGAAGCGCATTGTCAATAAAGTGCGTCAAGGCAACATTTTCAAGGTCGTAGAGATTTTCCAAGTTGAAGAATTTTTCCGCTTTATCAATCCCTGAATCCATAAGACCGATTGTCTTACTTGGCACATCAATGGCATAGTCATCACGGTCTAAGGTCTTAACAAAGCGATCCGCCATGTAATAGAGTTGGTTAGTTTCGGAACTAGCTGGGCTAGAAACGATCAAAGGAGTTCTCGCCTCATCAATCAAAACAGAATCAACTTCATCGACCAAGGCAAAGTTAAGTGGGCGCTGCACCATATCCTCTTGACGGACAACCATATTATCACGAAGGTAGTCAAAGCCGACTTCTGAGTTGGTTGAGTAGGTAATGTCACAAGCATAGGCTTCACGTTTTTCAAATGCAGATTTAGCTGCTAAGTTAATCCCAACAGAAAGACCAAGCCAACTATAGAGTTCTCCCATCTCCGTCGCATCACGTGTCGACAAGTATTCGTTAACGGTGATAACGTGCACACCCTCACCAGCGATCGCATTAAGGTAAACAGGCATTGTCGCTGTCAAGGTTTTCCCCTCACCCGTACGCATCTCTGGCACGTCACCATGGTGAAGAACGATTCCCCCCATGATTTGAACATGATATGGGTATAAGCCTAGGACACGTTTAGCCCCTTCGCGTACAACTGCAAAAGCCTCTGGAAGAAGCGCATCCAAAGTCTCACCATTTTGATACCGCTGTTTAAACTCCTCTGTTTTGGCTTGTAACTGAGCATCGCTCAGTGCCTCCATGTCATCAGCATAACTTTCTACTTTTTTCGCTATTTTGTCAAGCTTTTTTAATTCACCTTTATCATTTTCAATGATACTTCGGATTATATTTGCCATCATTTTCCCTTTCGATAGTCTTATCTCCTCATTTTAGCATAATATAAGGCCAAATTCAATGAAATAACGATTTTCAAAAAAGCCTTTTAAGAAGTTAACACCAACAAAAAGAGCCTTACTATCAAGACTCTTTTTCAGGCATTAAAGCCAAAAATTGTGGCAAAAGCGAGGCCATTTTCTCCCTAAAAAAAGCTAAATTGCCTGTTTCAGCCTGCAAACTAATCACTGGACTTAAACCAAAATCCATGTAGGAAATATAGGCAATTTGATTATTGTGATAAGTAAACTTCAAAGCAGGATTGGGCATTTGATCGCCACAAGGCCCAGGTACTGCAATCACCAGTGTATAGCAGGCATTGTCATAGCGTTTCACTTGGAACAGGCGTTCCTCCTTAAAAATCCCACCAACAGGAAAATCTGCTAGTACGCGCTCGAGTGTCAATCCGTTCATCGCTCACCAACATGACTAACAATCATCTCAACAGGTCCATCAAATCGCCAATTTCTAACAGTATTAGGCAAGATAAAGTGGTCTCCCTTTCGGATACAAAAAACGCCATTGTCAACTGTTAGATGCCCTTGCCCATCAATAACACTCACCAAAAGATAAGGTGCTGTTTGCTGCATGGTCACTGACCGAGTCACTTTCCAATGATAAACCGCAAAAAAAGCATTAGAAACCAAGAGCGTGCTTGTCATACCATCAATTTTTAAAGTCACTGGTGTACTATTTTGGGGTTGTCCAATATGCGCAACATCAATTGATTGTGACAAATGAAGTTCGCGAAGATTACCATATGCGTCTTTACGATCAAAATCATAAACCCTATAAGTCGTATCACTTGATTGCTGCGTCTCCAAAATCATGATGCCCTTGCCGATTGCATGTATGGTCCCACTAGGAACGAAATAAAAATCACCCGCCCTGGCTGGTACCCGTGTCAGTAAATGCTCCCAATCCCCTGAATGGATCATATCTGCTAATGCTTCTCGAGACTTAGCCTGATGACCATAGATAATTTCAGCGCCTTCTTCAGCAGACAAAATATACCAACATTCGGTTTTCCCAAGTTCTCCCTCATGGATCATAGCATAAGTATCATCAGGATGCACTTGAACACTGAGCCAATCATTAGCATCAAGAATTTTTGTCAATAACGGAAACACATCTGTTGAGGGATTGCCAAAAAGTTCTGGCTGTTTCTGATAAAGATCATCCAATCCTAACCCTTTATAAGGACCACTCTTTATCACTGATACACCATTAGGATGAGCTGAAATCGCCCAACATTCACCCGTATGATCAGAGGGAATTGCATAACCATATTCCTGAGCTAGACGATTGCCCCCCCAGATTTTCTCATGCATGACAGGTTCCAAAAATAACGGCTGAGCCATAACCTTTCCTTTCCATTTCTGCTATCAACTGACTTCCATAATTTAGGGTCATTATACTGCTTTTCACAGGAAGTTTCAAGCCCAAACTAATAGACCAACTCATTTGAAGCAAGCAACAGCTGCTAAAAATCAGTTGGTCTATCTTTAATCATTTGCCTTTATCAAAAACTCTCCAGCACTTAGCGCTTGAATTTTTCAGCTACATCTTTTGCAAGGGCAAAATTCCCTAGAGTTGCTGAACCGTTTTCAGCGACTGCTGGAGTAACAATATACTCTGTAACATCAGGAACAGGTAAGTAACCATTAAGCAGCGCTGTGAATTTTTCACGAACACGACGTAGCATATGTTCTTGAGCCATAACTCCACCACCAAAAACAATCACTTGCGGGCGATAAAGAACAGTAGCTTGAACAGCTGCCTGAGCAATGTAGTAAGCTTGAATATCCCAAACATCAGAGTTTTGTTCAATCAACTCCCCACGAATTCCTGTACGGGCTTCAAGTGACGGACCAGCTGCCAGTCCCTCTAAACAACCATTATGGAATGGACAAGTTCCTTGAAATTCATTGGCATAGTCGCGCGGATGACGAGACACATAAACGTGTCCTGCTTCAGTATGGCCAACACCGCCAACAAACTCGCCACGTTGAATAGCTCCAGCTCCGATACCAGTACCAATCGTATAGTAAACCAAACTATCAATACCCTTACGAGACATCACTTCTCCATAAGCAGAGCTGTTAACATCCGTTGTGAAATAAAATGGCACGCTGAATTCTTTCGAAATTAGACCAACCAAGTCAACATTAGCCCAATGTTCTTTTGGTGTTGTTGTAATGAAGCCATAAGTGTCTGAATTTTGATCGATATCAATTGGTCCAAAAGAGCCAATAGCAATTCCTTGCAAATCAGCTTCATAACGCTTAAAGAATTCAACCGTTCGTTCAATGGTTTCATACGGGGTTGTTGTCGGAAATTGTGTTTTCTCAACAACTTGAAAATGCTCATCACCAACAGCACAAACAAACTTTGTCCCACCAGCCTCTAAGCTTCCATATAGTTTTGGCATCTTATCTCCTTTATCTTGACCTTATTTTTATTCATTATAAGAGAAAGTTGTCCTTTGGGCAAGGATCTTTTCGCTTTTTCACCCTACAAAAGAAAATACCCTAATCAAGGAGCGACTAGAGTATTTTAAAATAGTAACGCTTATTTAACAGCAATTAAAGCATCACCCTTAGCAACACTTCCTGTTGCCACTGGACTTACTTCAGCATAATCTGCTGTATTGGTTACAATGATCATCGTTGTGCTATCAAGACCAGCTGCTGCAATTTCATTAAGATCAAATGTACCAAGCACATCACCTTTTTTAACAGTTTGGTTGGCTGTTACTTTTTGATCGAATCCTTTACCATCCATCGATACAGTATCAATTCCGATGTGGATCAAAATTTCAGCACCATCATTAGACTTGATACCATAAGCATGGCCTGTTTCAAAAGCAATCTGGATAGTACCATCCACTGGTGAATAGACTGTATTGTCGCTTGGTTTAACAGCAATACCGTTACCCATCGCTCCTGATGAGAAAACAGGATCGTTAACATCAGATAAAGCTACCACCTCACCGTTAAGAGGTGAGACAATTGTTTCTTCTGAAAGTGTTGCAGGTGCTGCTGCCACTACAGGTTCTGTTTTGACATTTTCATTAGCAGGTGCTGCTGCTTGAGCAACAGGCTCTTCATCTTTGTAACCAAAGAAGTAAGTAAGAACAAAGGCAAGAGCTGTAGTTGCTACAACCATAATCACATACTTAAGTACTTGACCATTGAGATACAAAAGTGTACCTGGGATAATTGTGATACCAAAACCAGTACCAGCAAGTTTGAACATTGATGCTAACCAACCACCGGCTGCACCAGCGATAAGACCCATGATAAATGGTTTACCAAAACGAAGGTTAACCCCGAAAATGGCAGGTTCGGTAATTCCAAGACCAGCTGACAATGCTGCTGGGAAAGCTAAGGCTTTCAATTTTTTATTTTTGGTTTTAACACCGACAGCAAGCGTTGCACCGGCTTGTGCTGTCATAGCTGCTGTGATCAATGCGTTAAAAGCATCTTTACCATCAGCTGCGATTAACTGTGCTTCAAGAAGGTTAAAAATGTGGTGAACACCAGTAACAACGACAACTTGGTGAAGACCACCGATAACAAGACCTGACAAACCAAATGGAAGGGCAAGCAAGAACTCAGTCGCAGCAAGTACATACTCTTCAACCACGTGGAAGACTGGACCAATCACAAAAAGGGCCAAGATAGACATGATCAAGAAAGTCAAGAATGGCACAACAAGCAAATCAAGAACATCTGGAATGACCTTATGAAGTTTCTTCTCAAGTTTTGCTCCCAATAGACCTACAAAGAAAGCTGGGAGAACAGAGTTTTGATAACCAACTACCGGAATGAAGCCAAAGAATTTCATTGGCTCTGCATCACCTGAAGCAACTGCCCAGGCATTTGGTAGTGCTGAGTTAACCATCATTAGTCCTAAAACCAGACCAATAACCGGATTACCACCAAAGACACGGAAAGCAGACCATGAAATCAAGGCTGGGAAGAAGGCAAAGGCTGTATCTGTCAGAACAACCGTGTAAGTATAGAAGTTAGAAGCAGAAAATTCTGCTGATGTTGTCCCAAAAAGACCTAAAATGGTATCGTTGTTGATGGCACCACGAATACCCATGAAGAGACCTGTCGCAACAATCGCTGGAAGTAATGGTACAAAGACGTCACCAAACGTACGAATGGCACGTTGGAAAGCGTTTCCTTGTTTAGCGGCTTCTTCTTTTTGTTCACCAGTTGATGATGTTGGAAGTCCCAAAGCAACAACTTCATCATAAATTTTATTAACAGTACCTGTACCAAAGATAATTTGATACTGACCTGAGTTAAAGAAGGCACCTTGAACCTTATCAATTTCTTCTGTTTTGGCTTTATCGATTTTTTCTTCATCATTAACCATTACACGAAGACGTGTCGCACAGTGAGCAACACTTTTAACGTTTTCACGACCACCTAGGGCCGCGATCACTTCTTCTGCAATTTGTTTGTTATCCATTTGCAAAAAGACTCCTTTATCCATAATTTCAACTTAAGTTACGTGAAAGCGTTTCACATCACACTATCTATCTTAACACGAAAAACGAATATGTCAAGCGTTTTGCAGAAATTGCTAAAAAACATGGTTAAACATTGCATTTTTAAGAGAAAACGTTTACTATAATAATGACATCATTTGACATAAAGAAATGAGGCAAAAAATGAATTTACCTACTGAAGTGCGTTATCGCCGCTACGAAGATTGGACAGAAGCTGACGTTCAGCGACTCATCGACAATAAAGCCAAGTCCCCTTGGTTAACAACCTTTCATATTGAACCTCAAACAGGACTTTTAAACGATCCTAATGGGTTTTCTTATTTCAATGGGCAGTTTCATCTCTTTTACCAAAACTGGCCATATGGGCCTGCTCATGGTCTAAAACAATGGGTTCACACAGTTTCAGATGATCTGGTTCATTTTAATGAAACTGACACACGCCTACTCCCCGACCATAAACATGACAGCCACGGTGCCTATTCAGGATCTGCCTATGCGGTAGATGACAAACTCTTTATTTTTTATACTGGGAATGTTCGCGATGAGAACTGGGTCCGTGATCCACTTCAAGTTGGAGCCTGGATGGATGAAGAGGGGCATATTGAAAAATTCAACAAGGTTTTAATCCAACAACCTGACGATGTCACTGAGCACTTCCGCGATCCTCAGATTTTTGATTATCAGGGGCAATTCTACGCTATTGTTGGCGCTCAGAACCTTGATAAAAAAGGATTTATTAAACTTTATAAAGCAGTGAATAATCAAGTGTCCAACTGGGAATTTGTAGGGGACCTGGACTTTGGTGGAACAGGATCAGAGTATATGATTGAATGTCCTAACCTGGTCTTCGTGGATGATCAACCCGTTCTCTTATATAGCCCGCAAGGATTGGATAAATCTGAATTAGATTATGACAACATCTATCCTAATACCTATAAAATCTATCAATCGTTTGATACAAATAAGGCAAAACTTCTTGATGGTACGCCAATTCAAAACTTAGACTACGGCTTCGAGGCCTATGCTACCCAAGGCTTCAACGCACCAGACGGAAAGGTCTACACGATAAGTTGGATTGGACTTCCTGATGTTGATTACCCTACTGATCAGTATGATTATCAGGGAGCTATGAGTTTGGTTAAAGAATTACACATCAAAAATGGTAAGCTCTATCAGTATCCAGTAGAAGCTATTCAAAATTTACGAACTAGCCAAGAACCACTGGCATCTAAAACAAGCACGCAAAATACTTATGAATTAGAAATCACAGTACCTGCGGGTGATAAAAGTGAATTATTACTTTTATCAGATGCTGAAGGAAATGGTCTAAACATTACTATAGATACTCAAGACGGACAAATCATCGTAGATCGTTCAACAGTCGGTGAACAGTATGCCATTGATTTCGGTCGAACTCGAAACTGTTCTATTGATAAAACCGATACTACCTTGAATATTTTCATCGATAAATCTATCTTTGAAATTTTTGTTAATAAAGGTGAAAAAGTCTTCACTGGGCGCGTTTTCCCAAATGAAAACCAAACTGGCATCACAGTTAAGAAAGGCCAAATTAGCGGTAGCTACTTTGAGTTGACATACTAATATGGTTGCAAAATTAACTGATGTTGCCCGTCTGGCTGGTGTCAGCCCAACAACTGTTTCACGAGTAATTAATAAAAAAGGCTATTTATCCCAAAAAACCATTGATAAAGTGCATCACGCTATGCGAGAGTTAGGGTATAAACCCAATAATTTAGCGAGGAGTTTGCAAGGAAAATCACCCCAACTTGTCGGTCTTATCTTCCCTAACATTTCAAATATTTTCTACGCGCAACTAATTGAGCACTTGGAAATTCAGCTTTTTGAAAAAGGCTATAAAACGATTATCTGCAATAGCCAAAACAACCCTATCAAAGAAAAAGAATACCTCGAAATGCTTGCTGCTAATCAGGTCGATGGGATTATTTCATCCAGTCATAATCTTGGCATTGAAGATTACGAAAAAGTTGAAGCTCCAGTAGTTGCCTTTGACCGTAACCTAGCTCCCAATATTCCCATTGTTTCATCTGATAATTTTCAAGGTGGGCGATTAGCTGCTGAAACCTTGCGAAAATCTGGCTGTCAAAATATCATTATGATTACCGGAAATGACCACTCAAACTCTCCAACGGGTCTTAGACAACTAGGTTTTACCTATGAGCTTGGCAAGCAAACAACCGTTTGCCATGTCCCAAGTGAACTTTCTACCCTTCGCAGAGAGATGGAAATTCGATCTATTATCGGTCGTGAAAATCCCGATGGTATCTTTACTTCAGATGATCAAACTGCACTTTTAACCCTCAATGTCATTAACAATCTAGGTAAAAAAATTCCCGAAGAAATTAAAGTAATAGGCTATGATGGCACAGCATTTATTGAAAATCATTATCCCCAATTAACAACAATTAAACAACCCATTGATGATCTAGCTGGGCTTATGATCGATGTGCTGTTAAAAAAAATAGCTGGTCAACCAACTAGTAAAGACTATATTTTGCCCATCAGTTTGATCAGTGGTAAAACTGTCTAAATTATTCTCTTTCACCTACCAAAGTTTGTATAGAACATCCATAGATATAGTATCAGGTACTCCACAAAGATCAAAATTTCTCCGCTAGATTTTCAGAGCCTCAGTAGGTCAACTTAATCGAGTAGGGACTAATTTCTTGTCCCTCTCACACCACCGTGCGTGCCGTTCGGCACACGGCGGTTCAACTAACTTTTAACGCATGTCGTTTTAGATAATAATCTAGGCAAGAAACCAGTCCACGTTTAGCGAGGACTGGTTTTGATATGGCACGTTTCAGTACAGACCTCTGAGCCACTAATTGATAATGGTCTCCCCAGCCAGATACTTTATCGCTATCCACTTCGGTACTCATAGTTTGAGAAGCCCCCATAGTCGTCTAGATTTCTTCTTCCATTGTTTCCAGATAACAACTCTTATTCGAGTTCTTAGTCGTTCATCAATGCTTTCCATGACTGATTTCATGTACGTCATAGAAAAGTAGTTTATCCAACCTCGGATTGATATACTCCCCATATAGTGGACAGTGAAAAAACAAAAATTTTCACTAGAAACTATATGGGGAGTTTTATTATGTCCAAAAGAAGTCCAAAATCTGTATCTGATAAACTATAGGTTATGACTACCTTTTTCTGAGCCACCTTGTCCGCTATATACGCCTTCGTATCACGTTTCTATTCGTAGTGCCACGATTTCGCTATCCCTTCCTCTGACGGTCTTGGTTTCTAGCGTCAGACTTAAAACAGTCTCTCCCCAGACCGTTTTAATCCACTACCTCACGATAGTCAGGCTTGGGAGTCGCTATTGGGTTCACCGGTAGCGGGTGCCCGCAGAGGACTTTCACCTCAGATGTACGACATGCCCGTCGTACTAAAAAACAAGTTGGCACAAGACCAACTTGTTTTTTAGTATTTAATTAAAAATCGATGTTCTGAAGTCATTTGTAGAGTTCATCAAGGCTTGATAAACTTTCACTTTGAGTGCATGAACACGACTGTTGTTCAAGTTGAGGCTGTTCGCTTGGATATCTGCGTCCATAGCTTCTTTCATCAAGGATTGCAACTGTTCAAAGCTTGTTACAGTAACTTCCTTGGTTGAGTCAGCAACACCAAGTTCATACTGCATGGTAAACGGTTTGAGTTGGCCTGCTGCTGCTTTTTCCAAACGCTCAGTAAACATGGCTTTCTTGAAGTCAGCCCATGAAGCGTATTGACCTTGGTAGATATATTCAAGAACATGATCATCTGTAATCAAACCAGTGTCCTTCTTATTCCAAGTATCATAGATAATTGAACCATTAGCCATTGCATAATCTGAAAGTTGCGCTGAAGCATACGGTACAAAGCCATCTGTATATCCCTTATCAGCAATCAATTCATAAGCCATACGACGGAACATGATGTCACCTGGTGAACCGTTTGAGTTTGAAAGGGCTGAGAAGTTAGCCGCAAACATCGGAACGCTGACATAACTGTTTCGATCCCACTTCTTGCTTGTGTTAGTTGGATTGTTGACATATTGGCGTTGAACAATAATGCTCTGATCAATCAAATCATTGAAGGTCTTCAAGCTTGCAACTTCGTCATCTGTCAATGCACGCGCAGAGTTTCCAGCATGGGTATCAACACCATTATTTTGGACATAGTAGTTTTCAATCTTACGCAACCATGCTTTCTTCGCTGCATCCGATTGAGCCAAGATGTTTGTACCTTCTAGGTAATCCAGCAAGTAAAGCACATCGAACTGGTTATGGTAATACTCATTGAAATCAGCTTCGCTATTGAAACGTGCAACTGGGTCTCCGACATGGACACGGTTGGCATCATCGCTATTATAGACAGCGTTGAATCCAAGGTTCATCTCAGTAACATTGAAGACATTTTGCAGAAGACCTTGAGCGTAAACTTCCATACCTTGACCAATACGGCGACCATAGCCTTTCAGATAAATATCGCCATCTTGATTATGGACCATTTCGTGTGTATAAAGAGCTGTTCCGTAATCCGTCAACATATCGTAAGTAATATAGTAGGTCTCACTACCATCTGCAAAGGCAGTCTTGATAGATGGATGCTCACGATACAACTTGTTGACAGGACCGTAGAAGTCTTGGATAGCATCAACATCAGCAGTTAAGTTACGATAAGCCTTGGTACCATCTGGACCATACATCACATAACCTTCGTTATTGAGGACAGATCTGAAGAGCTTGTCACGGTTGGTTTCATCCAAAATCTTGTACCAGAAGTCCGCATTATCACGTTGTCGTTCTGCCGCCAAATCAACCATCTGACGAACCTTATCACGATTTTCCACTGTCGAATAATCATCTACGTAGTGTTCGTATGAACCAATTGCGATGGTATTCATGTTAGTGATAATAAAGATATTTTCTTGTGGCAGGGTCAAGAGTGGCAAGAGCATATGGTTGTACTTCCAAGTAGGGTTGGATACAGTATCATTTACAATCTTGCTATAAGCTCCAACATTGTACTTGCTATATGTATCTGTCGTTTCCTGCTTGGCAGCTACTTCTGGAATCAAGGATTTACCTTCAACAACATAAGCCTTGGTTGTTTGCTTGAACCATTCATTGTTGGTCATTTCTGGCAAGAAGAGCTGACGATAATCTTCCAGCATATCGAAAAGATTGGTCTGATTATTTTGTTTACCAATGATAGATGCAAAAGTGGTCACGTTGTTGTGGGCACGAAGAACATCATAGCCACCATTACCAATTGCAAGAATCATATCAAGGGCAGATGCCGCATCATTTCCGAAGAAATCAGGTTCAAAGATGGTCAAATCTTTGGTATTCATCTCTCCGAAGTTGATGTCATACCAACGGTTCAAGTAAGTCAAACCGAGTACAAAGGCTTCTTTGTTATTGGTGATTTTCTCTTTGATGTAGTCTTCAGAAGCCTGACCTTGACCATTTAGACTAGCCACTAAAATCTTACGAACGTTGCTTTCTAGGTTGGCCATCACTTGGTTATAGCTTTCACCAAAGTAGAAGTCTTTAGCTGTGCCAGTCTGAGTATTAGCATCCAAAGTCATTGGATAATTGATAACCGCCTTCATAGCACCCGAGTCGAGGACAACAGAAGAAAGGCTGTTTACCAAGTCATTGACAAGGGCACTTTTGTCATTCAAGAATGATTCTGGCGTGTAAATCAAGTCCGTACCTGAAATGGTGTACTCGACCACATGATTGTTCTTGAAGTCTTCTAGATAAGAAACAGTCTTGTAATCAACCGTGCCATCTGCATAGTGAAGCATAATCTTATTGATTGTAGCCTTCTCTGCGTAAACATCTACAACAACATCCTTATCCTTCATTGGTACAACATCAAGCAGGCGAACTGTATTTAGCTTATCGTCTGTCGCAATCTTATTTCCATAATAGACAAGAAGTTCCTTGTTGTAGAATGGAAGGATTTTCTCCATGTTGTAGTAGGCGATTTCATGATCAACCTGCGCCTTATCCAAGGTTAGATAATCTACTGAATATTGATTGAGATTAAGTGAAACAGAATCATCAATTGTCGCTTGAATAGCCATAGCTTCCACTTTTGCTTGCGCTTCTTCATCGGTGATAACAGTGACATTGGTCAAGCTATCAGATGTTGTAGTGAAACCGTCCTTAATCTTACCAGTTGGGTTATCTGGTAGTCCGATTATGCTCGTGGTACCAGTCATATCGCTGATAACATTATTAACATTACCACTATATGGAGCATAGGCACCCGTTACTTGGTTGGCACCTGCGATTCCGCCGACTATACCACCTGTTTCTGTCTTCACTATAGAGCCCGTTGCGTATGCATTATAGACACTTCCTGGTACATCGTAGACAAGCATGGTACGTCCGACAATACCTCCAGCTACTTGGTTTTCTGTACCTGGAAGAGTAATGGCCGCATCAACCTTGGCATTTCCAACACTTGCCATCGTACCGTTACCCAAGATACCACCAGTGAGGCTTGCATCAGTTCCAGTTACTTCAATACTACCCTTGAAGGATACATCCTTGATAGTAGAGTTGGTTGCAGAATGAACTAAACCAGATACGTTTTGCGTTCCTTTAAGTGACGCTTCTACTGCTACGTTCGTGATAGTTGCATTGTTGGCATGAATCGCAATTGTAGCAAGTGGGTTCTTAGACGTTGTATTTAGACTAGCATTCTTGATATCCAAGTTTTGAACCTTACCGTTGAGGTTAAAGAATAATGGTGCCTTCAAGTTGCTGATTGAGAAGGCATAACCGTCATTTACCCCATCCAAGGTACCACTAAATCCAGTCACATAAGATGGAATATCTCCAACAGGGACTTCACTTGCGTCCAAATGTGCACCTAGTTTGAAGGTACCACTTGGATTTGCCTTCATAGCGTCGATCAAGGCTTTAAATGAAGTATAGGTATTTGCATCAGTCGCCATCTTAGGAATGTAGAATTCACGGTTGGCAACGTATTGGGCATTCTTGTCCTGTACCAATTCATCAAAGGATGAAACTAGTTTGAAGACTGCCTTGCCATTCAAGGTTGTTTCTTCAATACTTGACACAGGTAGGTATACTTCCTTGAAGCGGTCTGAAGTCACCTTGATAAACAATTCATCGGTGGATGCTGGCAGTTCTTCCAAGAATTCTTGACCGATGTATTTACCATTCTTACGACGGTAAGCAGTCACCGCATCAAAATCCTTGATTTCAATCTTCTTGTAGACCAAATCAAATTTGCGCATGCTTTCAAGAATAGCTTCTTGTTCGGAACTTTGTTCCTGTTCTGCCATTGTGTAGAAAATCTTCGTCTTAACAGTGTAATCTGTGTAGAAATCAAGATTTTCAAGTATCAACTGGCCATTTGGATCCGTAATTGCCTGGTCCTGTACCAAGGCACCTGTATTATCATAGAGGAGAGCAACAGCTCGTTGGAAGTTAGCAGTTTCGTCTGTTAACTTGTAGCTGACCGTCGCTGATTTTGCATCATCATTTTCCACTAAATCTGTGATAATCACTTGTGGTACTTTCTCAACTTTTGTACCACGTGCAATCACTTCATTTACAGGTTGCTTAGTAATTTCTTCTGTTACAGTAGGATTTGCCTGACGAACACCCTTGATGGTTTGATAAGTTGTGGTTACTGTCTTAGAACCATTTACACCGGTAGTCACAACCTTAGTCTTACCAACCAAGAGTGTTGGATCGTCTACATATTCTGTCTCAAATGGTATTTCAACTGGAGTTGGGGTAGCCGTTTTCGTACCACGTGCAACTACTTGAGTCACAGGCTGAGTCGTCACAGTTTCAGTCACTGTTGGATTTTCTTGACGAACGCCATTTACAAGAGTGTAGGTTGTTGTAACAGTAGCAAGTCCATTTTGACCAGCCGTAATAATTTTTTCTTCACCAACTGGAAGGGTCGCATCGTCTTGGTAGCTGATTTCAAATGGAATGACTTTTGTAGCTGATTCCGTCTCAGTTGTGACTGTATCAGCTGTCTTTGTTCCAATACGAACAATTTCAGTTACTGGTGAGCTTGTCACTGAGCTTGAAACCTGCTCAGACTTGATCAAGACACCGTCAGCATAGTAATTCTTGGTAACTGTCGTCTGAACCCCCGCTTTACCAACTTGATCTACATTTCGAGTTCCCTCAGCCAGAGTAGCATCATAGATAATTTGGCTTTCAAAAGGAATGGACTCGGCGTTGGTCATCGTATCTTCTGTCAAGGCAACTTCTGGTACTTCATGCGTCGGAGCTGTATTTGGAAGAGCAGTAATTTGTTTTGTACCAATTTTTACGATTTGATTAACAGGAGCTTGGCTAACCGCTTCGGACACAACCTCAGACTTCACCAAGACATCACCGATAAATGTTTGTTTGGTTTCAATTGTCTTTTGACCTGCTTGTCCAGACTGCACAGTCAATCTAGTCCCATCTGGAAGAGTATCATCATAGACTTCCTCAGTTTCAAAGGCAATCGATTCTGTATGCAAAACAACTTTCTCTGTAACCTCCAAGGCTGGATTTTCGTGCGTTGGTGCTGTATCTGGAAGACCAGTTACGATAGACTCTTCAGCCTTCTTTGTCCCAATTTCAATAATTTTTGGAGTAGCAGTTTTTGTAATTTCGGATGAAACTTCCTCTTCCTTCAGAACCTGACCGTCTATAAGTGTTTGCTTGATGGTAATGGTCCGCTCGCCATTTTGACCTTCTTGAACAATTTTTTCTGTTCCCTCGGCCAAGGCTGGATTTTCAACCGTTTGAGTCTCAAAGGCGATGATTTCCATCTTTGTGATAGTCTTCTCAGTAATATCAGCTGCTGGTAGCTCATGACTTGGAGCAGTATTTGGAACTTCGGTTACGATTTCTTGGTTCCCATTATCAGCTGGTTTCCCCTCCTCTGCTGGAAGCTCTTCTACCGCCTTGCTATCTTTAAAATAGCCCACATAAACATAGCCTTCAATCTCAGCTGGAGCTGGTAAGACCTGACCTGCAGAACGTTCCACCGCATGGTTGAATTGAGCCAGAATATGGCTAGTTAATGCTGAACCTGTCGGTGCCAAGAAACTTGCACCCGTTGCGGCAAGAATGATTACTCCCGCAAATTCTTTCTTCCCTTTTTTGCCTAATTTTACAGCAATAACCAGGAGAGATAGACCTGCAACAACCATCGCACTATTTTCCAAGACACCTGTTTCAGGTAAGATTTTTGAATCAGAACCTGTAGACACTACAGGACGATAAACCAAATAGTAGGTAGAATCCGTTGCTTGTGCCAAACCTGGCAAGTCGCGAATAATCAATTCTTTTTCCGCAGCAGTCAACTCTTCTTCGGTCACATAGGTGTAATTGATAGACTGCGCACTGACTGAAGAGGCAGTAGCAATAGAAGTCAAAAAAAATAGACTTGCTATGGTTGCAGAAACAAGTCCAATTGATAATTTACGGAAAGCAAATCGTTCTCGCTTTTCACTAAAAATGTTTTTCATATTTTCTCCAATTATCGCTAATTATACATACAATTATACCGTCTCATAATAGTTCGTACAATTTTTTTGTTTATTTCTTTTTCTCTTAAGAACTTTAAAAATTTTGAGGCTGGGCATAAAGCCCAGGGTCGCTTCTCAGAGTTCGCGTCAACATCTCAGCGCAGTGGTTGATTGGCTTTAACAGTCTGGGAGACTGTTAAAGGTAGGAGATAAGATTTGCACAGCAAATCTCAGCAGTTCGTATTTTACACTCCAAATCTAACCTAATCAACTGTGCGGGGTGGGAGTGAAACAGTCTGGGGATAGACTGTTTCAGCTCAACAACTGGAAATAAGGACTTGTTGACGAACTCTTTTTATCTTGGTCGAGTTCTTTCCCACTCCCAATCGAGATTATTGACCTCGATTAACAAGTAGTCGTATTATACCATCCATTACAATTTTTTACCTTTTGAAAAATACTGCCGTGTTTCCTTGATAATAACTGGTGATAAGACTAACAAAGCAATCAAGTTAGGTAGGGCCATGAGACCATTAACAATATCTGCAATCGTCCAAATCAAGTCCAACTTCAGGAAACCACCGAGAGCTACCATCAATACCTTGTTATTGGGCGGTTACAAAAGACTATATTAGAAAATAATAACAAAAGTAAGTCTTTGTATCACGTTTCTGTTCGTAGTGCCACGATTTCGCTATCCCTTCCTCTGACGATCTTGGTTTCTAGCATCAGACTTAAAACGGTCTCTCCCCAGACCGTTTTAATCCGCTACCTCACGATAGTCAGGCTTGGAAGTCGCTATTGGGTTCACCGGTAGCGGGTGTCCACGGAGGACTTTCACCTCAGATGTACGACATGCCCGTCGTACTCAAAAAAGGTAGCTGCGCAAAAGCGCAGCTACCTTTTCTAGCCTTCTATAAATTGACTCAATAAGCCATTAATAAATTTAGCTGAAGTTTCATCCGAATACTTCTTAGCGATTTCAATAATCTCATTAAGTGCTACGCGATCAGGGGTCTCATCAAAAAATTTGATTTCATACAACCCTAATCTCAGCATCGTACGATCAGACAAGGTTAAGCGATCCAAGGTCCAGCCTGGTCTCAGTTTTTGAGAAATCAATTGATCTAATTCTGACTGATTATCTTTAACACCGTTAACCAAGTTTAAAAGGAAAAGAGGGAGCTGAACGGCTTCTCCAGCAGGATCACTTTCTTTATCATGTAAATAAGCAGATTCTGAAGCTTGCAGTAACTCACCACCAAACTCCATACTAAACAAAGCCTGGTAAGCACGCTCACGTAAATCGCGTCTTGAGCCACTAAAACTATTATTCTTGCTCATTCAAAAAATCCTCACTAAAGAGACTATTTAAATCTGGTTTTGGTGTCTTCTCAGGAACAATTCCCACAACATGAACATTAACCTGAGATACCGACACCTCTGCCATATCATGAACAGCCGCTTTGACTGCCTTTTGAACAGCGATAGATACTACAGGAACATTGACACCATACTGCAAGTAAACATAAATATCTGCAATAACATCGCCATTTTCATCGTTCTTGAGATAAACACCACGACCGAGACTAGCCTTGCTCAAGGTATCAGCTGCTTTTTTGTTGTGCAATGAATAAACGCCTTCAACCTTTGCAGCAGCAATCCCTGTAATAACTTCCAATACGCGGGGAGAAATTACAATTTCACCAATATTTTCAGTTGTCATAACATATCCTTTCTGTCAATACTTCGTTTTTAGGAAGCCATCTGCTCCTTACAAAGTACTACAATTAATGATTAGGCGCGTGAAACATAAGTCCCTTCAGCTGTATTAACAACTAATTTTTGACCAACTTCGATAAAGTCAGGAACGTTAACAACAAGACCAGTTTCAAGTGTTGCAGGTTTACCTGAACCAGTAACTGTCGCACCTTTGATAGATGGTTGTGTTTCAACGACCGTCAACTCAACTGTCGTTGGTACTGTCACACCAATAACCTCTGAGCCGTAAAATTGAATCTTAACTTCTTCGTTTTCTAAGACGTAAAGCAATTCATTTTCAACATTTGCTACTGGAATTTCGTATTGATCATAACTTTCAGTATCCATGAAGAAAGCTGTGTCATCCATTTTGTATAGATACTGAGCAGGGCGTGTTTCAATGATCGCTTGTTCAAATTTTTCATCTGGACGGTAAGTAGTGTCAAAGGTTGATCCTGAACGAACATCACGCAACTTCATACGCATGATTGTGTTTCCTTTACCAGGTTTATGGTGGCTAGCGTCTAAAACTTTGATTAATTTACCATCAGTTGTCACAAAAGTCATACCAGCTCTGAGCTTGCTTGCTTCAATCATTCTTTAATTACCTCTTTGTAAAAATATTTATCATCTCATTTTATCATAAGACAGCCATATCCTCAAATCTTTTTACAATTCTTTCAACCCCATCAAGGCTCCAAGACAAATAGCAAAACCATATAAAATGTTAAATTGCTACGAAACCGTTTCAGCTTTCATGCCACTAACTGTCATAACGGACAGTACGCCGCTAAGGGCTACTAGCAGAGATACTTTCAGCAAATACCACTTCTTTTCAACTCTCTCCTAAATGCAGACCTGGCACATCATGTTGGATATAAGCGACACCTTTTTTCTCTAATAGTTCAATGGCAAAAGCATGGGGACGATAATTAGCTTTATAAGTAATTTTCTTGATACCAGCCTGAAGCAGCGCCTTGGTACAGTTGAGACAGGGAAAGTGGGTCACATAAATTTCCGTTCCATCCGTCGATATGCCTTCTTTAGCACACTGAATCAAAGCATTCATCTCTGCGTGTACCGTACGAATACAGTGACCATCCTCCATATAATGACCAACTTCATTACAATTATCAGTCTCTGAAACGCCACCATTATAGCCTGTTGCAATGATGCGGTTATTTTTAACTAAAACCGCACCGACAAAAGCCCTATCACAGGTTGATCGTTTTGAAATCAACTCCGCATTTGCCATAAAATAATCTTGCCACGATAAACGTTCCATCCTATTCTCCTAGTTCAATACAATCAATTCCTTAGGTGCCTTGGTCAGCACCTCACATCCCGTTTCTGTAATAACCAGGTCATCTTCAATACGAAGCCCATATTTATTAGGAAGGTAAATTCCTGGTTCATCTGTTACCACCATACCTGGTTTCAATGTTTCTTCTGACCCACGGAAAAATGGGTTTTCATGAATATCCAATCCTATCCCATGCCCAATGCCGTGTGTGAAGTATTGGCCATACCCCGCATTCTCTAACACTTGGCGAGGAATTGCATCAAAGTCTTTATGAGTCATGCCAGCTCTAGCTTGATTAATCAAGGTTTGGTTTGCATCAAGTACCAAGTCATAAATCTCACGCTCTTCATCTGTGACATGGCCAATGTGAACGGTGCGCGTCATATCGCTAACATAATGCTTGTAATAACAGCCGAAATCAAGCGTTAAAGATTCTCCCTTTTCAATCACTTTATGGCTCGCCACACCATGTGGCATGGCTGAGCGATAGCCAGAGGCAACAATCGGTTCAAACGAAAGTCCTGACGCACCATATTCCCTCATTCGAAAATCTAGAAAATTAGCTACTTGTAACTCCGTCGTCTGACCAGGTTTGATAAAATCCAAAACATCGATAAATGCTTGATCAGAAATCTGACATGCCTGACGAATCGTAGCAATCTCTGCCTCATCCTTAATCACGCGTAAGTCTTCCACAAAATCCGTTTGGGCCGACCAATCTAGACCAGGGAGCAAGGTCGTCAATTGTTGGTAAAAATGATATGAAACCTGGGCATCAAATCCCACTTTAGTTAAGCCATCTGCTTTCACCGCTTTAGATACTTCTTCTAGTGGCGTCCGTGTCTCAACAATGTCAAAATCTTTAACCACTTCCTTAGCAATCAAACTATACCTGGCATCCGTCATAAAAAGACGACGACTACGCGTTATAAGGACCGTACTCTCCGTTCCCCAAAAACCCGTTAGGTAATAGATATTATTCTGCCCTGTTACTAAAAAAGCATCCAAATCTGACTGCAATAACTTATCTTCAAAACGAACAACCCTAGACTCCATGAAAACCTCCTGAAATAAACTTACCTTATTTTAACAAAAAATCCCCGAAAAACGGGGAATAAATCGTTATTTTAATGTAGCTGTACGTTCTCGATAAGATTGCGCAAACTTATTGTCCACTTGCTTAATCTCATTCAATTTTTTAAAATTTTCGTTTGTCTTTTCTTACATGGCCTAGTCCTAGTAAGCTCAAAATACTCATTCCAGCTAGTAAAAAGACATTATTTTCTTTACTTCCTGTTTCTGGCAAGTATTTTTTCTCATCATTTACTCGTGATATGAGACCGTGACTTCGCGCTTTATCAGATGAAACAGTAAGTAATGTTGGATTTTTCTGTTGACCGTGGTTTGGCAATACCTTAATAGAATCAAGCTTTGATGGGGTTAAGATAGGGTTTACAACAATATCTTCACCAAACATCCCTAAATAGCTTTTAGCCAAAACAAGGTTATCTTTAGCTAGTTTTAACTCAAAGTCAGCTGATACCTTTTGTTTCTTAGCTAATTCGTAGTCTGATCGCAATGTTGCTAATTGAGCTCTTAATTCCGATAACTTACCATCTGATGTTACCTTTTTAGCCGTCAAAGAAAGCAGGCGCTTTTTCGCATTCTCTAAATTAGTTGATGCATCTTCTGCTGCTTTCTTAGCAGTATTTAATGCTGTTAAAGCATCAGAAAGACTTGAATATTTGGCACTAACAAGTTCCAGATTATTTTGAACATCCTGTTTTTCACTTACTGCTTTTTGTAAATCAGCTTTTGCAGCCAGTAATGAAGCACCTGCATCCTTAACTTTCTGTTCAGCAGTTGGAACTAAAGTTGGATCTACATTGTCCTTAGCTGTTGCCAACTCTGCTTTAGCAGCTGTCAATTCTGTTTGTGCGTTTGCCAATGCGGTTTTCGCTGCTTGAACTTTAGCTGCTGACGCATCAAGTTGTTTTGCTGATGATGTTTTATAATCATCCAATGCTTTTTGTGCAGCTGCTTTTGATGGGTTAGCCTTCACCGTTGTTGTGGTGTTAACCATATTAAACGTATAATCAGGAAGGAACACTGGTTTTTTACCGTTAATTGTCGTATTAAGCTGACCATTAGCGTCTTTAACCTCATCATAGTTATAAGTTGTCACCATGTAACCAAAATCTTTGTTTTTATCAAGATTGATGAGATCATATGCAAAATAACCATATGATTTAGTCTCGTTCAAATCGACAGCCACACCAATTTCCCCATTATCAAACAATAATGAGTTACGGTGACCATAACCACCCGATGTTGCATCATCAAACCAACCATATACCATGAAATAAGCCATAGCCTGATCACTAAGGATCAGTGGGACCATACCCGTTTCAACATCACCCTTTTCGGCCGTGGTATCAAGCATTCCAGCCCCAATATTTTCACTTTCATATGGTAAATCAGACGCGTGAGACAATTGGTTATTGCGCTCCATCTCAGCAGTACGAGCTACAGCAATTTTGATCGCTTCTGAACTTGCTGTGACACGTTCAGAAATACCATTCAAACGACGTAATTCATTGACATAAGTTACAACCCATTTAGTGATTTCTTCACTGTTAGGCGTGTATGTAAATTCACCTGTTCGTGCCAATTCTTCTTTTTGAGCTTTTGTCAATTCGATGTCAATAGTTTCTGAACCTGATAATGTAAGAGGCTCGTGTTTAACACTGTAGTCATTGAAATATTTGATAAGGTCAGTGAAATTTGAAGTTGCTACGACCTCAGATTTGGTTTCTGTAATACTTGTACCAGTATTATTAACGGCATCTTGAAGTTCAGCAGTTTTAGCAG
Source organism: Streptococcus hyovaginalis DSM 12219 (assembly GCF_000420785.1). Taxonomy (GTDB): domain Bacteria; phylum Bacillota; class Bacilli; order Lactobacillales; family Streptococcaceae; genus Streptococcus; species Streptococcus hyovaginalis. Next base: position 39,012 of record NZ_ATVP01000005.1, on the reverse strand, counting down.
TTACCTCAGATTTCAAAGCCGCGTCTTTAGTTTCTGCACTATCAAGAGCTGTTTGAGCCGCATTAACATCAGTTGTTTTAGTTGCCACTTTAGTCTCAGCATTTTTCACATCTTGTTGCTGTTTAAGAGCTGTTGCTTTCGCTGCATCTAATTCTGTATTCGCCGTATCGACTGCGGTTTGAGCATCTGAAACCTTTTGATTAGCTGCCGTTTCCGCTGCTGTTTTAGTAGCTACCGCATCTTGGGCTAATTGAATATCCTGAGCTGCTGTTGGATTTTCAGCTGCTACTTTATCGTAATTTGCCTGAGCAGTTGTTACTGCTGCATCATTATTAGCCACTTGTTCTGATAAATTAGAAATATTTTGTTGTTCCGTTGAAATGTCGGAAGCTAATTGAACATTTTGATTTTGTTCTGCTGACAAGTCCTGATTTGCTGCAGTTACTTGATTTTGCAAAGTTGTCTGATTAGTTGTTGCCTCATCAGCTGCTGTTTGAGCTGCATTAACTTTAGTTGACATCTTGTCAACCTGATTTGTTGCTTCTGCTTGATTTGTTGGCACAACAACCGCAGTCGTGCTATTCACCTGTGTATTTGCAGCTGTTTCAGTCACTTGAGTGTTCTCTTCGGCTGAAACACTATTAGTTGCTAAAATGGCAACTGTCGCCAGCGATGTTGCTGAAATGATTTTTACTTGTTTGTTCATGGCATTTCCCTCTTAATAAAATTAATGGTAATCTACATAATTACTCTATTTTCAGTATAAAAAATAAACAGACATATCCTGTCCGTTTATTAATTTTTTTAAAAATTCAACTAATTATTTTTTAGTGTAAGTAACTGATAGATTGACTGTTGAATAATCTACACTACCACTACCTTGCCAGTATTGCGGTATCAATGTTCCGTTTTTATAGACAAAACCTTTTTCTTCAATAAAATTTGGACCTGTTCCGCCAACTCCCATTACACCAAACGATGACCTTAAATCAACAAAAGCATAAGTATCTTCAGCAACTTTCTTTATAGTAGAAATATTACCTGACTCACTCATTGCATTGTAAGAACTAGAATAACTACCATCAGCATTAATGGTAATCGTATGTGGGTTAACCATGCCATCAGCATTCGTCGAAGCCCACTCGCCAACCAATTCCTCTGGAAAACTGATTGTTTCCCCAATAGAAAGGTTAGTTAATTCAGAATCAGATGAAGTCGTCTCGACTGCTTCAGTAGATTCTCCTGTCAGTGAATTCCAGGTCAAACTATTAAGATCTAAGGGTTGAGAATCACTACTATCAATTTCAGATAATTCCGAATCACCTTTTAAAATATCGTAGTATCTTTCCGATTGATCTGTTGCACCACTGCTACCTTTTAAGTAAAATGTTCCATCATCGAGTGGTGTCAAAATAGTTCTTTCTCCTATAAAGTCTAACTGATTAGTTTTATTTGTTAAGCGTACAACTGCTTTACTCTCATCAATGGTGTACAAATCAAGAATAGTATTGACAGGGTATTGTCCATCAAACTTAGAACCGACCACAAATTCATCAATACCATCGTTATTAAAATCAAATTGTGCTACTTCGATATCATTCTTAGTTAGAGCAAACATATTGATATCTGCTTGGTTATCCTTTGTTTCAATGGCACTTTGATATTTTTGAATAACACTTTGATATATTTTTTCTGCATCCTCAGATGATACACCTGTTTCTTTTGATGCTGAACTAACTGTACTTGAAGATTCTTGTGTCTTGCCTTTTTTATTTGAATACGACTTAGTTACTTTTTCTTTTTCAGAAGTTCCCTTCTGTGCTTTTGTATCTTCGTGACATGCTGATAAAATTAAAGTACTGATTAATAGTACGACTAGGGACTGTTTTAGTTTCATAATAATTCTCTCCTCTTCTCTTCTCTTCTCTTCTCTTCTCTTCTCTTCTCTTCTCTTCTCTTCTCTTCTCTTCTCTTCTCTTCTAATGGTAGACTATTTTGATAATATGACAAGGTTTTTTGTAGATTTTCTACTAACCAATTTTTTAGATAGACTGGACTAATGATTTTTAACATGTCACCTTGCATTGATAACCAAAGTTTTATTCCCTCACCATCATTCGATATAATTTCGATACGACTAACTCCATTCTTTGTCCAAAGTAACCTAGAATTTGGGAAACGATCTAGTACGTAAGCAGGCTCATGATAAAAATCAATAACAACTTTTATTTCTTTGCCAAAATAAGCAAAAGCTCCTGTTTGGTTTCTCATGACTCCTACTTGAAATCGATCATTATAATCTCTCTTTTTCCCTTGCCCTAGAACGGTTAGATTATCCATATTATTAACTCTAAACTTCGTGAGATTCTCCATATCGTCACGAGTTTGAGAGTACAAATGATTACTACTAGAAATATAAAAATACATATCAGAATAAAAAAGCATATCTGGTGTGAATTCAAAATGCTTTTTTTGAAATAGCTTTTTATAGTCGAAAGATATAATCAATCCATTTTCAATCGCCGTCATCAATGTGCTTATCTTATCAACTATAGAATTACTTGGTACTCCTTTATAGTGATATAACTCATTTTGAATGAATTTCTTAACCGAATTACTATCAGTTGATAAACTTAAAATTTTTTGACTTAATTGATTTACTTCCACATTAGATAATCCTCTTGTTGACATTATCATATCCAACAAGACGAGGGCTTCAGTCTTAGAAAAATGCGAATGCTCTTTTCTCTCAATAGCACTCTCTATAAAGTAGGTTCCTCTAACATCCCTATTTATCAGACTTTTAGCTACTGTATCATCATACTTTTGACTATAGTAATTCATATTTCCAAGATTTTCCGTCAATTTCTTATCAATAACTTTATCAATAATCTCCATATCTCTCTGTATGGATTTTCCAGAAACTCCAAATTCTTCTTCTAATTCTTTTTTTTTTAATTTTTGTCCATGTAATAAATTAATAAAAATACTAAGAACTCTCTCTTGACTATTCACTTTAGTAACTCCACACTAACATAAAAATAATAACTAAATAACAGTATACCTCAAACTTGGACGTATTATGTCTGTTTATAAGGCAATTTATTTAAAATTCTAAAAAATATTATCTTTTTTAGTGGATAGTATTAATCTAATTCTCTATAGTTATAAAAGCTACGTCGTTGAGAAATCATCTAAAGAACTACATTGCTCCAGTAACACCAGGATTAGACTAACGTACTTCAAAGAAATACCATATGAACTTATAAGCAAGGTAGTAAAAATGGCTCTAAATTCCTTTCACTGTAATTGAAAATATATTTTCTATGCATAATAAACAGTCTTCATCTCATCACTTTCGATATTGAGCTTACTTATTAAGATAAAACCGCAGACAATTACATGTACCCTATGACTCCTAAAATTTAAAAATCTGCTTCAAGTTATCATTTTTCTATTTTCTATAAAAACTATCCTCCGCTTACTCGGAGGTAAACGAAGGATAGTTTGAATATTTTATCAATATAGTCAAAAAGATTATTATTCAGCTTCTTGATATTTGAACACTACTTGTGTCTGATAAAGGTTGATTAATTTATCAAACACAACGTAGGAAACAAATGATGCAACCGCTGGGATAACAAGCCAAGCTAAGACAGTTACCACAAGTGAGTTCCCTGCTTTGAGACCAGCCAATGGTCCAACCAAGCCGACTAAGCCAAAACCTGCAGAAGCTGGTGTTCCTGTAATGTTAAAGATTGGAATAGAGAGACTTGAGACGATGGCTGTTGTTACAACCGGAAAGAGAATGACCGGATATTTGAATAGATTAGGCATCATCATTTTCATAGATCCCATCGCTATACCAAGAGTCACACCTGAATTGTTGGTTTTCCACGAATGAACAATGAGTACAAGCGTTGTACTAGCAACTCCCATAGCTGAAGCTCCAGCAGAGAGCCCGAAAAGTCCGACTGCAATTCCAATTGACACCGTTGAAACAGGTGAGATGATCAAAATAGCAAATGTCGTTGCTATAAGCATACTCATCAAGTAAGGCTGAAGTGTCGTAAAGTAGTTGATCATCGTGCCAATCGCTAAGGTCGCTGAACTAACTGTTGGAAGGATGTAGAGACCAATAAGACCTGCGACACTCCCGATAACAAGCGGTGTCAAAACCAGTTCTGCCGACCCAAACCGCTTTTTGATCACTTTAACCATCACTATTGCAATAGCTGCTGTCAACATGGTATTGGTAATATTCCCTTGACCATTACCAATCAAAAGCGTCGCAGCTTCTCCTGTTTTATCAAAATAAGTTTGACTATCTTGCGTAATAACACCTGACCCAACAAAAGCTGTTCCAGCAACGGTCATGCTTCTAAGGGAATCCAATTGAAACTGATGAGAAATAATGGCACCGATAATAAGCGGTGTTGCCAGTTGAAAAATTTTGACAACAGTCACTAAACTAGCACCCAGGGCAAATCCAGGAAAATATTGCAGAATGGTCGCTAAAATAGCGTTGGGAATCAGACCAATGATAATACCTAGCGCTGTACCATTCAAGACTCTAAAAAAGAAATCTTTGGGCGAAACTTGAGAAAACTGTGCATCCATATGCATACCTCCTTTTGCCCCATTTCCTGGGATGTGATATACATTATAGCTTCCGAATTTGTTAAAGTCAACACAATTTTCTGACTTTTTTGTCTATTTAGACAACTTAATGAAATGTAAACGTTTTAAAATAAAATAAACAAGAGACCAACAAATAAAACGAGAGAGCGTTCTGTTCTTTCCCGCTCCAAACCACTCGATAGGGCATTACGTTATTCTTTATACCCCTATAAAAAGAGACCAGACTTTATGTCCAATCTCCTCAGTTTACAATTTTGTTTTTAAATAGTGACCTGTGTAAGAAGCATCAACTTGCGCCACTTCTTCTGGAGTGCCTGTAGCGATGATTTGACCACCTCCGACACCACCTTCTGGACCTAGGTCTATGATATGATCCGCAGTTTTAATGACATCAAGATTGTGCTCAATCACAAGAACGGTGTTGCCCTCGTCAACAAAGCGATTCAAAACCATAATCAAACGGGCAATATCGTCCGTATGCAGTCCAGTTGTTGGCTCATCCAAGATATAAAAAGATTTACCAGTTGATCGTTTATGAAGCTCACTGGCTAATTTCATCCGTTGCGCTTCTCCACCTGAAAGCGTTGTCGCTGGTTGCCCTAAAGTGACATAACCTAGGCCAACATCCTTGATGGTTTGCAACTTACGTGCAATCTTTGGAATCGCAGCAAAGAATTCAACAGCATCGTCAACGGTCATTTCAAGCACATCAGCGATATTTTTGCCCTTATAATGCACTTCCAAAGTTTCTGAATTATAGCGCGTGCCATGACAAACTTCACATGGCACATAGACATCGGGTAAGAAATGCATCTCTATCTTGATGATTCCATCTCCCGAGCAGGCTTCACAACGTCCACCCTTGACATTAAAGGAGAAACGCCCTTTTTTGTAACCCCGAATTTTGGCTTCATTGGTCTGCGCAAAAAGGTCACGGATATCATCAAAGACGCCCGTATAAGTCGCTGGATTAGATCGTGGCGTTCGACCAATTGGGCTTTGGTCAATGTCAATCAAACGTTCGATATACTCGATCCCTTGAACTGACTGGTGCTTGCCTGGTTTGTCAGTATTGCGATTCAGCTTTTGAGCGATAGCTTTCTTGAGAATGCTATTAACCAAGGTTGATTTCCCAGAACCAGAAACTCCTGTCACAGCAATGAATTTCCCAAGAGGAAACTTGGCATCAATCTTCTGGAGATTGTGCTCACTGGCGCCTTTGACTTCGATAAAACGCCCATTTCCTTGACGGCGTTCCTCTGGGACAGGAATAGTTTTACGCCCAGATAAATACTGGCCTGTGATGGATTTCTTAGATTTTGCCACTTGCTTAGGCGTTCCCGAAGCAACAATCTCACCACCAAGGGCACCTGCTCCTGGTCCCACATCAATTAGCCAGTCGGCTTCCATCATAGTGTCTTCATCATGCTCTACCACAATGAGCGTATTGCCTAAATCACGCATTTTTTTCAAACTAGCAATCAGACGGTCATTATCCCTCTGGTGAAGTCCAATTGACGGCTCATCAAGGACGTAAAGAACCCCACTTAAATTGGAACCAATTTGTGTCGCCAAACGAATTCGCTGACTTTCGCCGCCCGATAGGGTCCCTGCCATACGTGACAAGGTCAAGTAATTGAGACCGACGTTATTTAAGAAGGTCAAGCGATCCGTGATTTCTTTGAGAATGGGACGCGCAATCATTTCCTCATTTTGCCCAAGACTTAAGCTTGAAACCTGCTTAAGATGATCTTCAATAGAGAGCTCTGAAATCTGTCCGATATTCATTCCATCTGGTCCACCCACGCGAACAGACAGTGCCGCATCATTAAGACGATAGCCATGGCAGGTAGAGCAAGTCAATTCATTCATGTATTCACGCATGACGCTACGTGTGTACTCAGAATTGGTTTCATGGTAACGACGGTTGACATTGGTCACGACACCCTCAAAAGGGAGATCAATATCACGTACGCCACCAAAATCATTTTTGTAATGGAAATGGAACTCGCGGTCACCAGAGCCATAGAGAACCAGGTCTCTATCCTCATCAGATAAATCTTTCCAAGGCTTATCCATATCAACACCAAAACTTGTCATAGCCTGCTCTAACATGGTTGGGTAGTAATTTGATGAAATGGGGTTCCACGGGGCAAGCGTGCCTTCTCTGAGTGTTTTTGAGTCATCCGGAACAATTAAATCTAGATCGACGACCAATTTCATGCCCAAACCATCGCAAGTCGGACAGGAGCCAAATGGCGCGTTAAAGGAGAAGAGACGCGGTTCTAACTCAGGAACTGTAAAACCACAAACAGGACACGAATAGTGCTCAGAATAGAGCAGCTCATTATCATCCATAGTATCAATCATGAGGTAACCATCTCCTAGGCGCAGAGCGGCTTCAACCGAGTCAAAGAGCCGCGAACGAATGCCCTCTTTGTTGACCAAGCGGTCAATAACCACCTCAATGTCATGCATCCTGCTTTTTGACAATTCTGGAACTTCAGTCACATCATAAATCTCACCATCAACGCGCACCCGGACATAGCCATCCTTTTGAATACGTTCAAAAATAGTCTTATGTTGCCCTTTTTTACGCCTTACGATAGGAGCCAGAATCTGCATTCGCGTACGCTCAGGCAAAGCCAATACCTCATCTACAATTTGCTCCACCGAGGAAGCCGAGATAGCACCGTGACCATTGATACAGTAAGGCGTCCCAACACGCGCATAGAGCAGACGGAGATAATCATTGATCTCCGTTGCCGTACCAACTGTGGAACGAGGATTTTTACTAGTGGTTTTTTGGTCAATGGAAATAGCTGGGCTAAGACCATCAATAGAATCCACATCAGGTTTTTCCATATTTCCCAAAAACTGACGAGCGTATGCTGATAAACTTTCCACATAACGCCGTTGCCCTTCTGCATAAATGGTATCAAAAGCCAGTGATGACTTCCCAGAGCCAGATAATCCAGTCACCACAACCAACTTATCTCGCGGAATCTCCACATCAATATTTTTTAAATTATGGGCACGCGCCCCATGAATCACTAATTTATCTTGCATAATATAAGATACTGGTACTTTCCCAAGTCCAGCTCAATCCTTTCATAATACCTAACGAAAAGGAAAATAGCCGTTTGCTGTAACATTAAAAAGTTTCAATCTCAGTCATTTTCTCTTTTGTTGTAGTAGGCCCTCCGCCAACAAATCTTATCCCAACATTTAAATACTGATTTGTTTTGATCCGCCTAAACGTTACTCTATTATAACAAAATCAGAATTTTTTACGGTAAAAACAATCGTCAAGCCCCACTTTTTTTTAAGGCTAAAATAGTTTATAATAGACAGGTATGACTAGATTCTAATACAAGGAGGGTTCTCGTATGAAACAAATGTTTCTGTCAACAGGCATTGACTTCAAAGAAATTGATACATTCGAGCCAGGTGCTTGGATAAATTTGGTTAACCCTTCCCAGGAAGAATCTCATCAAATCGCTGAACGCTTCAATATCGACATTGCCGATTTGCGTGCACCACTTGATATTGAAGAAACCTCACGTATTACGGTTGAAGATGATTACACTCTGATCATCGTCGACGTTCCTACCTATGAAGAGCGTAACAATAAAAATTACTACATGACTATTCCGCTTGGCATTGTGGTCGCAGAAAATGCTGTTATCACTACTTGCTTGGAAGACTTGTCTATTTTTGACCCATTCAAAGCCAGTCGTGTCAAGAATTTTTACACCTTTATGAAGACACGTTTCATCTTCCAACTCTTGTACCGAAACGCTATGCTCTACCTAACAGCCCTTCGCTCCATCGACCGTCAAAGTGACCGAATTGAAGCTCAATTAGAAGATGCGACCCGTAATGAACAACTGATTGACATGATGGAATTGGAAAAATCTATCGTCTACCTTAAAGCATCCCTCAAGATGAATGAGAGGATTGTCAAAAAGCTATCCAGTAATACATCAAGTCTCAAGAAATATGTCGAGGACGAAGACCTTTTGGAAGATACCCTTATCGAGACCCAACAGGCCATTGAGATGGCTGGTATTTACGAAAATGTCTTGAATGCTATGGCAGAAACCTCTGCTGCTATCATCAATAACAACCAGAATACCATTATGAAAACCTTGGCGCTTATGACCATGGCACTTGATATCCCGACAGTAATCTTTTCTGCCTATGGTATGAACTTTCAAAATAACTGGCTCCCTCTAAATGGACTGCCACACGCTTTCTGGTATGTTGTTTTCATCGCTTCAGTCCTCAGTATGATGGTTGTGGTTTACTTCATCCGAAAAAAATGGTTCTAATCTACTCTAGGCATTATTACCTAATCACGACACACAGCTCTTACACTCTTTTATAACATAATCAATATTAACCTTACTTGAAAGGACTATTATGAACTTACATCAGTTAACCAATAAGAACCAAGAATTCATTCACATTGCGACCAAGCAACTGATTCAAGACGGCAAATCTGATGCCGAAATCAAGGAGATTCTGGAAGGGATCTTACCAAGCATCGAAGAGAATCAAAAAAATGGAATTCCTGCTCGCTCTTTTTTAGGAGCCCCAACAACTTGGGCAGCGCAGTTCACCCAGTCTCCTGAACAAATCAAAGAAGCAGCCGCAGCCAATAAAAATACCAATCCTTGGTTAATGTGGGCAGATTCCTCGCTCTTCTGGTTTGGCCTTTTGGGATTAATCACTGGAATTTTATCTTTAACAAACAGCAATTACCCCTCTTATGGTCTATTGTCCTTGATTGTCATTGGACTCGGCGGTGGTGCTATTCTCTACGCCACCTATTATTTTGTCTATCGTCATATTGGCAAGGAAAAATCGCAACGCCCAAATATGTGGAAAAGCATCGCCATTTTGGCCGCTCTCATGATTGTATGGTTGGCTCTCTTTAGTGCTTCATCATTCTTACCTGCTGCTATTAATCCTTTGCTGCCACCACTAGTTCTTGTTATTATTGGAGCTATTGCATTAGCAATTCGTTACTATCTCAAAAAGAAATACAACATTTTGAGTGCCATGTCAGCACAGGCTGCTCGCAAAGCATAAGTGTCCAAGAATCCTTCCTAGTAAGAAAAGTCGGTAATTTAAGGATATTATTAGTAATATTCAGGGAGAAGCGTTTAGCTTCTCCCTTTTTCATATACAAAATCTCTCAGCTAAAAAACATTTCTTTCCTCAACGAATAAGTATCACAGTGATGCTTCGCACAAAATATACCAATCACTTTAAATACAAAAAGAGAGTAGGCTCAAGTCGACAGATTTAAAATAACTTCGTCATCAAGTCTTAAGAGTTGTTATTGACTTAAAATGGTCTATACCCAGACTGTTGGTAATAGGAGATAAGGCGAGCCTTGTTTGCACCAAAAAGAATCACTTAACCTTTTTAACCAATCAACCACTGCGTTGGTAAATTCTTCTAATCAAAAAGTGAGAGGTTAAAGTTTATGCCTAACCTCAAGGCATTAGTAACAAATCACCGCCACAGCTGAAAATAAAGCAATTAAACAAGCAACATTATAAAAGGCTGGGCATAAAATGCCCAACCTTTTTCATATTAATCTTCGTTGACGTAAGGCATAAGAGCCATAACGCGAGCACGTTTGATAGCTGTTGTTACTTTACGTTGGTTTTTAGCTGACGTTCCTGTTACACGACGAGGAAGAATTTTCCCACGTTCTGAAACGAAACGGCTAAGAAGTTCAGTATCTTTGTAGTCAACGTATTCAATTTTATTAGCTGCGATGTAATCAACTTTTTTACGGCGTTTGAATCCGCCACGACGTTGTTGAGCCATGTTAATTTCTCCTTATATTATTTTATAATGTTCATCCTAGAACGGTAGATCGTCATCTGAGATATCCATTGGGTTCGAATTGCCAAATGGGCTCTCATCGCGACCAAAGTTTGGTGTTTGTGATGAAGATGAAAAAGTGTCATTTGATGATTGGTTATTATAACCACCATTATATGAACTTTGTGAACCACCTTCACGTGTAGCACGACTTTCCAACATTTGGAAATTGTCTGCAACAACCTCTGTTACATAAACACGTTGGCCTTGTTGATTTTCATAATGACGTGTCTGAATACGACCAGTAATTCCAACTAGTGCACCTTTTTTAGCCCAGTTAGCAAGATTTTCAGCCGGTTGACGCCAGATCACACAATTAATAAAATCAGCTTCACGTTCACCATTTTGACTCTTGAAATTACGATTAACTGCTAGAGTAAATGTTGCTACAGCAACTTGATTAGGTGTGTAACGAAGTTCTGCATCTTTGGTCATGCGACCAACAAGTACTACATTATTTATCATAAACTACCTTCTTACGCTTCGAGGTTAACGATCATATGACGAAGAATGTCAGTGTTGATTTTTGAAAGACGGTCAAACTCATTAAGAGCAACTGCGTCTTCAGCTTCAACAGTAACGATGTGGTAAAGACCTTCGCGGAAATCTTTGATTTCGTATGCAAGGCGACGTTTTTCCCAATCTTTTGACTCAACGATAGTTGCACCGTTGTCAGTCAAGATAGCGTCAAAGCGTTCTACCAAAGCTGTCTTTGCTTCTTCTTCAATGTTTGGACGAATAATATAAAGAATTTCGTATTTAGCCATTGATATTTCCTCCTTTTGGACTAATGACCCCTAACCTTCATTAGGAGTAAGTGAGGTATGCTCACAAGATATAATTATATCAGATACAAGGCAACATGACAAGGATTTTCTTCAAATTAGAAGCTCTGCCTCTCTCAGTCCCTGACAAAGTTGATTTATTGAGCTAAAAAAGAAGGGCTACCTGCCCTTCTTCTCTTATCACTAAGTGAGTCACGTGACTAATTTCTAGCTTCTTTTCGATATTGCTCTGCTTCCGCTTCTGTAGCAAGTACAAAATGTCCTGGAGTAATTTCATGCATAGTGCGTTCTTGACCATCAAGTTCTGCAGATGGATCGTACATCTGATGGACACGGGCACGCTCTTTCTCAGGATCTGGTTCTGGAATCGCTGATAGCAAGCTCTTGGTATAAGGATGAATGGGATTATTATAGACATCTTCAGATGTTCCAATTTCCAACATTTTACCCCAATGCATAACCCCTATACGATCAGAAATGTATTTCACCATAGAGAGGTCATGTGCAATGAAAAGATATGTCAATCCTTGCTCATGCTGTAATTTTTGCATCAAATTCACAACTTGAGCTTGGATAGATACATCCAATGCTGAAATCGGTTCATCGGCAATGATAAATTTAGGTTCTACAGCCAAGGCACGAGCAATACCAATCCGTTGTCTTTGACCACCTGAAAACTCATGCGGATACCGCGTCAAATGGTCCTTATTCAAACCAACTAAATCAAGTAAATGCTGTACCTTTTCATCACGTTCAGCCTTTGAAGACACCAATTTGTGGATATCCAAACCTTCGGCAACAATATCCCTAATTTTCATACGGCCATTTAAACTGGCTTGAGGATCCTGGAAAATCATCTGAGCCTGTTTTCGGAAGTCATGTTGTGCCTTACCTTTAAGATGAGATACCTTCTCACCATTAAAAATAATCTCACCTTCATTGATATCATAAAGTTTTAAAATAGCACGTCCGACAGTTGTCTTTCCTGAACCAGACTCCCCAACCAAACCAAATACTTCGCCTTCATAAATATCAAAACTAACATTGTTGATGGCTTTTACTTCGTTTGATTTCCCTTTATTGAAGGTTAGGGAAACATTTTTTAATTCAACTAATTTTTTCCTGTTTTCCACTAGGCATCTCCTCCGTTAATTGCTCTCCATTTATTCCAACGTTTTAGAATTTGTGGTGGAGGTGTCACTTCCGGAGCCCTTTCATCTAACAACCATGTAGCCGCATAATGCGTCTCAGAGACTTTAAACATCGGTGGTTCTTCTTCATGGTCAATATCGAGCGCAAACTCGTTACGAGCAGCAAAGGCATCACCTTTAGGTGGATTTAATAAATCTGGAGGTGTCCCCGGAATGGATTGCAAACTACCTGAAGCTGTATCTGTTGTTGGCATCGAATTTAGAAGTCCCCAAGTATAAGGATGTTGTGGATTGTAAAAGACTTCATCAACTGTACCATACTCTACAATTTTACCAGCATACATGACCGCTACACGGTCTGCCATACCAGCTACAACACCTAAATCGTGTGTGATAAAGATGATAGAGCTCGACCGTTCCTCTTGAATTTTTTTCATCAAATTCAAGATCTGTGCCTGAATGGTCACATCAAGAGCTGTTGTAGGTTCATCAGCAATTAAAATTTCAGGATTGCCTGCAAGGGCAACTGCGATAACAGCACGTTGACGCATCCCACCTGACCATTGATGAGGGTAATCATTAATGTGTTCTTCAGCATTCGGGATACCAACGCTTTTCATCAACTCTAAAGCACGATCCAAGGCTTCCTTCTTGGAAATTTTCTCATGGAGCATAATAGGTTCAGCAATCTGCATCCCAATCTTCATGGTAGGGTCCAAGCTGGTCATTGGATCTTGGAAGATCATAGCAATTTCGTTACCACGAATCTTAACCCACTCTTCTTCTTTGAGTTCGTTAAGGTTGCGATCTTTGAATAAAATTTCACCGGAAATATCAGCATTCTTAGCTGATAAGCCCATCAAGGTTTTGGTTGTTACCGATTTACCAGACCCTGATTCCCCTACAATAGCTAATGTTTCACCTTTTTTAAGATCAAAATTGACTTCACGAATCGCTTTGACTTCGCCTGCGTAAGTATGGAAATCAACATGAAGATTCTTGACTTGTAAAATAGTTTCTTGTGTCATCTTAATTTCCTCCTTTAATCATTACTTGATTTTGGATCAAATGCATCACGCAAACCATCACCGAGCAAGATAAATGCTAATGAGATGACAACAAGGGCAAGTGCTGGGAGCAATACTTGATATGGATAGTATTGTAAATTCTCTTGAGCATCTGAAATGAGTGATCCTAGAGAAGCTGTTGGCGGCTTCACACCCAAGTTAATGGCAGAAAGCACTGCTTCATACATGATCGCACTTGGAACAGTCATCATAATTTGAACAATGATGATCCCTGAAATATTAGGGAAAATATGTTTAAAAGCAATTTTTCTACCACTTTCACCGAGGGAACGAGCCGCGAGAACAAATTCACGCTCCCTGTAGGACAAGGTCAAGTTTCGGACTTGTCTCGCCATTGATGTCCATCCCACAAGACCAATTGAAATGATAATAGATAAAATACCATTTCCAAGTAAAAGGCCGAGCATGGTTACAATAACCAAGTTAGGAATTGATGACACCACTTCGATAATCCGTTGCATAACTGTATCGACCTTACCACCAACGTAACCTGAAATCAGACCATAAGTAACACCAATAACCAAGTCAATCATAGTTGCAGCCAAGGCCACCAACAAGGAAATTCGAATACCAACAATGATCCGTTTTCCTAAACTACGTCCCAAAGTATCTGTTCCCAAAGTAAATTTTTCTCCTTTAGGGACACTCTGATCAGCGTAAGCATCATTAGGTTCCGTATTACCAGCATAGGTGATTTCACCGTTCCAAAAAGGAAGACTATCACTAATCTTAGGTGGTAGATTACGGTAAATGGTCACTTCTTTAGAATTAAAAGAATTTGCATCTTTTTGTTTTACAAATAAGGTTGAAGCAAGTGAAAAAATCATCAAAAAGATAAGGAACCACATTGCAACTACAGCTAATTTATTTTGCTTAAGTCGGCGCCAAGCGTCCTGGAAGAAGGACAGCGCTGGCTTTTCAATTTTCTCTTGGGCGCTAGATGATCCAGCACCAACAAGTTTAAATGTTCTATTTTTGTCTGCCATTTTGCTCTCCTTACTGCAAGCGAACACGAGGGTCAACAATACTAATGATAATATCCGTTGCCAAGATTGCCACCATCAACATCACTGAATAAACAATTGTTGTTCCCATAATAACAGGATAATCCTTTGTAGGGATAGCTGTCACAAACAACTGACCAATTCCTGGAATTGAGAAAATACGCTCCATCAGTGCAGATCCTGTTAAAACACCTGCTGCCAATGGTCCTACTAGGGTTAAAACAGGAATCATTGAGTTACGATAAGCATGTTTTGCTGTCACTTGACGAACAGTAAGCCCTTTGGCACGAGCCAATTGGATGTAATCTGAGTTTAACGTTTCGATCATTTCGCTTCGGAAAAAACGCGTTACTTGGGCGAAGATTGGGATTGCTAGACCAAGAGTTGGCAAGATGGACTGTGCGAATGTTCCCCAACCAGAAAGTGGTAAGAGTTGCCATTTAAAACCAAGGTAATCGAGCAATAACAAACCGATGATGAAAGATGGTACAGAAATTCCTAACGTTGAAACAACACTAAGAAAACCATCAATTTTGTTGTTCTTATTACGTGCAGAGATGGCTCCGACAATCAAACCACTTCCAATCCCGATAACGAGGGCCTGTAAACCAAGTTGGATAGATACGCCCAAACGTTGACTGAGCATACGAGCAACGGGTTGATTGATAGATTGGTAACTTGTTCCAAAATCTCCTTGAATAATATCGAAGAGGTATTTGAGATACTGTTGCCAAATCGGCTTATCCAAACCATATTGTTTATTCATCAATGCGATCATCTCGTCTGTAAGGCGAGGGTTATTATACGGTGTCCCTGGCATAACTTGCATCAGGAAGAAAGACAAGGTAATAACGACCCACAGAGTGACAAGCAGGATAGCAAGACGTTTTAGAATGTATTTAATCATAATAGTTCCTTTTAATACTTTTGCTTTTATTGCAGGAAAAAATTTTTCCTGCAATAAAAGCAAGAATTGGGGTTGCCAATTCTTGCTGCTATATAGGCATTCTAGTGTTCTAAATTACTTTTTGTAAGCATGTGTAAAGTCTGTACTCAAACCAGTTGAATTACGAACAAGTCCTGTAAGATCTGGATTTTGCAATGACTCTGTGCTACGGAAGTATAGAGGATTGTAGTATGCATTATCGTAAAGAGCTTTTTCTGCAGCTTTATAATTATCAGCAGCTGCTTCTTTATCTAAAGCATTTTCTCCGATAGCTTGGTTGTAAGCATCATCGTATTCTTTACTTGTAAATTTACCATAGTTGTATGAAGCATCTGAAGTGAACATACCGTAGAACGTTGAACCTTCTGGATAGTCACCACCCCAAAGCGCAATAGCTACGTCATAGTTTTGATTTTTCGTATCTTCCAAACGTTGTTTAAATGGTACAAATTTTTCTTCAACTGTAAGACCTGGTAGGGCTTCTTCCCAAGTTGACTTGATGTAGTCAACTGTATTTTTAGCTGCTGGACTATCCGCATCAGAAGTAATCGTCAAAGTAAGTTTTTCTTCTCCGATTTCTTTCAAACCTGCTTCAAAGAGTTTTTTAGCTTCGTCAGCATCATATGAATAACCTGGAGCAACGTATTCTGTCAAGTCTGTTCCGTCCGGAAGAGTTGCTAAACCAGTTGGTGCCAAGGCTGTGGCAGCTTTTGATCCAGTATCAACAGCGGCTTTTACAACACCTTCACGATCAGTTGCCAAGTTAAGAGCTTTACGAATGTTAGTGTTAGCCAAAGCTTTGTTTTCACCTGTTTGGTTATAAACCATATAAGCAGTTGTTGCTTCAGGAACGGTTACAAGCTCATCGCTGTTTTTGTTAGCGTTGTAGATGGCAGTTGTGTTTGAGATATTAGCAGCATCCAAATCACCTTGTTTATACATTTGAACAGCTGTGTCTGGTTTTTTGACAACTTGAATGTTTACAGTATCTGTCTTGACGTTATCAGCATCCCAATACTCCTCGTTTTTAACCAACTTGAATTTGTTGTTTGAGCCATTCCAGCCTTCAACTTTGTATGGTCCTGAATAAAGGGCTGAGTCAGAGTTTGTTCCGTAATCTTTACCAGTTTTTTCAACAAATTCTTTTTTCTGTGGCATGAAGTTTGTGAAAGCAAGATACTCCATAAACTGTGGCGTTGGACTTGTCAATGTGAAAATAACTTTGTTGCCATCTGCTTTAACACCAAGTTTACTGAAATCTTTTTCTTCACCTGAGTTGATCTTCTCAGCATTTTCCAAGTGAGATTCCACTGCAAGGTAAGCATATTCTGATGCTGTCGCAGGATCAACCATACGTTGCCAAGAATAAACAAAATCTTCAGCAGTCAAATCACTACCATCCGACCATTTTAAACCATCACGTAAGGTTGCAGTATAAGTCAAACCGTCTTCAGAAACATCAACTTTTTCAGCAAGATCTGGTTCTGTACCACCTTTACCATCTAAGCGAAGCAAGTTACTTCCTGAGTTACCGATCGCAATGTTTGAGTAACTATCAGTATTTTTTGATAAGTCTAAGGTGTTGATTTCAGTTGGAATTGACCAATTAATGACATTCTTATCTGAAGAAGATGAAGATGAGCCACCTCCACTACATGCAACTAATACAGCTGTTGAGGTTAGAGCTACCGCTCCTAGACCAACACGCTTCCAATTACGTTTCGAAAACATTGACATATGATGTCCTCCTATACGAAGCATTTTTTATAAAGAAAATTATACCATAACTTTTAAAAAAATGGAAAGCGCTATATAAAAAAATTTTCAGAATTTTTTGCTTTTTGGTTATGTTATAATGTTTAGAAGATAGAAAACATCTAATATTTCAGGAGTGTAAAGACTAAATTGTTAAAAAAAGGAATACTAGGACTAGTAGTGCTTTTAGCCTTATCATCTAACCATGTGCAAGCTGCCGAAGAATTTGAGGCCAAGGCAGAACATGCTATTGCTGTAGAAGCTGACACAGGTAAAATACTGTATGCGAAGGACGCTAAAAAACCTGATGCGATTGCCTCGATCACCAAAATTTTAACCGTCTACATGGTCTATAAAGAAATTGACCAAGGTAATCTCACTTGGGATACCAAAGTGGATATCTCCGATTATCCCTACCAGCTAACAGTCAACCCAGACGCTAGTAATGTTCCAATGGAAGATCGTAAATATACTGTCAAGCAACTAGTCGATGCTGCAATGATTGCTAGTGCCAATAGTGCAGCTATTGCCCTTGCAGAGCATATCGGCGGTAGCGAACCAAAGTTTGTCGATATGATGACTAAGCAGCTAAAGGAATGGGGAATCACAGACGCTAAGCTGGTCAATGCCTCTGGGTTAAATAACGCTACCTTGGGAGATAATATCTATCCTGGCTCCAAAAAAGATGAGGAAAATATGATGAGTGCCCAAGATGTTGCTATCATCACTCGCCATATTATCGAAGAATATCCAGAATTAGTAAAAGTCAGCCAGCAGACTAGCGCTAGCTTTGGGGACACCCTCATGACAACCTATAATTATATGCTAGAGGGTATGCCTTTCTACAGAGCAAGTGTAGATGGTTTAAAAACAGGAACAACTGTAAAAGCTGGTGCCTCCTTTGTAGCAACTTCAACAGAAAATGGCATGCGGATCATCACGGTTGTGCTGAATGCTGACAAAGGTGAGGAGGACGTTTTAGCTCGCTTTATTGCAACTAACGAAATCCTCAATTACGTGACGGCTAATTATGAAAAAGTGGATATCTTGAAAAAAGGAAAGGGAACCACAAAGAGCAAAGTCACTGTTTCTGATGGCAAAGAGACATCTGTCAAGGCGGTCGCAAGTAAGAAGTTAACGGTCATTCGTCCTATTGCTGAGAAATCAGCCGTGCGTTTTAAAGCTAATAAGAACGAACTGACTGCACCGATTCAAAAGAAAGATAAGATCGGTACCTTTACTTATGAAGATAATCACCTGGTAGGTGATGGCTACTTAAACAGCGAACCAAGCGTTTCAGCACAGGCATCCCAGGATGTCGAACGTAGCTTTTTCTTAAAAGTTTGGTGGAATCATTTCGTTGATTTTGTTAACACTGAACTTTAACACGTTTCCTGTTAACAGACTTTTCCAAATCTACAAAACAATATTGCCTTCAACTAAGCTGGAGAGGTGAGACTACTGTCGTCACTTTGATAGAAATAATCCCTGTGCAAAATCTCACTTCTGAAACCTTATAACTTCTTTATCTCCTCCTGTCAGTACATCCACTTCTTTTCTTTTTTTGATAATAAAGATGAATCACCAAGTAGCCTAATAAGACGGAAAGCTATCAACAACCTAATTAAGAGATACATACAGACTATTCTAAACCAGCAAAAACTAAACAAGAACTGAACATCAAAACGGATAAGCTACCTTTCCCAACAACAGGGAGATGGCTTATCCGTTTTCTTTTTTGAGTGCGTGTTTCCGAGCAAACCTACAGGTTATTCAAAAACAAACTGGTTGTGGTAGAGTTCAGCATAGAAGCCATTGAGCTTCAAGAGCTCATGATGGTTGCCCTGCTCGATGACCTGACCATCTTTGAGGACAATGATTTCATCTGCATTGAGGATGGTTTTGAGGCGGTGGGCAATGACAAAACTAGTTCGTCCAGCGATAATAGCTTCCATAGCCTTCTGGATTTTTGCCTCTGTTACCGTATCAACGTTTGACGTTGCCTCGTCCAAGATGAGAACTTGCGGATCCGTCAAGAGAGTACGCGCAATCGAGATCAGCTGTTTCTGACCAGTTGAAAAGACATTTTCATCATCGGTCACATAGGTTTCATAGCCGTCTGGCAAGCTCATGATAAAGTCATGGATATGAGTTGCACGCGCAGCCGTTTCTACCATTTCCTGTGAAATAGTCTCGTCACCAAAGCGAATATTGTCCGCAATGGTACCTGAAAAGAGAACGGATTCCTGCAAGACGATACCGACCTTGTCACGCAAGCTATCCAAGTCATAGTCGCGAATATCGCGACCATCAAATGCCACGCTGCCCGCATCCACGTCATAGAAACGGTTGATTAAATTCATGATGGTCGTCTTACCAGAGCCAGTCGGACCAGCGACGGCCACCATCTTGCCTTTCGGAGCTGAAATAGACACATTATTTAAGACTTTTTGACCCGGTAAATAACCAAAGTCGATATTCTTGATTTCCACGCCTTCTTTCAATTCCGTGAACAATGGCGCATTTTGTGGACGAACTTCCTCTGGCTCATCAAACATTTCCTGTACGCGGTGGGCGCCAGTAAAGGCCAGCTGCAATTCTGCCCAGCTAGAGGCAATTTGCATCATGGGCTGATAATATTGTTGTGAATATTGAACAAAGGTTACGACCAGACCTAATGCAACTGCTGTGTCTAAGGATTTGTCATTGAGAACGATAGACGAACCAGCGAAGATAACGATAGCGGTGTTGACTAAGCTCATACCGTTCATAAATGGGAAGAGAATTCCGCCGAAGAGGCGTCCCTTGAAGGTTGTCCGACGCACTTCCTCATTGAGCTCCAAAAAGCCGTCAATCGTTTCTTCCTGTACGCCTTGGACAATGATGGCTTTCTGACCAGAGATTTTCTCATCCATGTAGGCATTGAGCTTAGAAACAGCTGCTTGCTGGAGATTGGTGTACTTGCGTGCTAGATGAATAATAATCACTAAGGCAATCAAAGCAACTGGTGTCGACGCGATCGTAACCAATGCCAAGCGCACATCTTGACGGAACATCATCCAAATCATCCCGATATAGAGGGCGACGTTGGTTACGACCTGGGTCATGGATTGATTAAAGGTGTTTTGAATATTATCCAAATCCGAAGTGAAACGCGATAGAATGTCCCCATCCTTATGACGGTCAAAAAAGGCGATGGTCAACCGTTCCAGCTTACCAAAGAGCCCCTTGCGCATCCTACTGGTTGAATTAGCAATGATTCGCGTAAATAGCAAGCTGTAAATCAAATTGGCAATGACCGTAGAAGCGTAAGCTAGGAACAATTTGAGCATGACGCTATTGAAATCCGCTAAATCTGGTTTAAAGCTAGTCTGTCCCATCTGCTTGGCTACCATGTAAGATTGACCAACTTTCCCCATCTCAGCAATGGCATCTCCCAAGAGGACAGGCGTTTTCACCTGCAAATAGGTCGCTGTCACAATGGCCACAAAAATCACAGTAAAGGATAGTTTATAGCGTTTAAAATAGAACCAAAAGAAACGTAATGTTTTCATTTTAATCTTCTCTTCCTTTCTGTGTTTCATAAATTTCGCGGTAGACGTCATTGGTCGCTACCAACTCTGCATGGGTACCTTGTCCAATCAAGCGTCCTTCATCGAGTACCAAAATCTTATCTGCTTTGACCACGGATGAAATCTTCTGAGCAACGATGACCGTCGTTGTATCTTTTAGGTCATTGTTCAAAGCCTCTTGCACCAATTTCTCAGACTTTGCATCCAAGGCCGAGGTCGAATCGTCCAACACCAAGACTTTAGGATCACCGATAACCCCACGTGCAATAGACATCCGCTGTTTCTGACCACCAGAAAAGTTATTACCCCGCTCTTCGACTTGGCTTTCATAAGTATCATTCAAACGGTCGATAAATTCCTTGGCTTGAGCAATACCTGCGGCCCACTCCAGACGTGTCAAATCCGCCCCAGACGCTCCTTGACGTAGGTTATCTGCGATAGTTCCTGAGAAGAGAATAGCCTTCTGCAAGACGATAGAGACTGTGTTGCGAAGGGTATTTTGATTGACCTCCTTCAAATCGCGACCGCCAATTGAAACTGTCCCTTCCTGTGGGTCAAACAAGCGCGGAATCAGCTGCGCCAGAGTCGATTTCCCTGCCCCTGTCGCTCCAACCACTCCGACCATTTGACCAGGCTCAATCTCAAATGAAATCTGTTTTAGGGTAGCCTCTGTATCGTTTGGATAGGTAAAGCTAACATTGTCAAAGACAATCCGGCCGTCGAGTTCTTCATCGGCAACATCTTCAAAGGCCATGGCCGGCTCCGTATCCAAAATTTCGCTGATACGCTTGATAGAAATGGCTGCACGAGAGGCTTGCATACCCATAAAGCTAGTCATAACGATAGCAAACATGATTTGCATGAGGTAACTCATGAAAGAGGTAAAACTCCCCACCACTTCGACATCTGACTTGACCATTCCAGTAACCAAGTAAAGCGATACAAAAATCGCCATGTAAGAAATAAACATCATCAAGGGTTGCAAAATTGAGAAGCCGTAGCCGATAAAGAGATTCAAATCCAGCAATTCGTTGGAGACTTCTTTAAACTTGTTGTACTGAGTTTTTTCCTGCACAAAAGATTTGACCACGCGGATACCACGCAAATTTTCCTTGGCAATACTGTTCATTTTTTCCATTAGGGTTTGAAATTTACCAAAACGAGGTCCCATTTGGCCCATCACAACTGCCATAATAGCGACAATTAATACAACCATAACGATAATCATCCACCAGAGTTCTGGCAAAGTACGAACGGCCATGATAAAAGCTCCGATAAAAAGCAAGGGAACCCGCATTAAGATAGTGAAGAGCATCATGGTCAAGTTTTGAATTTGCGTCACATCGTTAGTCATACGGACGACCAAGTTCCCCGCATTGAACTCCTCAATATTGGCATAGGAGAAACTTTGAATTTTGCGGAAGGTATCCTCACGCACATCCGCAGAAACTCCCTGCGCAATTTTGGCAGCATTGACAGTATTGGCAAGCCCAGCCAAGAGACCGATTCCTGCGATAATCAAAAGAATTTTTCCGACTCGAAAAATCTCATCCTGGTCATTTAAAAGCACAGCTGTCAGCACATCTTTTAAATAACTAGGTTGTAATAAAGTTGTCAAAACAACTATTGAAGTGAAAACAACCGACGTTAAAGCATGCCACTTATAGCGCAAAATTGCTTTTTTATACATCATTTTTCTCCTTAACATCAAGATATAAAAACCATAAGAAAAGTAGAAGATAGTGGTTTGATACCCTATACCAACACTCCTTCTTTTCAGAACTTGCAACATTATGGTGACACAACCGTTTAAGCTTTCCTACTAGATAACAGCAGTCTCCCACTATTTAACACACATTTTAAAGCTCATCTATGCTTGGGTTCTACAGCATAGCGACATTACAGATTGTAGTCAACCCTCTTTCCATATTCAAGAAGAAGGAACTTAGAACAAGCCACAGCCCCTCACCTCCAACAAAGCCTCCTCTGCCAAAACGATGTCACCTTATCATTTTGTAAAAGATAAGCTACACTTGACGCTTAACTCTATTATTCAGGGCTGATTGAAGGGTACTCGCTTAGTAACTTGTCATTAAAATGGTGTAAACATGAAAGCTATTATAGTTTTCTAGAGAACTACTGTCAAGTGACGCGTTTACTTTCTAATATCTAATCAACCATTTCTGTATCAATCGCTCCAAACTAAAAGAAGGAGAGCCCTGCTCAACTTCTTGTTTACAATCCATTAGAATAAGTTTTTCTGAAAGATAATAAGATTCGCTGACCTGCAAGACTCTCCCAGATTGTATTTAGATGTGAAATTATCATAACTAAATATCTTAGAGCACTCCTCAACTTTTATCTATTGAGGATATTTTTCTACTCTAGCCAACAGATCCTTCCATTTCATAAGAAATCAATCGGTTCAATTCGACGGCGTATTCCATTGGAAGCTCTTTAGTGAAAGGTTCGACAAATCCCATGACAATCATTTCCGTCGCTTCACTTTCAGATAAGCCTCGGCTCATTAAATAAAAGAGTTGTTCTTCTGAAATCTTTGAAACTTTAGCTTCATGTTCTAGAGCCACTTGAGAATTATGAATTTCATTAAATGGAATCGTATCTGATTTAGATAAATCATCCATCAAAATCGTGTCACACTCAATATGGCTGACAGACTTTTTAGATTTTTTATTGAAAGTAACCTGTCCACGATAATTAACGGCTCCCCCACCTTTAGCAATGGATTTGGAAACAATCGAGGATGAGGTATGAGGAGCATTGTGAATCATTTTAGCACCTGTGTCCTGGTGTTGACCTTTATTGGCAAAGGCAATGGATAACATAGTCCCACGCGCACCTTCTCCATCCAAGTATACGGATGGGTATTTCATGGTGGTCTTAGCACCAAGGTTACCATCAATCCATTCAACTGTTGCGTTCTTAAGGGCTTTGGCACGTTTTGTCACTAAGTTATAAACATTATCAGACCAATTTTGAATAGTTGTATAACGCATATAGGCGCCTTCAAGAGAAAAGATTTCAACAATCGCGGCATGAAGGCTATTTGACGAATAGGTCGGTGCTGTACAACCTTCAACGTAATGTACGCTAGCCCCTTCATCAACGATAATCAACGTACGTTCAAATTGTCCAGTATTTTCGTTATTGATACGGAAATAGGTTTGAAGAGGAATGTCACATTTGACCCCTTTAGGAACATAGATAAAAGTACCTCCTGACCATACTGCTGAATTTAAAGCAGCCAATTTATTATCAGTCGGTGGAACGAGTTTAGCAAAATACTGTTTGAAAAGATCAGGGTACTCTTTCAAAGCAGAATCAGTATCCGTAAAGATGATACCCAACTTTTCAAACTCTTCTTTCATATTATGATAAACGACCTCAGATTCATACTGCGCTGCAGCTCCTGCGAGATAAGCACGTTCTGCCTCAGGAATACCAATTCGATCAAAAGTTTCTTTGATTTTTTCAGGCACATCATCCCAAGAACGGGCCGGCTTATCTGATGGTTTTTGATAATAAATAATATCATCAAAATCAATATCTGATAAATCAGGTCCCCAATCTTGCATTGGCATGTTATTGAAAGTTTCCAGTGATTTGAGACGGAATTCTAACATCCATTCTGGTTCACCTTTGGCGGCAGATAATGCTCTTACCACTGCTTCACTAAGACCTTTCCCCGTTGACAAGATAGGTTCCACATCATCGTGAAAGCCAAATTTATAGTCACCTAAGTCAATCGGTTTGGGTTGTACGGTTTCATTTTTTTCTGACATAAAAATACCAATCTTCTCTTTTGTTTTACTCTTAAGCCTAACACTTTATGACGGATTCACCCTATTCTTCAGATAGGACTTCTGTTAAGGCATTCCAAGATAAGGTAGCACACTTAATCCGTTGAGGAAATTTGGATACCCCGGCTAAAAAAGCGGCATCTCCTAATGCTTTTTGACGATCATCTTGTTGTCCTTGAACCATTTCTGAAAAAATATGAGCAAGCTCTAACGCCTCTTGCTTCG
This sequence comes from Streptococcus hyovaginalis DSM 12219, assembly GCF_000420785.1. Classification (GTDB taxonomy): domain Bacteria; phylum Bacillota; class Bacilli; order Lactobacillales; family Streptococcaceae; genus Streptococcus; species Streptococcus hyovaginalis. The sequence goes on along the minus strand of NZ_ATVP01000005.1, from coordinate 14,120 downwards.
TCTTATGCAAGACAAGATCTGTCATCATACTCGACGATGCCACTGAAATACTACAGCCATGTCCTTCAAAAGCAATGTCACTGATGACGTCCTGATCGTATTTCAGCGATAGGAAAATCACATCTCCGCAGGTCGGATTGTGTAGGGAAATAGTTTCCCCCTCAACCTTACCATAATGGTGAGGTGCTTTTGAATGTTCTGTTACAACAGCCATATAAAGATTCTGTAGTTTAGAAAGTCCCATTAAAAAACTCCTTTGTTGCTCTAATCGCTTGAATCAACTTATCGCAATCTTCCTTAGTGTTGTAACAATATAAACTAGCTCTTACCGCTGATTCAATGCCCAGGTAATGAAGCAAGGGTTGCGCACAGTGATGGCCTGCTCTGACTGCAATCCCTTGGTAATCTAAGGCCGTCGCCACATCATGTGGGTGTAAGCCTTTGAGATTAAAGGAAAATACAGCTACACGTCCCTGGCTGTTATTTGGACCATAGAGTTCTAAGCCGTCAATAGCTTTTAATTGTGGCAAAAGATAATCTACCAGTTCTTGCTCATGCTTTTGAATAGCAGACATACCCAAATGCTCGAGATAGCTTATTGCTTGCGCTAAGCCTATCGCTCCTGAAATATTGGGAGTTCCGGCTTCAAACTTCCACGGCAAAGCTTTCCAACTGGCTTCTTGCTCCCCTACAAAATCAATCATTTCACCACCAAATTCTATCGGAGGCATTTTTTCTAAAATAGCTTCTTTACCATATAGAACACCAATACCTGTTGGCCCTAACATCTTATGACCAGAAAAAGCTAGAAAATCACAATTGATGTCTTGAACATCAACCGCTAGATGCGGAACAGATTGAGCACCGTCGACGACGACATAAGCCCCAAATTGATGAGCCAAGGCTGCGATGTCTTTTATGGGATTGACACAGCCCAATACGTTAGACACATGAGTCAAACTGACAAATTTCGTCTGTTCTGTCAGTTTATTCTTCAAGTCCGCTAAATCAAGCGCATCATCTTTGAGATAGATGTAGCGTAACTCCGCCCCCGTTTGCCGACAAGCTTCTTGCCAAGGTATGATATTGGAATGATGCTCCATAATAGAGATAATGACGTTATCACCAGGTTGTAAAACTGTTTTCGCAAATTGTGCCACCCAATTTAAAGCTGTCGTAGTCCCCCGCGTAAATAAAACTTCCTTGGACGATTTCGCACCAATGAAGTCAGCAACTCGTTGACGACTTGCCTCATACTTGCGAGTAGCTCTTTCTGCTAAGGTGTGAACTCCTCTGTGAACATTGGCATTATCCCATTGATAGTAATGAGACAGACGATCAATAACCACTTGAGGTTTTTGGCTTGTCGCTGCACTATCTAGATAGACCAAGGATTCATCATTAACGCGTTGATTTAATATCGGAAAATCCTGACGTAGGCCATTAAAATCTATCAAAATATTTCCTCCTTGCGCGCTAGGCGCTTCTATCTCTTCAAAAACGATATTCTTCACTTCGGGTTATAGACTAACTTTTATCCAGTTTTTTATCTAAGACGACAATTAGGTCTCGGCGTACCTCTTTACTTGGAATCTCTGTAATCACTGCCCCTAGGAAACCACGAATTACTAAACGCTCAGCCGTTTCTTTATCGATACCTCTACTCATGAGATAATACATATCTTCGGCATCTACTTGACCAATTGATGCCGCATGACCAGCTGATACCTCATTTTCATCAATCAAAAGAATAGGATTAGCATCTGAGCGTGCCTTATCAGACAACATCAAGACGCGACTTTCTTGTTGAGCATCAGCGCCTTTAGCCCCTTTGACAATATGGCCAATGCCATTAAAAGTCAACGTGCCACGTTCTAAAATAACACCATGTTGCAGGATATGACCAACAGAATACTTGCCGTAGTTGGTCACACGTGTATCGATCCCTTGAATTTGACGTCCTGACGAGACTGCAATAACCTTAAGATTGGCATGACTTCCCTCACCATAAAGATCTGAATCAAAATCACCAATAACCATTCCTTCATTCATAACCCCCATAGCCCAATCAACCGAACTATTATGGTCATGTTTAACACGACGACTGATATAGGCGGTAACGTTTTCACCAAGTCTATCAATAGCCGAATAGGAGATTTGGCTACCACTACCTGCGATAATTTCGACAGAAATATTGGCACTTGCCTTTTCCGAGTATTCTCCGATACTTTCAAAGCGTTCAATGTAACTAAATTTGGTATTCTTACCTGCGATGATTAGCACATGCTTGTTAAAGGGTACGTCACTGTCACTATCCTGGAGATAAATTCCTTCTAGAGGCTTCTCAATTTCCATATTATCGGGAACATAGAGAACAGCAGCACTATTAAAATAGGCATAGTTGTAAGCTGACAATTTATCTTCGTCATAAGCCAAAGCCGATCCAAAATATTTTTCCACAACTTGAGGAATCTCCTCCAAAGCCGACTGCAAATCTGTAAAGACTAAACCTTGTTTAATCAAATCTGCCGGAAGTTGTTCAAGAAGCGTTTGCGTCCCTACTTGAACTAGTTTAGGATTGTTCCCTAAGGCTGTAAAATCAGGAATATTAGCCGTAGCATCATTTTCTGAAATAGTGGCATCACCCAAATTCCAACGATGAAATCGCACCCTTTCAATGGAAGGTAAAGGTAAGGTTTCGATTTTATCAAAGGCAGCTAGGCGACGTTCTTGTAACCAAATAGGCTCTGCTTTTGCTTGAGAAAAGTTTAGAATCGCTTGTTTACTCATAAGAACTCCTTAATCTAACTCTTCGTGGTACTCGATACCTAGCTCGTCTGCAACTTTGACATATCCTTCTTTTTCCAAACGTTCTGCCAACTCAGGTCCACCTGAAAGCACAATACGGCCGTCCATCATGACATGAACAATATCTGGCGTAATGTAGTTAAGAAGGCGTTGATAGTGCGTGATAATCATAGCACCAAAGCCTTCGCCACGCATTTCATTGACACCTTTTGAAACAACTTTTAGGGCATCAATATCAAGACCAGAGTCAATCTCATCAAGAAGAGCAAATTTAGGTTCAAGCATGAGCAGTTGTAAAATCTCATTACGCTTTTTCTCGCCACCTGAGAAGCCTTCGTTGAGGTAACGCTCTGCCATTTCCTCTTTCATTCCCAGAAGCTCCATCTTTTGATCCAATTTAGTGATAAAATCACGGACAGAAATTTTATTCTCATCTTCTTTACCAGCATTCATAGCCGCACGGATAAACTCTGCATTGGTGATTCCTGGAATTTCAGATGGATACTGCATAGCTAAAAATAAGCCTAGCTGGGCACGCTCGTCCACTTCAAGATCCAAAATATTTTGGCCATCAAAGAGGACTTCACCCTCTGTAACGTCATAATTGGGGTTTCCCATAATAGCAGCTGATAGGGTCGATTTCCCCGTTCCGTTGGGCCCCATAATTGCAGCAATTTCTCCTGTTTTTAAGGTCAAATTGAGCCCTTTTAAGATTTCCTTATCTTCGATAGACACATGAAGGTTTTTAATTTCAAGTACAGACATGGTTGCTCCTTTTTGTATACTTTTAATGCTCAGCTAAGAAAACTAAACATCATTTTCAATCCATTTTATTGTAACAAAAAAAGCCAATAAAGGGCTTTCTTCGAGATTTATTTTTTCTTTTTATCCTGCCACTCTTTCAGAGTTGTTTGTCGATAATCACTATTACCAATGAATTTAAGCACGTTAAACAAGGGCGTGCGATGTTCTCCCCATATTTCCAAACTTTCAATCAGAACTTCTAAGGCAAATAGGAGACCTGTTATCAATAAAATACCACCTAATCTACTTGAAATATTCAATAAGAGTGCAATCAAAGAAAAAATAATGGCAATCCCATAGACCACAAGAACAGCCCCACGATGGGTAAAACCCATCGCTAATAAACGATGATGGAGATGCATCTTATCAGCATCTGTGATCTTTCGACCCGATAGTTTGCGACGTACGATAGCCACCGCGGTGTCAACAATAGGAACCCCTAAAATAATTACAGGAGTCACAACCGCTACGGCCGTTGCATTTTTCAATCCTTGTAAGGACAAGACTCCTACCATAAAACCAAGAAAAAGGGCACCGGTATCCCCACCATATATGATCGCAGGATGATAATTGTAAGGAAAGAAACCTAAGATCGCCGCGATTAACAGGAAGATTGTCATGGTCAAAAACAAATCAACTTGTGGCAAGAAGAAATAGGAGACAAGCCCCATTGTTCCTAAAGAAATCATGGAGACACCTGTCACTAAACCATCTAAACCATCAATTAAATTAATCGCATTGGTGATGGAAATGATCCAAAGTAGTGTCAAGATAAAAGTCACTATCGGTCCAAAAGACAGCATAGGGCCCCCAAAAGGAATCTTGAAACTATCAAAATGAAAATCTGTAAAAACCCAAATAATAAGCGCTCCGACAACAATACCTAACATTTTCGTTTTAGGTGATATTTCGAAAATATCATCAAAATAACCCGTTAGAGTGACAACTGTTGCACCAGCAAGAACGGGGAAAATATAGTCAAAGTAAGGGATCTCGCTCTTTACACTGACTGTGAGTCTCGGCAAGACGAATAAAGCAATGATCAAAAAAGCTAAAAAAATAGCCAATCCACCCGCACTAGGCATGGTTACCTTATTAATCCGCCTTGCATTAGGCTCATCAACAGCACCTACACGAAACGATATAAAACGGACCAATGGTGTTAAAATTAAGGATAACAAAAAGGCGCCAATAAGGGCTAGAACAAATTCCAATGTAAATGGTAACATTAGTTCACCCTAACACCCTCTAATATTTGGATAGCAGTCCCTTCCAATAAACGAACACCATGTTCTTGGAGGTAAGCACGTGTTTTTAAACCTTCGCGACTATATTCTAACAATCTTGAATGAATCAAGTCAGCATAATAAGCAGGTTTGTCCTCGAGACCAACTAATACTGTCATATAATACTGCCCAAAAAGTTTATACAATTCAGAAGCTTCAACCTCAAAATCAATCGCTTTTGAAAATCTAACAGCCTCTTTAACTGTTGAAAATATCAGAACATAGTGAGTATACTCCGGTGTATCCAAAGCATCGTCCTCTTCGGATACGGGATCAGAGGTTTGTTCAGATGCTGCCATAGCATCTGTCATTGCTGACTCAACCATATCTTCCATTTGTTTTAGTTTTTTATGGGCATCTACATCCCCTTTCTCCAACATCGACTTTTCCAATGTCTTAAAAAATTCTTCCGGTGACATTTGCGAAACATCGCCAAGATCCGCCAAATCTTCAAAATTAAGGTCTTTATCAATCTCAGACTTTGTCACAAAAACATCTAAGCGATCCTTTTTGGGCGTCACCCTGAAACTGAGCATGCCACTGTTTTTAAAATTATCGGGCAAATCCAACTCATCCATAACGGTATAAAAAAATTCTTCCGTTTTTTCTTGTGGAATCAAGAAATCTTTCAACTCCATTCCCCGTTCTTCTAAGTCTTCCATACTAATTGTAATTTTTAGCGTCGTTTCGCTAATTTGTTTCATTTCCATTTAAGATACCTCATACGTGTATTGCTATCTATTATACTAAAAATAAGCACTCTTTTCAATTTTCCTCCAGACACAAAAAGAATTCGAAACAAAAGCTGTTCCAAATTCTTCATTTAATATGTGGCATAACTAGTCCCTAGCAACAGCACACCTTACAGTATGGTGCGTACAAGGACATAAGCAATGAGAACCAAGCCCAAAACAATCCGATATTTCCCAAATACAGTGAAATCATGTTTCTTAACATAGTCTGTTAAAAATTTAATCGCATACAAACTCACTAGAAAGGCAGTAACACTAGCGACAAGTAAAATCAGAACTTGCGACCAATTCAAAACGTTGCCGTCTAGGAAAAATTTAACCGCTTTGAGTCCACTATACCCAAACATGGTAGGAATTGCTAAGAAAAAGGTAAAATCAGCTGCTACAGATCGACTCATTCCTAAAATAATGGCACCTAGAATCGTCGCCCCTGATCGACTGGTTCCAGGCACAATGGCCAAAACCTGAAACAAACCAATAAAGAGAGCCGTTTGGTAGGTCATGGCAGAAAGATCTGTCACCTTAGGAGTGAGCCCGTGATTGCGACGTTCAATAACAATAAAGGCAATCCCGTAAACAATAAGTGCCATTGCCACGGGCACCATTTTATTAAAATGCGCTTCAAACCAGTCGTCAAAAGGTAGTGCCACCGCTACAGATGGGATACAGGCAATTGCAACTTTCAACCATAACTGCCAAGTACTCTGTACCTGTTTAGCTGTTTTTCCGGGTTGAAAAGGATTCAATCTTTCAAAATAGATTACAATAACAGCTAGAATCGCACCCAATTGGATAACGATATTAAACATGTCAATAAAGTCTTTAGACTGATTAAATGTAATGAATTCTTGAACGAGAATCAAGTGCCCCGTACTTGAAACAGGTAACCATTCCGTTAACCCTTCTACAATACCATAAAAAATAGCTTTTAGTAATTCAATAAATAACATGATAACTCCTTTTAGGATAATTTCCTTATCATTATATCAAAACTTGGAAAAAATAGAGTAAACCATTCTATTTCTTAATCACATCTTTGCATATTTATTCCGAATCTAAAGCACTTTCATATTGAAATAGGGTCTTCTTTCTTGTAAAATAGGTAGATACAAATAAAAAAATAGGAGTCTTTTATGAAAAAGATCTTTTTAGTTTGCTTTGCAACGCTGCTCCTCTTATTTACAGGAGCTACTCAAGCACAAGCAGATGAATACCTACGTGTCGGCATGGAGGCTGCCTATGCTCCTTTTAACTGGACACAAGAAGATGACTCAAATGGTGCTGCCCCTATCGAGGGAACCAATCAATACGCCAATGGTTACGACGTCCAAGTGGCGCAAAAAATTGCCGACAAGATGGGGAAAAAACTCCTAGTCGTTAAAACCAAGTGGGAAGGACTCGTTCCAGCTCTTACTTCAGGTAAAATTGACATGATTGCTGCTGGGATGAGCCCTACAGAAGAGCGTAAAAAAGAAATCGCCTTCTCTGATAGCTATTACACTAGCGAACCTGTTATCGTTGTTTCTAAAGATGGTAAGTACGCTAATGCTAAAACACTCAACGATTTCAAAGGGGCAAAAGTAACAGCCCAGCAAGGTGTTTGGCACGTTGATTTACTTCCTGCACTAGAGGGAGCTGATCCTCAAACACCGATGGGAGATTTCTCTCAAATGCGCCAAGCCCTATCATCAGGGGTTATCGATGCTTACATTTCTGAACGTCCAGAAGCCCTAACTGCCGAGGAAGCCAATAGCAACTTCAAAATGCTCGTTCCTAAGCCAGGTTTCGAAGTCGAGGAGTCCAATGCTGCTACCGCTGTCGGTATGCGCAAAGGGGACGATCGCATCGTACAGGTCAATCAAGTTTTAGCAACAATCTCTGAAGAAGAACGTATCCAACTCATGGATCGTATGATTGCTGAACAACCCTCTGAAACATCGGATGCACAAGCGCCAAAAAGTTTCTTTGCTCAAGTTGCTGACATTGTCAAAAACAACTGGAAACAACTTCTTCGAGGAACTGGCATTACTCTCTTAATTTCAATTCTGGGGACCATTATCGGGACTATTATTGGACTTCTAATTGGTGTTTATCGTACGGCTCCTAAAGCTAGCAATAAAGCATTAGCTATCCTCCAAAAACTCTTTGGTTGGTTACTAAATGTCTATATTGAAGTTTTCCGTGGTACGCCAATGATTGTACAAGCCATGGTTATCTACTACGGTACTGCCCAAGCTTTCGGAGTTTCACTTGACCGTACCCTAGCAGCTATTTTCATCGTCTCTATCAATACAGGTGCCTACATGAGTGAGATTGTTCGCGGTGGTATCTTTGCTGTTGATAAGGGACAGTTTGAGGCAGCTACAGCCCTTGGTTTTAATCATAACCAAACCATGCGTAAAATTGTATTGCCTCAGGTTGTCCGCAATATCTTGCCTGCAACTGGTAATGAGTTTGTTATTAATATCAAGGACACCTCTGTCCTCAACGTTATCTCTGTAGTTGAGCTTTACTTCTCAGGTAATACTGTCGCTACACAAACTTATCAATATTTCCAAACCTTCACAGTGATAGCTGTCATCTACTTCGTATTAACCTTCACTGTGACACGTATCCTCCGTTTCATCGAAAGACGAATGGATGTCGATACCTATACAACAGGTGCCAACCAAATGCAAATCGAGGAGGTCTCTCATGACTAATCCCATTTTAGAAATCAGACATCTTAAAAAATCCTTTGGTCATAATGAAGTATTAAAAGATATTTCTCTAAGTATCAATAAGGGCGAAGTCATTTCGATTATCGGATCATCAGGATCAGGAAAATCTACTTTTCTACGCTCAATCAATCTCCTTGAAGAACCAACTGAAGGTCATATCCTTTATCACGGCGAAAATGTCCTTAAAAAAGGATACGATCTTACAACCTACCGTGAAAAACTTGGTATGGTCTTTCAATCCTTTAATTTATTTGAAAATCTGAACGTTCTTGAAAATGCTATTGTAGCACAAACAACCGTTCTCAAACGCAACCGCACCGAAGCTGAGACCATCGCTAAAACTAACCTTGAAAAAGTTGGCATGGGAGAACGTTACTGGAAAGCACGCCCTAGTCAATTATCAGGTGGGCAAAAACAGCGTGTCGCCATCGCTCGTGCCCTCTCAGTTGACCCAGAAGCCATCCTCTTTGATGAACCAACATCTGCTCTTGACCCAGAGATGGTCGGAGAGGTTCTTAGAACCATGCAAGACCTAGCCAAATCAGGATTAACCATGATTATCGTTACCCACGAGATGGAATTTGCTAAGGAAGTTTCTGACCGCGTCATCTTTATGGACAAAGGTATCATCGCTGAAGAGGGAACCCCTCAACAAATTTTTGAAAACCCACAAGAAGAGCGAACCAAGGAATTCTTAAAACGTTTCTTAAAATAAATGATCAAAAAATGGCTTACCTTTACGTGAGAGATAAACCCTTCTTAAAAGCAGTATCGAAGCTCTTAGAAGCGACTACATTTGTCGCTTCTAAGAGCTTTTTGTTATGACATGATACTACTCAAAAATTTGCAGTAGTAGCAAAACTACTTTACTAGTGAAACGATTCCCCATCAAAAAAGACTGAAAAGCCTTAAGCATTTTCAGTCTTTGAACGTAGATAAGCTACATTTTGACAACATATTCTCAGCAGTTCTGTTAAAAATGGTATCTAGAAAGCCAGAAATTAAAGAAAAGCCCTAAACGACCACTTATTCAATCTTCGCGAGACTAATAGCATTTCTACTTATTCTTAGTAGCTTTCAAAGCAGACAATATTTGAGTTCTGATATCATCAACACCGTTTGGTGTATTCGGTAAGAAAATGGTCTGATTGCCACTTGATGCAAATGTATTTAAAGTATCAAGGTATTGGTTCGTTAAAAGAATAGACATAATTTCTTCTTCACTCAAACTAATATTGGCATCTTTTAATTCTTGGATAGATTCTGCCAACCCATCCACAATCGCCTTACGTTGTTGAGCAATACCAACACCATGCAAGCGATCCTTTTCTGCTTCTGCCGATGCGGCTGTCACGATCTTGATTTTATCAGCTTCAGCTAACTCCTGAGCAGCCACGCGTTTACGTTGGGCAGCATTAATTTCATTCATGGATTGCTTAACTTCAGCGTCCGGTTCCACCTTAGTGATCAAAGTTTTGACAATGATATATCCGTAGGTTGACATTTCCTCTGCCACTTGATGTTGTACTTCCAAGGCAATTTCATCTTTTTTCTCAAATAACTCATCTAAAGTTAATTTTGGTACTGATGAACGCAGAGCGTCTTCGATATATGACTTAATTTGTGCTTCTGGCTTCATTAATTTATAATAAGCATCAATCACATTTTGTTCATTCACACGATATTGCGTGGCAACGTTTAAGGTAACAAAAACATTATCTTTAGTCTTTGTCTCAACAACGATATCACTCTGCAATAAGCGTAGTTGCACACGCGCGGCAATCTTATCAATTCCAAAAGGGAGCCTCACATGAATACCGCTAGTCGCAATTTTTTGGTATTTCCCAAAGCGTTCAATGATAGCAACCGACTGCTGTCGAACCACATATAATGTACTCACTATAATGGTAACAATAACAATAAGAAGAATCAGATTAAATACTAGTGCTAAAGCCATTATAAAAACCTCCTAAAAACAAATTCATACTGTCATTATACCAATTGTGAAAATAGTGTCAATCATTACTTTATCGTCTCAAGTATTTATTAAACGTGGAAACGCAACTCTGCTTAACTATATTACAATACTTGAAAGAACGAGAGAGATAAGTTCTACAGTCTTTTGATCTCAAAAGACTTATCAGATGTTCTTTTTAAAAATGATAGGGGAAAAAATATTTATTTACCAGTCTTTCAAAAATGAAACAATAAAAGAGAGAACCGATAAGATTCTCCCTTTTTGTTAAGATTAGGTAATACTTCGTTACTCAACACTCATAAGGTATGGATAAACTGGCTGGTCACCTTGATGAATTTCGACTTCGACATCCTCATGAGTTTCCTCAAGTTTCTCAGCAATAGTATCCGCTAACGCTTGATCACCATCTTCACCAATATAGATAGTCACAATCTCGCTATCTTCATCTAACATCTTTTCAAAAGTTGACAGAAGGGCAACTTCCATATCTGGCGTCGATACTAAAATCTTACCATCGACCATCCCCAAAACATCATTTTCATGAATTTCAAGTCCATCAATGGTCGTATCTCGAACGGCTAAAGTCACGCTTCCGCTGACAACATCTGAAAGACTCGCCGACATGGCTACTGTGTTATCTTTCAAAGTTTTTGACGGATCAAAAGCTAACAAGCTCGTCAACCCTTGAGGAACTGTACGTGTCTCAACAACCGCTGCTGGAATATCCACGACATCCGCCGCTGACTGTGCTGCCATAAAAATATTTTTATTATTTGGTAAAATAATGACATTCTTGGCATTCACTTGCTCAATGGCTTTGACAATATCCTCAGTAGAAGGATTCATTGTCTGGCCACCAGAAATCACGTGATCAACACCTTGAGCTTTGAAAATCTCTGCCAATCCTTCACCGGCAACAACTGCAATTAAGCCAAATTCTTTTTCTTCTTTAGATGTTTCAGGAACCGTTGGAGCAGCTGTTTTTTCAAGCACCTCGTCGTGCTGATTACGCATATTATCAACTTTAACCTTAACTAAAGAACCATATTTGAGTCCTTCTTGCATTACCAGACCAGGATCTTCTGTATGAACATGGACTTTCACGATTTCATCATCGTTGACCACTAACAAGGAATCTCCCAAGCCACTCAAATAGCCCTGGAACTCTTCATAGTTAAACTCTTTGACATAAGTCGGACCTTTACCTAGGGCTACCATGATTTCAGTACAGTAGCCAAAGGTAATGTCTTCTGTAGCTACATGTCCAGCAACTGACTTATGATGCTCTGCATTAATCATTTCAGTCATAGTAGCAGGAGTTGCTTGGAAGTCATCTGAAGCCAAATACTCACCTGTCAAAGCAGATAAAAAGCCTTCATATATATATACCAAACCTTGACCACCCGAATCTACAACACCAACTTCTTTAAGAACAGGTAATAAGTCCGGTGTTTTAGCAAGAGCAGCCTTTGCTCCTTCCAAAGCAGCACGCATAACTTCTGTCGCATCATTGGAGGTTTCAGCTTTTTTGAGTGCTGCTGTTGCAGCGCCACGAGAGACTGTAAGAATTGTACCTTCTACCGGTTTCATGACCGCTTTATAGGCAACTTCAACACCTGATTGGAAGGCATTGGCCAAAGCTTGACCATCTAGTTCATCCAATTCTTTGATGCTTTGCCCAAAACCTCTAAAGAGTTGTGACGTAATGACACCAGAATTACCGCGAGCTCCCATCAAAAGTCCCTTAGATAAGATTTGACCGACCTGTCCGACAGTCGTTGCAGGTTTGTCTGCAACTTCTTTTGCACCATTATCCATTGTCATTCCCATATTGGTACCTGTATCACCATCTGGAACAGGGAAGACGTTTAGGGAATTAACATACTCAGTTTGTTTACCAAGTCTCGTGGCTGCTGCTTGAACCATCTCTTGGAATAAACTTGTTGTAATATTTGACACTACTCTTCTCCTACAACCTTAATATTTTGAACATAAACATTCACTGTCTCAGCCGAGATCCCTAGCTGATTTTCTAAATTAAACTTAACTCGTTCTTGAATATTTTTAGAAACCTCACTGATCTTGACACCATAGCTCATCACAGTATAAACATCCACAGAAATACCTGCTTCCGTAGATTTGACAACCACTCCTTTTGAATAGTTTTCTTTACGAAGCAAAGCTTGAAAATTATCTTTTATAGCACTTTTACTGGCCATACCGACAACACCAAAAATCTCAGTTGCCGAACCTCCAACGACTGTCGCAATAACATCGTCTAGGAGTTCAATTTGACCATCTTTTGTATTGATTTTTACAGTCATAGTTGACTACCTCTCAAGTTTTTATCACTTCATTCTACCACAATCACAACACTTTGTAAAAAGGATACCGTTTCACTCATCAATAAAAAAGACCGGACTTTGATATCCAGTCTCTTCATTTATTAAACGCGCTCAACTTTACCTGATTTAAGGGCACGAGCTGAAGCCCAAACTTTTTTAGGTTTACCGTCAATAAGAACAGTAACTTTTTGAAGATTTGGTTTTGCAGTACGTTTTGTTTTGTTCATCGCGTGTGAACGGTTGTTAGCTGACATAGTCTTACGACCTGTAAAATAACATACTTTAGCCATTTCGTGTTTTCCTCCTACGTAGAATATGTTTGGATGTGCTAGCACCACATACCTTACTATTATAGCAGAACTCCTCATCCAAGACAAGTCTTTCTTACCTATTCCTTCTAAAAAAAGGAGTTCTGAACTTTGAGGAGAGCACTTCGTCCTTAGAATCAATCATAAGTAGGGCACAACCTTTGTCTATTAACTGAGATAAGTGTGATTGTCTACCGATGCTATTATCAAAGCACCTCAAGATTTTCTTACAACTTCATGCTTCACATTGGTTCCAACTAGCTCAACTTACTGTCGGTAAGTCTCATTCCAAATTCATTAGCAATATCATTGAGACACTCCAGAAATAGAGCCCTAGTCTTATGAAAATAGCTACGTTTTCTGTTACAACATTGAATCCCAAAGTTAGCCTAACTAAATTTAATATGATGTTCAAAACGTCTGATTTCAAGTTTTGTATCTTATGATAAAAAAAACAGAAGACAGTTTGACGAAGACTATTATTCAATCGTCAATTTCTCTTCTCGGTTCCCTTTACGTTTTTATTTATGCCGATTGCAGTCAATTTTGCGTTAAAATAAGTAAAAATATAAAACATAAATGGCGTTAAATCAAGGTTTTTCCATATAGTCGGGTGTATGAAAATAATTGTTTTTGAACAAATTTTGAACAAATATTAAGGCTAAAAAAATCTTCCTACAATTAAGTAAGAAGATTTTTTATGTGGCTTGTAAGAAATCGCTATACTCAGATCCTAGAACTTTTCAATTAGAAAAACGCCATCAACATATTTTAACGTATAATATCTTGTAAATGAGTCAGTAGTACTTGGTCTACCATCAGTATAATTTGTTGTCGTTGTATAATTCAATGTAAATGTTATGGTATCGTTTGTATACTGAAAGTCTGTTATACTGTCGGTTGTGGAATCATAAGATTTTATACCGTCTTTTGCCGATTGATTAAGAATGTAGTCTACTGTCTCTAAGTAATAACTATTATCCTTAGAAGTAAAACTATCAGCAATATAATCTTTTCTCTCTGCCAGTGATCTATTGACATCCTTTCGATACTTTTCAATAGTATCAACAGCATAAGCCATCATGTAATCTTTTTCAGTTGCTATACCCATCGGATTTT
>NZ_ATVP01000004.1 GCF_000420785.1 Streptococcus hyovaginalis DSM 12219 | reverse complement strand
AACTTTGAAGTTGGTAAGTACAATGTCCATGTTTATGGTCAAAACAGCCAAACTGGTAAATTAGAAGGTCTACCAGCAACGACAGTTACTTTGGTTTCTTCTGGCCAGAATCAGCCTAATCCAGCAACTATTAAGACTGGAAAAGTTACTATTTCTAACCTAGACAAGACAGATTATACTTTTACAACAACCATTTCTGATGTTAACATGAACTATGGTGGAGGTATTTCTAAAATCCGTGTTGCAGTATGGTCTAATGACAAAGGGCAGGATGACATTGTTTGGGCTGAAGCAGTTAAGCAAAAGAATAACACTTACTCTGTACTGACTCGTTTGGCAAACCATTCGTATGGAAGTGGCAAGTATAATGTCCATGTCTACTATGAGTTGAAAAATGGTAAGATGGAAGGTTTAGGTGCTTATTCAACAAACATTACAGGTGTTGTGCCTAGAGCCACTGTTCAGAAAGAAGTTAATGAATTACTTGCTACTTATCGAAGCATCTTTAATGGGATGCCAGGCAAAAAATCGTTGTTCATCAGTCCATTAGATGGGATAGAGTTAGCAATGATTGACAGTGGTCCACAACGTTCAGCTTCGGCGATAAAACTCTTTATTTTAGCTGCAGCACATGCTAAAGCCACTCGTGGTGAGCTAAATCTAGCATCAAATTACACAGTGAAAAGTTCTGATATTGTTGAAGCTTCTCTGTCATTAAGTGGTAAAGTTGGAAAAACATTTAAGTTGTCTGATATTGCTAGCTATATGATTCAGACTAGTGATAACTCTGCAACTAACATCATGATCAGACAACTGGGTGGTATTGCTGCTGTAAATGCTGAAATTCGCCGAATGGGTTACAATGAAACAACACTAAATCGTTACATGAGAATCCCATCTCAAATCAATGCTGGTTTGGAAAATTACATCTCAGTTCATGAAGCGGGTGATCTTATTAAGAATATTGTTAATGGAACCCTTCGTGATGTAAATGGTGAAGCTAGTATGAAACAAAATTTGAATAAGAATGTTCACAATTATTGGCTAACTAATCAGACGCGTACTATTGCAACTGTTTTTGACAAACCAGGTAATGATAAACTATATGGTGTTGAAAACGATGTAGCTGTTATCACTAAAAATGGTCGTGGGTATGTTGTAGCTCTTTTAACACAAGAATCAGGAAGCGATAGTTTAACCTTCTCGAATCTCTTTTCTAGATTTGGACTTGCGGTTGCTAATAAAATCAAAGCATAAAAAAATTATTTACGTAAAGTGTTTAGAAAGTCATCGAAAGATGGCTTTTTTCAATTGTGGGAATGACTATGGTAGCATTAGCGCAAATTTGGCAAAAATGCTATAATGAGAAGAACTGCAGTTTAATGGAGAGGTGTCATGAAACATGTATTTATCATTGGTAGTCGTGGGCTGCCTGCAAAGTATGGTGGCTTTGAGACCTTCGTCCAGCAACTGGTCAGTCACCAAAAATCAAAAAATATACAATACCATGTGGCTTGTCTGTCCGATACCAGTCATCAGGAACATTCGACTTATTTGGGAGCGGATTGTTTTACCATCAATCCTCCTAAATTAGGTCCGGCCCGTGTCATAGCCTATGACATGATGGCTATTTCCTACGCTTTGCGCTTGGTCAAGGACCAGCAGATGCAGTCCCCGATTTTCTATATTTTGGGAAATACCATAGGCGGTTTCATAGCTCCCTTTGCCAAGAAAATTAAGGATGTTGGTGGTGTTTTATTTGTTAATCCTGATGGTTTAGAATGGAAACGTGCCAAATGGCCCAAACCTGTGCAGGCTTATCTCAAACATGCTGAGAAAGCTATGGCCAAGCAGGCTAATCTCATTATTGCGGATAATGAAGGCATAGAGGACTATATTCAGTCAGCCTATCCGGAAACTAAAACCACATTTATCGCCTACGGGACTGACTTGAGTCAGATGAGCCTGACTAGCCAGTCAGAGAAAGTGCGTCAGGCTTTTGACAACTGGTCTATTCGCGAAAAGGATTATTATTTGATTATCGGACGTTTTGTTCCGGAAAATAATTATGCGACAGCTATCAAGGAGTTTATGAAGTCGAGCACTCAGCGCGATTTGGTCATTGTAGCCAATCATGAAGGATCTGCCTATTTCCAAAAGCTAAAGGAAGAAACGGGCTTTGAAAGAGACTCGCGTATCAAGTTCATCGGGACGGTCTATGATCAGGATTTACTCAAGTATCTGCGGCAAGAATGTCGTGCCTATATTCATGGGCATGAAGTAGGTGGAACTAATCCTAGTCTCTTAGAGGCGCTGGCCCAGACCAATGAAAATCTTGTCTTAGGTGTGGATTTCAATCGCAAAGTGGCACAAAATGGCGCTCGCTATTGGACTAAGGAAAGTGGAAATTTGGCCCAACTAATCAACCAAATTGACGGACAAGAAGAGGCAGTCGAGCTAGGGCAGATTGCTAAAGAGCACATGCGGGATGCTTATACTTGGGAAAAAATTGTAGAGGAGTATGAGGAATTATTTCTAAATGAAAGTTAATATAGTCATGTCTACCTACAATGGTGAGAAGTATTTGGCAGAACAGATTGAGAGTATCCGAAATCAAACGTTTTCGAATTGGACGCTTTTGATACGTGATGATGGTTCTAAGGACAAGACACGTGACGTTATCGCTGATTTTGCCAAGCAGGATAGCCGGATTCACTTTATCAATCCCAACAGCACCAAAAATTTAGGCGTCATCAAAAGTTTTCACACTTTGATACAATACCAGAGGGCTGATGTGTATTTTTTCAGCGACCAAGATGATGTCTGGTTACCAGATAAATTACAGGTGACTTTGGAGACGGCTCAAACCTATCAAGCAGACCAACCACTTATGGTTTACACAGACTTAAAGGTGGTTAATCAAGACTTGCAGGTTATGAACGAAAGTATGATTCGATCGCAATCTCATCATGCCAACACAAAGCTGGTTCAAGAATTGACCGAAAATACGGTAACAGGTGGAACCAGTATGATTAATCATGCTCTGGCTGAGCTGTGGACGGTGACAGATGACATTCTCATGCATGACTGGTATCTAGCCTTACTGGCGACAGCTTTTGGGAAATTGATCTATATAGACCAGCCGACGGAATTGTACCGCCAACACGCTGAAAATGTCTTGGGAGCCAGAACCGTGTCCAAACGAGTTAAAAAATGGATTCGACCCCATGTACTTTTCTCAGCTTACTGGGACTTAATCTGCGATAGTCAAAAACAGGCTAACCATCTGATGGCTTTGCCATTGGCACCAATCGATAGAAAACTTATCGAGGCCTTTGTGACCATTATGGACAAGCCTATACTAGAACGCTATCAAACCTTAAAAAAATATGGATTTAGGAAAAACAAAGCCTTTCATACCTTTGCATTTACCAGCCTCATCCTAACAAAATTTGCTTATAAGGAAAGAAAATGAATTTATTAACCAAAGAAAATCAGATTCTCCTACGAGAAATGATTAAGACAGACTTTAAATTACGCTATCAAGGATCTTTAATAGGACATTTGTGGTCTATTTTAAAGCCCATGTTGCTCTTTACCATTATGTACCTTGTCTTTGTTCGCTTTTTGCGTTTTGATGATGGGACACCCCACTATGCAGTTGGTCTGCTTTTGGGGATGGTAACCTGGAATTTCTTTACAGAAGCCACTAGTATGGGGATGATGTCTATTGTGTCTCGTGGGGATTTGCTACGCAAACTTAATTTTTCAAAAGAAATCATTGTTTTTTCATCGGTTGCAGGGGCAGCTATTAACTATGTTATTAACCTGATGGTGGTCTTTGTCTTCGCTGCTATCAATGGTGTGCCATTTACCTGGTCAATATTAGTTATTGTTCCTCTATTTATCGAACTCTTGCTATTATCTACAGGTGTTGCCTTTATCTTGGCGACTCTGTTTGTTAAGTATAGAGATATTGGACCTATTTGGGAAGTTGTTTTGCAAGCAGGTATGTATGCAACGCCGATTATTTATTCACTAACGTTTATTATCCAGCGTGGTCAAGAAACGGTAGCTAAGTTTATGATGCTCAACCCATTGGCACAGGTCATTCAAGATCTACGCCATTATATTATTTTTTCTGGAAGTATGACTATTCGTGATTTGATAGGCAATCCTCTTATTGTTGCTATTCCATATGTTCTACCAGTTTTCATTTTCATTCTTGGTTATGTGATTTTTAACAAACAGGCCAAACGTTTTGCGGAGATTCTCTAATGACAAAAAATATTGCAGTAAAAGTTGAGCATGTTTCTAAGTATTTCAAACTGCCGACTGAAAGTACCCAAAGTTTGCGAACTGCTCTTGTTAATCGTTTTAAAGGTGTTAAGGGCTACAAAGAGCAGCATGTGCTTGAGGATATTAACTTTGAAGTTGAAGAGGGCGATTTTTTTGGTATCGTTGGTCGAAATGGTTCAGGAAAATCCACACTTTTGAAAATCATTTCTCAAATATACGTTCCAGAAAAAGGAAAAGTTACAGTAAATGGGAAACTGGTCTCCTTTATTGAGCTTGGTGTCGGCTTTAATCCAGAGCTGACTGGTAAGGAAAATGTCTATCTTAATGGTGCTATGCTAGGTTTTACCACCGAAGAGATTGATAACATGTATGATGACATCGTCGACTTTGCTGAGCTGAGTGAGTTTATGAACCAAAAACTCAAGAACTACTCATCTGGTATGCAGGTTCGCTTAGCCTTCTCGGTAGCAATCAAGGCTCAGGGAGACATTCTCATCCTTGATGAAGTCCTAGCCGTAGGTGATGAGGCCTTCCAGCGCAAATGTAATGATTATTTCTTAGAGCGTAAGAAAAGCGGTAAGACTACCATTCTCGTCACTCATGATATGGGGGCGGTTAAGAAGTATTGTAATAAGGCAGTCTTGATTGAAAAGGGCTTGGTTAAAGCAATCGGTGATCCCTTTGATGTAGCCAACCAGTATAGTATGGATAACGTGGTTTCGTCTGAAAAATCAGCTGCTAAAAAAGAAAATCAGATAGCAAGTAATGAGACAGCGACTGTTTCTAACTTTCAAGTTGACCTACTATCTAGCGGTATACTCACTCAGAAGGATAAGGTGGAATTTAGAGTTTCTTATGATGTCGCTAATGATGCAGAGACTTATCTGGTCTTTTCTCTAACTGATATTAACCGCAATGTTTGGGTATATAATGATAACACCTATGACAGAATGACAAAGAAAAAAGGGAAGAAAGTCTACTTTTATTCTTGTGAGATCAATTCTCTGAATGATGTCAACTTGAAATTGGAAGTGACTGTTCTTGGGCCCGGTCGTAAAGTGCTGGCCTTTGCAGACACGGAGAATTCGCCCATTGTTTTCTACCGTAGAAATGATGTGGACCTGACAGATGAAGCTGCATTAGATTCCGCTTCAGGATTGCTTAATCGTAATGGTAGCTGGGATATTCGAGAATCTTAAGATAATGAGGTAAAGATATGAGTGATGTAGCTGTTTCAGTTATTTGTACAAGTTATAATTATCAAGAGTTCATAGCAAGGGCCTTGCAAAGCTTTGTCGCCCAAAAAACCAATTTTCCTTTTGAAATTATTGTTGTAGATGATTGTTCAACTGACAAATCTATGGATATCATCAGAGACTATGAGTCTAAATATCCTACTCTTTTTCGCGTTTTCCAAAATCCAGAGAATAAAGGATTAACTCGTACGTGGATTGCTATTTGTAAAGAGGCTAGAGGGAAATATATAGCCAGATGTGATGCGGATGATTATTGGCATGATCCACTCAAGCTGCAAAAGCAATATGATGCTTTAGAAGCTTCTGACGACTCGGTTTGGTCAAACACTGATTTTAATATTGTTGATGAAAATGACAATATTCTACATGAGCATGTTTTTGTCAATGGTCCGATAAAAAATGCTAATACTTATGAGAAAATGTTGGTAACTAAGGGGATGACTTTGCCCTCGTCATGGATGATTGAAACTAAACTGATGCAAGAAGTAAATGAGTTGATTGACCCCACTTCGATGGACGACGGTTACCCCATGCAGTTGGAGTTTTTTAATCGTACTACTTTACTAACTTTATCTGATGCAACAGTATCTTATCGAATGACAGTTAACTCTGATTCACGACCAAAAAATACCGAAAAAGCTCTTAAGCGATTTGATAGTATTTTAAGTAATCAATTGGAATCCATCGAAAAATATCCAGAAAAGGATTTTAAGTTAATTACCAAGATGTTATTGGAAAAAGATCGTGATAATGATATCGAGGTGTATCAGAGAGATCGTGAAATTGAGCGACTTCATCAAGAATATGCTCAGTTGCGACAGGTTTCAAATGAGCAAGATACCTACATCAAAGATTTAGAAAAGCAATCAGCTAGATTATGGTCAGATAGTCAGGAAAAAGATACCCTTCTTACACAGAAAGACCAAGAGTTAAGGCAAGTCACATCTGAATTGAAAGCTGTTCAGGACGAGTATCAAATCGTTATTAACTCTCGTCGTTGGATTATTCCAACAAAAATAATAGATTTCTTTAGGAGAAACAAATGAACCGTTTATTGGTTTATGTACATTTTAATAAATATAATAATATTAGCAGCCATGTCTATTATCAATTGGAGCAGATGCGTCCTTTGTTCACAAAACTCATTTTTGTAACTAATAGTCAATTGAGTGATAAATATATTTATGATTTACAAGACAAAGGCTTGATTGATGACTTCATTCAACGCGAAAATGCAGGTTACGACTTTGCGGCTTGGAAAGCTGGTCTAATTTCGGAAGGTATGGAAAATCTGTCATCATATGACTCTGTGACAGTCATGAATGATACTTGCTTTGGCCCGCTATGGGATATGGAGCCTTATTTTCAGAAGTATGAGGCAGAGGGAGCTATTGATTTTTGGGGGATGACCAATCACGCTGAGGTTAAGGGACACAATCTTTATATTCCTGAGCATCTGCAGTCCTATTTTATTTCTTTTAAGAAATCTTTGGTTCAAGCACCTGTCTTTAAAAAGTTTTGGAAATCTGTGGAATCACATGCTGACGTCCAGAAGGTTATCGACGAGTATGAGACACAGTATACTAAACTTTTTCAAAAATCAGGTTTTAACTACACAGCAGTGTTAGATACGGTTCCTATCCATCAGGACTATTTCCACCGTAACTTTACCATCCACTATCCACAGGTATTGCTGGATTACAAAGTCCCATTTATCAAAATAAAAACCTTTGATTTGTCACAGCATTTATCCCCATATACACTTAAAGCAGTAGAGGCAAAGTCTGATTATCCCATCTCACTAATCGAATCTCATATGAGCCAGATTAGCCAACCAACGCCAGCTTATTTGCTAGATCGTAAAGTTTTAGCTCCTGGTTCAGAACCAATTACCACTGATAAAAAGGTAGCGGTCCATCTCCATAGTTTCTACTTGGATTTGGTGCCAGAATTTTTAGGATTATTTAAAAATTCATTTGCTTTTTCTTATGACCTTTTCCTTACAACGGATAGCGATGAAAAAGCCAAGCAATTAGAAGCGATTCTTGTTGACATGGAACTCAGTGGCCAAGTTGTGATCACCGGTAAGAAGGGACGCGATGTTATCCCTATGCTGAAGCTAAAAGAAAAGTTGGCGACCTATAACTATATTGGACATTTTCATACTAAAAAATCTCCTGAATACCCTTACTGGGTTGGAGATTCTTGGCGCAATGAACTATACGACATGCTCATCAAACCAGCAAATGGTATCATTTCTGCATTTGATCAGAATGAGGAGTTGGGACTTGTCATTGCGGATATACCGAGCTTTTTCCGATATACAAAGATTGTCGATCCTTGGAATGAAACCCGCTTTGCTCCAGATATGAATGAACTCTGGGAACGTATGAATCTAGGGCGTGATTTGGACTTTACCAAAATGGATACCTTTATCATGAGCTATGGAACCTTTATTTGGTATAAATATGATGCTTTAAAACCACTTTTTGATTTGGATATTCAGGATGAAGAGATTCCAGCAGAGCCTTTACCGCAACACACCATCCTGCACTCCATCGAGAGAATCTTGATGTACATAGTATGGGCTAAGGGCTATGACTACCGCATCTCCAAGGCAAACTTCTACATTACACCTTTTGTCGATAATAAAGTACTAAACGTTCGTCCAGATTTGATGCCAAACACCTACGTGGATTTTGACCATATTGGCGGCATCAAAGGAGCCTTGAAGTACATCTATAGAGGACCAGGGAGTGCGGTTAAGTATATTGTTCGTAGATTAAAGAAGAAATTGAAAGAATAATTGGATTATTGATTTTATGAAAATTTTAAATAAAATAGGCTCCTTTTCACTAATACCTTTTCTGTCTTATATTTTTACATTTATCTCCATTATTGTGACATTTATTGTGACAAGAGCGATTGGTGTCAGCGCCATTACCACCATAGAATTGCTAGTAGTCGTATTTTTGGTGGATAGTTTATTTGGTGTTAGTAAGTTTTTAGCTAATGGGATAAAGTTTTTACTGTTATTGTTGCTAAATATACAGATTTTTGTTTTTTTATTTAGCGGAACATACTTAACACTTATCATGGTGACCAATTTGGCCTCCATTGAAGCATTGTCAGGTAAGGCAGGCCTCTACGTTCCTGCCGCTTTATTGGTTTTAATTTTTTCTGCTATTCCTGTTAGAAAGCTCAAAATTGGACGAAAGTTGAGCTTTCTCCTTTTTGGTGTAACACTTATTGCCGACTTGGTTTTACTTAGTGTGACACAATTAGCTTATTCACCGGCCTACAACCTGTATTATTTATCAAGAGATATTAAGGCTAAATATGAAACGAGTCAGCGGATAAAAGAATTATCTAATACAAGTTCTGATTTCTATCAAGAAGCTATTGAAGATGGCATCAGTAAACCTGAGGCTCTTCCTTCTAATCCAAATATCATTTTGATATTTGCGGAAGGCCTCTCACAGAATATCATTGATGATCCAAGAAATATAATGCCTAATCTGGCTAATTTTCAAAAAGAATCGATCGATTTTGATAATTACTTTAACCATACTTTTGCCACTTATAGAGGTCTTCAAGGTCAACTCTATTCAGGATACCAGCTTGGAGATCAGGATCCTAATAAACTGGTTTCTCTTCAGAGCATTTTGAAAGGTGCTGGGTATGCGACTACTTTTATCAACTCAGAGCCTAAAAATAAAACCTTTACTGATTATTTGAATGACTTTGAGTTTGATAATCTTGTGACAACGGATCGATTGGGAGGGACTTCTGATACAGTTACTGATAGAGACCTATATTCTTTGCTTTGGGAAAAAGTTGAGACTCAATCGAAGAAAAAGCCCCCTTTCTTTATCAGTACCTATTCCTTCGGAACTCACATTACTCTAGATTCTCCGGATGACAAGTTTGAAGATGGTAGTGATATTTTACTAAATAGGTTCCACAATCTAGATAGCCAATTTGGTAACTTTTTAGAAAAATTCAACTCTAGTTCTATTTCAAATAACACCATACTTGTCTTTACAACAGACCATGCAACATTTATTGATAATGATTTCAATAATGCATTTCCAGAATATCAACGAAGTCATGGTATGGTGGATGAGATCCCTTTGTATATCTACTACAAAGGCATTAGTCCTGAGGTTATTGATGTTAAGGGTAAAAATTCATTGGCTTTGGTACCAACACTTTTAGATTTTGCTGATATTTCAGAAGAAAATTATTTCTTAGGAAACAGTCTCTTTTCCGAGACTGAAAGTGCTTTCGATACAACTTTTGTATCTGAAAATACTATTTTAACTACATCTGAAGCTGCTGATGGTACTATGGTAAAACCTTTTGAAACTACTATGTTATCAGAATTTCAAAGTGTGTTAGAGAAATATTATGCTTCCAAGTTACAAGGGAAATAGAAAAAGGATAATACTAAAGGAGTTATGGAAAAAACAATTAAGCTGTTGAAAAATGTACTATACATTTTATTATTGTGTATATCGTTGCATTGGGGTTATAGTGCTGTAAAGTTTCTAGTTGCAGAAGGTCATGGTCTTTTTGGATTATCATTTATTATAGTGATCTTGCTCGGATTTCTTTTTAGAAAAACTACGTTTATCAGGAATATATATACATATATAAATTCTAATAAATTAATTGTTACTATTATGATGGCATGTTTTCAGTTGATGATCTTATTTTCTAGCTCATTAATGATTCGTTCTGATGCTTCTGTAGTTTTTAACGCAGCAAGTGGAGCAATAGATCCTGCCAGCGCACAGAATTACTTTACAGAAAATGCTAATAACCTCCCTCTTTTCTTATATGAATATTCTTTTTTTAAAGTGTTTGGTGATCATGCCTTATGGGTAATGCAGCTTCTAAACATCGCTTATGTACATGTTGCGCTCTGGATTTCATTCTACACGGTAAAAAAACATTTTAGTTTAGAAGTAGCAGATATTTATTTCTGGTTGTTTACCTTGATTATTGGATTTAGTCCGCAGTTTTTAGCCATGTATACGGATGTGATGAGCTTGCCAATTATTGCGTTGATTATTTACATAATGCTTTCTATAATATCTAAAGACAAAATTACGACTAGAACTATACATTCTATCATTTTAGTGTCTATGCTAATGGGGATTGGTTACTTTATAAGACCTACCTTAGTTATACTGCTTATTGCCTTTCTATTAACAATTATGCTCTATCGCAATTTTAAGAGTTTGCTAGCTACTTTGATATTAGTAGTTTTGGGCTTTACTCTAAGTTATTTTCCATTGAATGGTATCATTCATAATCAGACGATAATAACTCCAGAATTCAATAAGAGCAAGAATATGCTAACTTTTATTGATCTAGGTCTTACGTTTAATGGTTCCGACCAAATTGATTTCCAAATGGGCTAGCACAATTTGTAGATGAAAATGGTGAACCGTGGAAGTATTCAAGAGAAGTTGTTATCAAAGATATAAAACGTAGAGTTGATAACTATACCTTACCAACATTTATTGAGCATTCTTTATATAAACAATCTTTAACTACCCGAGATGGTACACTTGGTTGGAATTATGATGACACTCATCCAGGTGTCATAAACCCGATTTTTGATAGATTATCTAATTACAAAATTTTAAGTCTATTTCGAAGATACTTTATTTATATTAACTATGATGACTATATATATTATAAAACATTTCTACAAGTTGTTTGGATTATTATCATTATAGGTCTACTTACAGCATACTGTTTTATCATCAAAAATAATAATCAACTCTTGTTTTTTTTAAGTTTATCAATATTTGGAGGTATGCTTTTTTTACAGATTTTCGAGGGTGGAAAAACACGATATCTTATTCAATTCTTACCCCAGATATTAATTATTTCTGCTATTGGTTTGCATAAATTGAAAAATTCATCATCACATGAAAGGTAATTATGAAATTATTTATCAAATATAAAATTGAGGTCTATTATTTATTTATAAGCTTATTCTTTTCACTTCAATCTCTTAGCTTAATTGATAATAGCGGGGATCAAGATTGGTTTGCTGACATGGCTAAGCAAATAGACTATAATTACATTCAATTTGCAATTGATAGGTATTTCAATTGGAGTAGTCGCTTAATGATTGAATCTGCAACAATGTTTTTCTCAGTTCACCAACGTTTTTTTAGTTTAGTTTTTTTTCTTGTAACATTTTTCTTTATTTCTTTAAGTAGATTAATATTTTTAAAGAATCAATCTAAGTTTGTGGTTTTCCTGCTGCCAATTTTGTTTTTATTTATTTTTCCTAGCTATTTATTTACTAGTGCTGGGTTGATTGCAACCGTTACGAATTACTATTTTCCAATGTTTACACTTATTACGTCATGGTATTTTTTAGTGCAAAGTAATTGGAAAAGTTGGATTCTAGCTCTTCCATTTTTTATCTATACAATAATGCAAGAGCAATTTGCTGTATTTAGTTTTTTATTACTGCTTTATGCTGGCATTCAGCACTATACTAAATTTAAAAGCATACATTTTGGTTATTTTGTTGGGAAGATACTATCTATTTTAGGGATAATTTCTGCAATTATTTCTCCAGGAAGTGGTATAAGAAAATTATCGGAAACACAAACCTGGTATCCTAATTTTGATCAAATATCATTATTAGATAAAATTTTCTTAGGGTTTATTGACACTAATAGAATCTTATTTATTGGTGAAATACTTGTATTTCTATTTGTTATCCTAATATTAACAACAATTTTAACTGGAATTAAGAAAAAGATTTACCCATTTATTGTGAGTAGTAGTTTATTATTATTATTTGTATTAAATAGGCTTGGACTAATAACAAGTTTGAGGGTCTTTAGTGAGATTGTTTCTGAAGTGAAGACAATTCAGTTTGATATAAAAACATATTATCTTATTTTTGTGATGCTAACTGTACTGTTTTTGTTTATTTATATTATATGGAATTGTTTTAATATGAACGAAGAGGCAATATTTGCTACAATTCTTCTTATAATTGGTTATTTATCAAGGATGTTGGTATCTTTTTCTCCTACCATATATGCTTCACAAGAACGAACGTTTATACCATTAGTTTTTAGCGGATACATAGTATCAATCCTTTTATTGAACAAGATTTCTAAAGAGAAAAATATATAATCGTATCTAAATCAATTCTACCTGTTATTTAAGAAGTTGAAGGGAGTTTATAGATAGTTATTTATCAGTGACCATCTTTGACTGTAATCAATAAATTTATATCCCTACGGTTAGTTCATGCTGACCGTCTTATTGTTATTGTTCCCCTTGATTCTTAGGCCTTATCGTCCTATAATAGTCTCTATGTTGATTGTTTGCTGTTTGAAAAATAGTGATGAAGTGGGGTGGGCTGTCGATGAATAGGTCAAAACGCGGGATACGGTCTTTGGTTAAGTTGCTATCCTTGGTGGTTCTGGGAGCGTCGCTGATTTTGGTTTATGTTCTTTTTGCTAACCTCCATATCACCGAGGATCCTCAAGCCTTGCAACGTTTGATAGCAGGAGATCGATTTTGGGGTGCCTTGCTCTTTTTTGGCATGCAGGTCATGCAGGTTCTGATTGCGCCCATTCCTGGTGGCATTATGACGGTAGTAGGGATTATGGCTTTTGGTCCTGCTTTAGGTTTTACCCTTGATTATATCGGTATTTTACTTGGCAGTTGGTGTCTCTTTCGCTTGGTTAGGCGTTTTGGTCGGTCGCTCATTTACCTCTTTTTATCTGAGGAAAAGCTGGCCAAGTATGAGCGGCATTTTTTTGGTAAAAGCTTCCAAAGCTTGTTTATCTTGATCATGTTAGCTCCCATGGGACCAGCAGATATCACAGTCATGTTGGCTGGTTTGAGTAAATTGTCTAACAAGCGCGTGCTGTTGATCCTGGTCCTCTGTCGTCCAGTGTCAATCATTAGCTACAGCTGGTTTTGGCTCTATGGTAGCCAGTGGCTAGAGGTCATTTTACCCTTTCAGTAAGAATGAAAGGGTTTTTATTTTCCCTTTTGACAGCTTTTTGGTAAGATAGAACTATCTAGTATTAAGGAGGTATTGCTATGATTGACATAAACTATAAAGCCAATGAGCAGCGTTCGGTAGCTTTAGATGGTGACCGCGAGATTGGTGAGTGCACTTATGTTACCGATGGAAGGATTTGGACCATTAACCACACCTTTGTTTCGTCTGAATATGGTGGCCAGGGCATTGCCAAAAGCTTGGTTGAGAGGCTAGTGGCTGAAGCAAGACAAGCTGGTGTAGGCTTGGATGCAACTTGCTCTTATGCTGTGCGACTTTTTGAGAAAACCAACGCTTATGACGATGTGGTCATCAAGTAGAGATTGACAAGCTCTTAGTTGACAAGAGAAAGAAGGGATTTTATGGTGGAAATCATTGATACCCACGCGCATCTGTGGTCAGATGACTACTTGAAGCGCTTGGAGGACTTAGGTGCTCAGGGAGTAGCGATCGCTAAGGGTATGGGAGCTGGTAGCAGTCCTGAAGAGTTGGAGAAACGTTTTACCATGATGGACCAAGCAGGCGTTGATGTTCAGGTCCTCTCCGCCACACCTCAGTCGCCTCAGTTTGGCAATCCAGAGGAGGCCTTATCATCTGCCCAGCTGATCAATGACCACTATAAGAACTTGATCCATGCCTATCCTCAGCGCTTCAAGGCTTATGGAGCTGTTCCGTTGCCTTATGTGGATGAGGCTATCAAGGAGGGCAGACGTGTTATTGAAGACTTGGGCTTTTTGGGCATCGCGGTCAACACGGTTTATGAGACGGGGCAGTCCATTGCGGACCAAGCTTTCTTGCCCTTTTTTGAAGCCATGGATGCCTTAAAGGCGGTCATTTATATCCACCCGACGGGTCTGGGAGCCCTTAGTTCACTGGTACAAGACTATGAGCAAACGTGGGTGGTGGGGGCGCCGATTGAGGATTTGTTGGCCACGCTTCATCTTCTGAGAGCTAATTATGCCCAGCGATTCCCCCATCTCAAGTTTCATATCGCCCATCTAGGTGGTGGCATCTCCTTTCAAATGCAGCGGATTTTGGATAATTATGAAGACTGGGATAGCTTTGACCACAATCCCTTGAAGACCTTGCAAGAGCATTTCTGGTTTGATACGGCTAATTTTTTAGAAGCTTCCTTACTGCACAGTCATCAGATACTTGGCAAGCATCGGTTGCTTGCAGGGAGTGATTTTCCCTATTTTCAGGATGAAAAGTATAGCCGCGCCATCAGTTATATTCAAAAGGCTGATTTATCAGAGCAGGATAAGCGTTTGATACTAAGTCAAAATGCTTTAGAGTTGTATCAGAATCGTTGGTGAGGTCTTTGCTTTATTTTTGAATAATATCAAGAACCAGTCTGTTGGAGTTTCCGATAGATTGGTTTTTGTTTTAACTTAAATATAGTCATAATGATAAGAATTTGATATACTATATAAAAAAGTGTGACCATATACATTTTATGATATGTGGTTTCTAAAAAAACAGTGACTGTTTAGGAGCTTTGATGTGGTTAGACGGACTGAGGTAAAGGAGATGAAAACATGTCAAAAGAACCGATTATAGAATTTAAAAACATTAAGAAAGTCTATGGTGATAATGTTGCTGTTGATACAGCTAATCTTGCTATAGAAGCTGGTGAGTTTATTTGTTTTATCGGGACGAGTGGTTCAGGTAAGACAACTTTAATGCGGATGATAAATCGCATGTTAAAGCCGACTGAAGGGAAGATTTTATTTGACGGTAAAGATATTGCTGCGATGAATCCGATTCATCTGCGTCGTCAGATTGGGTATGTGATTCAAAATATTGGCTTGATGCCACACATGACCATTTATGAAAACATTACCTTGGTACCCAAATTGCTTAAATGGCCAGAGGAAAAGAAAAAAGCCAAGGCTAAGGAATTGATTGAATTGGTGGAACTTCCTGAGTCTTTCTTGGACCGTTACCCGTCTGAGTTATCAGGTGGTCAGCAGCAGCGAATCGGCGTTATTCGTGCCTTAGCCGCTGATCAAGATGTTATTCTCATGGATGAGCCTTTTGGTGCCCTTGATCCGATCACGCGCGAAGGGATTCAGGATTTGGTCAAGACCTTACAAGAAAAAATGGGGAAAACCATTGTTTTGGTAACCCATGATATGGATGAGGCTTTGAAGCTAGCTAGCCGCATTGTCGTTATGGATAATGGTCAAATGGTTCAGGTAGCTACTCCAGATGATATTTTGCATCATCCGGCTACTGAGTTTGTTGAGAAAATGATCGGTGAAGAACGCTTGATGCAGGCCAAGGTTGATATTACACCTGTTAAATCTATTATGCTTAAAGATCCTGTTGCCATTACTGCTGATCAAACGATTTCCGATGCGATTACCTTGATGCGCCAAAGACGTGTGGATACTCTACTTGTGACAGAAGATAATCGCCTTACGGGATATATCGATTTGGAATCTATCAGTCATCAATACCGTAAAAATCTTTTGGTCTCTGATATTCTGAAAGAGGATGTTTTTAGGGTAAAAGAAGATGCTCTGCTTCGAGATGCTTCACAACGGATACTCAAACGAGGACTCAAGTATGTACCAGTAGTTGACAATGAAGGTCACCTAACAGGTATCGTTACGCGGGCCGCTCTTGTCGATATGATGTATGACATCATCTGGGGATCTCAAGAGTTGGAAGGAGGTCAAGATGAGTGAGATTAGTGCGTTTTTAGAACAATATGGTGGGCAATTAGTTTCTAAAACTTGGGAGCAAATTTACATTTCAGCGCTTGCCTTGCTTCTGGGTATCTTAGTGGCGGTTCCTCTAGGCATTGTTTTGACTCGTTTTAAAAGATTAGCCAAGGTCATTATCGGTTTAGCTAGTATGCTACAAACCATCCCCAGTCTGGCTCTCTTGGCTATGATGATACCTCTTTTTGGTGTTGGTAAGCTTCCTGCTATTTTTGCCTTATTTATCTACTCGCTCTTGCCAATTCTCCGTAATACTTACATTGGCTTAGAAAATGTCAATCCGACACTAAAAGATAGTGCTAAGGGGATGGGAATGACACCTCGTCAGTCTATTCTCCAGGTGGAATTGCCATTAGCCATGCCCGTTATCATGACGGGAATTCGGCTGTCAGCTATTTATGTCATTGCTTGGGCGACCTTGGCTTCTTATGTAGGGGCAGGTGGTCTTGGTGATTTGATCTTTAGTGGCCTTAGCCTCTTCCAGCCACCTTTGATTATTGGTGGCACAATCCCTGTCATTATTTTGTCGCTTGTGGCTGATTTTCTTCTGGGACGCTTAGAGGTGCTCTTGACACCTAGACAAAAAAGCGAGGTGGTTTAAATGCGATTTAAAAAATTACTAGCCACCGGAGTTAGTTTATTGTTATTGATCACCTTGAGTGCCTGTGGTATGGTGACAGGCAAGGAGGGGAAGACCATTCGAATAGCGGCGCAAAATACGACAGAGTCAAGTATTGTCGCTAATATCATTTTAGAGTTGATCAATGAAGAATCTGACTATGGAGCAACCTTGATTTCTAATTTAGGTTCTTCCAGCGTGACCCACGAAGCGCTTCTGAGAGGTGATGCGGATATTGCGGCAACACGTTATACGGGCACAGATTTGACAGGTGCTTTGGGTATGGATCCTATCAAAAATCCAGAAGAAGCAGCTAAGGTGATTAAGCGAGAGTTTACCAAGCGTTTTGATCAGACCTGGTTTCCGACTTACGGCTTTGCCAACACCTATGCCTTTATGGTTACAGATGCCTATGCTAAGGAGAATAATCTCAAAACAGTTTCTGACTTAGGCAAAATGGCTGATAGCGCAAAAGCTGGAGTGGACAGTACCTGGATGACGCGGGAAGGCGATGGTTATAAAGAATTTACTGAAGCCTATGGCTACTCTTTTAAAAATATCTATCCTATGCAGATAGGCCTTGTCTATAATGCTGTTGCCAGTGACAAGATGCAAGTCGTTTTAGGTTATTCGACAGATGGACGCATTCCTAGTTATGATTTGACCATTTTAGAAGATGATAAGCAATTTTTCCCACCGTATGAAACTTCTATGGTTGTTAACAATGAACTCTTAAGGGACTATCCTGATTTGGAAGCTCTTTTGCATCGTTTGGATGGCGAGATTGATCTGGAAACCATGCAAAAGTTAAACTTTGAAGTGGACGATAAACTTTTGGAGCCTGCAGTCGTTGCCAAGAACTTTTTAGAAGAGCACAATTACTTTAGAGAGGAGGGCGATTAAATGAGTGACATGTCAACGATAGAGCAGTTTTTCTACTATTTTAGTCAAAACGGCTCCTATATCCTATCTCAATTCTTAAGGCATTTTCTGATTTCTGTTTATGGGGTTATGCTGGCAGGTATAGTTGGTATTCCCTTAGGCATTTTTATCGCCCGAAAACGTAAATTGCGGAGCTTTGTCATGGGGATCGCTAATGTCTTGCAGACAATCCCTTCTCTAGCTATGATTTCCATTATCATGCTAGCCTTAGGTTTGGGGACCAAGACGGTTATTGCAACAGTCTTCATGTATTCCTTGCTACCCATTATTAGTAACACTTATGCCGGTATTGCCAATGTTAATGACGATTTGGTAGATGCTGCTAAGGGTATGGGCATGACTAAGAAACAGCGCTTGTTCATGGTTGAGTTGCCCTTGTCCTTGTCTGTTATCATGGCGGGTATTCGTAATGCTCTGGTTGTGGCTGTTGGAATCACAGCTATTGGGGCTTTTGTTGGTGGCGGTGGCCTTGGGGATATTATCGTCAGGGGGACCAATGCGACAAATGGTGGAGCCATCATCTTAGCGGGTTCATTACCAACAGCCTTGATGGCTATTCTGTCTGACATAGCCTTGGGATTTGTGC
This sequence comes from Streptococcus hyovaginalis DSM 12219, assembly GCF_000420785.1. GTDB lineage: Bacteria > Bacillota > Bacilli > Lactobacillales > Streptococcaceae > Streptococcus > Streptococcus hyovaginalis. The sequence goes on along the minus strand of NZ_ATVP01000004.1, from coordinate 184,646 downwards.
AAGGTTTGTTGGAGCCTAAAGGCAGTCCTCGTTAAACACGATCTCTAATCGTGGGGACAAACGGACTCATTGGACATTGTTCGCTAACATGACGGACCAATCCTATATCAGTTCCTTAAAATAAACGTATCGCACACAATAGCCTTCACTAAGCGTTATAGTCTTGGTGGAGGCTTTGTCTTTGTGTTTGCTAAGTTAGCAGTATGGAGTTGTAAGTTGCCTTGTCTGTTGAGACTTGAAAAACATAGTTGGCTATGATAACATAACTCATATCAAAGCACATCGACAAAGGAGCAGACTGATGCGAGAAAAAAATACCGTTTATCTTTTGAAACGGGCAGATTTGGCTTTTGAAAAAATTGCTAACCGTATGCTTTCACCTTATAAGATTACCCACACGCAATTTAAATTCTTGCGGTATTTATCAAAATTTCCAGATGGGCAATTGAGACAGCATGATGTTGAGCTCTATTTTGACATGACCAATCCAACTGTCACTCGTGTCCTTCAAAATCTTGAAAAAGATGGCTGGGTGTATCGCCAATCAGATACCAAAGATCGTAGGAGTAAACACTTGTATTTGACTTATTTTGCTAAGGAGCGTATACCCGAGCTAGCAGAATTAGGAGTCTCGCTTGAACAACAGCTTACTCAACGCCTTAATAACGAGGAGCTTGATCTGTTACAAGATCTCTTACGGAAAATGTTGAGCATTTCAATTGACGAAGGAAGGGTGTAATATGGCTGTTAGTCACATTAGCTTTTTAACTAAGGATACTGATAAACCAACTGACTTGATTGCCGCTATAGGTGCTATTGATTGGGGAGCAGGGCAGTTTCTTGTCAAGCGTTTGTTATCAGGGAATCTAGACCAGAACGATGTGGTTATTGTTCTAACGACTTCAAATGGTGATCTCATGGGTTTTGTAGCGTTGCTTAAACATGATATTGCAGATCTTAGTTATGAAGGTCCTTATTTAAGCACTCTTTATGTTGTGCCAAGTTACCGGAGTCAGGGTCTAAGTCGGCAATTGATTACTTTAGTGGAAGAAGCAGCTCAAGTGCGGGACTACCATGAGATTTACACAATAACGAGACACCAAGGTTTGTATGAGAAGTACGGTTTTACTTTTCTTGAGGACATTAAGGATCAATTTGGAAGAGACATGCGCTTGCTCCGAAAATCTCTAGTTGATTAAGAAGTATAAAAGAGTTTAAAGGTGTCAAGATTTTTTCTTGACACCTTTAAATGAGTCTGTTATACTAAGTAGGGTAAAGCAGTGGGAGTATCCCTTCTCTGTTTATCCAATTACTAAATCAAAAGAAAAGAGACTTAAAAAATGGCAGTAAAAATCCGTTTAACTCGTATGGGTTCTAAAAAGAAACCTTTCTACCGTATCAACGTTGCAGATTCACGTGCACCACGTGATGGTCGTTTCATCGAAACAGTTGGAACATACAATCCACTTGTAGCTGAAAACCAAGTAACTCTTAAAGAAGACCGTATCCTTGATTGGTTATCTAAAGGTGCACAACCTTCAGATACTGTTCGTAACATCCTTTCACGCGAAGGTGTTATGACTAAATTCCACGAGTCAAAATACTCTAAATAATTAAATGCCTATGGACACCATTGAAAATCTTATTATTGCTATTGTGAAACCTTTGATTTCACAACCGGATCACTTAACGATTAAAATTCAGGATACACCTGAGTATTTAGAATATCATCTTGATTTGGATGCCAGCGACATTGGTCGCATTATCGGAAAAAAAGGTCGCACAATCATGGCCATAAGATCGATTGTTTACTCGGTGCCCGTTCAAGGTAAAAAAGTGCGTCTTGTGATTGATGAAAAATAGGACAATCTTTTTAGCAAAAACTATTGACAGGATTTAAAAAAATCGCTAAAATAGTTTTTGTTGTTTTTGGGGTATAGCCAAGCGGTAAGGCAAGGGACTTTGACTCCCTCATGCGTTGGTTCGAATCCAGCTACCCCAGTAAAACAGAGATAACCTGTTTTAATGATTAGTTTTTTAATTGATAATGGTCCGTTGGTCAAGGGGTTAAGACACCGCCTTTTCACGGCGGTAACACGGGTTCGAATCCCGTACGGACTATTTTTAAAGCTATACTGTAGTCGTTGACTGTAAAGAGTATACAAGAGAGAATCTAATTGGTTCTCTCTTTTTATATTTTTTCGCTAGTCATGTTAGACAAATTTAAGAGAGAATTGCTGAATGTTCTCTTTTTTTGTGAGGTAACTATTTCGTATTAAGAGAATCTTGTTAAATACTTATCATTTGACATTGACAGTTTTGTGAAAAGTTAGTATACTTAAAATAGTTAACTGGTTAATTATATTTAATTCAAAATAGAGGTGTTTTCAATGAAACGAAAATCTAATTCAGTAATAGGCTTTATAGCTGTTGCAACCTTAAGTGCGAGCTTCTTGGTTCATTCAACAATGGATGTGCGTGCCGATGTGCCTGCCGCCGATGTTCCTGTAAATGCTGCTAAGGGTTTTAACTATACGGTAACAGTTGTAGGTGACAATGGAAAAACCCTTGCGGGGCAACAAGTCAGTTTATTTGACACAACTGCTGTTAGGGTAGAGTATGCCAGTGGGGCAACCGATTCTTCAGGAAGAATCACTTTTGAGAATTTACCCTTAAGTCATAATTTTTCGGTAAGCATTAATGGACAGATTCAAAGTTATACGGTTCGTACGGATCAAGCAAATGCGAACTTAGCATCAAGCTTTAAGATTGCGGGGCAAGGTACTGGGTTACCTAGTTATTCAAAAAGTGCTATAACAATCACTGTTCGTGATGAGGAAGGTATTCCTGTAGCTAATAAAAATATTAGTTTGAAAGACAAAGAAGGGAACTTGCTATCAACTAAGACTAGTGATTCTAATGGACAAATCATATTTTCAGATCAACTGATGGATGGTACTTACTATGGTTATTACCTAGATGATCGGTTGATTGGTGAGGCAATGCCTGGCGAATCTCGAAACGTCTATGTTGACACAAGTGTTGCTCCTGCATCAGAAAAAACTCAAGGCTTTACGTTTATTGCGACTGTGCTAGATGATCAAGGACTAACACTGTCTAATAAAGAAGTTGTTTTGACAGATATTACAGATGGTTCGAATGGGCCTAAAATGGCGATGAAAACGAATGGTGACGGAGAGGCTATTTTTAGCAACCTAGATTTATCTCGTAATTTTAGTGTTGCGGTAGAGGATTCAGATCAAGCCTATACAGTTCGTACTGATAGAGCTGGAGCGGAGCTTCGTTCAAGTTTTATTGCTAAAGGTCAAGGAGAAAAGCAACCTAAGTATAGTACAGATCCCCTAGTAGTGGTGGTTCGAGATGCAAATAGTGAGCCTCTTCCAGGTCAGAAAGTCGTCTTGAAAGATGTTAGAAATCATGTTGTTGGGGAAATGGTAACCGGACAAGATGGCAAAGCAATCTTTACAAATGGCTTATTAGATGGAACATTTTATCATATCTCTGTTAATGAGTTACAGGATGTTTCGGAAGCTATGCCTGGCAGTGAGCGTTCAGTCTATTTGACTGATGAGCAGATTGTCTCACCAGATGATGCAGCGACAGCTGATAAGACTGAGGATGGGGCCACTAAGTCTTCTAATGGCAACATACAAGATCCTAAAAATCAAAAGAAAGATGGCTCAGCTAGAGAAGAAAATAAGGCAGGTTCAGGAGAGTCGCAGCCCTCTAAAGGTGGTCTTAAACAAGGGAAAAAAGGAAAATCAGATAACCTAGCCGTTGTCAACAAAGCTAATAAGTCCTCTCAAGATAGAGATATGACAAGGGGAGATAAGCAAAAAGGAGACAAAACAGCCTCTCTCCCATTCACAGGTGATTCTTCCAACGCTGTCATGACTTGGTTCGGGGTGGCTTGTCTGGGTCTAGTTAGCATCCTTGTCTTGGCTAAGAAACGTCAAGGGAAATAGTGAAATCGGAAATCAGCAGTCAGCTGGTTTCTTTTTTCCTTGTGATTTCTTAATGCAAATTTAGCCCGAAAGTGATAAAATGGTAAAGGTTATTGGCTTTTTTGGAAATAGTTTTTCCTAAAGGTCAAGGTAGAAAAATACTAAGGGTAGCATAAAGAAAGAATGAACTATTTTAAAGTTGGGAAAATTGTCAACACACAAGGACTTCAAGGAGAGCTGCGCGTGCTTTCAGTCACTGATTTTGCAGATGAGCGTTTCAAAAAAGGAAGTCAGCTCAGTATTTTTAGCGAACAAGATGAATACCTTTTGGATGTCGAAGTAGCCAGTCATCGCAAGCAAAAAAACTTTGACATTGTTAAATTTAAAGGACTTTATCACATTAATGATGTTGAAAAATATAAGGGCACTGTTTTGAAAGTAGCTGAGACTAATCTGTCTGAATTGGCAGAGGATGAATTTTACTATCATGAAATTATCGGGCTAGATGTCTATGAGGACGAGGTTTTCATCGGAAAAATTTCAGAGATCTTACAGCCAGGTGCCAATGATGTCTGGGTGGTGAAACGTCAGGGGAAAAAAGACTTGTTGTTACCCTATATTCCACCGGTTGTCTTGAATGTTGATGTGGAGGGTAAGCGAGTTGATGTGTCATTAATGGAAGGTTTGGATGATGAAGATTGATATCTTAACCCTATTTCCAGATATGTTTGCGCCATTGGAGCACTCCATTGTTGGCAAGGCTAAGGAACGAAGGCTACTGGAGATTAACTATCATAATTTCCGTGAAAATGCTGAAAAAGCACGCCATGTGGATGATGAGCCCTACGGTGGTGGGCAAGGAATGCTTTTACGAGCACAGCCTATATTTGATACCTTTGACAAAATTGCAGCTAAGAAGCCTAGGGTAATCTTGCTAGATCCAGCAGGACGTACTTTTGATCAAGCCTACGCTGAAGAATTGTCACAAGAAGAGGAATTGATTTTCATTTGTGGGCATTACGAAGGTTATGATGAGCGGATCAAAACCTTGGTGACAGATGAGATTTCTCTAGGAGACTTTATTCTAACGGGTGGTGAACTGGCTGCTATGACGATGATTGACGCGACGGTTCGTTTAATTCCAGAAGTTATTGGCAAGGAAGCTAGCCACCAGGATGATAGCTTTTCTTCAGGATTGTTGGAGTATCCTCAATACACGCGACCGTATGATTTTCGTGGCATGAAGGTTCCTGATGTGCTCATGAGTGGCCATCATAAAAACATTCGTCGTTGGCGCTTGGAAGAAAGTCTGCGCAAGACTTACCAGCGTCGGCCAGATCTTTTGGAGTCTTATGAGTTTACTAAGGAAGAAGCCGATATTTTTGAACGGATTAAAGCTGAAGTGGATGAGGAAAGAGCTCTAGAGAAAGGAGATAAAAAGGCATGAGTGATAAGAAAATTATTGATATTACCATCATTGGTGGCGGTCCAGTCGGTTTATTTGCCGCTTTTTATGCAGGTTTAAGAGGCATGACTGTCAAGGTTATCGAAAGTTTATCAGAGTTGGGTGGCCAACCAGCTATTTTGTATCCTGAAAAGGTGATCTATGATATTCCGGCCTATCCAGCTATTACGGCAGGGCAGTTATCAGAAAATCTCATTAAGCAAGTGGAACGTTTTGAGGATAGGACGACCGTCTGCCTCAAAGAAGAAGTGCAAACATTTGAAAAAGTGGACGGTCTCTTTCACATCAAAACGGATAAAGCTGAGCACTGGTCACGTGCCATTATCGTTGCTTGTGGAAATGGTGCTTTTGCCCCACGTCCATTAGGATTGGCAGATGAGGAGCTTTATGCCGATAATAACCTCTTTTATCATGTGCGTAACATGGAAGATTTTATTGGTAAGCATGTTGTGATTTGTGGTGGTGGTGATTCAGCTGTTGATTGGGCCAATATGTTAGAGCCAATTGCTGCTAGTGTGACTGTGGTTCATCGTCGCGACAATTTTAGAGCGCATGAACATAGCGTCGAGATGATGGAAGCTTCCTCTGTTAAAAGAATGACACCTTATGTTCCTCTAGCTATTTCTGGTGAAAATGGTCAGGCAAAGAGCTTGAAAATTCAAAAAGTCAAGGGGAAAGAAGAGATCGACCTACCTTTAGATGCTTTGATTGTCAGCTTTGGCTTTTCAACCAACAATAAAAATCTTAGAAATTGGCACTTGGATTACAAACGTAATCGTATTTTCGTTGATAGTTTGTTACAAACTAGCCAAGAGGGGATCTATGCTATTGGAGATGTGGCTGACTATCCTGGCAAAGCTGATTTGATTGCAACTGGTTTTGGTGAAGCGCCTATGGCAGTTAATGAGGCTATTAAGTTCATCTACCCAGAGCGTGATAATCGTATCATTCATTCAACTTCCCTAATCAAAGATTAGAAAGATGGTTCAGATGAGCGCTCACAGCTGTAGGGTCTAACTGATAGAAGATAGATATCACAGCTATTGTTTAGGTCTTTTTAGATGGAAAGGAACGTTCCGATTCACAAGACAGTTTTTTTGAAAAAATGCAAGGTGGCTGAGACCTGGGTCTTCAGCCTTTTTGATTTTAGAAGACAGTAACTAATGTACAAGTTTGATTTTGGATACAACTGATTTCTCATTTTCAAAAATAGTAGGTCTGGAAACGCTTGTTTCCGGGCTTTTTTAATGCTAAGGTCAGTTTATTACTTCTTTTTCTGGGTTGAGAGTTAGTGGCTGACTTATCAAGAGGAGGTGTCATCCTGTATAAACGGTTAAAATAGTGGCATCTTTCGGAGTTTTTAGAAAATTATAAGAAATGGGTTTGCAAAGTGATAATTTTGTGTTAAACTAAAGCTCACCCTTGCTGAAAATTCTTTCTGGGTAGGGCATTTTTAAGGAGTATTTATGGAAAAAGATGTAAAAAAAGAAACGTTAGGATCGTTTTTGAGTAAGGTATTGGATGGTACTGCAGTTGCTGTTGTTGTCGCCCTCATCCCTAATGCTATTTTGGCTTCTGTGATTAAACCATTTTTACCTCACGATGCCTTGGCTGAATACTTGCATATTATTCAAGTTTTTCAATTTTTCACGCCGATCATGGCAGGCATGCTAGCTGCCCAAAAATTTGACTTTACTCCAATGCAACAGGTTGCTGTTGGAGGCGCAGCTTACATTGGATCAGGCGCCTGGGCGTACTCTGAAGTGGTTAAAGATGGTGTCACGACAGGCACCTTTGCACTTAGAGGGATTGGCGACTTGATTAATACCATGTTAACCATTGCTTTAGCAGTTTTGGCTGTCAAGTTGGTTGGGCGTTACTTTGGTGCCTTAAACATCATTTTGTTGCCGATTATTATTGGAACGGGTGTTGGTTACGTTGGTTGGAAATTGTTGCCGTTTGTGTCTCAAATTTCAACCATGATTGGTCAAGGGATTAATAGTTTTACTGTTTTACAACCTGTGCTTATGTCAATCTTGATTGCCATGTCCTTCTCTATTTTAATTATTACACCGATTTCGACGGTAGCTATTGGTTTGGCCATTGGTCTGGAAGGTTTGGCAGCAGGTGCGGCTTCTATGGGCCTTGCCGCAACGGCAGCAGTATTGGTTTGTGGTACTGTTCGAACAAACAAAGTAGGTGTCCCTTTAGCGGTCTTTCTTGGGGCTATGAAAATGATGATGCCAAATTTCTTCAAACACCCTATTATGGCTATCCCCGTTTTAATAACAGCTGCACTTAGTGCCTTGTCTATCCCTCTCTTTAACTTAATTGGGACACCAGCAAGTTCTGGTTTTGGTCTCGTGGGGATGGTCGGTCCGATTGCTTCATTGGAAGGTGGCAGCGGAGTACTGATAATTGTTCTTGCTTGGCTTGTTATTCCATTTATCGTCGGTTTCATTGCTAACAAGGTGTGTCAAGATGTTTTGAAGCTTTATTCTAAAGATATTTTTATCTTTAAAGGATAATCATTACTAACAGAAATCTACTGAATTCAATAGAAGTCAAGCTAACCTATCGAACTTGCTTACTTCAAGCCTTTTGATTTTGCCTTATTCAGCTTTCTGTCAGTACCATTATGCTTATTGTTAGGAACCTATTAATAATCTTCCAATCCTTCAAAGTCAAGGATTTTAATGGTCTTTTGGTCCCTTTCAATGAGCCCTTCTTGCTGTAGTAGCTTCAACTTTCGAGATAGGGTTTCAGGGCTGGTACCTAAAAAGGTGGCTAGCTCTTTCATTTTCATGGGAATAGTAACATAAAGAGAATCACTGGCTCTACTGAGGTTGCAGAGGTAGTAGGCTAGCCTCTCTTCGATTTTTTCCATACTTAAAAATTGGGTTTGTTGTTCCAGTTGATGCGTTTTCTCGGCATTAAGGGTCATTAATTGGAGCGCTAATGGTGGATAGGTTTCTAGCAGGTTTTTAAAATCTTTTTGTGTTAACAAGCAAATTTCTGTCGTTTGTAGGGCTTGGCCAAAAAGATTATCATTTGCCACGCCAAATAGAAAGTGGTCTCCCTCGAAGTCACCTGGTTGAACGATCCGAAGCAGTTGTTCCCGGCCGTTATTTGCTAAACGGTAAACCTTCATCTGTCCTCTAGCAATCAGGGTAAGCTGTGGTTCTTGATCTGGTGCAAAGATGATGTCCCCCTTTTGGACGATGCGATGATGAACCAGCTTCTCGATACGCATTTGATCTTCGATAGCTAAATGGTTAAAGAGTGGTACGAGTGAGACACAGAGATGGTCATGTGGCATATGATAACCCTCCTTTTTTCTGCATTATAACATATCTTTAAGCGTGATTTAAATGGTAACCTTCTTGCAAGAGTTGATACGTTTTTTCAAAAGTTGGGCAAACGTCATCAGGGATGGTAAAATGATTGGTGATAGTGTTTAGCTTCTCAAGATCAGAAGTGATTTCCTGCTCATGAGCAAGGTGATCTTGAAGGTCTTGGTAGAGAGCCTGGACCTCAAAGACCTCAGGGTGATTCTTACCGTGTGCTTTAGTAATGGCTTTCGTAAACAGGTCTAATTCGTCTTTATGGGTGATAAAAAATGGTTTTGCTGTCATGGTTTTCTCCTTTTAAGCAGCTGTTGTTTTTGTTTTGAGAACGGTGTATCCGATGCCTTCAATGGCAGATGCAATGGTTTTGCTGTCAGTTTTTTCTTGATCGAAGGTGAGTTTGACCTTGCTGGCATTAAAAAGGACTTTAACGCTAGAAGGATCGACCCCATCAACTTGTTTGACGGCAGCTTCGATTTTTTGCATGCAAGATGGGCAGGCTAATTCTTCGAGTTGGATAACGGCTTTTGACATAAGAGAACCTTCTTTCTGTTTTGATGTGTTTAGGATAAAACTTTTTTTGGTGTTTTTCCTTGATAGGTATCAACTTTTGAGGATTTGCCAAAGGATAGTAGGCGCATACCGTTGAGAATGACAACTAGTATGCTAGCTTCGTGGATGAACATACCTACTGTCATGCTAACCCAGTCACTAGCGATAAGTCCCGTAATCAAGGTTGCTACGACGAGGATAGCGATGGTAATATTTTGGCGCATGTTGCGCGTAATAGCGATGCTTAACCGTCGAGCTAATGGTAGCCGACTGAGATTTGCCTGCATGAGAACAATATCGGCAGTTTCCATAGCCACATCAGTCCCTCCACCAATAGCGATTCCGAGATCTGCACGGGTGAGAGAAGGGCTATCGTTGACGCCATCACCTACGAAGATGACGCGACGTCCCTGATCTTGAAGGCGGCGAATATAGCTTTCCTTATCTTCGGGGAGCAAGTTACCATAGGCCTGCTCTATTCCAGCTTCTTGTGCGATAAGAGAAGCCGTTTCTTGATTATCTCCTGATAGCATAGCGATGGTAGTAAAACCTTGTTTTTTAAGTTGTTGAATGACTTTTGGAACCTCTGGTCTTAAGGTATCTTTGATCCCTAGGGCCATTTTTAGATGACCATCAATAGCAACTAAAACCAAGGAATGTCCTGTTTGGGTGATGTCAGAAATGATGTTAGAGGCTTCTGAGGAGAGGAGAGGAATGTGTTGTCGTATCAACCATTCATTACCAACGATAATGTCATGCCCCGCTATTTGGGCGCTTATCCCACCGCCTTTGATGGTTTGGCTATCGGTAACGGGCACATAAGCATCAACCTCTAGTCCATCAACGATGGCTTGGGCCAGCGGATGTTGGGATTCTCTTTCAAGACTGACAAGATATGACCAATCGTCAGCGGTGACAGTACCCAATGTTTCGATTCGTGTCAGTTGTGGCTTCCCTTGTGTTAGGGTACCTGTTTTATCAAAAAGGATGGTATCTGCTTTGCTAAAGGTAGTGATAATGTCACTTCCTTTGAAGAGAATCCCCTGTTTGGCACCATTACCGATGCCGGCAACGGTTGAGACTGGTACGCCGATGACCAAGGCTCCAGGACAACCTAGGACAAGAATGGTAATGGCTAACTCGCTATTTCCTGTAATGATAAAAGTGAAGAGTGCGATGATAAGAACCAGTGGTGTATAGTATTTGGAGAAAGTGTTGATAAATTGTTCCGTTTGGGATTTGGAATCTTGAGCTTCTTCAACTAATTCGATGATTTTGCCAAAAACGGTATCTTCACCGACTTTTTCGGCTTGCAATTCGATCATCCCGTTGTCTAATAGGCTACCGGCAAAAACAGTAGCATCGGCTTCTTTTTTCAGAGGTTTAGATTCACCTGTGATACTAGCTTCATTGACATAGGCAGTTCCTGTCAAAACCAAGCCATCGACAGGTATTTTATCTCCGGTTTTGACCAGTAAGCGCTGGCCTTTTTGGACATCATCACTAGGAATGGTTTCTAGATCGCCATTGTCATGAATAAGAGTCGCTTGACTGGGTGCTAATTCCAGTAACTCTTTGATAGCAGATCTTGTTTTTCCTAGGGTGCGCTGCTCAAGAAAGGCACCTAGGAGAAAGAGAAAAGACACAATAGCTGATTCTTCGTAATTGCGAATGAATAGAGCACCTATAATAGCAATTGAAACGAGAATATCAATGGAAATCACTTTAATTTTAAGGGATTCATAGGCTTGAATGATGATGGGTGCAGCTCCCAAGATAGAGGCAAGAATGAGAAGAATTTGGGCTAAAGGTGGTTGCTGAAAGATAAAATGATTTGCAAAAGCGCTAATAATGAGCAATGCTACTAGCGCAAGGATATGGGTTTTGTGCTTTAAAATAGAGGCTTTCATAGTAATCTCCTTTCTAGATGCCTCTAGTTTATCAGCCATCGTATGAGAAAACCTTGATAGCTATCAAGAATAAAAATATCTCCTAAATTGACTGAAAATGATAGAAAGTGAAAGAATTTAGTTGACTTTTACGAAATAAAGTGTATAATAACTCTTGTAAACGATTGCAGGAGGTGTTTTTTATCTTAAAAACAGAGCGTAAACGTCTGATCCTAGAGAAGATTGCCTTCGAGGATTACGTTGTTCTAGAAGATTTAGTGGCATTGTTAGAAACGTCTGAATCCACTGTCCGTAGGGATTTAGATGAGTTAGAAGCCCAAGGAAAGCTACGGCGTGTACATGGTGGTGCGGAGAAAATACATAGTCTTCAAGAGGAACCTAGTATTCGTCAAAAATCTATCAAAAACATTCAAAAAAAGAAGGATTTGGTTCAAAAAGCCGCTGAATTGATCCAAGATGGCGATGTGATTTTTTTGGACGCAGGCTCAACAACAGAACTCTTGATACCTCTTTTAAATCAAGAGGGGCTGACGGTTGTTACCAATGCTATTCACCATGCTGCTAAACTGGTGGATAAAAATATTAAAACCTTAATTATTGGTGGTTTTATCAAAAATACCACAGATGCCAGTGTTGGCCAAATTGCTGTTGAACAGGTCAAAAGGCTTAATTTTGATAAGGCTTTTCTAGGGATGAATGGTATTGATGCTAACCACATCACCACACCTGAAATGGAAGAAGCTGTGGTGAAGCGGACGATTATTGCTAGTGCCAAGAAGGCCTTTATTTTAGCGGATGCTTCCAAATTGGGGCAGGTATCCTTTATCAATGTTGCCCCACTTAATGAGGTGGATATTATCACGAATCATTGTGATCATCCACTTTTACCAATCATAAAAGAAAAGACAGGAGTTATAGAAGCATGATTTATACGGTGACTTTAAATCCGTCTATCGATTATATTGTTCGACTGGAGACTGTTTCTGTTGGACACGTTAATCGTATGGCTAGTGATGACAAGTACGCTGGCGGTAAAGGGATTAATGTCAGTCGTGTTTTAAAACGTTTGGCTATTGACAATACAGCTACAGGATTTATTGGCGGTTTTACGGGACATTTTATTACAGACCAATTAGAACACGAAGGCATTACAACAGCTTTTGTGCCTGTCTCTCAAGACACACGCATCAATGTCAAAATCAAAGCGGATCAAGAAACGGAGATCAATGGGCAAGGTCCTGTTATTTCTGCACAAGAGTTGGCAAACTTGAAAGATCAGCTAGCGCATTTAACGTCTGATGATGTTGTTGTGTTTGCTGGCTCTGCGCCAAGTAATTTAGGGAATCAGGTTTATAAAGAGCTCTTGCCAATTGCTAAAGAGGCTGGGGCAGCTATTGTCTGTGATTTTGAAGGACAAACACTGCTAGATTCCCTTGCCTACAAGCCACTATTGGTTAAGCCGAATAACCATGAATTAGAAGCTATTTTTGAGGTGACATTAACATCACTAGATGACATCGAGATATACGCTCGTAAAATCCTTGAGATGGGTGCTCAAAATGTTCTCATTTCCATGGCAGGCGATGGTGCTCTCCTTGTGACACAAGAGGCTGCTTATTTCGCTAAACCGATCAAGGGTCAGGTTAAAAATTCTGTCGGTGCCGGTGATTCTATGGTGGCAGGATTTACGGGAGAGTTGGTCAAATCAGGCGACCCTCTTGAAGCACTCAAATGGGGAGTGGCTTGTGGTACAGCAACAACCTTCTCAGACGATTTAGCAAGTATTGACTTTATTAAAGAAACTTATCAAAAAGTAGAGGTAGAAAAACGATGAAAATTCAAGACCTATTGAACAAAAATGTCATGATCTTGGACCTGCAAGCTAGGACTAAAGAAGCTGCTATTGACGAAATGATTAACCGTTTGGTTGAAGAAGGTGTTGTTAGTGACTTCGCGACCTTTAAAGAAGGGATTATGGCGCGTGAAGCCTTGACATCAACTGGATTGGGTGACGGCATTGCTATGCCTCACTCTAAAAATACAGCTGTTGTCGAACCTACAGTACTTTTTGCCAAATCAAGTTCTGGTGTTGATTATGAAGCGCTTGATGGGCAACCAACTTATCTCTTTTTCATGATTGCAGCTCCAGAAGGGGCTAATGATACACACTTAGCGGCACTTGCGGAATTGTCAAAATATTTGATGAAAGATGGTTTCGCAGATGAATTACGCAACATCCACACACCTGATGGCGTGATTGCGACATTTGACGGTGCAGAAGCTGCTGATAAGGAAGCAGAACAAGAAGAAGCTGTGGCCCATAGTGATGTGACCAACTTGCAATCAAGTGACCAAGACTTCATCGTTGCGGTAACAGCATGTACAACAGGGATTGCCCACACTTATATGGCTGAAGAAGCTCTGAAAAAGCAAGCAGCTGAAATGGGCGTTGCTATAAAGGTTGAAACCAACGGTGCATCCGGTATTGGTAATAAATTAACCGCAGCTGATATTGAAAAAGCTAAAGGTGTTATTGTTGCCGCTGATAAGGCGGTTGAAATGCCACGATTTAATGGTAAACCCTTGATTTCGCGTCCGGTTGCCGATGGGATTAAAAAACCAGAAGAGTTGATTCAAATGATTTTGGATGGTAAAGCAGATACCTTTGTAGCCAAAGAAGGTGCGCAAGCTGTCGCTTCTGAAGAGAAAACAAGCCTTGGTGGTTCTTTCTATAAACACCTTATGGGTGGTGTTTCTCAAATGTTGCCATTCGTTATCGGTGGCGGTATTATGATTGCTTTGGCTTTCCTGTTTGATAACATGTTGGGTGTGCCTAAGGACCAACTGTCAAATCTTGGATCTTACAATGAATTGGCGTCAACCTTTATGAAAATTGGGCAAGCAGCCTTTGGCTTCATGCTGCCGGTACTTTCAGGTTACATTGCTTACTCTATTGCTGAAAAACCAGGTCTTGTGGCAGGTTTTGTAGCGGGTGCTATTGCTAACAGTGGTCTAGCCTTTGGCAAGATTGCTTATGCTGCCGGTGGTGAAGCAACTCTCGGTCTCGCAGGAGTATCGTCAGGTTTCCTTGGTGCCCTTGTCGGTGGTTTCCTTGCAGGGGGTGTTATCCTTGTACTCCGTAAGCTTCTTGCTGGTATGCCTCGTTCACTTGATGGGGTTCGTTCGATTCTGCTTTACCCACTACTTGGTGTGGCTGTGACAGGCTTCTTGATGCTTTTTGTCAATATCCCGATGGCTGCGATTAACACAGCGCTTAATACCTTTCTCGAAAACCTTTCAGGTAGCTCAGCTATTTTGATGGGACTTCTTGTCGGTGGTATGATGGCAGTGGATATGGGTGGACCAGTCAACAAGGCAGCTTATGTCTTTGGTACAGGAACACTTGCAGCGACAGTGTCAGAAGGTGGCTCTGTTGTTATGGCAGCTGTTATGGCTGGTGGTATGGTTCCTCCACTTGCTGTTTTTGTAGCAACACTTCTATTCAAAAATAAATTTACACAAGAAGAACGTAACTCTGGTTTGACTAACATTGTTATGGGGCTTTCATTCATCACAGAAGGAGCTATTCCATTTGGTGCTGCTGACCCAGCCCGTGCTATTCCAAGCTTTATTGCAGGATCAGCTGTGACAGGTGCTCTTGTTGGGCTTTCAGGGATCAAGCTAATGGCACCACACGGTGGTATCTTCGTGATTGCCTTGACGAGCAATCCACTCTTATACCTCGTCTTTATTGCGATTGGTGCAGTTATTTCAGGAGTTCTCTTTGGATTACTCCGTAAAGCGAAATAATGAAACTGTAACATAATAATAGTAGCGGTGACCGCCTGGTCAGCGCTTTTTTATTTCAAAAAACACGAAATGAGCACTCTTGAAACAAGTCATTTGAAAAATATCTTATGATCAGGACAAATGAGGCTTTCAGATGTGGAGGCCGTAAACCAACGAAAATCTTTATAACGGAAATGAGGGGGAATTGTTTAGTGGTCGATGGGATTAAACATGTTGATGAGCTGATTGATGCCTTAGATTCTGATGAAGCGTGAGCCTTATATACCTATAAAATCATCAGTTAAAGAAAAGCTAAAGCGCACACTTTTCAGGCGGTAAAGTGCCAATTATGTCATAAGGTTTTACCTATCTGGTTTTTAGTTTGTTACCTCTTGCTCTTATGCTAAAATAGGAGAGTATCAAAGGAGGTGGCAATGGTTTGGCAAGAAAAAAGAAAAAGGCCCCCAAGAACAAGTGGTCTCTCGTATTGGTCGTGACCATGGCTTTTGCATTGTTAACTTTCTGTAAAGCCATATTGCCTGAAAGTGCTCCTACCAATCAAGTACCAACGACAACAGAACACTTTGTTGATATCATAGGTCCCAAAGCTAAGGTAGTTGCCGATCAATACGATCTCTATCCGTCTGTTATGATTGCCCAATCTATTTTAGAATCAGATAGTGGTCAGTCGGCCCTTAGCCAAGCGCCTCATTTTAATTTTTTCGGTATCAAAGGGGAGTACAATGGACAGTCTGCTTCCTTTGAAACCTGGGAAGATGATGGTCAGGGCAATCCTTATACCATTATGGCCAATTTTCGTTCCTACGGAAGTATGGAAAACAGTCTTTCTGACTATGCTATGTTTCTTCAGAAAGACTTATATCTTGGCGTGAGACGCAGTCAGACTTTGAGCTACCAGGATGCCACAGCGGCCTTGACCGGAACCTATGCGACGGATACCAGTTATGGCAATAAGTTAAATGACTTGATTGCTCGTTATCAGTTGACGAGGTTTGATTGATATAGACGTAAAATTAGCGACCTTAGCTTAGGTCGCGGAGTACCTAAATAAAATGGTTTTATGATTTATCATCTGTAAAACACTTAGAAAGTGTAGAGGCTTATACCTTTCTAAGTGTTTTTGTTTGTTATGGATGGGGTTAATGTCTGTTATCATTAAAATATATGTTAATTTAATGGATTTATGGTAAAATAGAACTTATATTATCACTAATTAAGGAGAGTGTCATGAAACCAAAACATGTCTTAAGACTACTGTTGGGGTTAGCTATCATGGTTTTTGTCATTAGTCTTAGTCGACATTCTTTATTGGAGGTTCAGGAAGGTGACCAACAATTAGAAGAAGTCTCAAGTGGAGATGAGGCTACTCCAAAGCATTGGCAGGTATCAGCTTTAACCTCTCAAAAAGGCGATGGCGTCCACGTTTTGGATTATCGTGACTTGGATTTAAAGAGTATCGAAGATGTCTTCGATATTGATCATCAAGAGGCGATTCATAAAAAGTTACAACAGCTCCGTAGGAAAAAAAGCTATAGTTTTGATAATATGTTGCTTGTATCCAATCCTTACTTGACGAATACAACTGGACTTTATCTTGCTTTTGACACGGATGAACCTGTTAAGGTGAGCTATCAAATAGATACACTAGGCTATCCAAGCTATCATAACACTTTATATAATCCAGAGGGAATCTATGCCAGATCACATGACTACCAACTTATTGGTAGTATCGCAGGCTTAGTGAATACCATTACGATTACAGCTGAGACAGCAAGTGGTGATCAGGTGACCAAGCAGTTTACTTATACGCCACCAATGATGCAGTCCAGCCCTATCTTAACCTATATGATTCAAGAGGGAAGTAGTAAAGCGAAGCTCTCAAATGGTCTTTTCGCCATTATCGGTAATAAACTGGATCTACGTGCGACTTATCTTGTGGATAACAGGGGTGTTGTTAGGGCAGAAATGCCTATGATTGATTACTACGCCACACGATTGAACCAAACCTCGTCAGGCGAACTTATCATGGGAATCTCATCGACATCTTTAGGAGCCTATTCACGTTTGGGGCAGATCACAACGATTTATGATGTTAGGAAAGAAGGTTACGAGCTGCATCATGACAATATTGTAACCAATGATGAGACCGCTATTTATGCTTTGGCGACCAGCAGTGAGGACAAAAAGACAAAGAAATTAGTTGAAGATCGCATTCTAAAATTGAACAAAGAAACTGGCGCTATTGAAGCGGTTATTGACTTTAGCCAACTTTTGGCAGATTATTATCAGGTGGCAGATGGGATTGAAGAAACCAATGCTTATGCTGGTTTCTGGGATCCTATTCATTTGAATAGCGTTCAAGATATAGGTAACGATGCCATTATTGTGAGTTCTCGTGAGACCTCTACGATCATGAAGATTGTCGGCGTTAGCCAAAATCCTCAGATTGACTATCTCATTTCTGATCCGAGTATCTGGGAGGGTATCTCAGATTATTCGGATTTAGTTCTGGATAAGGTGGGCGACTTCATCCCACAAACGGGACAGCATACGGTTACCTATGTTCCAGACCCAAATCTAGAAGATGGGCAATATTATCTCTATATGTTTAATAACAACTCGACAGTGATGGATTCTCGCAAAGACTTTGATTGGCGCCATTACCAATCTAATGATAATTCCCTAGACGTGAATCATTCTGTTTCTTTTTATTACAAATACTTCGTTGATGAAAATAAGAGGACATTTGAGCGCGTCGATACTTTTGAAGTGCCTTACTCTCCTTACCTTTCTAGCACCCAAGCTTTGGGGGACAATATGCTGGTCGCATCCGGCCAAGACTTATCCTTCGGAGAGTATGATGCTAAAGGGAATCTTATCAAACGTTTCCGTTACCTAGGTGAGACGACGAGTATCTACCGCGTTTTTAAATATGACTTTGACAACTTTTATTTTACTCAGAGCGAAAATGAGTAGAAAGAGACTACCGTGACAAAGCAAAAGAGCTGAACAAACGATCAGCTCTTTTGTGTGTCTGTAGGCAAATATCGCAACATTGCGATGCCGTTAGTCACTGTTGATTGGATTAGGGTTAGTGGGATTTCAGTCGTATTATCAGTAAATAAGCGTTTTCCTTTACCGAGAATGATAGGAATGATACCAATGATGTATTCGTCAACCAAGCCCAAGGAGATGACTTGATCAGCCAAGTTAGCACCACCAAATAGCCAGATATCAGTGCCATCTTGCTTTTTCAACCGCTTAATATCTTCGATAATCGTTTTGGAAAAGGTCACATGCGCTGTGGAAGGATGCTCTTTGCGACTAGCAACAATAAACTGTTTGTGCTCATAATCATCAATCATTTCAATGGGGCAATCACGATAGGATTGATATCCCATAATAATCGTGTCACAAGACTTGAAGAAGCCATCGTTGTCAAATTGTTCTGCTGTATTGGCTGGAGAACCAGAATTTTCGATAATCCAGTCATAGCTGCCATCCTCACGGGCGATATACCTATCCAAGCTTACCGCTATATTTAATACTAATCTTCGTGCCATAAGTTACCTCATTTCTAAAATCTATTATAGCATGTCATATTAGGTACTCCAGGGGATTTTAAATACGCACATCCCAGACTAGTGATTTTCAATGGACTTTGTTATAATGAGAGCTATGAAAACATTAAAAGACGTTTATGAACACCATGCTGAAATGCCTTTTATTTCACCAAAGTATGAACAAGAATTACTGAAGAAGCCCATCGCTAAGCGACAAATGGAACGAACAGGAGAAGGCTATCTTCCGGGTCACATCATCTTACTTTGGCGTATTCAGTTTGGCACTTACACCACCCATCACCCTCATCATAAGTATTTTTATACGACTTATGGGATCGATGCCCAAAAAGAGCTTGAACAGCTGATTGAGGATGGTCTCGTTCGCATTGATACGGCTTTTGAATCGGTGAAATTATTGCCAGTCATGACGCTGAAAGAATTGCTACAAGATAAGGAAGTGAAGGGACTCAGTAAGATGAAGAGAGCTGACTTGGAAGCTGCACTTCAAGCGACATACACAGAGGCATCTTTGGCAAGGACTTTTGATGAGCGTAGCTATTCATTGACGGAAGCTGGCCAAGAACTGCTGGATAAGCACCCAGAGATCATCGCAAAACACCCTCAGAAGAAGTATTAGCTAGCTTTTATTTTACCTAGCCTTATGCTATAATGAAAACACTTGTATCTTATAGGAGAGAAATTATGGAAATCGTTCGTGAAAAAGAATTTGTCAACCAATACCATTACAATGCTCGTAATCTAGAGTGGGAAAAAGAAAATGGTACCCCAAAGACAAATTTTGAAGTGACCTTCCAGTTAGTGGAAAAAAATACGGAAAAGAACCAAACCACAATCGTATCCGTCTTACAATTTACTATTGTTCGTGATGAATTTATGATTAGTGGTGTGGTTTCCCAAATGGATCACATCAAAGGTCGTATCGTAAATGAACCAAAGGAATTTTCACAAGAAGAAGTTGAAACCTTGGCAGAGCCATTGTTGGAAATGGTACGTCGTATGACTTACGAAGTAACCGAAATTGCTTTGGACCGACCAGGTGTCAATTTGGAGTTTAAAAACTAATGAAACTAGCCGTAGTAACAGATAATTCAGCGGTCATACCTCAAGAAATAGCCAGTCACGCTGATCTGTATTGCTTAAATATCCCGGTAACGATTGATGACCAATCTTACATTGAGGGGCAAAACCTATCGATAGAGGCCTTTTACCAAAAAATGGCGCAGTCTGCCGAATTACCAAAGACCAGCCAGCCGAGTTTAGCTGAATTTGATGCCTTACTCAATCAATTGACGCATGATGGCTATACTCATGTTATAGGGCTTTTCTTATCAAGTGGTATTTCCGGTTTTTGGGCTAACAGTCAATTTTTAGTTGATGAACATCCAGAACTAACCATTGCCATACCAGATAGTAAAATTACATCAGCGCCTCTAGGCTATATGGTCAAAACTGTTCTAGATGTGGCAGAAAGCGGAAGTACTTTTGAAGCCATATTGGAAACATTGTCCTTTCAGATTGAACGAACGGATGCTTTTATCATCGTGGATGATCTGAACCACCTGGTTAAGGGAGGGCGATTATCAAACGGTTCGGCCCTATTAGGAAATTTGCTGTCAATCAAGCCGATTTTGTACTTTAATGACGAAGGTGTTATTGAAGTTTATGAAAAAGTGCGTACCGAAAAGAAGGCCGTTAAACGTTTGTTGGACATTTTAAAGGAAAAAACGCAAGATGGTCATTATGATGTGGCTATTATTCATGCCAATGTCCCAGAAAAAGCTCAGGAATTTTACCAATTATTGAAAGAGTCAGATTTTGATGACGATCTTCGAATTGTTCCATTTGGTAGTGTTATTGGGACACATTTAGGTCAAGGCGCCATTGCTTTTGGGATGATACCAAAAGTTTAGGCAATCCCTTTGCGAGACGTCAATGGTCATTAAGAATTAGTGCTAGGGAAGTTGAGTTTTCTGAATGATTCAGATCAAGCTCACTCCCCTTTTTAAAACAGAAAAAAAGGAGATATTATGGCAATTAAGGTGATTATCGCAGGATTCAAAGGACGAATGGGATCCACTGCAGTTGACATGGTTAAATCAGATAAAGAACTTGAATTAGCAGCTTTATTGGATCCTTTTGCAGCAGAAAAAGATCTTGAAGGTATTCCTGTTTTTAATGATAAAAACGATTTGGTTGGTTTTGAAGCTGATGTTTGGGTTGATTTTACAACGCCTAAGGTAGCCTTTGAAAATACCCGTTTTGCCTTGGAAAATGGTTTTTCTCCAGTAGTTGGAACAACGGGCTTTACTGAAGAAGAGATCGCCCAGTTGATTAGTTTTTCTGAAGAACAGCAAGTTGGTGGTTTGATTGCGCCTAACTTTGCCATTGGTGCCATATTACTCATGGAATTTGCGGCAAAGGCTGCTCAATATTTCCCTGATTTAGAGATCATTGAATTACACCATGATCAGAAAAAAGATGCTCCTTCAGGAACTGCAGTTAAAACAGCTGAACTCATCTCGGCAAGTCGACAGTATAAACAGCAAGGTGCTGCAGATGAGGAAGAATTGTTAGCTGGTGCTCGTGGTACTGAGTATGATGGTTTCCGCATTCATAGTGTTCGCTTGCCGGGTTTGGTGGCGCATCAAGAAGTTATTTTTGGCGCTCCAGGTGAAGGGCTCACGCTCCGCCATGACTCTTATGACCGCTCATCCTTTATGAGTGGTGTGAATCTTGGGATAAAAGAAGTTGTTAAACGCGATCGTTTGGTCTATGGATTGGAAAAATTACTGTAATGAAATTACAAGATCTTCCCCTTGAATTTAAGGAGGCGTTACCGCTTCTCGAAAGAATTAAAACGGCTGGTTTTGAGGCCTATTTTGTCGGAGGCTCTGTTCGTGATGTCCTACTAGGACGTCCTATTCATGATGTCGATATTGCTACTTCGTCTTATCCTGAAGAAACGAAGGCCATTTTTGAGCATACTGTAGACGTTGGTATCGATCATGGGACGGTTTTAGTTTTAGAGAATGGGCATAGCTATGAGATGACTACCTTTCGTACAGAAGATGTCTATGTTGATTATCGCAGACCATCTAGTGTCACCTTCGTCCGCTCTTTAAAAGAGGATTTGAAACGGCGAGATTTTACCGTCAATGCTTTTGCGCTTGATGAAAATAGTCAAGTTATAGACCTCTTTGACGGTTTGACAGATTTGGAAAATAAACTTCTCAGAGCGGTCGGCGAAGCTTCTGAACGTTTTCATGAGGACGCTTTGAGAATTTTAAGAGGTATTCGTTTTTCAGCTAGTCTTGATTTTGATATTGAGACTAAGACCTTATCAGCTATGCAAGAGTGCGCACCCCTACTAGAAAAAATTTCTGTCGAACGCTGTTTTATAGAGTTCGATAAATTGTTGATGGCACCACATTGGTCTAAAGGCATTCAAGCCTTGATAGCAACAAAAGCCTATGCTTATCTGCCTGACTTACAGGAGACGGTTGGCTATTGGCAGGCCTTTCTGAATAAAATCGATAATAGCTATGTTTTTCAGAGTTCCGAGCAGGCTTGGGCCGCTGTTTTATTGATTTTAAACCATGAGAATCCAAAAGGGTTTCTTAAAAAATGGAAAACCTCAACACAATTTCAAACACGTGTATCGCACATGGTCGCTGCTTTTAATAGTCGTCTGAAAGGTGGTCTCACCAAGAGGTTGGTTTATCAGTATGGCTTAGACCTGATCCGTGAAGTGGAAGCATTGAGACAGGCTGTGGGTTTGACCGCAGATTTTGATCGTCTAGATCAGCTGGATGCCGCTTTGTTGATTCATGATAAACATGATATCGTTGTGAATGGTGGAATGCTTTTAAGCGAGCTTGATTTAAAACCTGGGCCTCAGTTAGGGCAGATGCTCTCCGCTATTGAAATGGCTATTGTTGATGGTAATCTTGCTAATGACAGAGAGACTATTATGCTTTTTGCCAAACAGTACCTATCATTGATGACTAAATCAAGCTGAGTTTCCAAGAAAGGAACTGGCCTTTAACACCAAAGTTTTAGAAGTTTAGTAAGTGGCTGCTTGAAATGGGCAACGAAATGCCTACTAGTCTTGGTGCTAGATACAAGTGCATAATGTGATGAGAGGCTGGGCTTGAACCCAGCCTCATTAAGCAACATAAAGCATAAAAAATGCGATTGCAATATTCAGAAACTCCAATGCCATGCGATAAATAAGGTCTTAGATGAAAGTCGCTCACTTTGTGCTATGTTGAAAGATATTGGTCGAGCTGTTAAAGAATAGGGGCTTGATTTAAAGGACTATGGCGCTACTGAAGTAGAAGGCTATCAAAAGTGAGTGTTGAGGCATTTGTCTTTTTGTTAGTATGATAGAAGGAATAATAGTATGAGTGATTTTAGTGTTGAACAGTTAACAAAATCCGTTGGGGATAAGATGGTATTTCAGAAAATTTCCTTTATGATTCATGAGCTTGATCGTATTGGGATTATTGGTGTTAATGGCACCGGAAAAACAACTTTACTGGATGTGATTGCCGAACGTATTGGTTTTGATGGTGATATTTCCCCTTTTGTCAAACCCAAAGACTATAAAATAGCCTACTTGACACAAGAACCTGATTTTGATGAGCACCAGACTGTCTTGGATACGGTTTTATCTTCTGATTTGCGTGAGATGGTCTTGATTCGCGAGTATGAAACGATCATGGCTAACTACTCAGAAGATAAGCAGGCGCGATTAGAGTCTCTAATGTCGGAAATGGATATCTTAGACGCTTGGACCATCGAGAGTGAGGTCAAAACTGTTTTATCTAAGTTAGGTATCACAGATCTAACACAAACCGTGGGTAATTTGTCAGGAGGTCTTCGTCGCCGTGTGCAGTTGGCACAGGTCTTGTTAAAAGATGTTGATTTGTTGCTGTTGGATGAGCCGACCAACCATCTGGATATTGAAACCATTGCTTGGTTAACAAATTATTTAACTAACTCTAAAAAGACCGTCTTGTTTATTACGCACGACCGCTACTTTTTGGATAATGTGGCAACCCGTATTTTTGAATTATCGGATAGTCAGTTGACGGAGTATCAAGGTAATTATCAGGATTATGTGCGTTTACGTGCAGAGCAGGATGAGCGTGATGCTGCGGCCTTACATAAGAAAAAGCAACTTTACAAGCAAGAATTGGCTTGGATGCGTAGGCAGCCGCAAGCTAGAGCGACAAAGCAACAAGCAAGAATTAATCGCTTTCATGATCTCAAACAGAATCTTCATCAGGAGACTTCTACGGACAATTTGGAGATCACTTTTGAAACCAGTCGTATTGGGAAAAAAGTGGTCAACTTTGAGCATGTCGATTTTGCTTACGATAGCCACAAGCCTTTGTTAAAGGATTTTAATGAGATTATCCAAAATAAAGACCGCATTGGTATTGTTGGTGATAATGGGGTTGGTAAGACAACTCTCCTAGACTTGATTGCTGGAAAGATTGAGCCGACATCAGGTCAAGTGGTTATCGGAGAAACCGTTCGTGTTGGTTATTTCTCACAGCAAATTCAGGGTATGGATGAGAATAAGCGTGTCATTTCTTACCTTCAAGAAGTTGCGGACGAAGTCAAAACGAGTGTTGGAACAATTAGTGTCAGTGAACTGCTGGAGCAGTTTTTATTCCCAAGATCGAGCCATGGTACACAGATTTCGAAATTATCTGGCGGGGAGAAGAAGCGTCTCTACCTTTTGAAATTGTTGATTGAAAAGCCCAATGTCCTCTTACTGGACGAGCCTACCAATGATTTGGATATTGCGACCTTGACCGTTTTAGAGCAATTTTTAGCTGGATTCACCGGTCCAGTTATCACCGTTAGCCATGACCGTTATTTTTTAGATAAGGTTGCTAATAAAATCTTAGCCTTTGAAAATGGTAACATTCGCTCTTTCTATGGAAATTATACAGATTATTTAGACGAAAAGGCTTTTGAAGCAGAAAGTGCCACTTTATTACGTCAAAAAGAAACCCCAAAAACGACTAAAGTTCGCCAAGAGAAAAAGCGTATGACTTATATGGAAAAGAAAGAATGGGCGACTATTGAAGAAGATATTGTAGTGCTTGAAGAAGCGATCGAACAGATAGAGGAAGCTATGCTGGAAAATGCCAGTGATTATGGTGAGTTGGCTGTTCTTCAGAGAGATTTGGATAGTCATAATGCGCGCCTGCTTGAAAAATATGAACGTTATGACTATCTCAGTGAATTAGCAGAATAAGGAGGGACTATGTATCATACTGAAAGCGTGAAACATAAAATCACGCTCTTTCTTAGACTCTTTTTTCCTATTTTGATTTATCAATTTGCCAACTTTTCAGCTACTTTCATTGATACTATGATGACGGGACAGTATGATACGACACACCTAGCAGGAGTTTCGATGGCAGCTAGCTTATGGAACCCATTTTTCTCCTTATTGACTGGTATCGTGTCTGCCTTGGTTCCCATTATTGGTCAACACCTTGGCCAGGGCAATCGTCATCGGATCAAAGATGATTTTCATCAGTTTATCTATATGGCCATTCTTTTATCTGCCTTTTTATGGTTACTGGTGACCTTTGTCGCAATCCCTCTCTTGACCTCTTTTGGTCTTGAAGCACAAGTGGTTGAGGTTGGTCAAGGATATCTGAAGTGGTTGGCCTTAGGGATCTTGCCCTTACTCTTATTCAGTGTTTGTCGATCATTTTTTGATGCCCTAGGATTGACACAATTGTCTATGTACTTGATGTTGCTCTTACTGCCCTTCAATGCTAGCTTTAATTATGCTTTGATTTATGGCAAATTTGGGCTTCCTGAAATGGGAGGAGCAGGTGCTGGACTTGGGACGGCCCTATCCTATTGGTTATTACTCTTGGTGGTTCTAGTGGTGATGTCATTACATCCGAAAGTCAAGCCCTTTCATGTATGGCGCTGGACTTTGCCAAATCTCAAATTATTAAAACAAGGATTTCTACTTGGACTACCTATTGGTATGCAAATCTTTGCAGAAGTGGCCATTTTTGCGACAGTGGGTCTCTTTATGGTAAACTTTTCAGCGGATATCATTGCCGCCCATCAAGCAGCCATGAACTTTGCGACCTTGCTCTATGCTTTTCCACTAAGTATTTCGATCACCATGCCTATTGCGATATCATTTGAAGTAGGTGCCAGAAATTATGGTGATGCTCGTCAGTTTGCTAGAATTGGACGTGTGACAGCACTCTTGTTTGCGGCAGTGACCTTAACCATTTTATTTCTCTTTCGAACGCAGGTGGCCTATCTTTACGGGAGTGGGGAACGGTTTATTCAATTAACAACAGACTTTCTAATCTATGCTTTCTTTTTTCAACTGGCTGATGCTTTAGCAGCTCCTGTACAAGGCATTTTGCGTGGTTACAAAGATACGACCTATCCTTTCCTTGTTGGTGTAGGTGCCTACTGGGGGATCGCACTTCCAGCTGGTTGGTTATTGGATGTCTTAACAGATTTGGGGGCTCGGGCCTATTGGATTGGTCTGATTGCTGGACTCTTTACCTGTAGCCTTTTACTCCATTTTAGGTTGCGATCTATTGAAAAACGCTATTAAGCAGGAAATACTTTAGAAAGGGTCTTACAAGGAATGCATATACGACCAATTGTCGCTAATGATAATGAGCAAATGGCGACCATTATACGAAAGAGTTTGAAAGCCGTAGGTCTTGATAAACCGGGAACTGCCTACTTTGATCCTTTTTTAGATAGGTTGGCAGAAACTTACGTCTCCGATGAACGCTCGGCTTATTTTGTCCTTGAGGATCAGGGCAGGGTCATGGGAGGTGCAGGGTTTGCACTACTATCGGATGACATCTGTGAGCTGCAAAAGCTCTATGTGTCTGAAACTATCAGAGGTCAGGGTTGGGGACGTCGTTTGACCGAGACGGTGATTGCAGAAGCAAGAGCAGCCGGTTTCAAGCAATTGTATTTAGAAACGACTGATGTCCTTGCTCAGGCAGTATCTCTTTATGAGGCGCTCGGTTTTAAAGCATTAGACGAGCCATTGGCTAATGACAATGGGTACCATGCCATGACGATCTGGATGGTGAAAGACTTGAAGGGATCATCAGCAGAAAAAGGCCATTTTAAGCCCTGTCGCACCAAGAGAAAAAGTGATTTAGTGAATTTAGGAGATAACAAAAAATGACATTAATTTGGTCTTATTTAAAAAAGTACCCCAAATGGTTGGTACTTGATGTCATAGGCGCCTTGCTATTTGTATTGGCGAACTTAGGTTTGCCAACCATTTTAGCGCGAATGATTGATGAAGGAATTAATCAGGCGGAAGTTTCGCGTCTATACTTCTGGGGTTGGATGATGTTGATCATTGTGCTTTTAGGGTTTTTGGGACGGATTCTTCTGGCCTATGCCGCTGGAAAATTAACCACAACCATGATACAGGATATGCGAAATGACATGTACGACAAGCTACAAGATTATTCTCACAGTGAGTATGACAAAATCGGTGTGTCATCCCTTGTCACTCGAATGACGAGCGATGCCTTTGTTTTGATGCAATTTGCAGAACAAAGCCTGCGTTTGGGAATGGTGACCCCTCTCATGATGCTGTTTTCAGTGGTCATGATCTTTCTGACCAGCCCATCTTTGGCTTGGATTGTAGCAGCATCGATTCCTTTTTTGGCTTGGGTAGTGACTTATGTCGCTTTAAAAACGAAGCCTTTGTCTGAGCAGCAACAGATGACCTTGGACAAGATTAACCAGTATGTCCGTGAAAATTTAACAGGTCTTCGGGTTATCAGAGCCTTCACGCGTGAAAGTTTCCAAGAAGAGCGATTTGACCGTAAAAATGAGGAGTATGCTAATATTTCGCAGAATCTCTTTATTTTAACTGGTTTGACTGAACCTTTATTTGTGCAGATTATTATTGCCATGATTGTTGCTATTGTCTGGTTTGCTTTGGATCCTCTGCGTCAGGGACAGCTGCAAATTGGTGATTTGGTAGCTTTTATCGAATACAGTTTCCATGCCTTATTCTCTTTCCTTTTGTTTGCCAATCTCTTTACCATGTACCCACGTATGGCCGTATCTAGTCAGCGGATTGAAGAAGTCATGGCTATGCCAATCTCAATTTCTAAAAATGAAGATGGTGTTACTGAGACGGCAAGTAAGGGCTATTTGGAATTTGATAACGTAACCTTTGCCTATCCAGGCGAAACTGAATCACCAGTCTTGCATAATATTTCCTTTCAGACAAAACCAGGTGAAACAATTGCTTTTATTGGGTCAACAGGTTCAGGGAAGTCTTCTCTTGTGAACCTCATTCCGCGTTTTTATGATGTGACTTTTGGTCGGATTTTAGTAGACGGTGTTGATGTCAGAGATTATAATCTCAAAGCCTTACGCCAAAAAGTAGGTTTCATTCCCCAAAAAGCGCTACTATTTACTGGCTCCATCGGTGAAAATTTGAAATATGGTAAATCTGATGCCACTTCTCCAGAGCTAGACGAAGCCAGTGATGTTGCGCAAGCGCGCGAGTTTATTGAGAGTCGTGAAGACCGGTACGAAACCCATTTGGCTGAAGGTGGCTCCAATCTGTCAGGCGGTCAGAAACAACGTTTGTCCATTGCACGCGCTATTGTTAAAAAGCCAGATATCTATATCTTTGATGACTCTTTCTCGGCCCTTGATTATAAGACAGATGCCGAACTACGCCGACGGTTGAAAGAGGTTACTGAAGAAGCGACGGTGTTAATTGTCGCTCAGCGTGTCGGTACCATCATGGATGCTGATCAGATTATCGTCTTGGATGAGGGTGAGATTGTCGGTCGTGGAACACATGAGGAATTAATCGAAAGCAATGCCATTTACCGTGAAATTGCCAATTCTCAGCTGAATCGTCAGTCTTTGGAAGAAGGAGGTGCCTAATGCCGAAGGAAACACATGTTTTTAAACGTCTCTGGGGCTATTTGAAAAAATACCAAGGATCGGTTTATTTGGCGATTGGTTTAAAAGTTCTAAGCGCTATTATGAATGTCTTGGAACCGGTTGTTCTAGGATTGATTATTACGGAGCTGACTAGCAATCTCTTGGATATGGCAAGAGGAGTGTCTGGTGCTGGTATTAATGTCGAATACATTGTTTTGGTATTGGTACTTTATGCTCTTCGTGCTTTAGTTTATGAAATTGGTGCCTATGGTTCTAACTATTTCATGACCAAGGCTGTGCAGAAAAGTATTCATGATTTGCGGAGCGATTTGAGTAACAAAATCAACAGTATTCCTGTATCTTACTTTGATAAGCACCAATTCGGTGATATGCTGGGACGGTTTACCAATGATGTGGAGACGGTGTCGAATGCATTACAGCAGAGTTTTCTACAGATTATTAACGCTTTTTTGAGCATCATTCTTGTGATTGCTATGGTGCTTTATCTTAACTGGAAGTTGGCTTTGCTAGTTATTGTGATGGTTCCACTGACATATTTTTCAGCACAAACTATAGTCAAAAAATCTCAACCCTACTTTAAACAACAGGCTGATGCTCTTGGTGCCATGAATGGTTTTGTCCAAGAAAAATTAACGGGTTTTAATGTTTTAAAATTATATGGTCGTGAAGAAGTCTCTGCAGCGGAGTTTCGTCAAATTACAGAAAACTTGCAGGCAGTAGGTTTTAAAGCTAGCTTTATCTCTGGCTTGATGATGCCTGTGCTCCATGCGATTTCAGATGGTATTTACTTGATTCTAGCGGTGTATGGTGGCTTACAGGTCATCTCAGGTCACATGACTATTGGTAACCTCCAAGCCTTTGTCCAGTATACCTGGCAGATTTCTCAGCCTATTCAGACCATTTCTCAATTGGCGGGACTCTTGCAGAGTGCTAAATCGTCATTGGATCGTATCTTTGCTGTTTTGGATGAAGCTGACGAGCCGAATCAGGTGACAGAGACACTGGACCATGCCTTAAGTGGCCAAGTTAGCTTTAATCATGTTGATTTTCAGTATACTGCGGACAAACCACTGATTCGTGATTTCAATCTCGATGTTGAACCAGGTGAGATGGTTGCCATTGTTGGCCCAACAGGCGCTGGTAAGACGACCATGATTAATCTTCTGATGCGTTTTTACGATGTGACAGCGGGAGCAATTACGGTGGATGGGCATGACATTCGACAGCTGTCACGCCAGGAATTCCGCAGGCAGTTTGGTATGGTCTTACAGGATGCTTGGCTATATGAAGGGACTATTCAAGAAAACTTGCGCTTTGGTAATCTGTCTGCCACAGATGAGGAAATTGTCGAGGCAGCCAAGGCGGCTAATGTCGATCACTTTATTCGTACCTTGCCAGGCGGCTATAAGACTGATATGAATCAGGAATCAAGCAATATCTCACAAGGGCAAAAGCAGCTTTTGACCATTGCGCGTGCCCTTTTGGCGGATCCTAAGATTTTGATTCTGGATGAAGCAACATCATCGGTTGATACGCGTTTAGAATTGCTGATTCAAAAGGCGATGCGCCGGTTGATGAAAGGGCGTACCAGTTTCGTCATTGCTCATCGTTTATCAACTATTCAAGAAGCTGATAAAATTTTGGTTTTGAAAGATGGTCAAATCATCGAGCAAGGCAATCACCAGAGCCTATTAGCTGATAAAGGTTTCTATTATGATCTTTATATGAGTCAGTTTGCTTCACAAAAGGATGATGACATCGAATATCAAGCCTAACATTTAGATTTAGGTTAAGGACAGACATCCCTTGTGTTGTTTGTCTTTTTATATTATCAAATCCTTGACTTCCGCCTTTCATAATAGGTTTTAGGTTCCTTATTAACCTCAAAACAGTGGTGGAGAAATTCAAACCTTTTAGACTATTGTTGCAGTGGGAAATAAGGAGTAATGGTGTTTGGTTGATCCTTAATAAGAATTATAGAAGAGCTTGTTTGAGCGTAATAGGATAACATGTCAATTAGTGAGTCTCTCTTTTCATAAGGTGGCAAGAATATGTTTAGGAAAAGGGTTTCAAAAATGTACCTTTATCAATGATGTGAGACCAAAAAGGTGATTTTGAAGTTACCCATTTGTTAAGCTTTACTAGGAGCTAGCTCCTAGTAAAGCTTTTCTGATATCGATAGGAGATTTCCAGTCTAAAGTCTGCATAGGGAGTCGATTGGAACGGTACAAATATATTTTCATCTGTTTGATTAGATCGTCATAGGAATAGAAGGTCAAGTGCTGGTAGAAACGTCGATTGTCATTTCGATGACTACGCTCCACCTTTCCATTATGCCTTGGTGTTAGAGGACGATGAGAGCGGTCTTTCAGCGATTCTTTGGTTCCATCGAACCGCTTATTCCAGCGTATGAGAGAGGCTTTTGAAACTTTGTAACGTCGACAGATGAAGGCGACAGAGGCACCATTTCGGTAGGTTTTAACAGCGTGGTAACATGTTTCTAGAGTATGTGGTAAATAGCGAAGATTTTGTGATATACTAGTCATGAGGAGATTCCTTTTTATTTGAAAAAAACATTAAAAAAGTACAAAAAGCCACTCCCTATGCTATACTGTAATTGAAATTTTAAATTTTTTTGGTGCTAGAACTGTTGCCTCAGTCCTAGCATTATTTCATAAGAAAAACAGCCCAATCGTTAGAGTTTGTGTCTAACTTTTGGGGTGCAGTTCAATACATAGTTAGTTTCAATCCACTGTAAGGCGTTCCGCAAAGCATGAGTCGTTGTTCCAAATTTCTTCTGGATTTTTCTAGGTTTGTTAGTATCTAGCGGACTATCTAGAATACAACAGACGATGGATTTCTGGTGAACATCAATGCCACAACAGGTTTCAATCATAACTTCCATAACTAAAGCCCTCCTGCTATCTATTTGAACAATAGGAACAAGAGGTTAGCTGTAATTTTATTTTCACGCTTCTTAGCATATTCGAGTTATCTCATGATTCTTGTTCATCCAGTTTTTAATACAGGCTAGGCAAAGCCCTATTAAAGACTACGGATTTGCATTGTTCACCGTAATTATAAGGTGATTTCATTTTTCTGTCATGAGTTAGCAGGTGGAACCTGCTTAGAGTTTTTGATGAGTGGTGGTACTCTTATCATATCAGGGAATCTTCTTTTTGGCTTCTAGAAGTCTCACATCTATTGTAACGCTACAGGTAGATAACAGACTTCAAAGTAGTTTCTATTTGACGTATGTAACCATAATCGCCTGCTAAAACTACTGCTTTCAACTTATTGTCTTTATTCACTTATATTCTCCGCTAATACTTCTTTTAGTTTTGTAATCATTTCTTGTCGTTGATTTTGGTTAAAACAGTAGCCATACTTGTAATCATTAAATTCTGAAGCTGCAACATTATCAAATGCAAAGCTTGGCTTATCGACTTCTTTGACAAGATTGATAAAGTAGGGATCTTTTGAACCGTGATTAATGTCTAGATAGGCATCACAGTCATGAATCATATTTTCTAAAATATAACCGATAACTTTAGGATGTAGGAAAACATTGTCAAAGCTAGCTAATTTTTTTAAACTATCTGCCATATCAGTAAAAGCAACAATGTGGAAGGCGTAGTCTGGCAATTCTTTAATCAAGTCTTCGATTTGTTCAATTAAATGGGTATTTGTTATGATTAATAACTTACCCTTATATACTGGTGCGGATACTTCCCTTTTTTCACTAATCCATTTTTGCTCAATTTTGGACCAGTCCATCATTTGATAGTGCCACCATACTTCACGTAAGCGACCTGATGAATAGGTATTCCAAGGTTTATCTTCTGAGATATAGTGCAGAACTTTTGGTAAGGGATCTAAGCTTAGTTCAAATAGTTGTTTATGACGATAGGCGAAGGCACCTTTATCAAAACCAATTTGGAAATTATAGGTGTCATCTAGCCAAATGGCTTCATGTCCTAACACTATGTTCAAAATGGTTTGGTCACCTTCTTGAATAGAGTCTTTTTCTTGTTCTGTTTTTTTAACTAATTTTTCAGTAATATTTTCAGATTTCCAACGCTTGTTGTTAATTAGCATCATACCAGAATTAAAACCAATTCCGTATCCAAAAACGGCTCGTACGACTGCTAGATAGTGATGATTGATATCTATGGAAAAAAGCTCATCTAACTGGTCAGTTACGATAATATCACTATCGAGGTATAATGCCTTATCTTCAGAGACAAATTGAGGAATAAAGTAGCGAGCAAAGGCCATGTACGTAATGTGCGAAAAACCAGCAAACCAATCCTTGTTTAAAGGGACATCTAATAATTTTATATCAATTAAATCACTACCTAATTGATTAAGCAGTTGTTTATAATGTGTGAACCACTCTTTTGGAATATCTTGATTAAAAATATAAACCTTAATGTTTTTATTGTGGAAAATCAATGATTTTAATGTTGTTTCAATTTGGCGGATATAGCCATAGTCGCCCGCTAAAACAATGGCTTGTAATTCCTTCTCGTCTCTTCTCTCAGAAGAGATACTATCTGTTCCAGTCATAACTTTTCCTTTCAATTATTTATTTTTTAATTATAACATGATTATTATAGGAAATACTAATTAAGATATATTGAATCAGCCTCGTTTTATTGTGTTTTCAACTATTAATACATTGGTGTTCCTAACACCCAGCCTGTGCAGAGGTCAGAAGTGATGTTGAAGCCACCTGTATGGGCGTTAATATCTAGCACCTCTCCTGCAAAGTGGAGTCCAGGGACCTTCTTGCTTTCCAAGATTTTTGGATTAATTTCTTTTAGATCCACGCCATCCTTAGTGACAAAAGATTTAGCCAAAGACATTTTTCCTGTGATGTTGATGGGGAAAGCTTTGAGGTTTTCCACAAGGACTTGCTTTTCTTGTGGGGAGAGTTGCTTGATTTTTTCTGGGAGAGGCTGCGCTAAAAAATCTGCTAGACGTTCAGGCAATAAGCCTTTTAAGACATTTTTACAGGATTTTTCACGTTGTGCTTCAAATAAGGTCAACAATTCTTCCTCACTTGTTTGTGGAAGAAAATCAAGATGTGCTGTTTCTCCTCCTTTTACAAAACTGGATAATCGAAGGGCAGCAGGACCAGAAAGTCCAAAATGGGTAAAGAGAAGATCATGTGTGATAAGGTGTTTACCATAGCTCAAGGTCACATCATTCAAAGAGATCCCTTGGAGTTCTTTATGCGGAAAATCGGTTAAGAGGGGACTTTCAGCCGCCGGAAGCTACCTTCAAACTGTTATGCCGGTTATTTTAGCTGTTTGGGTTGCTTCAATCATTGAAAAATTCATGAGAAAAATCACACCTGATGTGGTTAAGTTATTCGTAGTTCCATTTGTAACTATTTTGATAACCGTCCCTCTAACCTTCCTTCTTGTTGGACCTTTAGCTAATTTAGTTTCTGATTTATTATCGAAAGGTTTTACAGCTGTTATGGGCTTCAGCCCCCTTCTTTATGGTATTTTACTTGGTGCAGCTTGGCAGGTTATGGTTATGTTCGGTTTGCACTGGGCAATTGTACCACTTGCAATCTTACAATTCTCACAAAACGGTTGGTCTAATATTCTATTAGCTGCAGATTTACCTAACTTTACACAAACAGGGGTATTAGCAGCTATTATGTTAAAAACCAAAGAACAAAAGGTAAAAACAATTTCAGCTCCAGCCCTTATTTCCTCTCTATTTGGTGTGACAGAACCTGCTATCTATGGGGTCACTCTTCCAATGAAAATTCCATTTTACATCTCATGTGCTGTCTCAGCCTTAATTGGTGCAGGTCTTTCATTCTTTGATCTGAAAAACTATGCAATGGGTGCTCTTGGTATCTTTATGTATCCAGGTTACGTTAGTCCTGAAGCTGGTTTAACACCAATGTGGATTATGATTGCTTTCTCAATCGCTGCAGTCCTTATTTCCTTCATTGTTCAAATGCTTGCGCCAGTACCAACTTTATTCGGAAGCACGGCTCCAGAGCAAGCTTCAGAAGCTAGTGTTGTTGCAGCTGAAGAAATTGTTGACATTAAACAAGAAATTATTGCTAGCCCATTGATTGGTAATGTTGTTGCTCTTGAAAATGTTCCTGATGAAGTGTTTGCTTCAGGTGCTATGGGTAAAGGAATTGCTATTGACCCATCAGATGGTGTTATTGTAGCACCAGCCAATGCTGAAGTTTCACTTGTCTTCCCGACCAATCATGCTATTGGTCTTAAAACTGAAAATGGTGCTGAAATCTTGATTCACATTGGTATGGACACTGTATCACTCGCTGGTAAAGGCTTCAAGAACTTTGTTGAAGTCGGTGATAAAGTCACACCAGGGCAAAAACTCCTTGAGTTTGATCTTAATGCTATCAAAGCAGCTGGACTTCCAGTGATCACTCCAATCATCATCACAAATACAGATGCTTATACAGATGTCTTAACCACACAAGAAGGCCGTGTTAATACAGGTGATTATCTCCTTACAACTGTTAAATAATAAAATGAAATCCTTCCTTCGGGAGGGATTTTAATTATTGGAATGAAGATATGGCAATCTCTAAATCTAAAAAGCACATCACTTACGGTATGATGTGCTTGTGGTTTATAAGAGAATGTCGTCTTGTGGGTTGATGAGGGTCTGGGATTCTTTTTTCTTCGTGTACTTTTTACGGTATTGGCTAGGTGTTATTTGGTAATAATTTTTGAATTGGCGGTTGAAGTTGGATAAGTTATTAAAACCAACTTGGCTAGCAATGTCGATGATTGGTTTTCTGGTATTTACCAAGACATCACTAGCTTTGTGTAGACGAACTTGGATAATAAATTCGGTACACGAAGAACCAGTTTGCTGTTTGAAGACGGACATAAAATGTGTTTTACTGTAGCCCATTTTTTTAGCTAAGAGTGAGATGGGCAGGTCTTCACTGTAATGATTATTGATGTAATCAATCAATTCCCGTAATTTTTCATTTTTTCGGTAGGTATCATCGGTCATTTTGCGGACAACATAACGGTGGAAAAAGAGCAGGTAGATGAGTTCATTTAATCTAGCCTTGAGCAAAACTTCAAAGTGTCGTCCTTCATCTCTGGCTAAGCGAAACACATCAAACAGCACGCACTTAATCTCATCATACCCTGACATATGAGGTTGAATGCGTTGGATAAACTTATAGGTTGAATTTTGCAAAGGTTGTAAGTAACGAAGGCTAACTTGATCAACAATAGAGTAGCCAATCATATCCAAGTGAAAGAGAAAGGTATCGGTGCTATGCTCCTCGTTTGCGATTGGATGGATCGAATGCATGCCATTAGGACGAATCAGAATAATGTCACCAGCAGTGCTATTGAAAAAATCATAATCAATATGATAGCGTGCGCTGCCTTCATAGACATAATTTATTTCCAACTCAGGATGCCAATGAAAAAGGGTATCTGGACGTCCATTTCTAACTTTGGTGTGATAAAAATGATAGGGAAGCAAGTGGTTGTTATAATTGATATCTAGTCGTAATTCATCAAGCTGTTTGTCCACAAAACGATCTCCTTAGTGTTTGTCTTTATTGTAACATAAGATAGGAGATGGTCAAAGTATAGTATCAGAATGTGGTATATAGCTTAGTTTATGGTAAAAAGTGCTATTTATATAATGGGAGACTTATGTTATGCTTGTAGTATCATTGTATTAAGGAGATATTGAAAAGATGCAAAAAACAATTAATAAACACCTATTTGTATGGGTTGGTAATTTTTTATTCGGTGGACTTGGTGTTGATCGCTTCATGAGAGGGCAGGTTGGTCTGGGTGTTGCAAAACTCCTCTTCAATTGGTTGACGTTTGGTCTCTGGAGTCTGATCGATTGGATTATTGCGATTGTTAAGGCTTACAGTACATACAGCGACACTGAAGAATTAACTTTTGTTAATGGTAAATATACAAGATAAGACAATTTTCTGGTTAGGATAAAGTATGTAAAGGGCTTGGAATGATTTCCAAGCCCTTCTACTGTTATGCGTCGGGCCTAACGAAGTAGCTTTTAGAGTTCACTTGAGATCAAAGTTATAGAATATATAAAAAGCATCATAATCATAATTCGAATGATAGTATCAGTTTTTAGCAGAATAGTGTTAGTATCATTCTATTGATTTTTTTATAATGACATTAAGAAAAAGCGAGGTAGTTTTATGACTTACACATTTCCTAAAGAATTTTTATGGGGCGGTGCCACAGCTGCCAATCAATTTGAAGGAGCCTATAACCTTGATGGTAAAGGCTTATCCGTACAGGATGTCACTCCAAAAGGTGGTCTTCCTGCTAAAGCTGGTGATAAAAACCCTTTGATTACTGATCTTCCGACTGAGGATAATCTTAAGTTGGAAGGGATTGATTTTTATCACCGTTACAAGGAAGATATTGCCCTTTTCGCAGAAATGGGCTTCAAGGTCTTCCGCATGTCTATTGCTTGGTCACGTATTTTTCCAAATGGGGATGAGACTGAGCCAAACGAAGCAGGTCTTGCTTTTTACGACAAGGTCTTTGATGAATTGGCTAAATATGGCATTGAGCCCTTGGTTACCCTATCTCACTATGAAACGCCATTGCACTTGGCGCGTGAGTATAACGGCTGGGCAAATCGTGACTTGATTGGTTTTTACGAGAACTATGTCCGTACGGTCTTTACGCGATACAAGAACAAGGTCAAGTATTGGTTGACCTTTAATGAGGTCAACTCAGTTCTTCATGCACCTTTCATGTCTGGTGGTATTGCAACGCCAGTCGAAGCCTTGTCCAAACAGGATCTTTATCAAGCTGTTCATCATGAACTCGTAGCGTCAGCATCAGCGACCAAGATTGCTCATGAGATCAACCCCGACTTTAAAGTCGGCTGTATGGTCATCGCTATGCCGGCTTATGGGATGACGTCAAATCCACTTGATCAACTAGCTGTCCATGAGTTTGAAAATCAAAATTATCTCTTCTCAGATATTCATGTCCGTGGCAAATACCCTAACTACATCAAGCGATTCTTTAAAGAAAACGATATTGAGATTCAATTTTCTCCAGGAGATGAAGAGCTTCTCAAACATACCGTTGACTTTATTTCCTTCTCATACTACATGTCAGTGGCACAAGCGCATAATCCTGAGGACTATGCTAGTGGCAAAGGCAATATTTTGGGTGGTATAACCAATCCTTATCTGGAATCTTCGGAATGGGGCTGGCAAATTGACCCAGTTGGTCTTCGTTTAGTCCTCAATGATTTTTATGATCGTTATCAGCTACCACTCTTTATTGTGGAAAACGGACTTGGTGCCAAAGATGTGCTTGTTGACGGACCAAATGGTCCAACGGTGGAAGATGATTACCGTATTGATTACCTTCAAAAACATTTGGTGCAAGTGGGCGAAGCTCTACAAGATGGGGTAGACCTTTTGGGTTATACCACTTGGGGACCGATTGATTTGGTATCAGCGTCAACAGCGGAATTATCAAAACGCTATGGCTTTATCTATGTTGACCGTAATGATGACGGCACTGGTAGCTTAGCTCGCTACAAGAAAAAATCATTTGACTGGTATAAGGAAGTCATTGCAAGCAACGGGGAATCCCTCTACTCTTAAGGTTATCATCAACTCTCTAGCTTCTCTCCAGACTAGGGAGTTTTTTGACTGTATTCAGAGTATGGTAAAATAAGAGTAAATCATTAAAAGGAATAGAAGGAATATCATGATTACTACAGGATTTATTGGAAATGGCAAATCAACCAATCGCTATCACATACCCTTTATTTTGAAAACAGGAAAGTTTAAGGTTAAGACCATCTACAATCGCTCGATTAAGGATGACTGGGCTAAGGTCGAAGGAGCTGACTACACGACAGACTTAGACGTCCTCTTAAATGACCCCGAAATTGAATTAGTTGTGGTGACAACGCCCTTGGCTAACCACTATGAATCGGCTAAAAAGGCCCTCTTGGCAGGAAAACATGTTCTTTTGGAAAAACCTTTTACCAGAACCTTGGCAGAGGCGCAGGAATTGTTTGACCTAGCGCGTGAAAAAGGGCTCATGCTGCAAGGCTACCACAACCGTCGCTTTGATTCGGACTTTTTGACCAGCAAGATGGTAATTGCATCTGGCAAATTGGGCAACCTTCAGGAAATTGAGATGCATTTTGATTATTTCCGTCCGGAAGTGCCTGAGAGTGTGAACGAGTTTTCGGTCGATACTAGCTTTCTTTATAATCATGGTTGCCATACCTTAGACCAGGTCATTTCTTATTTTGGCAAACCTGACCATGTTCATTTTGACTTGCGCCAGCTACTGGGTGACAATCGGATGAACGATTATTTTGACATTGATTTGACCTATGGCGATCTGAAAGTTTCCGTAAAATCCTCTTATTTCCGCCTTAAAGAGCGCCCAAGTTTTGTGCTTTACGGTGATAAGGGAACTTTTATCAAAGAAACTAAAGACCGTCAGGAAGAAGATTTGAAAAAATTCTACCTGCCTGACCATGCTGACTTTGGTCTTGATCGGCCACAAGATTATGGTGTTCTTTCCTATATGGAGGATGGCCAATACCACGAAGAAAAAGTCGTTTCAGAGGTAGGGGATTACAGCCTTTTCTATGAGGCGCTTTACGAGACCTTGGCAAATGGCGCTGAAGCACTGGTTAAAGAAGAACAGACGCTATTGCTCATGTCTTTGTTGGAAGAAGGGATTGCGAGTTTAGAAAACTAAGGGCGTTTTTGATGTGACATCTGGTGTTGAAATGAAAGGCATTAATGATCATGAAACTATCTGTCTATAATGAAGTGGAGCATGACCATTTTTTAGATTTCTATGGTTTAACTAATCGTTCACATACCGATATTCCCCAAACATTATGGCATTGTTTCTAAAAGATAAGGATAGGTATCCCATAGTTATCTTCGATGATGTTAAAATGTTTGGCTGTTTTGTCTTCACCTTAACAAGGGGTATAGTGAGTATGGCTATTCTCAAAAGGATTATGCGCTTATCAAAAGAGACTTAGAAGCTAAAATGGGGAAATTGATGATTATGGAGAAAACGAGAAAACCATTAGAGTAGTATCCCTCAAGACTGAGATCGAGGACTTTATGAAACTATGGTAAGTAGTACAGAACCACTTATTAATTTCGAACATGACAGGTCATATTTTTTGTTGGAAGAGGATAAATGAAAAAGAAAATAATTACAATTATTCAGTCGATAATTTACTTACTACCTTTTATGTATATAGGAATCTATATAGGTTCTAAGGCAGGCAATTTAAGTCTACTATATTTTATCTTATTTCTTGGTATATCCATCCTATTACTATTTGTGACGATTATTATTCATGAAGCAGGTCATTTGCTATTTGGGCTGTGGTCTGGTTATCAATTTTCATCGTTTCGAGTCGCAAATTTAATGTGGTATAAAGTAGGAGATAAGGTCAAATTAACAAGATTCTCAATTCCCGGAACGGGTGGGCAATGTATTATGCTTCCGCCTATGGAAAAAGGAACTATTCCTTACTTTTGGTACAATGCTGGGGGAGGCATTCTAAATGTGCTTGTTGCAGGAATTAGTTGGTTAGTTGGAGTGATATGGTCTGATTTTACCTTTTATACAAATATTTTTGCTATGTTTAATGCTTTGATAGGTATTGCTAATTTAATTCCCATGAATGGTTTAGTACCAAATGATGGCTACAATATTTTTGCCTTATATAGGTCACCAAAAGCTAGAAAGGCTTTTGCACTGGGACTTTGGATCACAGGAGAACAGCTATTGGGGACACGGATTAAGGACATAGATGATTCTTATTTTATGGAATTGTCAGAAGAAGATTATTTAAATCCTATTACTATTAATGCAGCAATTCATGGAATAAGTAGACTGTTAGACCGAGGTGACTATGGGTTAGCCTGTCACGAAATTGAAAAACTATTATCAAAACCAGAGGCGAAGCTTCCCGAAATATATCGCCAATTATTGACTCTGGAACTTTTATATTTTGATCTTATTAAAAGTGATTTTACCCGTCTTGAAGAAAATTATGATAAAGCCATACAATCTACTGTTAAAGCTATGGTAAAATCAACGCCATCGGCTAGTCGTTTTTTATATGCTTATGAAAAATTTTATGAGCAAAATTTAGAATCTAGTAAAAAATGGCAAGATACGTTTGAAAAAGTCTGTCAGACCTACCCATATGCGGGTGATACTGAAATGGAAAGAGAACTGATGGAACTGGCGATCAATAATATCGTATAAAGATAAAACTATTTAAGTGTTAGAGAAGTTAGTAGCAATTCCGACTTTTTATTATTCATCACCGTCCTATTGAATACAGTAACTTTACATGACGATCGAATCGTTAAAAGGTGCACAGCTTTAGACCCTTTGCATCCCTAGACCAAAAAAAGGAGAAATTGTATGATAAAATTAATCGCAACAGATATGGATGGCACTTTTTTGCGGGAGGATAAAAGCTATGATGAGGTGCGTTTTGAAAAACTTCTTGAGCGCCTCAATCAGCATGATGTCCGCTTTGTGGTAGCTAGTGGCAATCAATATCGTTTATTGGCCTCTAAATTTCCTCAGCATTATCAGGACCTGACCTTTATTTCTGAAAATGGGGCTCATATTGTCTCTCACGAAGAGGACTTGGTCCAGTTCTTTCAATCTCATGAGGAAATTGAGACCTTGATCAGCTATGTAGAAGGAAAATTTCCGCAGGTAACCCTAAGCCTTACAGGGGATAAAGCAGCTTATGTCTTGGAAGACACTGACCCAACCATTGAGGTTTTTTTGCGTCTGCACTTACCTCTTATGAAAAAGGTTTCTAGCCTTCTCCCATTGCCTGATGACCACATCTATAAAACGGTTATAGTGGTTCCTGATGGTCAGACAGAGTCAGTCATCACTGCCATAAAAAAAGATTTAGCTGATCTTAATTTGGTCCCAACTGCCAGTGGTTATGGTAGTATCGATGTTATTACTCGCGGTGTCCATAAGGCATGGGGCTTGGAGCAACTGATGACCAAGTGGGGCCTAACAGCAGATCAGGTCATGGCATTTGGGGACAATGCCAATGACATGGAAATGTTAGAGCTAGCTGGACAGTCTTATGCCATGGCCAATGCTTCGGATCAGGTTAAAGCAGCCGCTAAATATGTGGCAAAATCTAACCAAGAAGATGGTGTTTTAGATGTTATCGAAGCTTATTTAGATGAGCTAGAGAAGTAGATGATAGAGCCCTGCATGGTATTGCAGAGCTTTTTTAATATAGTGGCATAGTATCAGTTTTTCATTATTTTTCATCAGAAAAGGCTTTCTTTTTGCGGTATAATACCGTTATTAAAGTAAAAAGAGGTATTAGAATGGTTTTTCCCAAAAATTTCTTATGGGGCGGTGCCATCGCTGCTAACCAAGCAGAAGGTGCCTACAGCGAGGATGGTCGTGGGCTTGTACAGACTGATGTGACCACTGGTGGTTTGGTGGATTCCCCACGCTATACGACTTATATTGATCAGGATGGCAAACCGGGTAAAGTTGGCGGACTGGGCCACCATGCGAAGATTCCTAAAGGTGCTAAATTTGCTGTGTTGGATACGGAGTATTACCCTAACCATGTGGCGGTGGATTTTTATCACCGTTACAAAGAAGACATCAAGCTCTTTGCTGAGATGGGCTACTCCATTTTCCGTCTGTCTATTTCTTGGGCACGGATTTTCCCTAATGGAGATGATGAGAAGCCTAATCAGGCTGGTCTTGACTTTTACCGCTCTGTATTTGAAGAGTGTCGTAAATACAATATCGAGCCATTGGTGTCTATCTGGCATTTTGACACGCCATTAGCTCTGGAAGAAAACTACGGTGGCTGGACTAACCGCCAACTCATTGATTTTTATGTCAACTACTGTGAGGTCATTTTCAAGGAATACAAAGACCTAGTTAAGTATTGGCTAACCTTTAATGAAATCAATAACACCACCATGTTTTTGGACATGTTTGGTCAAAAAGCTTCTGATCAAGACTATCAAGAGAGCTATCAGATCCTTCACCATCAGTTTGTCGCATCAGCCAAAGCCGTCCAATTGGGGCACCAAATCAATCCTGACTTTATGATCGGCAACATGATTTGTGGCATTAGCTTCTACCCAGCTACGCCTGACCCTAAAGATATCTTGGCTAATCAGCACAAGTGGGAATCTGGCAATTACTATTGTGGGGATGTTCAAGCCAAAGGGAAATACGGCACTTACGCCAAACGACTCTGGCAGGAGCATAATGTTCAGCTAGAGGTCACCGACGAAGATCTTGAGGACCTTCAAAAGGGAAGAGTGGATATGTATACCTTCTCTTACTACATGTCCAATAATGTAACCACGCATACAGGTGGCGAACAAGTGGCTGGTAACTTCTCATCTGGTGTTAAAAATCCTTACTTGACCTACTCTGATTGGGGTTGGGCGCAGGATCCTGATGGGCTGCAATATTACCTTGAAAAAATTTATGACCGCTACGAATTGCCACTTATGGTTGTAGAAAATGGCCTGGGTGCCTTTGACACGGTTGAAGAAGATGGTAGCATTCATGATGATTACCGCATCGATTACCATCGGGAGCATATCAAAGCTATGCGTAGAGCGATTGCTAATGGGGTTGACTTGATTGCCTACACGACTTGGGGCTGTATTGACATCGTTTCAGCTGGTACTGGCGAAATGCGTAAGCGCTATGGCTTTATCTATGTGGACATGGATGATGCGGGCGAGGGAACGCTTGATCGGACACCAAAAGACAGTTTTTATTGGTACCAAAAAG
This sequence comes from Streptococcus hyovaginalis DSM 12219, assembly GCF_000420785.1. Taxonomy (GTDB): domain Bacteria; phylum Bacillota; class Bacilli; order Lactobacillales; family Streptococcaceae; genus Streptococcus; species Streptococcus hyovaginalis. The sequence goes on along the minus strand of NZ_ATVP01000004.1, from coordinate 141,168 downwards.
TCATTGCCTCAAACGGCGAAGAGTTAGATTAAGACAGAAAATCACGGTTGGTTAGGCAATCGTGATTTTGAGATATTTGTGATAAAGGAGAACATATGACAATTTTAGCTATCGATTTGGGTGGAACCCAGTTTAAATCGGGACTGGTTTCAGACACTTTTGAACTAGAGAAAGCCTTTGAAGCACGACCTGCTGCACATGATATAGAGACTTGTCAAGAGGTATTGAAAGAGCTGATTAGCCCACATCTAGACGAGATTGAAGGCATTGCCATTTCCTGTCCTGGCACGGTTGATCCAGAGACTGGAACCGTTTATAAGGGTGGCATGCTGCGCTATTTGGATGGCTTTTCCTTTAAGGTTTTTTTGGAGGACCTTTATCAAAAACCCGTTGCTGTCATTAATGACGGTAAGGCAGCGGTCTTGGCTGAATTGGCTTCTGGTCATCTGAAAGGGGTGCAAAATGGTCTTGCCATGATTGTGGGGACTGGGCTTGGTGGCGGTCTTATCATCAATGGCCAGCTCTATCAAGGCTCTCACTTTCAAGCTGGGGAATTGACCTTTAGCTTGCCACAAGGCAAAAGGGATCCCTTGACGGGAAGTGATTTAGCCGGTGCGCAGCTATCTGCGGTCAACTTGATTAGCACTTGTGCCAAGGCACTCCATTTGGCAGATGAGCAAGATGGTAAGGCTGTTTTTGAGGCTATTAAGGCCGAAGATGAGCGGGTTTACCCTATTTTCCAGACCTATTGTCGCTCTTTTGCTATCCAGATTAATAACTGCCAAAGCCTTTTAGATGTTGAGAAGGTTGTCATTGGCGGTGGTATTTCCAGTCAAGACATCTTGATTGAGGAAATTAACCGGCAACTTGATCAGCTAGAAGAGGAGGAGGCGTGGGTATTTCAAGTTATTAAACGCCCAGAAGTTAAGGCTTGTTTTTACCATAATGCTGCCAATCTGATTGGTGCCACCTATTTCCTAGAGTAAAGAATAGCCATAGATAGAAAGTAACTATAGCCTTAAATAATAAGAAAAATGATATTAGATATAGCAAAAAGCTATATCTTTCTTTGTCTAATAACTATTTTTCAAAAATACCTTTTTACGTTAGGATAGTCTTATCACACTTAATGAGGTAAATGACTATGACACAATCTAGATTTCAACTGGTAGGCTCATTGCTTCGTCCATCTGATTTACGCCAATACAAAGATGAGATTGAGCATCGTGACGACATTAGTTACCCTTTTTATGACGACTTGGCTGGCTATCAAGAGCTTGAAGCTGAAAAGATCAAGGCTATTGTGAAAGACCAGGTAGAGAATGGCATTGAGACAGTTACTGATGGGGAATACGGCCGTTCCATGTGGCATTTGGATTTTGTTTGGGGCTTGGGAGGTATCGAGCGTTATATCGCTGATCAAGGCTATACCTTTAAAGACCATGATGGTAGCCAATTTGAGACACGCAAGGATATTGGTATTCGTATTACAGCACCTTTGTCTGGTAAGAATCATCATTTCTTGGATATTTACAAACAGGTTCAGGAGCATGCAGGTGATCATGCTAGTAAATTAACAGTTTGGGGACCTGCCCACGCCTTTACCGAATTATCGGTCTTTGATGGCTTAGCTGGACCAGGACAAGTCTATGAGACTGACCAAGCACTCAAGGAAGGTCTGATAAATGCCTACAAAGAATTTCTGACTGAGTACAAAGCTGCTGGAGGCAAGATTATTCAGTTTGACGACTGCCTCTGGGAATTGTTTGATGAGAGCAACCCCGACTCTTTCTTTGCGGCAGGAAATGATGACCTGACAGATCTGGCAGACCAGTTTATTGCGATTAATAATGAGGTTGTCGATTTCGCTCATGATCTGGGGCTGACGGTTTGGACCCATAACTGTCGTGGAAACTATGAAAGTCGTCACGCTTCAGGAGGCACTTACGAAGCGATTGCAGAAAAATTCTTAGCTGAGCAGCATTACGACCGCTTTTTCCTAGAATGGGATGATGAGCGTGCAGGTGACATTAAGGCACTTGAAGCTCTAAAGGATAAGGATACCGAAGTGGTGCTAGGTTTGCTATCATCGAAAACCACTGATCTTGATGACGAGGACCGTGTCTACCAGTTGCTAGAAGAGGCTAGTCAAATTATTCCTAAGGACCGTCTTTTTCTTTCCCACCAATGTGGCTTTGCTTCATGTGATTCGGTAAATGAACTAGCCATTCCACAACAGTGGGCTAAGATTAAGCAAGGTCAAGATATTGCGGCTAGGTTTTGGTCTTAAAGATCCCCAATTGTTCTTATAGGATATGCAGTGAGACGTTCAGAAACACTGTCTAATACCTGGACGTCGCTCATAAATGCCGAACATTATTTAAATTTTTTAAAAAAGTGTTGACTTCAGAATTGAAAATTTCAGACTAATAAATAGTCAGAAGGAGTAGGCTTTAGATCTGTTTACAGGAAAATTGAAGTGACGGGACAATGCAGTTTGGTCAATGGTGTCCAGCTGTCATTTATTATTTAGCAATTGAAAGAAAACCAGTACCGTGATGACTTGAATGAGTACTTGCAACGTTAAAGGGCTTTGTCTCCTGTCCCAGTTATAACGGGATTTGGCGCCTCCATTCAAGAGGATATTCTCTGCTTTAACCGCGTATAGGACGCCGTGATTATGGGCTCGAAAATCATCAAAGCTCAGCATGAGGGCGCAATAGAATAAACTCGTCAACTCGTGGCCTTCGGTAGTCGGGTGGAGAAGTAGAGTGAAGCTTGGAAGAAGCAAGGCCTGAAGCCGTTGAGCATTAAAATGTTCAGAAAGGATGCGACCTAGTCGGTCCTTTTTTGACGGGATGATGTGTGATTACTAACCGATTCATGCTTGTCGCAATTGGGGAGATCGTTTTTTTCTGATGAACCGTTTTTGATGCGGCATTAAGAGAGGATTGATCAGCGAAAGTGCTGATGGCGCAAGGGGCCAATCCTGACTCTCCAGATCTAGACTTGATTGGTGAAGTGGATGACATATCGTTAAGTTGGTCTAGAATCTCAAGCGCGAACAGTGCTATTTGCGGTTATCAATCTCAGAAAGTTTCAACGAATGACAAAAAGTTGCACACTTTTAGCTAATGATCACAAAAAAGCACTAGCGGGTTATTTTTAAAATAGGGTAAAATAGTCTCTTTAACCCTACTGAAGTAAAAGTGAATACTCGTGCTTATAGACTTTAATGTTCAGAAAATATCAGTTTATTGTTGTTTTGTTGGTCGTTGAACGTTAAAAAAAGTATGGGATTGCATAAAAACCGAACGATATAGTTTTATGAAACTAAAAATGTTGTTAAAACATAAAATGCTTGTTATAGTAATTTCCTAAACAAGTCATCAGGTGGCTTGATGAAAAAATATTTTTTAGGAGATTCGTGATATCATGAATAAAAAAATCGTTACTTTAGGTCTTGCTTCAGCATCTCTGCTTGCTTTGGTAGCTTGTGGCAATCGTTCTGAAAAAAGTGACTCAAACGATAAAACAGCATTGAAAGTAGCTATGGTAACAGACCAAGGAGGTATCGATGATAAATCCTTCAACCAGTCAGCTTGGGAAGGTCTCCAAGCGTGGGGGAAAGAAAATAACCTTAAAAAAGGTTCAGGCTTTGATTACTGGCAGTCATCTAGTGAATCTGAGTACGCTACTAACCTAGATACCGCCGTTTCAAGTGGTTACAATCTTATTTTTGGTATTGGGTTCAATCTTCAAGATGCGATTGATAAAGTATCAGATGACAATCCAGATACCAAATATGCCTTAGTTGATGCGGTTGTTGAGGGTAAAGACAATGTTGCCAGCATTAGCTTTGGCGACAATGAAGCGTCTTATTTAGCAGGTGTTGCAGCAGCCAAAGCGACTAAAACCAAACACGTTGGATTCGTTGGTGGTATGGAAGCCTCTGTCGTAAAACGTTTTGAAAAAGGCTTTGAAGCAGGTGTCAAATCTGTTGATGATAGCATCAAGGTTGACGTTGCTTATGCGGGATCTTTTGCCGATGCTGCTAAAGGGAAGACGATTGCAGCGGCCCAATATGGTTCAGGAGCAGATGTGATTTTCCATGCAGCTGGTGGAACAGGAGCTGGCGTTTTTAATGAGGCTAAATTGGAAAACGAAACGCGTGATGAAGCAGATAAAGTATGGGTTATTGGTGCAGACCGTGATCAAAGTGACGAAGGAAAATATACTTCAAAAGATGGTAAAGAGTCTAACTTTGTTTTAGCTTCAACGATCAAAGAGGTTGGTAAAGCCCTTCAAATCGTAGCTAATCAGACAGCAGAAGACAAGTTCCCTGGTGGTAAACTCTCTGTTTTCGGTCTTAAAGAAGAAGGCGTTGACCTTGCTATGACAGGTCTATCTGACGAAGCTAAGAAGGCAGTTGAAGACGCCAAGAAAGCAATTATTGATGGTAAAGTGACTGTACCAGAAGTGGAAAACTAAGCAAATACGACAATAAAACAAGACAAACGTCATTTGGAGATATGAAACTGGGTAGCTCTGCAGAAACAAGCAAGCAGAGCGAGCTCCAAATTGAGGTTTACGTCGTGATAAAAATGCCTGAAACCTCGTAGTTTTAGGCATTTGGAATTTTTTTGGCTTAAAAGGTCTGGGAGATATTTTAAGGTTGTCGCTTAGAAATAAGAAAGCGACAAAAGGCTCAAAATTAAGGCATGGAATTCCGTAGGTAGCTCAAACAGTCTTGGGGACTGTTTGAGGAGTAGACCTAGAATCAAAAAAGTTTGCTGCTGTCTGATATCATTTAAGGAAAGTCTCACAAAAGACTTGGTCTACAAACTCAAATAAGGTTGGCATTATCGACAACCTTATTTTTTATGCTATAACATCTGCGACCAGATAGCCAAAGCCTCGCCGGCGAAGATACTGTTCTGAAAGTGGGAGTCAGTGCTATTGTCAAGATGACTTGATGTCTATGTTATGCCTGCTTCGTGATTGTAAGCCTAGGCTTGCCAGCAGTAGGATTTGAGGGAAGAATTGTAAGAGGTAGCGTGCCTTTCCGCCTTCAAAAATCATGAGAAACAAGAGGCCTCCAAAGATAGCTAAATGGAGAAAATCTGTTTGGTCACTAAGAGGAAATGACTTGCCTGCGCTGAAGAAAAGTCCGATTAAGAGAAGAAGCCAGATGATTTGAAGGAAGGAGAAGGTGACCTTGTAGGGCTTGGTGTCTACACTAATCAGCAAATAACGAATGGTTTTAAAAATGGGAGAGGGTTTCAAATAGGGGTAAAGGGGTGAAACAAACGGTGTCTTTTCTTTCTTAAGATTTTCATAGTAGGTCCAACCGAAATTGCCTTGACGAAAGGTATTTCCTAGTTTGATTAGGAGATGCTGGGTAAAACTGAGGACCGTAAAGTCACTTAAGCGTCTTTTAATTTCTGCTATGACAAACTTCTGATTGAACATTCCATTGTTATACTGGTTTCGCTTGTCTTTATTGACATACTGTAAGAGACCATCTTTAAAATCAGCTTGATCAGTCCCTGAATGGGTCAGTCCCAAATCAATGAAAGCCAGAGGTGTTTTAGCTAAACCAGCTCCTTTGATAATCTTGATCTCTTTTTGATGCTGTTTAATCTCCTGACTGATCAGGGAAACGCTTGCTAGACTGACCATGAAAACCGAGAGGAAGAGCACACTATGGTGCCATCTTTTTTGCAAGAACATGCTTAGTAATAGAGCAATAGGGAGAATGAGACCGGTCGGGCGAATGAGATAGATGATACCAGACAGTAATCCTAGTACGCTACTGACTTTCCAGATACCTTGCATATTCCTTGCTTTTAGTAGCTTTAGAGCAAGTTCCACTTGCAGAGCTAGGAGGGGGAGGGCCAGAACATCGGTATAGAGGGTTAGAAAGAGTGGAGTAAAGCCTATCAAAAGCATATTGAAACTAAAGGCATACTGGGCAGTACTTTGGTTGAAGTGTCTCAAAGCGAGTCTGTCCATCAACCAGGTGTAGCTATGGATATAAAAAATATTCAGTCCTAGAAGAAGCCCAAGGGCCTCTTTTCCAAAGAGATTATAGAAGAGGCGTTGGTATAAAAATAAGAAAAGGTTGTTAGGATTTCGGGTGATATAGGCTGAAATGGAGCTACTAGGCAAGTAATGAAATGCCCCAGTAAAAACAACGGCAGCGTCACGTCGAATCAAGAGCTTGGCAGAAAGGAGGAGTAAGATCTGGAAAATAAAGGCCGCAAGCATAACCCATTTTTTATGGGCATAAAGCATCTGAATGCCTTTTTTCAAAAATCGTATGAGCTGATTTTTGAAAAAGAGTATGCCAAGGCAAAAGAAAAAGCCTGCGAGTGGAACCGTGTAGCCAAAATAGCCTAAAGTATAGACAAAGGCATAGACCAAAATACCAAACTGAGCTTTTCTAAGCATTCCACGAAAAAGTCTAGTCCATTCTTTAGTCACTGATGTTGTCCTCTGCTTCCTAATCATTCCTATTAGTATAGCATATTTTCCTTATAAAAAAACATGAAAATAAAGGTAAGGGATTGCAAAAGATTCTTTTCCTTAGTCACTAAGGAAATTTATGCTATGGTCAAATGTGTAACCGCTTGCTAAACTAAGACTAAACAAAACTAACAAGGAGGCTAGTATGTCTAAATTACGTGACGATTTCTTATGGGGTGGCGCCACAGCTGCCAATCAATACGAAGGAGCCTGGGATGAAGGTGGTCGTGGACCAGCAACCTCAGATACAGCAAGAGCAGTTGCTCCATAAGAACGTAAGACTATGGGTGGCGAATTCACAACGCCCATGAATCGTGAACGTTTGGAGTTTGCCTTGAATGATAAAGAAGGCTTATATCCAAAACGTTGGGGTTCAGATTTTTATCATCGTTATAAAGAAGATATTGCCCTCATGGCTGAAATGGGCTTTAAAACTTTCCGTCTGTCCATTGCTTGGTCGCGGATTTTTCCAAATGGTGATGAAACAGTGCCAAATGAAGAGGGCTTGGCATTCTATGATGCTGTCTTTGACGAATTGAATAAGTATGGGATTGAGCCTTTAGTAACTTTGTCACATTATGAATTTCCAATTGGTTTGGTAAAAGCATACGGCGGTTGGAAAAATCGTAAAGTTGTTGATTTCTTTGTCCATTATGCTGAAACAGTCTTTAACCGTTATAAAGGAAAAGTCAAATACTGGTTGACCTTCAATGAAATTAACATTCTCGGCATGACAGGTTATCTCTCTGGTGGTTTGCTTTTTGAAGATGGTAAACTCAATCTTCAAGACATGTACCAAGCGGTTCACCATCAGTTTATCGCCTCAAGTTTAGCAACGAAAGTTGGGCATGAGATTGATCCAGAAAATCAAATCGGAATGATGTTGGCTCGTATGGAAGCCTATCCTGCAACCTGTCATCCTGATGACATCATGCAGTCTATTCATAAGGACCATGAAAATCTCTTTTATGCCGATGTGCAGATTCGTGGGAAATACCCAAGTTATATGAATCGCTTCTTTAGAGAAAATAATATTGAATTGGTCTTTGAAGAGGGTGACGAAGACATTCTTAGTCAATACACGGTTGATTTCATGAGTTTTTCCTATTACATGTCATCAGTGACCCGTCATCCTAATAATCAAACTGAGGAACAGAAAGTCACAGCTGGAAACTTGATTTTAGGGGAATCAAATCCTTATCTAGAAGCATCAGACTGGGGCTGGCAGATTGATCCTGTTGGTCTGCGCGTGACCTTAAACAAGCTCTATGACCGTTATCAAGTCCCACTCTTTATCGTGGAAAATGGCTTGGGAGCGCTTGATACCTTAGAGACAGATGGCTCAATACATGACCCATATCGTATTGACTACCTTGATAAGCATATCAAGCAGATGTATGAAGCCATTGAAGATGGAGTTGAGCTTATGGGTTACACCATGTGGGGTTGTATCGACCTGGTCTCAGCCTCAACGTCAGAGATGTCTAAACGCTACGGCTTTGTCTATGTTGACGCAGACGACCAAGGAAATGGTAGTTTTGACCGTTATCGTAAAGATTCCTTCTATTGGTATAAAGATGTTATTGCAAGTGATGGCGCAAACTTATTAAATTAAGCCAAAACCAGCGAAGCTGGTCTTTCAGTTAGAAAGACATTTGGAGGTCTTATGTCTCAAACCATTAAAGGTATTAAACCAGTCCATGTTACAATTAATCATTTGGAAGTTGAGGATGCTCCAGATTTTGCTAGAGGGTTTATAGGCTTGGCTTTTCGGATTTCAGAAAATGATGATTACTTTGAATCTTTCTACATTCGTCCGACTAATGGGCGAACAGAAGATCCAATTCGCCGTAATCGAGCTATTCAATATTTTGCTTATCCTACTTACACCTTTGATTATTTTAGAGAAAAAGGTATCATGGACTGCAGATATTGGCCTGGATGAATGGATTCACCTTGCGGTTGAATTGGACAATAATGTTGGGAGATTTTATGTTAATAATGACTTGGTTTTGACTGTAGAAGACTTGATTCATCAGCCACAAGCTGGAAATTTGGGCTTGTTTGTTGATATTGGAACGAGAGCCTATTTTAAAAATATCACTATTTTAGAAAGAGATTAAAATGACAAAACTGTATTTAATGCGACATGGCGAAACGCTTTTTAACACTCAAAAACGTGTGCAGGGAGCTTGTGATTCCCCATTAACGGAACTGGGGATTGAACAGGCAAGGCTTGCTAAACGCTATTTTGAAGAAAATGAGATTCATTTTGACAAAGTTTATTCATCAACGCAAGAGCGAGCAACAGATACGGCTAAATTAGTGGGTGATAGAAAACAGATTGATCAGCTCAAAGGTTTGAAAGAAATGAGTTTTGGTCAGTTTGAGGCGCAACCTGAAATGCTCCTACCCAAAGTTCGAGAGGGAGCTATTTCCTTTGAGGACCTTTTGGTGCCTTTTGGTGGAGAAGATATTCGTCAGGTCGGGAAACGGGTTCATTCGGCTATTCAAGACGTCTTAAGCCAATCGACATCCCAAAACATACTCATGGTTAGTCACGGGGCTGCCATGTGGGGGTTAATGCTGGAACTGGCTATTTCTTTCCCGCCAGGCGTCTATTTCTCCAATTGTGCCATTTGTCAGTTTGATGTGGTAGAAGGTTCTTCCTTAAAATTGGAAAAGCTTATTTTACCGGCACAAGACTTTAAAGTATACGATTTTTAAGGAGAGGTTATGGTTAAAACACTCTATCTTATGCGGCATGGGCAAACGCGTTTTAACGAACTCAAGCAAGTTCAGGGGGTATCCGATAGCCCCTTGACTGCCATAGGAATCGAACAAGCCCAAAAGGCGGGTCACTTTTTTGATCAAGAAGTTGGAAAATTTGCAGCTGTTTACGCCTCAACTCAAGAACGAGCTGTTGATACTGCTGAGCTTGCTTCAGGACAAAAAGAGATTATTCGTTTGAAGGGATTGAAAGAAATGGATTTTGGGACTTTCGAGGGACAAACGGAAACCTTAAACCCGCCCCTTATCCCAGGCGTTGGCTATGGCGATTATTTTGTTCAGCATGGTGGTGAAGACTCTATGGCTGTGCGTGAGCGTATGGTTACGACTATTACAGAAATTCTCAAACAGCACCAGGATGGTGAGAAAATTTTAGTGGTCAGTCACGGGGCTTCCATAGCTCAGTTTTATCGAGGTGTTATGGACAATCCGCCACAGGTACGAATGTCTAACTGTGCAATTTTTAAATTTAATGTCAATGTGGATCAATTTTGTCTACAATTTATTTTTAATCCAATTAGTCAAGAATATTTATATGAAGCTGAGAAATCATAGATAAACATTACAGTTCGATCAATGTATAGATATTAGAAGTCTGTCATCTAATTTTATTCATGATTGGAAAATGTAAGAGATAGTGCTATAATGTTCTGAAATATACGAAAAGGAGCATTTATGAAAAAGCATTTTAGTGTTTTGGGGCTGTACTATATGATTATGGCGGTTGGGCTATCTTTCTGTTATGCTTTCCTTAATGTTAAGTATGACTCTCCAGAATTTAGTAGAGCTTTTTTACCATTTATGATAACCTTGGCATTGCTATCTGGGACTTATGGTATTTGGAAAAACGATGTATTAACCTTACAGATATTAAACAAACCAGGCTATTTTTGGTTTATGATAGTGATGATTCCTCTTTTAGGTTTAGGGATTATAACTTTAATCGAAACATTTGAGATTAGTTCAAAATTTTTTATTTTAATCTTTGATGTACTTTTAATTGGATTCGCTGAAGAAACTATGTTTAGAAAAATTCTTCTGGGTGGCAGTTTGAGAGAAATGAGTCCTGTTAAGGCAATAATATTGTCATCATCTTTTTTCTCTTTGTTGCATGTTCTAAATGTTTTTGGAGGTGTTTCTTTCCAAGATATTGTTAGTCAATTAGTATCAACCCTTGTTATGGGAATTTATTTAGGTTGTATCTATGTTTATACTAAATTTATTTGGTTCCCAATTTTATTTCATTCTACATGGGACTATATTATATTGAGTGGTTTTCTTGACAAATATGAATTTGCAACCAGTTTAGTTTTAGTTATCACTGTGGCAGAAATTGTTATATCAATCATTCTGATCGCTAAGTTTAAAAAATTAAATAACCCTAATCGGGAATTTTCTTAGATAAATAAAAAAAGCAAGTTTTTAGACTTGTTTTTTTTTAATCCCATTTATTCGATGAAGTGTATAGCTTTCCCAAAAACTCTCTCATCAGGAATTTTTCAGTTCAGATATTTTTTTGGTCTATTATATGTCTAATAGGGTTACTAAATAGTATTTTCTATTACTTAACGACGGTATCTGCCTACAGTCTCTATCCTCGAACTATTGTGTATTTTTTAAACTTTCCCATGATCGTTTCAGGATAGGAATGTCTTCATATTTTTCAATATAATCCTTAGCATAATATGCTTTACCTTGATGATGTCCGTTTGTGAGTAAATCCATGGGTATCTTGAGGCAAAAGTGTATCATCAAATTCTCAAATAAATGACTTTTAGATGATTTACTAACGGACTATTAGTTTATCGAGTTATGAAACTAATCGCTAGCTATTTCTCAGTGAATACTAGACAGATAACTCTTTAATAAAATCGCTATTTCAGATAAATTTGATTCCTGTGGTCGATAAATAAGACTATTTTACTAGAAAAATTGCTGAGATTTTTTGTCTATTTATTACATTGTCAATTATATGGTAAGAAATCAAAGGATAGTACCAGTTATTCCTATGAAATTATCAGTTTTTCCCTCGCTTTGTATGGTATAATAATGTCATAAAATCATGAAAGAGGTTTCATAATGACAAAATTACCTGCATTCCCAGATGGCTTCTTATGGGGTGGGGCAACAGCTGCCAACCAAGTTGAAGGTGCCTATGATGTTGATGGACGTGGTTTAGCCAACGTTGACGTGGTACCGATTGGAGAAGATCGCTTCCCAATCATTGCTGGTCAAAAGAAAATGTTTGATTTTGAAGAGGGTTATTTCTACCCAGCAAAAGGCTCTATCGATTTTTACCATAATTATAAAGAAGATATTGCACTTTTTGCGGAAATGGGCTTTAAAACTTATCGTATGTCTATCGGTTGGACACGTATTTTCCCTAAAGGGGATGAGTTGGAGCCAAACGAAGCAGGTCTTCAATTCTATGAAAATGTCTTCAAAGAATTGCGCAAATACGATATCGAACCCTTGGTAACCATTACGCACTTTGATTTCCCTATGCATTTGATCGAGGAATATGGCGGATGGCGTAATCGCAAAATCATCGAATTCTACGAGCGTCTCTGTCAGGTTATCTTTAATCGTTACAAAGGTTTGGTAAAATACTGGCTAACCTTTAATGAGATTAATATGATTTTGCATGCACCGTTTATGGGAGCAGGTTTGTACTTCGAAGAGGGTGAAAACCAAGAACAGGTTAAGTATCAAGCGGCTCACCATGAACTAGTAGCGTCAGCTATTGCCACCAAAATCGCTCACGAAGTAGACCCAGAAAATAAGGTCGGTTGTATGCTTGCGGCTGGTCAATACTATCCAAATACTGCACATCCGCGTGATTACTGGGCAGCTATGCAAGAAGACCGGGAAAATTACTTCTTCATCGATGTGCAGGCGCGTGGGGAATACCCTAACTATGCTAAGAAGAAATTCGAGCATCTTGGCTTAGACATTGAAATAACTGATGAAGACTTGGCTCTTTTGAAAGAACATACAGTTGACTTCGTGTCCTTCTCATACTATTCAAGCCGCGTGGCGTCAGGCGATCCTGAAGTCAATGAAAAAACGCAAGGGAACATTTTTGCATCTATTAAAAATCCTTATCTAGATGCTTCTGAGTGGGGCTGGCAAATTGACCCATTAGGTCTCCGTATCACGCTCAATGCTATCTGGGATCGTTATCAAAAACCGATGTTTATCGTGGAAAATGGTTTAGGAGCTATTGACACGCCAGATGAAAATGGTTACGTTGAAGATGACTACCGTATTGACTATCTTCGTGCTCACGTTGAAACCATGAATCAAGCGATCAACGAAGACGGCGTTGAATTGCTTGGTTACACAACTTGGGGACCAATTGACTTGGTATCTGCCGGAACAGGGGAAATGAAAAAACGCTATGGCTTCATCTATGTTGACCGTGATAACTATGGTAATGGAACCCTCAAGCGTTCTAAGAAAAAATCATTTGATTGGTATAAAAAAGTGATCGCTTCAAACGGAACAGATATTGACTAACTATCAAAAGCATCACTTGCGGCATCTTTTTAAAAAGTTTAGAACCCAAAGGTTCTAGACTTTTTTATCTCTTGTCCTTTGTTGTTAGTTTTAGATGATATTGTGTTTTTATGTCACTAATTAGTTATAGTTTGACAAAAAATTCACCTTTTGATATGCTAATAGTATTAAACAAGCTATGACCTAGCTTTATAGCCATAAAGGACAAGACGATTTTGCTTAAAAACCGCTAGTTAACTGACTAACAGCTTATGGCGGTTTTTCTGTTGGTGCTTGGCTAGTAGTTAAAAGGAGTGAGTACATGAATTCTAAAACCATTCATCTCAATCAGATTATTATTTACATGATCGGTATTGTCATTGTCAGTCTTGGTATTACCTTTAATACCAAGACAGCCCTGGGGGTGTCACCAGTGATTTCGCTGGCTTTTAATGCGGCTAAGATTTTCCATGTTTCCATTGGTTTGGCAACTTTTTTGTACTACGTTTTTTTGATTGCTATCCAATTTTTGCTCTTACGCAAAAACTTTCAACGGGTACAACTTTTACAGGTTTTCGTCAGTTTTTTGACCAGCTTTTTTATTCAAGGATTTGATTACCTGCTGCCTGTTCCTCAAAGCTTGTTAACGCGTTTGATTTGGTTGGTGATTGGGATTGTTTTGACAGGTTTGGGAGCTTCCATCACAGTCAATATGAAATTAATCCCAAATCCTGCCGATGCTTTGGCAGATACGATTGGTTTTGTTCTTAATAAGAGTTTTGGCTTTGGTAAAAACGTGCTCGACTTTACCTGTACCTTTTTAGCTCTTGCTCTCAGCTTTAGTTTTGGTCAAGGCATGTTGGGTGTTGGTATTGGTACCATTATTGCTATGATCTTCACAGGTCGTGTCGTAGCTCTTTGCAATCCCTTTTCTGAGAAACTCTACAATCGCTACGTTTTGAAGTCTCAGCAAATCGTAGGATAGTATCTTTTTTTCCGAGGATAGTGATGGTTTTGTCACTATCTTTTTTATATACTGGAAACATCAGAATTACAAGTGAGGTAAAGCATGTCAAAAGTGATTTTTTTAGATGTTGATGGAACGTTGGTGGATTATGATAATACCATTCCAGAATCCGCTATCACAGCCATTCGTCAGGCGCGTCAGAGTGGTCACAAGGTTTATGTCTGTACAGGTCGTAGTCGGGCTGAGATGCAGCCAGAAATCTGGGATATTGGCATTGATGGCATGATTGGTGGCAATGGATCTTATGTCGAAGATCAGGGACAGGTTATCATGCACCAGTTGATTTCCAAAGAGGATACCAAGCATATCGTCGATTGGCTCCATAGCAGAGGTCTGGAGTTTTATCTAGAGTCGAATAATGGGCTTTTTGCTTCTGAAAACTTCAGAGATGCAGCGCGTCCTGTTTTGAGGGAGTATAGTCTGCGTAAGGGGAGAACCCAAGAAGAAGTCAAGGACCAAGAAGCAGAAGATGCCCTACATGGTCTCGTGTATGGAGGCGAACTTTATCGTGATGATCTCAATAAGGTCAGCTTCATCTTATCTGATTATCAGGATCATCTAGATTCTATTGAGGAGTTTCCAAATCTTGAAGCCCATACTTGGGGGGGTCGTGGTGAAACAGCCCTTTTTGGTGATTTAGGCGTTAAGGACATTAACAAAGCCCATGCCATAGAGGTCCTTTTACAGCATCTAGGAGTTGATCGACAAGATACCATTGCTTTTGGGGATGCTAAGATTGATATTCCCATGTTAGACTACTGTCAGGTTGGGGTTTCGATGGGAAATGGTGGCCCTGAGATTCTAGCCATGGCTGATATGATAACTGACGATGTAGCAGAGGATGGGCTTTATAATGCCTTTGCCCAATTGGGGCTTCTCTAAGCTTATTTCTAAGCTCTTTTTAACAGTAGCGGTAATAAAAGCTGTCTCTCAATAGCGTGTAATGGCTTAGTGATAGCGACCTTCTCTGTCTTTTAGCAGTGCTTGTCAAAAATTAAAAGGCCCGGTCTCAGGTTGTGGAAACCGTGAGACCAGGCTTTTTTTGCAGTCTGTTGCTAGTGTTGAAGCATTAGGATCACATTTCTATCTCCCATTGTCCAATCTCTTGATCTAGCGTCTAAAGCTAAATACCAGTACTGAGAAGCCTAGGATGATAAAGACCAGAGATAAGAATTTGCCAATGAAAACTGATGTCAAAACAGGACCTAGTAGGAGCACCAGTCCCAGTAGGAACATAGCAATTCCTGAGTTCAGTGTGCTATTGCCAAAACCCATTTTTCTGGTCTGATAGCCTGACATCATCCGCAAAATGGCAATTGTCAAAATCCAGTAGGCCACAAAGCTAATCACCAAGCGGCTGAGTGATAGAGCCGAACTGCCTAAGAGCATTAACCCAAACACGGTAGATACTATAGCTTGTAAGAGTTGCCAGATAGTTTTGCGCTGTCTCTTGAAGTAAGTAAAGAGACCTTGGATGCCCCAAATGAAGATCAATAGAGCGAGGAGCCATCCAATAGTGGCAACGGCTGACAAGGGTTGGTTAAACAGGTAAAAGCCAATCAATAGCGATAAAAGACCAGCCAGTAGTGAAAATGATTTCATGAGTAACTCCTTTTTAACTCCATTATAGTCAAAAATAGTCAATTATTCAAAACTTGAGTGCAGGTGAGATGCCAGATGACGGCAAATGCTAGGACAATTCTTAAATCAGCGCTAGCGTCTGCCTTGCAATCTCTGTCAGAAACCGATAGGATAGAGGTATAGGAGGACACTTATCATGAAAATGTTACATACTTGTATTCGCGTCCAAGACATGGAAGCGTCAATTGCTTTTTATACGAAAGCCTTTCCATTAGAAGAAGTGCGTCGTAAGGATTTTCCAGATCATGAATTCACACTGGTCTTTTTAAAAACCCCAAATGATGATTTTGAAATCGAACTCACTTATAACTATGGCCATGGGGCATACGATATTGGAGATGGTTATGGGCATCTGGCTGTCGGTGTTGACGATCTCGAAGAGACATATGAGGAACATGTCGAAGCAGGTTTTGAAGTGACTGAGCTAAAAGGTTTGCCGGGCCAAGAACCACATTATTATTTTGTTAAAGATCCTGACGGCTACAAAGTTGAGGTCATCCGTTTATCAAAATAGGATAAGGTTTTAGTCTAGTTCCTATTTTCCGGGAAATCAATGTAAAAGAAGGCATGCAACAGGAAGTTGAGGTTCTTTTGTGAAAAATCGTGAGGAAAAATGGACACTCTTTTTTAAAGTGTTACAATAGATTTATGTCAAAAAAACCAACTTCAGCCTATGTGCATATTCCCTTTTGCACGCAAATTTGTTATTATTGCGACTTTTCAAAAGTCTTTATCAAAAATCAGCCTGTTGATGCTTATCTGCAGGCTCTTATTCGTGAGTTTAACTACTACGATATTCGTGACCTCAAGACGCTTTATATTGGCGGAGGGACACCAACAGCCATTTCGGCAGAGCAACTAGATTATCTTCTGACGCATCTCCAAAAGAATCTTAATCTAGACATGCTAGAAGAATTCACGATCGAGGCTAATCCGGGCGATTTGACACCAGAAAAGATCGAGGTCTTAAAGCGGTCAGCTGTCAACCGTGTATCTCTCGGTGTACAGACCTTTTTTGACAAACAGCTCAAGCAAATCGGTCGCAGTCACAATGAAGCACAGATTTATGAAAGCATTGATGCTTTGAAAGCAGCAGGGTTGACCAATATTTCGATTGACTTGATTTATGCCTTGCCTAATCAGACTATGGAACAGGTTGAAGAAAATGTGCGTAAGGCGTTGTCGCTCGATATACCTCATCTCAGTCTTTACAGTTTGATTTTAGAGGATCATACCGTCTTTATGAACAAACAACGCCGTGGCCGTTTGCACCTGCCAAATGAAGACATTGAAGCAGACATGTTTACCTACATTATTACTGAGTTGGAGAAAAATGGCTTCGAACATTATGAAATCTCGAATTTCACCAAGCCAGGCTTTGAAAGCCGTCACAATCTCATGTATTGGGATAATGTGGAGTATTACGGTGTAGGTGCTGGGGCATCGGGTTACTTAAATGGCATTCGTTATCGTAACCGCGGACCTATTCAACATTATTTAAAAGCCATTGCGGCAGAAGGGCACTCTCGCTTAGGGGAAGACATATTGACCAAAGATGAGATGATGGAAGAAGAATTCTTCCTCGGTCTTCGTAAAAAGGCAGGTGTTTCCATTAGCCGATTTGAGGCTAAGTTTGGAGTGTCATTCGAAGAGCGCTACGGCGCTATTGTAGCGGAATTAGTAGCTGATGGTTTACTGATTCATGAAGGAGACATCATTCGCATGACCCGCAAAGGTCTCTTTTTAGGTGATACAGTCGCTGAGAAGTTTATTATTGATGATGAATAGAAAGAAGGACAAGTATGGGCAAACAATATAGCACTACCTATGAAATTCCCTTTTATGAGACGGATGTCTCTCACTGTGTGAAGCTTCCTCATCTTCTGTCCGTTGCTTTACAGATCTCTGGCCAGCAATCTCAAGAATTAGGAGTATCCGACCATTATGTCTTAGAAACTTATGGTTTGGTTTGGGTGATTACGGATTATGACATCGTTGTTGAGCGCCTTCCGCGATTTGCAGAGACGGTCACGATTACGACAGAGGCCAAGTCTTATAACAAACTCTTTTGTTACCGTGACTTTGTAATCACAGACCATGAGGGCCAGGTTCTGCTGACCATTTCTGCCACCTTTGTCTTGATTGATTTTGACAGTCGCAAAGTAGCTCCTGTTCCGGAAGATTTGATAATAGTCTATGACTCTGACTTTCAAAAGAAGGTCAAGCGTGGTCCAAAATACCCAGCTTTGAATTCAGGTCAGGCGACCGATTATCACGTGCGTTATTTTGATTTAGACATGAATGGCCATGTCAATAATAGCAAATACTTGGAATGGATTTATGATGTCTTGCCTTTTGCGTTTTTGACGAGTCATCAGCCCAAGCGGCTCCAGTTGAAATACCTAAAAGAAATTCATTATGGTCATGACATTGTTTCACAGGTGGTGCTTGAGGGCAAACAAAGCCGTCACCAAATTACCACAGAAGGGGTTATCAATGCCCAGGCTCTGATTGAGTGGCAGGAGTTGAAAGGATAAGCTATGAAAAATGACAATTGGTTAGAATGGGCAGTCCGGCTGCAAGCCTTGGCACAGAATGGCCTAGCTTATGCTCCTGCTCCCTTTGATAGGGAACGCTATGAAGAGATTCGCGACATCGCTGTGCAAATGTTAGAAGCGCCTTCAGGACTTCCCAAGGACAGGGTCAGGGAATTGTTTGCTGGTGAAGAGGGCTATCAAACCCCTAAAATTGATACTCGAGCAGCCATTTTTAAAGAAGATAAGGTTCTCTTAGTTCAAGAGCTTAATGGTCTTTGGGCTTTACCTGGAGGTTGGTGTGATGTGCAAGAGTCCATCTTGTCCAATACCATCAAAGAAGTCAAAGAAGAGACAGGATTTGAGGTGGAGGCCAGACGGCTAGTAGCCGTGCTCGATAAACGTAAAAACAATCAGTCCAATACGGCCTTAAGAGTGATTAAACATTTCGTGCTTTGTGATTACGTTAGTGGCGATTTTGTTGCGAACAGTGAAACCTTGGAAGCACGTTACTTTTCTTTGGATCAGCTTCCAGAATTGTCGCAAAACAAAACGACAGAAAAGCAAATCCAGCTCTGCTATCAAGCTTCTAAAGTTGAGCACTGGGAGGCGGTTTTTGACTAGACAATCAGAAAGGTATCTATGACTTACAAAGGTTATTTAATTGATTTAGACGGCACTATTTATCGTGGAAATGAGCGCATTCCAGCGGGGGAGCAGTTTATTGCTGACTTGCAAGCACGTCAGATTCCTTACGTGTTGGTAACCAACAACACCACACGCACACCGGAGATGGTGCAGGAGATGCTAGCCAGCAAGTTCCAGGTGGAGACACCGCTTGAGACCATCTATACAGCAACTTTGGCTACTGTAGATTACATGAATGACATGGATCGTGGAAAAACAGCTTATGTTATCGGTGAAAAAGGTCTAAAATCTGCCATCGAAGCAGCAGGTTATCGCCACGAGGAAAAGAATCCTGCTTATGTCGTTGTGGGACTGGACAGCCAAGTCACCTATGACAAACTGGCCATTGCGACTTTGGCTATTCAAAATGGGGCCATCTTTATAGGAACCAACCCAGATCTCAATATCCCAACAGAGCGTGGTCTCATGCCTGGTGCGGGCTCTTTGTTAGCGCTTTTAGAAGCAGCCACACGTGTTTCGCCAATCATCATCGGTAAACCTGAAGCGGTGATTATGAATAAGGCTTTGGAAAGACTGGGTGTCAAACGTGACCAAGCGCTCATGGTGGGGGATAATTATTTGACAGACATTACGGCCGGTATCAAAAACGATATTGCAACCCTGCTCGTTTTGACAGGATTCACCAAAAAAGAAGAGGTACCCAATTTACCTGTCCAGCCGACACATGTCCTGGAATCACTGTCGGACTGGCGCTTTGATTAGGCTAAGGCCTTTTATAAGGTTTGCTTAAGAAAACTAAGCTAAAATGACCAAGCCAATGGGTGAGTAAAAAGGGCTATTGACACTGATATGAAAGGTGAGGTAAGGATGAAAGGCATTTTTGGACAGCGCTTATTAGCATTTTTGAGTGTGATATGGTTATTGTCGATAGCTATTTTGGCGACTATTTACATAGCTTGGTTGGCCTATCCTTTAGAGATTGATTGGTTAAACCTATTGGATCAGGTGACCTTGTCCAAATCAGAATTGTTGAGCAACTACAATCACCTGCTTAATTATTTGACCAACCCTTTTGCAAAGGTCTTACAGATGCCGGATTTCCAGTCTTCTGCGGATGGTTTAAAGCATTTTGCAGACGTGAAGTCGCTATTTCATCTGGTTCAGGTGATTTTTGTTGTAACGCTAGTACCTAGTCTTTATTTTCTTATCGGTTCCTGGCGGCAAAAATCACTCTTTCTTCATCAAAAAGCCTATCTAATCGCAGCCCTAGTCCCCTTAGTGATTGCTGCTTTAGGCCTAGCTATGGGCTTTAACGAATTTTTCACGCTCTTTCATCAGCTTCTTTTCCCGGGAGACAGAACCTGGATTTTTAATCCCTATACTGATCCCATCATATGGGTTTTGCCAGAGACTTTCTTTATGCATTGTTTCCTTCTCTTTTTTGTCCTCTATGAAGGCCTCATGTGGCTGGCTTATGCTTTGAGCCGCTATAGCTTGAAACAGAGACAGTCATCACAATAGAAGCAGCGCAAAGGCTATTTTCAAATACAAACAAGGAATAAGCAACCTTTCTTTCATTCCAAGGAAGTGTCTGCTTGTTCTTTTTTGTTGATTTTGGTCATAGCAGCACTGATTAGGTATACTGCCGCTAAAATCATAAATTGGCTTATTAATTAATCTGATTAATAGTGTTTGAGAGTTCAGAAGCCCTTGGTTATTTTAGGATCCTGACTCGTTTAAGGGAAGGCATTTTTATGACCAGATGTTGTCAGGGTGGTTTAAAATGGCTGTCAATGTAAGCTCAGTACCTTTGTTTCTATAGTCCAGAGCTGTGTTTTAAAGCTATGTTTTTTTAATAATGTGAAAAAAACACAAAATCCTTGACAAGGTTTTTGCGAAGTATTACTATATAGTTGTAAAAGCAATTGAGAGGAGAACAACTATGAGTACAGAAACGATTACAGCAGGTCGTGCCATGTTAAAAGTCTTGAAAACATGGGGCGTTCACACCATTTATGGGATTCCTTCTGGTACTTTGGGAGGTATTATGGATGCCTTGGCAGAGGAAGAGGGAATTGATTTTCTACAGGTACGCCATGAAGAAACAGGTTCACTCGCAGCTGCTATGCAGAAAAAATGGGGCGGTGCTTTAGCCGTCGCTGTCGGATCTGGCGGCCCAGGAGCAACTCATTTGATCAATGGGATTTATGATGCCGCTATGGACGGTGTCCCAATGATTGCGATCCTAGGTTCTCGTCCAACAAAAGAGCTTAATTTAGATGCTTTCCAAGAGATTAATCAAAATCCAATGTATGAAAGCGTGGCCGTTTATAACAAACGTGTTGCCTATGCGGAACAACTCCCTAAAGTCATTGATGAAGCGGCGCGTGCAGCCATGTCTAAAAAAGGACCAGCCGTCGTTGAGGTGCCAAATGACTTTGGTTATGCTGAGATTCCTGCTGATGCCTTCTATGGTTCAGGAAGCTATCAGAGAGAGTTTCTACTCCCAGCTTTAAATGATGCCGATATTGATGCGGCAGTTGATGTCCTCAATCATGCAGAACGTCCGGTTATTTTCGCTGGAGTTGGTATCAATCAAGCTGGAGACCTTGTCTCTGACTTAGCTCAAAAAATCAAAGCGCCTATTGTCGTTACGGGTAAAAACTTTGATAGCTTTAACTGGGATGATCCTGCACTAGCTGGTTCTGTGGGCCGAGTTGCTTGGAAAACGGGGAATGAACTTCACTTTGAAGCCGATACCGTACTCTTCATCGGCTCTAACTATCCTTTCGCTGAAATTTTCGGTGCCTTTAGCAATGCTAAAAAATTCATCCAAATTGACATAGACCCTTACAAACTGGGGAAACGTCATTCATTAGATGTTTCTATTTTAGCTGATGCAGAACAAGCAGTCCGTGCTATTTACGAACGTGTGGATGCTGTTGACGATTCTGCTTGGTGGCGCGCTAATCTTAAAAATATTCAAAACTGGCATGACTATATGGCAAAATTGGAAACCAAAACTGAAGGTCCGCTCCAACTTTATCAAGTCTATAATGCCATCAACAAATACGCTGATGAGGATGCCATTTATTCGATAGATGTCGGTAATTCAACTCAAACCTCTATCCGTCATCTTCATATGAATCCTAAAAACATGTGGCGGACCTCACCACTATTTGCGACAATGGGGATTGCTATTCCTGGTGGTATTGCTGCCAAACGGACTTATCCAGATCGCCAAGTGTGGAACATTATTGGTGATGGTGCCTTTAATATGAGCTATCCTGACGTGGTGACAAATGTTTCTTATCATCTTCCAGTAATCAATGTGGTCTTTTCAAATACAGAGTATGCCTTCATTAAAAACAAATACGAAGATACCAATAAACACCTCTTTGGTGTCGACTTCACAGATGTTGACTACGCCAAAGCAGCAGAGGCTCAAGGTGCTGTCGGTTACACCGTTCGTCGCATCGAAGACATTGATGAAGTGGTTCGTAAAGCTGTAGAAGACAACAAAGCTGGAAAAACAGTTGTGATTGATGCTAAAATCACACACGACCGCCCATTCCCAGTTGAAATCATGCAATTGGATCCTGAATTAGCCACCGAAGAGGAAATTAAGGCTTTCAAAGAACGTTATGAAGCTGAAGATTTGATTCCAATTCGTGTTTTCCTAGAAGAAGAAGGGCTTCGGTCTCAACGGGAACCTTTGGTTAAAGATGGTGTCTACATTGCCCAAAATGAGTAAGGTATCAGTATCTAATCGATGATAGGTAGCTATCTTCGCTAGATGTTACAAGGCCATTAGAGACGATATCACCTATGAACAGCTTTAGCGAGATCTTGGCATTTTGAGGCTCAAAGGATGCTAGCAACAGTCGAAAGGTTTCTTTTAAAGTCATCCCAAGCCGCCACAAGATTTTTCACATGGCAGTTATTTCCCGATTTTTTAGCCATGGCGACAGCGATGATCAGCTTGTCGGTTAAAGATAGTTCCTGACGGGAATGTCTCAGGTCTCCTCGACAACTGGTTTAATCATATGCGATGATGTTGTATTAGCTTTGACCTCTTTTAAGAAAGCATTTCACCATTAGACAGGAGTGATCTCCCACATCCTGCGAGCCATTTTATGAAAGACAAGAGTTTATAACCGAAAAATGACCTTGGGCTAAATGTGTTAAAAATCTCCTAACAGCGTTTTAATGCTCAATCGCCACCATTTAATTGTATTATAACAATTATGGTAAAACTGTTATAAGGTAGTTTTCGTTGCCATATGAGCATGTTTATTGCTCTTAGTAAGGACGAATGCTAATATTATGCTTGTACAAAAAAACATAAAACGTTTTCAAATGTCTGATCAGCAAATAATAGTGTTTAGGCTCGGTGTACATTAATTATAAAAAATCGGGAGATTTATAAATGTCTAATGGAAAAATTACAGCATCAGCAGCAATGCTGAACGTTCTCAAAACATGGGGCGTTGACACGATTTATGGTATTCCTTCAGGAACACTTAGCTCATTGATGGATGCTCTTGCAGAAGATAAAGATATCAACTTCTTGCAAGTGCGTCACGAAGAGACAGGTTCATTGGCTGCTCTTATGTAAGCTAAATTTGGTGGTTCTATCGGTGTCTGTGTAGGTTCTGGGGGACCAGGTGCGACACATTTGATTAATGGTATCTACGATGCTGCCATGGATGCTACACCAATGCTTGCTATCCTTGGATCACGTCCAGTTAACGAACTTAATATGGATGCTTTCCAAGAACTTAACCAAAACCCAATGTACAACGGCGTTGCTGTCTTCAACAAACGCGTGGCTTACGCTGAGCAGTTGCCAAAAGTCATCGATGATGCCGTTCGTGCAGCTATTGCTAAAAAAGGTCCAGCCGTTGTTGAAATTCCTGTAAACTTTGGTTTCCAAGAAATCGACGAAGATTCTTACTATGGATCAGGTGAATTTGACCGCACTTTTGTTGCTCCAGGTTTGAATGAAGTCGAAATCAGCAAGGCTGTTGAAATCCTTAACGCAGCAGAGCGCCCAGTTATTTACTCTGGTTTTGGTGGACGTGGTGCTGGTGAAATCATCACTGAATTATCACGTAAACTCAAAGCTCCAGTGATCACAACTGGTAAAAACTTTGAAACATTCGAGTGGAACTACGAAGGTCTTACTGGTTCAGCTTACCGTGTTGGTTGGAAACCAGCTAACGAAGTTGTTTTTGAAGCGGATACTGTCCTTTTCCTTGGCTGTAACTTCCCATTCTCAGAAGTTTATAACACATTCAAAAATACTGAAAAATTCATCCAAGTTGATATCGACCCTTACAAACTTGGTAAACGTCATGCTCTTGATGCATCTATCCTTGGTGACGTTAAAGAAGCGGCTAAAGCTCTCCTTGAGCGTGTTGACGCTGTTGAAGAGTCTGCTTGGTGGAATGCTGCTGTTAAGAACAACCAAAACTGGCGCGATTACATGAACAAGCTTGAAGGTAAAACTGAAGGCGCGTTACAATTGTACCAAGTATACAATGCCATCAATAAATACGCTGATGAAGATGCAATCTACTCAATTGACGTTGGTAACTCAACTCAAACTTCAACACGTCACTTGCACATGACACCTAAGAACATGTGGCGTACATCACCATTGTTCGCAACAATGGGTATTGCTCTTCCTGGTGGTATTGCGGCTAAGAAAGATAATCCAGACCGTCAAGTATGGAATATCATGGGTGATGGTGCCTTTGGTATGTGTTACCCAGACGTTATCACAAACGTTCAATACAACCTTCCAGTTATCAACATCGTCTTCTCAAACGCTGAATATGCCTTCATCAAAAACAAATACGAAGACACTAACAAACACCTCTTCGGTGTAGACTTCACTAACCCAGATTACGTGAAAATCGCTGAGGCACAAGGTGCTGTTGGTTTCCGTGTTGAGCGCATTGAAGACATGGATGCGGTCATGAAAGAAGCAGTTGAGCTCAACAAAGCTGGTCGTACAATCGTGATCGACGCTCGCATCACCCAAGACCGTCCGATTCCAGTAGAAGCGCCAATTATGACATTGGATCCAAAACTCTTCTCAGAACAAGAAATTGCTGATTTTAAAGTAAAATATGAAGCTGAAGAATTAGTGCCGTTCCGCGAATTTTTGGAAGCAGAAGGTCTTGAATCACGCTACATCAAGTAATGGTAAATAATTGAAAACCAGAAGAGATCCTAGTTTCATACTGAAAATAAAGTCCTTAGAATTCAGTTTCTAAGGGCTTTTCTTTAGGATTAGATTAGTACATAAAAAAAGAAAAATTTTTAAAGAAAATGGCATGTTAGACAAAGAAGAACTTAATGCTAACCGTACCTAATATGCTTTTTAAACTTTTGATATTCTGTATCAGAAAGAGGTTTTCTCTGTAAAGTGGAAGAGTTTGTAGGTAAGATATTTTAAAATACTGTCTGAGCTACAATGAAGATACTATATTTCAGTAATGGTTCTTTTCCATTTTCGTGTTTCAAAGTATCCATCTTAAATATATTTCTAGAATTTTTTTATTGCTAATTCCTTAAATCATTCTTAAAGAGTTTGAACGATTATCAGATTTTAAGATTTCTTTTATTGATGTTGAGTAGACTAATTTCAATCACTAATAATGATTGAGAGGATATCTATGACATTTTTAAAACGACATGCCTATGCTTTATTATTTTCCGTAGTATTATTAGGCGCAAATACCTATTCGCTACTGAAAGTTTTCGTTTTACCATCAGCCATATCAACTGTTGAAGCAACGAGTACTTCTAGAAGCTCAAGTACTACTGATGCTAGTACAGGTGATAAAGGACAGGTCACTCAAACAGATACAACTTACAAGGATGATAATATTTCTATCTCAATTGACACTAAATCAACTGATGATACTACTTACTATGTTGCTGATATACTGGTTTCAGATGCTTCCTATCTAAAAACAGCCTTAGCGCAGAGTACCTATGGAACTAATATCACAGAAACAACATCCTCAATAGCCAAGTCTAATAATGCTATTTTTGCGATAAATGGTGATTACTACGGGGCAAATGAGTCGGGCTATGTGATCAAAAACGGAACTCTGTATCGTGAGACATCACGTTCGTCAGATTATGAGGATTTAGTCATCTATGATGATGGTAGTTTTGATACTGTCAGTGAAAATGATGCAACAGCTCAAGAATTGCTTGATTCAGGTGTCGTCAACACATTCACTTTTGGACCGACTTTAGTATCTGATGGAAAAGTTTCAGTATCTGAGGATGATGAAGTTGGTAGAGCAATGTCTGATAATCCTAGAACGGCAATTGGCATCGTAGCAGAAGATGACGGTAGTCTTCATTATATTGTTATTGTTTCTGACGGACGAAGTGATGAGTCTAAAGGTTTAACGCTTTTAGAAATGGCTGAACTCATGCAATCATATGGTGTAACAACTGCTTATAATTTAGATGGTGGAGGATCTTCTACGATGTATTTTAATGGTAAGGTCGTGAATAAACCGACTACGAATGGTTCTAATATTCAGGAAAGGGCGGTGAGTGATATTGTTTACATCGGTTACTAAAAAAACATTTTTGAAAGGAAGTGTCATCTATTTATGTTTGGCAACTTTCCTTATTCTATTTACGATAGTTTATGAACATTTTTCCTATGGTGAATCCTCGATCTTTATGAGGACAATGTTTGTTTCACCAATACTTGCCGCCTTACTTTTACGATTAGCTAGTCAGAAGGGGAGTTGGCTTAAGAACCATTTATCTTTAGCTTTCTTTAATTCAAGTATCGCTATATTCGTGAGTGGCGGTTTGATAAAAGGGATTGTGGAGGTATCAGGACGTCACACAAACATAGACCAACCTTATTGGTATGCTGCTAGCCTTTTTGTCATCTTAAGCATTATAAGTGGTTTATTTTCAAGAAAACCAATCGAGTAGTAGTCAATAGAGCCAAGGGGTAACTCCTGGCTTTTTTGAATTGTAAAAATCATGATGCAGTTGTTGAAAGGTTAAAGATAATGGGGCAATTTTCCAGCATATCATGTTTTACCTTTTTACATGATACCCTATCTGAGGAAACCATCTCCCTCATTTTATATCCGATCAGGGAGAGTGACTATGTGCTAGGACAGTCAGTTCTTCTTGTTTGTTCAATGATACCGTTTTTCAACCGTTTTTGCGTGCTAATTTTCGTATGGTTTAGAGATTTGGTTTCGATTTTTTTGATTATGATAGACATCATTAAAGGGAATTGTTTGACTTTCACGGCACACATTTTCTATCTTCCTGAGCGTTTAGGTGATTATTTTCAAGAAATTGAGTTCTTGATGAACAGCGCTAAAAATCCAACTTCACTTTAGAAGTTGGATTTTTTTAAGTTATAGGGTTTTACGTTTTTTAATCTTTTTAGATAGTTTAAAATTGGCATTTTCTATTTGATGTGCTAGTGATTGTATTAATCTCAGATCAGATATTTCTTGATTAAGGGTAATTTCATAGTTTATTTGTATTGTTTCAGGATTTTTTTGATTATCAATGCTGATAATGTCAACGGTTTGACAGAGATCATTAAGCCATTTTTGCAATGCTTCTATCTGATCGGATTTATTCGCTAGGATAACAGTCAAATGGCGTTTTGCGCTTGATGCTGAAAAATAATGAGAATGATCGTAACTAAACCACATTAGCAGGAAGAGTAGTGTAAAAGCGATTGTTAAAACAGCATATCCCATTCCCAGAGCAAGTCCCATAACCATCGCCATAAAAATAGCTAGGAGTTCCCGTACTCCTCCTGCAGCGGAACGAAAGCGAACAAGACTGAAAGTACCAGCCACAGCGATACCTGTTCCGAGATTGCCATTGACCAAAAAGATCAGGAGAGTAATCAAGCTAGGAAGGAGTGACAGGGTGATAAGAAATTCTTTGGTGTAGAAGGTTTGATGAGCGTAACATTTGGCTAGAGCTAAACCAAGTATAAAACTGATGAGAATAATGCCTATAAAACTGACTGAACTCACAGTCGTTGAAGTCTGGGAAAAAGTATTATTGAAGAGCAAATCAACCATCCTACACCTCCTGACCAGCCATTGTCATGGTTTTGTGATAGGCAGTTGCATATTTTGAAAATTTACCTTCCTCCAAACCATGTTTTAAGAGGATGTCTTCTAACCAGCTTGGTTTTTGGGCAGAAGCTTTAATTTCCATAATAACAAAGTCATCATCTAACAAAGGGATTCCTGATTTGTCATCCAAATTGACCACATCTTGGTAACGAAAAACAAGTTGGCTATCGATAGTAACGCGAACATTATGTTCCTTATGCCCAATAATACGTTGTTTATTCTTTAATGACTGGCGCTCATAGTAAATAAAAATCCGTGGTTTTAATTCGGAGTAACGTTGACGGAGCGCGTTGATATCTTCAATGAGGATATCATCGGCGATATGTTTATTAGCAATACCATCTTCTAACAGTTTAAAAATAGAGGTTGGATCAGTCATAAGTCGGCTCTTATGTGCAACACCATTAGCATCCTTACGTTTAATTTCTAAAAAAGCAGGAGATGTCAGGCAGGTTTGAGAATGGTAAGACCTCATACGTATTTTTTCACGCAAATGTTTCTTAGCGATACTATCTTGAATGATTTGAAAATCATCTGTGTCAAAATAAACATTAGTAATGGTAGATGTCGGGTAGTCATCTTCTACCAGAAAGGTCTTTAAATCATGCATAAGATAATCTAACTTATCTTTTGAAACCAAATATTTACTTTCGATACGCTTAAACTGTGTTTCAATTGTTTTCATAGGCATACTCCTTAAATGTTTAATTAATAATTATAAAAAATACAATCATCACTATACTGATGAAATCCAAAACAAAGCTTAAATAAAGGTTTTTTAGAAATAGGTTTAAGGGTTCTTTAAATAATCTTTCAGAAAAATTTTAGAATTATACAATAAACTAGTTTCATCGAATGAAAACGAGGTTTGCATATGACAGTAAAAATACAGAAAACAAAAAAGTAGCAACGATAGGATTGGCTAGCTTATTACTCCTAGCAGCTTGTGGAACAAAAAGCAATGCTGATCAGCAGTCTTCCTATTCATCATCGACAGCAACGAAATCCAGTCAAGGATCGAGTGCTGTTTCTTCTGACTACATTTCCAATGAAGACAAGCAAACAGCTTACGATGAGACAAGTAGTTCCAAAATAACATTAAAGGGATCGTCAGCAGAAATAAGTGGCAGTGGGGCAGAAATAAATGAGAATACTATCACCATTTCAAAAGCGGGAACTTATATCGTCACAGGGGAATCCGATAATCTCCAAATTCTAGTAGATACAGCTGATACGGATGAAGTTCGTATTGTTCTTGATGGTGTTACTATGACCGGTGATCAAACAGCTATTAATGCTCAAAATGCTAACAAGGTTTACGTCACTTTAGCTGAAGGAAGCAAAAATACCATTTCAGATTCGTCTCACAATACGGCTGAAGATGCAGATGCAGCCATTTTCTCAGCTATCGATGTAACGATTAATGGTAGTGGTCAATTGAGTATTGAAGGTAATGCTAATAATGCGATTAAGGCAAATGACAGCTTGCATATTGTCGGTGGCAATTACAACATCACAGCAGCAGGTGATGCTTTCAATGTTAATGATGAACTCAATATTGTTGACAGTCAGATGACTATTGAATCAGGTGAAGATGCTGTTAAAGTTGATAATGATGAAGACTTGACTGTTGGCAACATGTATCTCGCTAATAACACCATGACTATTCAAGCTGGTGATGATGCCATTCATGCTTCTGGCAATTTATTGATTGATAGCGGTGATTACACTATTAGCCAATCTGCTGAAGGACTTGAAGGCAAAACCGTGACGGTGAATGATGGAACGTTTGATATTACCGCATCTGATGATGGTATTAATGCAGCAAATGCCAATGCTGCCGCATCTGACATTTCAGCGATATTTAATGGTGGTGATTTTAAAATCACCATGGCTGATGGCGATACGGATGCCGTAGACTCTAATGGTGACCTTACAGTAGCTGGTGCTAATTTTGATATTTCTGGTCAATCTGCCTTTGACTATGATGGAGAAGTCACTTATACAGGTGGGACACTCCTAGTTAATGGCGAAAAACTAACAGAAATTGTCGCTACCGGACCAGGAAGTGGTGGAGGAGGATTTGGTGGAGCCCCAGCAGGTGGTGAAATGCCGAAACGTTAAAGAGACTCCCTGCCCTTGAATAAAACGTAAAGGAGACAGCTTATGTATATTATTATTCCCTCATACGAACCAGACCACCGCTTAATCACCCTTGTGGCAGAATTACAAGAAAAACTACCTCATGCTAAATTAATCGTTGTAAATGATGGTAGTGATGACAGTTCTTACCCTTTTTTCAAGAAGTCGGAAAATCTGGAGTAACTGTCCTGGAACATGTGACCAACAAAGGGAAGGGAGCCGCATTAAAAACTGCTTTTACGTTTATTTCAAAGAAACAAGAAGATGATATTATAATAACTGTTGATAGTGATGGACAGCACCTCCCCACAGATATTATCAAAGTAGCTCAAGAGGCTCAAAACAGTCACGATCATATTGTTTTAGGGTCGAGGGCCTTCGTAGGAAAAGTGCCGTTTCGTAGCCGCTTTGGAAATAAAGTGACTGCTACCTTATTTCACTTAGTTACGGGACAAAAAGTGTCAGATACGCAGACAGGCCTTCGTGCCTTCTCAACTCGTCAAATCCCTTGGCTATTACAATTGGATGGTGACCGCTTTGAATATGAGTTTAATATGTTACTTGAAGCTAACAAGGCCAATTTAGAATTAGTAGAAGTATCGATTGAAACGGTTTATTTGGAGGATAATAAAAGTTCACATTTTAGACCAGTTCAAGATTCAATTAGAATATATGCACCATTTTTAAAATTTTCCAGTACGGCTATTTTAGCAGCCCTAATTGATGCCCTTGCTCTATTTATGCTGATGGCATTAACTGATCATCTTCTATTTTCCGTGATTACAGCAAGGGTTGTTAGCGCTACTGTCCAGTGTCTCTTGAATGCTAATTTGGTCTTTAAGAGAACAAGCCAGCTCTTTAAATCCACGATGCGCTATTTTATGTTAGCATTGGCAATGTTGGCTTGTAATTACGTTTTGATGAAAAGTTTGATTACGATCGGAATTTGGCTAGTAGTAGCCAAATTATTGACAGAGAGTCTCTTATTTATCGTGAGTTACCGCGTACAGAGAGAACGGGTGTTTATTTAACCATCAATCATTTTATTTTTCGGATAATCTTGACCGTCCAATCCCAGTAGAAACGCCAATGATGACATTGGATCCAAAACGCTTCTCAAAATAAGAAATCGCTGACTTCAAAGCTAAATACGAAGCAGAAGAATTGGTTCCATTTCGCGAATTCTTGGAAGCAGAGGGTCTCGAATCACGCCACATCACATAATGTGATAAAAACATGAAAACCAGGAGAAATCCTGGTTTTTAAGTTTCTGTATCGACATGCTCGCCTCGAAAATACCCTCAGTTATATAAACTAGCATAGGGAGCGAAGATTTAACCTAGCGAATCTCATTGAACAGGATTTTGGTAATAATAGACTGTCATATCTTAACACACAATAAGGCAAGCAGGGTTGGAAGCCTTCAGAACCAAACTAAAATAAACAAAACAACTGTCATTTCGATGACAGTTGTTTTGTTTTCTTTACTCCCAATAAAACCGCTCTATTTTGATGTCCTCATCAGGATAGTCTTTTTTCAAGATGGTCGCAATTTCTTGGTGTTCTTGTTTGACCTGGGCTAGCAGGTCTGGTTTATCATGTCCGATAAAGAAGTATTGGCACTCAATAACCAGAAAGAGTTGGTGAAAGTGGTCGTTGAGTTGGTCTAGTTGTGCCACTAATTTGGGATTATCCTTGATAAAATCAGGTGCTTGATTTTCCTCACCAAAGTCAGCACGGACATCCTTTAAGGGATAAGTCCCATATTCTAAGCAAAATTCGTAAGTCATGGTCTGCCTCCTTTTGACTAGTTTATCAAATATAGGGCTGCCTTGTCCGTGTCGGTGTCTTTTTAGAAGTCATATCTTTTGAAAATCTCTGTAAAGAACGCTAAAATAGTAAGGAATAACGCCTATTGCAAAGGCGATTAAAGGAGACACACATGTCAGAAAATATCAGAGTTTTGTTGTACTACAAGTACGTTCCCATTGAAGATGCGCAAGAATACGCCAAAAAGCATTTGGAATTTTGTAAATCCATCGGACTTAAAGGCCGTATCTTGATCGCTGACGAAGGGATCAATGGAACAGTATCTGGTGACTACGAAACCACTCAAAAATACATGGACTGGGTTCACAGCGATGAGCGTTTTGCTGACCTATGGTTCAAGATTGATGAAGAAAACCAACAAGCTTTCAAAAAAATGTTTGTGCGTTATAAAAAAGAAATCGTACACCTTGGCTTAGAGGACAACGATTTTGACAGCGATATTAACCCTCTTGAGGTGACAGGTGAGTATCTCAATCCAAAACAATTTAAAGAAGCGCTCTTAGACGAAAATACGGTTGTTTTAGATACTCGTAATGATTATGAGTACGATCTCGGTCATTTCCGTGGTGCGATCCGCCCTGACATCCGTAACTTCCGTGAGTTGCCACAGTGGGTTCGTGACAACAAAGAAAAATTCATGGAAAAACGTGTCGTGGTTTATTGTACAGGTGGCGTGCGCTGTGAAAAATTCTCTGGCTGGATGGTCCGTGAAGGCTTTAAAGATGTTGGCCAACTCCATGGTGGTATCGCTACTTATGGTAAAGATCCAGAGGTTCAAGGAGAACTTTGGGACGGTGCTATGTATGTCTTTGATGAACGTATCTCAGTGCCGATCAACCATGTAGAACCAACAGTAGTTGGGCGTGATTACTTTGATGGAACGCCATGTGAGCGTTACGTCAATTGTGCCAACCCATTCTGTAACAAGCAAATTCTTGCTTCTGAAGAAAATGAAGCCAAGTACGTTCGCGGTTGTTCAGCAGAATGCCGTGCGCATGAGCGTAACCGTTACGTCAAAGAAAATGGCTTGACACGCGATGAATGGCAAGCGCGTCTAGAAGCAATTGGTGAGAGCTTACCAGAATTTGTCAAAGCTTAAATAAAAAAGATGAAAAAGATCAGGAAACTGGTCTTTTTTGCTAGTTACTAGCTTTTTGAGATATATTTGTGCCAAATCATGTTTCATCGTGTTATATTATCCGTTTAGGGAGGTTTTTCATTAAAGAAAACGTTCCTAGTCTATCTTCTTATGACCATCCTTGGATTTTGAATGATTCTGTCTGATGATTGAAAGGAAAAGGTTAAAAAATCGGTTACAAAATGCTATACTAATCTTTAGGAGGAAATCGATATGAAATTATTCTACGCTCCAGGGACCTGCGCACGTGCCTGTTGGATTGCACTTGAGTGGGCTGGATTAGATTATGACGTCGTTAAAGTGGATCAGCATTCGGAGGAATATCTCCGCATCAATCCTCTAGGAATGGTACCAGCCTTACAGTTAGATGATGGTAAGATATTGACCCAGGTAGGTGCTATTATGAACTACATCTTGGCCTTGGTGCCAGATAAGGACTTAGGTGCTGATGAAGGAATTTTAGAGGCTTATGATTTCAATGAAATTATGGCTTTCTTGAGTGGTGATTTTCATCCAGCATTTTGGCCGGTTTTCATGCCAGCTCGTTACACCGTCACTCATACAGCAAGTGCTCTTCAAGCAGTTCAAGAAGCAGCTTATCTGCGTATTGACAAGGTTATGTCGCATTTAGATGCCAAAATCGGTGAGAGCGATCATGTTTACAAAGATAAAAAGACAGTCGCAGATGCCTATGCCTATATCATGATGCTCTGGTCAGTCAAAACGCCAAAACCTTACAAAGATTATACCAATATCGCTCGATTCGCCGCAGCCTTTGAAAAAGACCCCGTTGTCCAAACCGTTTTGAAAACGTCGAAATAACAAACAAAGAAACCCGTCCAATGACGAGTTTCTTTGTTTTTAACCTAAAAGATTAGCGTGATACACGACGGCGTGCCGCTTTTTTACGATTTTCTTCAATGAAGGCTTCTTTCTTTTCCTCTGGTTCGATGATGGTTTTCTTAACAGCGAAAACAGCACCAGCGACAGCAGCAGCTGTACCAAGGATACCAGTAGCCAATCCTTTAGCGTATGCAAATTTTTTTGCCATGAGTTTTCTCCTTTTCCTGATAACTGTTAGCAGCTACCATATGTTATAATAGTTCCATTATCTAAAAAATACAGAAGAATAGCAAGTGAAAACGTTATGAAAACCAAAATTATCGTCATTGCTGGACCAACAGCAGTGGGAAAGACAGCTCTAGGGATCGACTTGGCACAGGCATTTCATGGTGAGATTATCTCAGGAGATAGTCAACAGGTCTATCGACAGTTAGATGTCGGCACGGCTAAAGCTACTAAGAAAGAACAGAGTCTCGTCAAGCATCATCTCATTGATGTGCGTGATGTCAGTGAAAGCTACTCTGCTTTTGATTTTGTGACAGAAGCACAGGCTGCCATTGAAAATATCATTGACCAAGGAAAAGTGCCCTTTATCGTCGGTGGTACGGGCTTGTACCTACAAAGCTTGATTGAAGGTTACCACCTGGGTGGTCAAGTGGATCAAGAGGCAGTTTTGGCCTATCGTCAAGAGTTAGAGCAAAAGAGTGATCAGGCCTTAACAGCCATGCTAGCGGATTCAGCAATAAAGATACCAGAGGCTAATCGTAGACGCATGATCAGAGCCTTAGAGCTAGCTAAATATGGCAAGGATCTGAGCAACAAAGACACTGCTTATGAAGCACTCCTTATTGGCTTAACGGATGATCGAGAGCGCCTCTATGAGAGGATTAATGACCGAGTAGATGTGATGTTGGCCAATGGCTTGCTAGAAGAATCTAAGTGGTTATTTGACCATTATCCAGGGGCTCAAGCTGCACGGGCGATAGGCTATAAGGAGTTATTTCCATACTTTAAAGGCGAGGTGGATCTGGCATCTGCCACTGCACAGCTGAAACAAAATACCAGACGTTTTGCTAAACGGCAATTGACCTGGTTTCGAAATCGCATGGACGTGACCTTTTATGATGTTTCCAAACCAGATTATAAAGCACAAATTATAGAGCGCGTTGAAGAATTTTTAAAGTGCTAGTAGACAGCAGATCAAGCACTGAAAAAATCAGAACTTTATGGTATACTAAGACAGTTAGAATAGTCCGTTTGGGCTATTTTTTCGTGAGAATAAGACCCTTTAAAGGAGGTGGTAGGATGTATGAGACACAAGAAAATCAAGAGCGCGTCATTATTGTAGGTGTTGAGCTGCAGGACACCCAAAACTTTGCAATGACAATGGCAGAGCTGGCTAGTTTAGCCCGAACAGCTGGAGCAGAGGTCATTGATAGCTACACTCAAAAGCGAGAACGCTATGATAGCAAGACCTTTATCGGATCTGGAAAGCTAGCAGAAATTCGTGACATGGTAGAGGCAAATGAGATTGACACTGTCATTGTCAATAATCGATTAACCCCAAGGCAAAATAGCAATTTAGAAGCGGCCTTAGCGGTCAAGGTGATCGATCGCATGCAGTTGATATTGGATATTTTTGCCATGCGGGCTCGTAGTCATGAAGGGAAGTTACAAGTTCATCTGGCCCAGTTAAAATACATGCTACCCCGCCTGGTGGGGCAAGGGATCATGTTGAGCCGTCAGGCTGGTGGTATTGGCAGTCGAGGACCAGGTGAAAGTCAGCTGGAGCTCAATCGTCGTTCCATTCGTCATCAGATTACAGATATCGAGCGACAACTGAAGGCCGTTGAGAAAAATCGTCAAATTATTCGTGACAAGCGCTTGGATTCAGAGACCTTTAAAGTTGGTTTAATCGGCTATACAAATGCGGGTAAATCTACCCTCATGAATACTTTAACCGACAATCGTCAATACGAAGCCGATGAACTCTTTGCTACCCTAGATGCTACCACTAAACAACTCTATCTAAAGGGGCAGTTTCAAGCTACTTTGACAGACACGGTAGGTTTTATTCAGGACTTACCGACCGAACTAGTCGCTGCTTTTAAGTCGACTTTGGAAGAAAGTCGTCACGTGGATCTTTTACTTCATGTCATCGATGCCAGTGACCCCAATCACAGCGAGCAGGAGCGTGTTGTCCTGACCTTATTGAAAGATCTAGGGATGCAGGATATTCCGCGTCTAGCCATATACAATAAGATAGACAAAGCACCTAATTTTACAGCAACCGCTTTTCCCAATATCCGTATCTCTGCTCGGGACAAGGCTTCTCGGGAGCAAATCCGCAACTTAATTGTTGATGAGATTCGTGACCTGTTTGCCCCCTTTTCGTTAAAGGTTCATCAAAAAGATGCCTACAAGCTCTATCAATTGGAAAAACTAGCGCTGCTTGATAGCTACACCTTCACAGCAGAAGTTGAAGAGATCACAGGCTATATTTCACCTGCCAACAAATGGAAATTGGAAGAATTTTATGACTGATTATATGGATTTAGCGCTCAAATATGGTGGCTTTACTAGTCTTGATAAGGTCTATCTAGCAAGACAATTGGAGCACATGACAGACGCCCAAAAACTAGCCTACCTGACACCGCCACCTAGTGTGATCAATGCTTATTTTGCAGAGTTGTATCAAAAACAAGGTCCAAAAGCGGCGATAGAATACTATTTAGACCTATCAAGGGCTTTTGATTTGTTTCAAAATGATCCCAGTTTCGCAGAAGAAAAGCCTTTTATTCGCTTGAATTTATCTGGAAAAGCCTATGGTTTTGCCTATGAAAATTCTTCTGAAACAGCTCAAGTTTTTGCGGAAAAGCCGGAAACCATTACTCCAGCTCTTATTTTTGAATTGACGCAGATTTTTCCTGACTATAAGATTTACCAGAAGGACGGGAAAATTAAGATGGGTCCCCTATCTTTTGAGGAAGAGATCCTTGAGGACGTGACACCGGAGACAGCTTTATTGAGTCAGGTTGTTAAACTAAAAGGTGATTTGATAAAAATCAGTAGCTTTAACCAGGAAGAGTTGGCAACTTTGCTGCAAAAATACACAGGCCAGATTTACTATGGCTTTGAGCAACGTCAATATTTAGCTTATATCACAAAAACGAATTGAAAGAGAAATCATGCAATTACAATTTTTAGGAACAGGGGCCGGTCAGCCCGCCAAAGGGCGAAATGTCTCCAGTTTAGTCTTGAAGTTATTAGACGAGATTAATGAGATTTGGATGTTTGATTGTGGCGAAGGCACCCAACGTCAAATTTTGGAGACCTCTATTAAACCCCGTAAGGTAAGCAAGATTTTTATTACCCATCTTCATGGTGACCACGTCTTAGGTTTGCCAGGATTTTTATCTAGTCGCGCTTTCCAATCAAGCGAGGAGCAGACGGATATTGACATTTATGGGCCCAAGGGGATAAGATCCTTTGTTTTGTCTAGCCTTAAGGTAACTGGGTCACGTTTGCCTTACCGAATTCATTTTCATGAGTTTGACCGTCAGAGTCTTGGTAAACTGATGGAAACCGATAAATTTGAAGTTTATGCCGAAGAGTTGGATCATAGCATCTTTTGTGTGGGCTATCGCGTGGTACAAAAGGATTTGGAGGGTACCTTGAATGCGGAAGCCTTGAAGGCTGCGGGATTACCATTTGGTCCTCTCTTTGGTAAGGTTAAAAATGGCCAAGATGTCACCCTCGAAGATGGTACTTTAATTGTCGCCAAAGATTATATTTCTGAGCCCAAAAAAGGGAAGGTTGTGACCATTTTGGGAGATACGCGTCAGACGCATGCTAGTGTGCGCCTAGCCCTAGGTGCCAATATTTTAGTCCATGAATCTACCTATGGCAAGGGCGATGAAAAGATCGCCAAATCGCACGGACATTCCACCAATATGCAAGCGGCCCAAGTGGCTAAGGAAGCATCGGCCAAGCGTCTTTTGTTAAATCACATCAGCCCAAGGTTTTTAGCTAGGGATTGCCGTCAGTTAGAACGCGATGCAGCCAAAGTTTTTGAAAATGTCAAGGTTGTTTATGATTTAGATGAGGTAGAGGTTTAATGAGTCAACGTATTATTGTCATTACAGGAGCGTCGGGTGGGATTGCTGAAGAAATCATCAAACACCTACCTAGTCAAGATGGTCTCGTTCTTCTAGGGCGTGATCGTGCTAAATTAGAAGACCTCTATCGTCATATAGAGAATAAAACCTGTATCGAAATCGATATCACCAATAACCAAGCCTTGCAATCTGTCATTGACCAGATTTACCAGCAGTACGGCCGCATTGATATTTTGATTAACAATGCCGGTTTTGGGGAATTTAAAGCATATGATGACTATGCTTTTGAGGATATAGAGGAGATGTTTGCGGTCAATAGCCTGGCGACCATTCACTTTTCCCGCTTGGTTGGTAAACGGATGGCTGAGCAAGGACATGGGCATATCATTAATATCGCTTCTATGGCGGGCTTGATCGCCTCAGCTAAATCAAGCATCTATTCAGCAACTAAGTTTGCGGTGATTGGTTTTTCTAATGCCCTACGATTGGAGTTGGCTGACCATAAGGTTTATGTGACGACCGTAAATCCTGGGCCAATTGAGACCCATTTCTTTGACAAGGCAGACCCTTCGGGTGACTATCTTAAGAGTGTTGAAAAGTTCAGCCTCAAACCAGAATATGTTGCTAAGCGGATTATCAAAATCATGGGTAAAAACAAGCGTGAACTTAATATGCCTTTTGCCCTGGCGGCAGCCCATAAACTCTACACCCTTTTTCCCCGCATCAGTGACTATATGGCTAGAAAGGCTTTCAACTATAAATAAACTGGCTTTAACATCATTGGGAAAATAGTGATAGGTAGCTCGGGACATAACTGTCTTTTTACTAAGAAATGGGAACAGTCTAGGAGTGAATCTTGGACTGTTTTTTGGTATACTAAAGGAGATCTATAAGAAGAAAGAGATATCATGATAACTCCGAAATACGACTGGAATATTAACACGCAAGAGCCAGATGATGGCTTTTTTAAGCTTGTCAAAAAACGAGGTCTGGATGCTATCGCTGCAAAACTATTAGCAGAACGTGGCATCGACACTGAAGCAGCTTTGGATCAGTTTTTAACTGCTGATTTAGCCAACTTGCACGATCCTTTTTTATTGCACGATATGGAAAAGGCAGTTTTGCGTATTCGTCAGGCCATTGAACAAGGAGAACAGATCTTGGTTTATGGTGATTACGATGCAGATGGTATGACTAGCGCTAGTATTGTCAAAGAAGCCTTAGAAATGATAGGGGCAGAAGTCCAGGTCTATCTCCCTAATCGCTTTACCGATGGCTACGGGCCTAACCTAAGCGTCTACAAGTACTTTATCGAACAGCAGGATATCTCCTTGATTGTGACGGTGGATAATGGGGTTGCAGGACATGAAGCTGTTGCTTATGCGCAAGAGCAAGGTGTTGATGTCATCGTTACCGATCACCATAGCATGCCAGATGAGCTGCCTGATGCCTTCGCCATTGTTCATCCAGAACATGCTGAAGCGCAATACCCTTTTAAACATTTAGCAGGATGCGGTGTTGCTTTCAAATTGGCCTGTGCCTTATTAGATACGATACCAACTGAATTTCTGGATTTGGTAGCTATCGGAACTATTGCTGATATGGTTAGCCTGACTGATGAAAACCGTATCATGGTCAAAGTTGGCTTGGAGATTTTGAAAGAAACGGAACGTCTGGGTTTGCAGGAGTTATTACAGCTTTCTGATATTGAACCCGAAACTATCTCAGAAGAGACTGTCGGCTTTACCATTGCCCCCCAGCTCAATGCCTTAGGAAGGTTAGATGACCCCAATCCTGCCATTGAACTTTTGACAGGCTTTGATGACGAGGAGGCGCAAGCTATTGCCTTGGAGATAAAGGCCAAAAACGAAGAGCGCAAAGAACTGGTGCAAACCATTTATGAAGAAGCCATGAGCATGGTGGATTTAACCAAACCGGTGCAAGTCTTGGCAAAAGAAGGCTGGCATCCTGGTGTTCTAGGGATTGTGGCTGGACGGATTCTAGAAAGCATTTCGCAGACTGTCATTGTTTTGAACATTGAGAATGGCTCAGCTAAAGGTTCTGCCCGTAGTTTGGAAGTGGTTAATATTTTTGACGCCTTAAAAGAGCACCGAGCTATTTTTACGGCTTTTGGGGGACATGCTGGTGCTGCTGGAATGACCCTTCCAGTAGAAAATCTTGATACCTTATCTGAAATTCTTTGCCAGTATATTGAGGATCAGGCGATTGATACCAGTGTCAAAAATACTCTGATCATTGATGAGGAGCTGCATTTGGCCGACTTAAGCTTGGATACTGTCAAAAGCTTGGAACGTTTGGCGCCATTTGGTATGGATCATAAGCAGCCGATTTTTTGGTTGAAAGATTTTCAAACCGTTCAAGCTAGGACCATGGGACAGAACAATGCCCATTTAAAATTGAAGGTGAGTCAAGAAGGGGCATCTTTTGATCTTGTTGCCTTTAATCAGGGGGCTCTTGTGCAAGAATTTCAACAGGCGCAAGGTTTAGAATTAGCAGTCACCCTATCTGTTAATGTGTGGAATGGCCAAACTAGCTTACAGTTGATGTTGGTTGATGCACGCGTTAAGGGGATGCAGCTGTTTGATATTCGCTCGAAAAAAGCGCTAATGCCTTTTGACGTCCCTGTATTGACAGGTGATCTAACCGAAAGCAGTTGTGCTGTTATTGTTGATCTACCTGAGGATCCAGAAGACTTGAAATCATGGGCGCGTGCCAA
This sequence comes from Streptococcus hyovaginalis DSM 12219, assembly GCF_000420785.1. GTDB lineage: Bacteria > Bacillota > Bacilli > Lactobacillales > Streptococcaceae > Streptococcus > Streptococcus hyovaginalis. Next base: position 100,527 of record NZ_ATVP01000004.1, on the reverse strand, counting down.
TCCTTTGGAAGTGATCTACTTTAAAAACACCATAAAGACACCCTACTATTTGTCCGGTTATGGCACACGACAGCAGTTTGCCAAACTATACAAAACCATCTATCAATTTCCAGAGTTTGATATTCGCTACAAACTCAATGAGCTCAGTCAGTACCTCCATATCGAAGATTACCTACTGGTCAAAATGATTCAAATCTTTGAGGAATTGGGCTTTGTGACTATTACAGATGGTGTTATGACAGTCGTCAAAGATGCTGAAAAAAAAGCGATCGACTCTAGCCACATTTTTAAAGACCTCCAAAAGACGGTCAAATACCAAGAATTGATGGCATTAGGGACTCCGCAAGAAATTTACAATTGGTTGAAAGGATAGGCAATGGCAAAATTAGCGCGACTAAACCTTCATTTACCTCAGGATGTATTGACGATAAATAGCCATTACGTCTCTCAACTGGTGATGAAGGGCTTATCGGAAGAGCTCTTGGCCTATTGTCAAGTGACTTTTAAGCCAGAGCTGTGGTCTGAAAGGCAGCAATTTCCCGACCAAGGTTATTTGCTTGAAAAGCTGGTTCATGACGGCATGTTCGAGGCCATTTCCTTGCTTGATCAAGAGGGGAATTTGCACTATTATCACTTTCCCTATAATAAGGGGAAGAAAACGCAGCATGCTAACATCAATGCTGATGGCAGCTTAGTGATGACGATGGGAGACTCCCTATGAGACTTTGGCACGAAGCTCTGCTGTCGCAAATACCACGCCAACAACTCTTGGGGCAACATCGTGAGTGTGCAGCATTACGAGGTGGCGGTTGGGGAAAACCGCATGCCACAGTCAACTATGTATTTGCCCATTCACCCTATAAGTTATTTCAATACCACACTTTAGTGATGGATGAGATGCTAGCGAGAGGTTATCACCCTGATAAGTCTTGGCGAGATCCTGCTTACCGTGGGAAACGTCTAGCTGCTTATGACAGTGTCGAAGTATTACCCAAAACCACTCCGATTTATCCGGAACACGATGATGCTTACCTTAAGGAATGTCTTACTAATTTGGCAGGTAAGGGCATTGTTCTTTGATATGTTTGAACCGAAAATAGCAACTTCTTAAAAAATCATGCTATAATAGCGTGTATGATTATTTGAGAACGCTCAATAAGGAAAGGATGATGGTAGTTATCTTAGCGCTAGACTGTTTGCCAGAATAGCCTAGAAAAACGGATAACTGCAACAAGAATACTATGGATTTAACAAAATACATCGCTTCAATTGAAAACTACCCACAAGAAGGCATTACCTTTCGTGATATTTCGCCTTTGATGGCAGATGGCAAAGCTTATAGTTATGCTGTTCGTGAAATTGCACAGTATGCCTGTGATCATGATATTGACATGATTGTCGGACCTGAAGCGCGTGGTTTTATTATTGGTTGCCCAGTAGCTGTGGAGCTCGGCATCGGTTTTGCACCAGTGCGTAAGCCTGGAAAATTACCACGTGACGTAATCTCTGCTGACTATGAAAAAGAATACGGCGTCGATACCTTGACAATGCATGCCGATGCTATCAAACCGGGACAACGTGTCTTAATTGTAGACGACCTGTTAGCGACCGGTGGTACGGTCAAAGCAACGATTGAACTAATCGAAAAATTGGGCGGTGTTGTTGCTGGTTGTGCCTTCATGATCGAACTTGATGGGCTAAATGGCCGCGAAACGATTGGGAATTATGATACTAAAGTCTTGATGAATTTCCCAGGCTGATACCTATAATTAAAAACTATAGCTAAACCTAATTTTTCCATAATTGAAACTGATAACTCCCTTTACTATAATAGTAGTAGCAACTACTGAAAAGAGGGAGTTTTTATGCCCATAAAACTTGATACGCAACTGCCTGCTCTAGATATCCTGCGATCTGAGAATGTTTTTATCATGGATAATGAGAGAGCGCAGCACCAAAATATTCGGCCGCTCGAAATACTGATTGTCAATCTCATGCCAACTAAAGAGGCTACGGAAGTTCAGTTACTACGCTTATTAGCTAATACTCCCTTACAGATCAACGTTGACTTCCTTTACATGGAGAGTCACCGGTCTAAAAATACCGAAGCAGAATACTTAGAAACGTTCTACAAGACATTCGATGATATCAAAGGAAAATTTTATGATGGCATGATCATCACTGGAGCACCAGTTGAAACGATTCCCTTTGAGGAGGTTGATTATTGGCAAGAACTGACGGCTATCTTTGAGTGGTCAAAAGATCATGTTTACTCAACCTTACATCTTTGCTGGGGAGCCCAAGCAGCTCTTTATCATCAGTATGGTATCCAGAAATTTCGTCTTCCTGAAAAGTTGTCAGGTGTGTATGAACAGTCAGTTGAGGATAATAGTAGTCAGCTTTTTAGAGGGTTTGATGATACGTTTAAGGCGCCTCATTCTCGGCACACCGATATTTCAGAAACCGATATTTTAACGAAAACGTCTCTTCAAATCCTATCCAAAGGAAAGGAAGTCGGCGTCTCTATTCTGGCGTCTTCTGACTTGCGCGAAGTGTACAGCTTTGGTCATTTGGAGTATGATCGCGAAACCTTAGCCAAAGAGTTTGAACGTGATCAAGCAGCTGGAAAAGCGCCCAAATTACCGGTTGGTTATTTTAAGTCTGATAACCCAGAAGAGGGAATTCTGATGCGTTGGAGTTTAGCGGCATCTACCTTTTTTAGCAATTGGATTAATTATGCTGTTTATCAAGAGACACCTTACCTTCTAGAAGAATTGATTCGAAACAAAGAATTAGAGGAGTTTAATGACCTATACTGAAGCTATGAAGCAGGGAAACTTAGTACTTCCTGCGGCTATATTATTTCACTATCGCGATATTTTTCAGTCTGCTGATGACTTTTTAGTATGGCAATTCTTTTACTTTCAAAATACCAGCCAGAAAGAAGAGATGGCTTCAAGTGAGATTGCAGAAAGCATTGGTAAGACTATCAGTGATGTTAATCGCATTATTGCGCGTTTAACAAATCAGGAGTTGCTTGATGTCAAAACGATTGAAATGGGTGGAGAAATCGAAATGATTTTTGACACGAGCCCCGCTTTTCAAAAACTAGATAGTCTTATTGAGCCAAAAAAAGAGTCAGCGAAATCCTCATCAGGTAATGCTTACAAAGATCTTGTGATGGATTTTGAGAAGGAATTTGGCCGCTATCTCAGTCCGTTTGAGTTACAAGATTTAGAAAAGACAGTTACTGATGATGGAGTGGATCCTGATCTGATCCGCCAAGCCTTGCGTGAGGCAGTCTTTAATGGCAAAATCAATCTAAAATACATCAACGGTATTTTGCGAAATTGGAAGAGGGATGGTATCACCACTGTTCGTCAGGTTGAAGAACGACGTCTTCAACGTGAAGAAGCAGACCCAGCTAAGGTGACCGTTTCTGATGAATTTCTGAATGCGATGAGTATTTGGGAGACTGACTAATACTGCGACAAAGTCAGAAAAGGGATTAAAGGAAAATAACCAGTCTTTCTCTAAAAACTACTAGACTCTCTCAAAAAGTACATACGTTTTTAGAGAATGAAGAGAGTCTTGAACCTTAATGATCCACTCTGTTTGACTAGGACATCAAGAAAGTGATAAAAGTTCCATACTTAAAATAGGGTATTTTGAAAGGAACTAAAATGAGGCTCATTTGCGAATTCAATCAAGAAACTGAACAGATTAAAGTCATTAGCATTAGTCATCACTGAAGGAAGCATCTGAAAATATACCGTGATCACTCAATGCCATTTTGACAAGTGATCAAATGGCTAAAATGCGATATCAAATACTTTTTAAAGGAGCGATGGTAAAACCTTGCTTTATTTTGAGAAAGCGTTATACTTTTTCTAGAGTCACTTCACTTGGTCTAGTCTCAGTGGACTGGCTAATTTAGACAGTAAGGAGACCCATTATGATCGAAATAGTTTATCAGGCTTCAGAGAAGCGTTCTTTAGCTATCGATGGCAACAAAGCTATTGGCGAATGCACCTACAGTGACGCCAATGGTGTTTGGGTGATCAATCACACCTTTGTCTTGCCTGAATATGAGGGACAAGGAATTGCTAAGCGTTTGGTTGAAAAGTTGGTGGATCATGTCCGCCAAGAAGAAGGAAAACTTTTAGCAACCTGTCCATATGCTGTCGCTCTTTTCAAAAGAAGTCGTGATTATGATGATGTGGTAGTTTGGCCTGAAGGTTAGTCCTACTTGAGGGGGTCAATGTACTGATTTGGTTTGGCCAAACGATTGGTATCAGAGAACCGTTACTTGAGAATAGGTCCCACTTTCAAATACACAAGCTCCCCCAAACGTCATGTGTTTGTAGCGATACTTTTGGGTCATCAAATCGGCGATAAGAATCGATAGAACTTAGCTTTGAGAGGTATTACTCTTAAACAATAGCACGAATTTGTCATTAGGAGGACTTGGTTCTGTAGGATACGGGAGCGAGTCCTTTTACTTTGGCATGAGTTATGACCTCTCGTTGTCAAACATAGGCTATGCAGATTCGCTCTAGTTTGTCAGTAGCAGGGCTGTCTGAAATGGAGCCCTTTTTGTGATGTGACAATGACCAGGAGGGTATTACTTGCTTATCCTGTAGAATGGTATTGTCATGCTGCGCCTTGAAGGAGCCTGTACTATGATGTTGGTGCAGTAGGTAATGAGTTCAATCACTGAAACCTTAGTTTGCCCTTTGGCAATAAAAAACGAAAAGAAGCTCTAGTAATCTCAGTTGTCCTTTACACTTGCTAACACATTGCCATCTATGCATGCGGGCCCTGCTTATTTTCTATCTAGAGTAAAGTAGTGACAACTATTAAATCTGAAACTTTTCAAAAGCTAAGATATTTCATTTTATCAGCTAGGGTCTTAACATACTGTCTGACTCTTGATTTCTACCAACGACTTTTGATTGTCTTATGGAAAATGCTCCTTAACAGGGGGATTTTTGCTATAATAAACGTATTGTCATTAAGAAAGAGTAAGGAAAAAATGGAAACATACTTATCAAAACGCCTTTCGCGAGTCGCTGCTTTTATTCCTGACCAAGCAGTGCTCTTGGATGTGGGTAGCGATCATGCCTATTTGCCGATTGTGCTTGTTCAACAGGGAAAAATTACCCGCGCCATTGCTGGTGAAGTGGTGGATGGTCCTTATCAGTCTGCTTTGGCGAATGTGGCGCAGTCTGGTTTAGCAGATCGTATCCAGGTGCGTTTGGCCAATGGTTTAGCAGCTTTTTCGCCAGAAGACGGTGTGACTGCTATCACTATTTGTGGAATGGGTGGTCGGCTGATTGCTGAGATTTTGGAAGCAGGTTATGAAAAGCTTTCTGATGTTGACCGTTTGATTTTACAGCCTAATAATCGTGAAGATGATCTCCGCAGATGGTTACAGGAAAATGGCTTTCGGATTCGTCAAGAAAGTATTCTTGAGGAGAATAAAAAATACTATGAGATCATTGTGGCTGAACATGGTGAAATGGTGTTATCAGATGAAGAATTGCGATTTGGACCTGATCTTTTGAAGCATCCAAATACTAGTTTCAGATTAAAATGGGAAGGCGAGCTTGACAAGCTGAGTTATGCACTTGCTTCTATCCCCGAACATAAACAGCAGGAGAGGAACATTTTGCTCACGAAGATTAATCAGATAAAGGAGGTACTGGCACGTGTTAGCTAAGGATCTTATTGCGCGATATGAAGCCTATTGTCCGCCGGAACTGTCAATGGACGGTGATGTGGTGGGATTACAGATTGGAACACTAGATAAACCCATTCAGAAGGTGATGGTGGCGTTAGATGTTAGAGAGACGACTGTTGCTGAAGCTATTGACAAGCAGGTTGATTTGATCATCACTAAGCATGCTCCGATTTTCAAGGGAATTAAAGATTTAGTCTCGTCACCTCAGCGCGATATTCTCTTAAATCTGGTTAAGCATGATGTCGCAGTCTATGTCAGTCACACTAATATTGACATCATCCCAGATGGTTTAAATGATTGGTTTTGTGCGACTCTAGGTATTACCGATACAGAGCCATTATCCTTAACGGATGATCAGCTTGGTATTGGCAGAATTGGTGTTATTCCTGAACAGAGTTTGAAGGATTTTGCAGCCAAAGTCAAAGAGAGTTTCGACTTAGACAGCGTTCGGTTGGTTCGTTATGATGGGGCTAATCCTACCATTTCAAAAGTGGCTATTTGTGGCGGTTCTGGGCAATCATTTTATCCAGAGGCTTTGGCTAAGGGAGCAGACGTCTATGTTACAGGTGATATTTACTATCATACAGCTCAAGAAATGCTGACAGAAGGGCTTTACGCCTTGGATCCAGGGCATCATATTGAGGTACTCTTTATTTCAGAAATTACTAAACGCTTAAATCAATGGAAAGGTGAAGAAGGTTGGAAAGTCGATATCCTGGAAAGTCAGTCGTCTACTAATCCCTTTTCACATGTATAGGAGGATCTTATGTTAGAGTGGCTAACTAGCCAAAATGTCGTATTATTGGCCTTTATGGCTGGTTTATTTACTTGGGGTTGTACAATTGTAGGGTCAGCCATTGTTTTTTTCTTTAAACATGTCAGCCGAAAATTGTTAGATGTTATGATGGGATTTGCAGCTGGTGTCATGATTGCTGCCTCTTTCTGGTCCTTGTTATCTCCATCCTTGGCTTACGCAGAGCCTACCTATGGCAAATGGGCCTTTATCCCAGCTGCTGTTGGTTTCTTATTAGGTGGCTATTTTATTCGTTTGATTGATGCCTTAGTTCCTCACCTCCATTTGGATAAGTCTATCGAGGAGGCTGAAGGGCTTCAACCAGAAAAAAAATTATCAAAAACAACGCTTTTATTTTTAGCAATAACCATCCACAACATTCCTGAAGGATTGGCAGTTGGGGTGACTTTTGGTGCCCTAGCTCAGGGGAATTTTACAACAGCAGCTCTAGTTGGTGCCACCAGTTTGGCGATTGGGATCGGTTTGCAAAATATTCCGGAGGGAGCTGCCTTAGCAATACCGATTCGTGCTGATGGTAAATCGCGAAAAAAGGCCTTCTTTTGGGGAGCAATTTCAGCTATAGTAGAGCCTATTGGTGCAGTTATTGGTGCAGCCTTGGTGCTAGCGATGATGCCGATTTTACCTTATGCTCTTTCTTTTGCAGCTGGTGCCATGATATTTGTCGTTGTGGAAGAACTGATTCCAGAGTCTCAAACAAATGGTAATACTGATATTGCAACACTGGGGTTGATGATGGGATTTGTTATTATGATGGTCATGGATGTTGCACTGGGTTAGAAGGGAAATGCGATGAAAGTTGCGATTATTGGTGCTGGGATTGTTGGTTCTACAGCAGCTTATTATTTATCCAAAGAGAGTTCTGTTGAATTAACCGTTTTTGATGACGGTCTTGGTCAAGCGACTAAAGCAGCAGCTGGTATTATTAGCCCTTGGTTCTCTAGAAGACGAAATAAGGCTTGGTATAAAATGGCTAGGTTAGGAGCCGATTTTTATCCTGAGATGATTGCTGATTTGACGTCTGATGGTTTTGATACAAGCTTTTATAAACAAGTCGGTATCTATCTACACAAAAAAACACCAGATCATTTTGAAGATCTCTACCAATTGGCTCATAGTCGGCTAGAGGAATCACCGTTAATTGGTGATTTAGCAATTTTGTCGGAAAAAGATGTTGCGGAGCGTTTTCCAGACCTGCAGCTAAAAGGAGATGTGCTGTATGCTTCTGGAGCTGCGCGACTTGATGGTGCTGGCTTGACAAAGACTCTTCTCAAAGCAGCTAATTGCGCTGTCATCTCTAAAAAGGTCAGTCTAGAACCACAGGCATCTGGTTATAGGATCGATGGTGCCTTTTATGACCGTGTCATCCTTGCAACAGGAGCTTGGCTTGGTGATATTCTGAGACCTTTGGGTTATCAGGTGGATGTCCGCCCGCAAAAGGGGCAGCTATTAGATTATTATTTTGATGGTTTAAAGACAGATGACCTACCCGTTTTCATGCCCGAGGGAGAAATTGATCTGATTCCATTTGACCAAGGTAAGGTTTCTATCGGGGCAAGTCATGAAAATGATAAGGGCTTTGACCTGACGGTTGACCAGAGTGTTTTAGAGCGTTTAGAGGAAGAAGCCAGAGTCTTCTTTCCCAAATTATCAGAAGCTTGGCGTAAGAGCGATCGCCTTGGGATAAGAGCCTACACCAGCGATTTTTCGCCTTTTTATGGAGAAGTCCCTGGTTTGCCGGGATTATATGCCGCTAGTGGTTTGGGATCATCAGGTTTAACAACAGGTCCTCTGATTGCAAGAGAGTTAGTGGCCATGGTGACCGATCAGACATTTTGGTTGAACGCGTCTGATTATGATATTAACCGTTATTTAACCGTTGAGGATGACAATTCTCAGTAAATCATGGTAAAATAAAGCGATTACTTATTAAGAAGATAGTTTTATCTAAAAGGAGATTTACTATGAAAGGTATTATTTTAGCTGGTGGTTCAGGCACTCGCCTCTATCCACTAACGCGTGCAGCTTCTAAACAGCTCATGCCTATTTACGACAAACCCATGATCTACTACCCTCTGTCAACCCTGATGTTGGCTGGGATTAAGGAAATTTTAATCATTTCCACACCACAGGATCTTCCTCGTTTTAAAGATATGTTGGGCGACGGTTCTGAGTTCGGTATTTCTTTGGAATATGCTGAGCAACCAAGCCCGGACGGGCTTGCTCAAGCCTTCATCATCGGTGAAGAGTTTATTGGCGATGATAATGTTGCCTTGATTCTCGGCGACAACATCTACCATGGAAATGGCCTTACAAAAATGCTCCAACGCGCTGCAAGTAAAGAAAAGGGTGCAACGGTCTTTGGCTATCAAGTTAAGGACCCAGAACGCTTTGGCGTGGTCGAGTTTGATGAAGACATGAACGCTATCTCCATCGAGGAAAAACCAGAAATTCCAAAATCAAACTTCGCTGTCACTGGTCTTTATTTTTATGATAATGATGTGATCGAGATTGCCAAAAACATCAAGCCTTCACCTCGTGGAGAGTTAGAAATTACCGATGTCAACAAGGCCTACTTGGAACGTGGTGATTTGTCAGTTGAGCTTATGGGGCGTGGTTTTGCTTGGCTAGACACTGGGACACACGAAAGTTTGCTTGAGGCCAGCCAGTACATTGAAACTGTCCAACGTCTTCAGAATGTTCAAGTGGCCAACTTGGAAGAAATTGCCTATCGCATGGGTTATATCACCAAAGAACAAGTGCTAGAATTGGCACAACCGCTTAAGAAAAATGAATACGGACAATACTTGCTCCGTTTGATTGGAGAGGCTTAATGACAGATAACTTTTTCGGTAAGACATTAGCGGCTCGCCCAGTAGAAGGAATTCCTGGCATGCTGGAGTTCGACATTCCTGTTCACGGTGATAATCGTGGTTGGTTCAAGGAAAATTTCCAGAAGGAAAAAATGCTGCCACTTGGTTTCCCAGAAAGCTTCTTCGCTCAAGGGAAATTGCAGAACAACGTTAGTTTTTCGCGTAAACATGTTCTTCGTGGATTGCATGCCGAACCCTGGGATAAGTATATCTCCGTAGCAGATAACGGTAAGGTTCTGGGTACTTGGGTGGATCTGCGTGAAGGTGAGACTTTTGGCAATACCTACCAGACCGTTATCGATGCTTCAAAAGGGATTTTTGTTCCACGTGGTGTAGCCAATGGTTTCCAAGTCCTGTCTGACTTTGTATCTTACAGCTATTTAGTGAATGATTACTGGGCATTGGAGCTCAAACCAAAATATGCCTTTGTTAACTATGCAGACCCAAGTCTTGGCATAGAGTGGGAAAATCTGGCAGAAGCAGAAGTCTCAGAAGCAGATAAAAACCACCCAATGCTCAAAGACGTAGAGCCCTTGAAAGCGGAAGATTTGTAAGGCGAGCGATAGCGAGCTAAAAACGATGTTCGACGTAGTGGTGGAAAGAAGACTAGCAATTAGCTAGTCTTCTCGGAAATTTTAAAACCTTGGGTTCAAAATTTAGGCATGGAATTCCGAAGGAAGTCGCTGCCGTCCGCACCATATCAGTCGAACATCAGAAAAGGAGAAGAAATGTTCAAAAACATCATCGTCACAGGTGGAGCTGGTTTCATCGGCTCAAACTTTGTGCACTACGTTTACAATAACCATCCAGACGTGCATGTGACCGTCTTGGACAAATTGACTTATGCTGGCAACAAGGCTAACTTGGAAGAAATTCTGGGTGACCGTGTGGAGTTGGTTGTCGGCGACATCGCAGACGCAGAATTGGTGGATAGGTTGGCAGCTAAAGCGGATGCGATTGTTCACTACGCAGCGGAAAGCCACAACGACAATTCGCTTAACGACCCAACCCCTTTCATCCATACAAACTTTATTGGAACTTACACTTTGCTTGAAGCTGCTCGTAAGTACGACATTCGCTTCCACCATGTGTCAACTGATGAAGTTTATGGTGATTTACCACTTCGTGAAGATTTACCGGGTCATGGTGAAGGACCGGGAGAGAAATTCACTGCGGAAACCAATTACAACCCATCATCACCTTATTCGTCAACCAAGGCTGCCTCAGACTTGATTGTTAAGGCTTGGGTGCGTTCTTTTGGTGTTAAGGCGACCATTTCCAACTGTTCAAACAACTACGGTCCTTACCAACATATCGAGAAATTCATTCCGCGCCAGATTACTAATATCTTGGCAGGTATCAAGCCAAAACTCTATGGTGAAGGTAAGAATGTTCGTGACTGGATTCATACCAATGACCATTCAACAGGGGTTTGGGCTATCTTGACCAAGGGTCGGATGGGCGAGACTTACTTGATCGGTGCCGATGGCGAGAAGAACAACAAGGAAGTCTTGGAGCTCATTCTTGAGAAAATGGGGCAGCCAAAAGATGCCTACGACCATGTGACAGACCGTGCGGGACACGATTTGCGCTATGCTATTGACGCAAGCAAACTCCGTGATGAACTTGGTTGGGAACCACAATTTACCAACTTTGAGCAAGGGTTGCAGGATACCATCGATTGGTATACTACCCATCAAGATTGGTGGAAGGCTGAGAAAGAGGCTGTTGAAGCCAAGTATGCCAAGACACAGGAAGTCATTAAATAAATCATTAAAAACCTTGTCCTATCAACGTTTGAAACGTTTATTGGGACAAGGTTTTGTTTTTGGAATTTTGATTGGACTAAATGATTATAAGCTTGGCTTTTCATCGACACGGGTTTCTAGGTAAAGAAAAAGAGCTGATAGTAACAGCTTTTTCTAAACTTATTTATTAAAAAGTGATTTGACTTTGTCAACAACACCGCTGACGGCATCAGAATTTTCCACTAAAGCCTTGGCTTTGTCGAAATATTGTCCTAAATCATCTTTATGGTTTTCAATAAATGTTTTAGCCTCTGAAAAGTCTTTTTTAGCAATCATTTCTTTGACCTGATCAAATAGTTCTTGTGGTTTCACGATGAGACCTCCTCTCTATCATTATTAAAGCATTTTCGCTCCGATTTAGCAATTGATATCGAAAGGAATTGAAGCATTTTGAGGTATTTTAAGGGAGATATTGCTATAATAGTAGGATAAGTGAAAGAGGTGACAAAATGACCAAATTAGCAACCATTTGTTACATAGATAATGGTAAAGAATTGTTACTCATGCATCGGAACAAGAAAGCAAACGATGTGCATGAAGGCAAATGGATTTCAGTAGGTGGAAAATTAGAATCTGGGGAATCACCTGAGGAGTGCGCCATTCGTGAAATTTTAGAGGAAACACATCTTCAGGTCAAAGAAATGGATCTTCGCGGCATCATCACCTTCCCCGAATTTACCCCAGGGCATGACTGGTATACTTATGTTTTTAAGGTGACCGCATTTGAGGGCCAATTAATTTCGGATGAGGAATCGCGAGAGGGGACGTTGGCATGGGTACCTTATGCTGATGTCTTAAAAAAACCAACTTGGGAAGGGGATTACGAGTTATTTAAATGGATCCTTGATGATGTGCCTTTTTTCTCCGCCAAATTTGTCTATAAAAAGAACGTCTTGGTGTCAAAAGATGTGATGTTCTACGGTAATCGCTAGAGTAGGAGGAATCATGAATCACTCAGATGATAAGAAGTTTACCATTAGTTGGTTTTATAAATGGTTTTTAAATAACCAGGCAGTGATGGTTTTAGTTATTAGCTTGCTGTTTTTTACCAATGTTTTTGTCTTTACAAAGATTGCGCATTTGTTTGAGCCGGCATTGGTATTTATAACCATCATCATGCTACCGATCATTATTTCTGCTTTACTCTATTACCTACTGAAACCATTTGTGTCTATTCTTGAAAAGAAATTACATATGCAGCGAACAGCGGCTATTTCCTTGGTCTTTGTAATTGTTATTGCGCTCTTGATTTGGGGTGTTGCTGTACTCGTTCCTTCGATCGAAAGTCAGTTGAGCAATTTTGCTGAGAACTTGCCGAGCTATCTGCATGATATCGAATTACAAATGACCAATCTTCTGAAGAGTCGCCAGCTATATACTTACAATATTGAATTGCAAAATCTAATCAATGACTTTTCAACCAATGTCATCAACTATGCTCAATTGCTTTCCAGATCAGCAGTGACCTGGGCAGGTGATGTGGCTTCTACCGTGGCTCGTGTCGCGGTAGCTATAATGATTGCCCCCTTCATTTTATTCTATTTATTAAGAGACGGCGAGCAATTAAAAGACTACATTCCGCAGTTCTTACCTCCTAAGTTGCGTGTTCCCACGCGCCGTGTCATGTCTAAGATTAACCATCAGTTGGCGAGTTATGTGCAGGGACAGGTGACGGTGGCTATCGTTGTAGCCTTCTTGTTTTCCGTTATGTTCAGCATCATTGACTTACGGTATGCGGTAACCTTAGGCATCGTGGCTGGATTTTTGAATCTGATCCCATATCTAGGTAGCTTTGTGGCAATGATACCCGTCTTTATCTTGGCATTTGTAGCTGGTCCGGCAATGGTGGTCAAGTGTATTATCGTCTTTATTATTGAGCAAACTATCGAGGGCCGTTTTGTGACCCCTTTAGTCATCGGAACCAAGTTGAACATTCACCCGATTACTATTTTGTTTGTCCTATTGACTGCAGGTACCTTGTTTGGTGTATGGGGTGTCTTTTTAGCCATTCCAGTTTATGCCTCCATCAAGGTTATTCTAATTGAAATTTTTGATTGGTACAAAGTCGTTAGTGGTCTTTACAAAGACGATTTTATGGAGGAAAAGTCTGAAAATGTGGAATAGTGAAAAAATGATTGCTTCGATTCAGAATCAGGATCTGCAACATGCTAATCGTTATTTTGAACGTGCTTTGAAAGAGGATGATCACTCCGTTCTGTTATCCTTAGGGGCATATCTTGAGAGTATTGGCTTTTTGCCACAAGCTAAGCGACTTTACGAGCAGCTACGTCCCATTTATCCAGAGGTTCATTTGAATCTTGCTGAAATTGCAGCTGAGGACGGTGATATGGAAGCTGCTTTTCTTTACTTAGATGCCATATCTCCAGACTCACCGGACTATGTCAATGCCTTAGTGATCATGGCGGACTTGTATCAAATGGAAGGTTTAGCAGATGTAGCCGGAGATAAGTTATCCCAAGCACTCCAGCTATCCGATGATTCCTTGATTCGCTTTGGCTTAGCCGAAATGCAGATGGAGATTGGTGATTTTAAAGAAGCAATTCAGAATTATGCAGCTCTTGATAATCGTGATCTATTACAGATGACAGGTGTTTCAACCTATGAACGCATTGGTCGTGCTTACGCGGAGATGGGGAAATTTGAGGTCGCTATTGAATTTTTAGAAAAGGCAGTGGCTATTGAATACGACGATCACACAGTTTTTGAATTGGCTACCTTGTTGTATGAACAGGAAGAATACCAGCGTGCCAACCTCTATTTCAAACAACTCGATACCATGAATCCTGATTTTTCAGGATATGAGTATTACTATGCCCAATCTTTACACGAGGAGCATAAGCTAGAAGAAGCGCTAAAATTGGCTCAACAAGGCTTGTCAAAAAATGCCTATGATAGCCAGTTGCTCTTACTAGCTTCTCAGATGGCTTACGAGAATCATGACTCACAGCTGGCAGAATCTTATCTCCTTTCTGCGAAAGATCTTGCGGAAGACTTGGAAGAAGTTGGCCTGCGCTTGACGACACTGTATTTAGAAGAAGAGCGCTACGAAGATATTATGACTCTATCTAGCCATGATTTTGATACCTTATTGACCAAATGGAATATTGCCAAAGCTTATCAAGAGATGGATAAGGGCGAAGAAGCGCTAAAACGCTACAGGGCATTGGCATCAGGATTGGGTCAAAATCCAGAATTTCTCCAAGAATACACCTATCTTTTAAGAGAATTTGGCTACAAGAAAGAAGCAAGAGAGACGGCTAAAGCCTACCTAACCTTGGTGCCTGATGACATGAACATGCAGTCATTAATAGAAGAACTAGAAGAGTAAGTTTGTCTGAACGTACAAAGCATAGCTGAGCTGAAATAGAGAAATTGTTCATCAACTCGGTTATTTGCTTAGGTTTATGGTTTTAACATTTCTTTGCTAATCTTATAGACCAAGACTGTTCTTGATGAGCTCGTCTACTCTGAAGGTAGAGAGCTTGCTGATTTTAAAGTCATTTAGTCAATAACTTTCAAAAGCTTTGTCTTAATTGTGACCAGTTATATTAAGGTGAAGGTAACTCATAGATTTCCTGATGTTCTGTTGATGATGTAATTGACAGTTTACATGACGAACTTCTATGAGTTTTTTATTGTTCAATATTTGACATATTAGACGTTAAAAACTATCAGTTCTTGTAGAATATTCAATATTAGTTTACTACCTTGATAATGGTATTCATTAATACAAGAAATGATATTTTTATTTAAATGAAAAAGAGTCTAGATATAAATCCGACTCTGGTGATTAGATCGTTGAAAAGACCTGATCGTAATGATTGATTGGGTCAAAAGGATTAGTAACTGGCAATGCAAATTTATCAATTTCCTTTTATCTCATTTCTTTCAATGTTAGACAATGACTAGACCGATTAAATCAACATAAACATAGCCATTCCATATCACATGAATTACGATTGGCCAATAAATGTTTCGAGTCAGTCGATAAGTTAGGGCATATAGAGCTCCAGGTATAGCATATATCCCAAAAGCTTGAAAATTCCCACCTGGTAGAATGTGACTGGCAGCAAACATGCTAGCAGAAATTAACACATCAAGGTAATAGGGTGATGCTTTAAAATAAGTCTCCATCAGCAGCATGCGATGAAAGAATTCCTCTCGAATGGGACCTAATAGGACATTCGAAAGTAAAAAAACTTTTAAATAAAGCTTACCATTGCTGTAGGCTAAAAGGGTATTGAGACTATTAGTATTCGTCGTCACTGGCAGTGAAAACCATCTAGAACTATTGAAACCAAAGATAAAGACAATGCCACCTAAACCAAGTGTTATCAGAAAATGCCACCATTTAGTACCTGAGAAATCAAAAGGATTAGTGCCCAAGAGATTCTTTTGCCATAGGTAAATAATTAGAATGTTCATTAATAGAACAGCATTTATCATGAGATAAAAACTGTCATCGAATTGTTTCCTATCCCACCAAGCCAGCTGTAACTGAGACAAAAGTATATGAAAGACACAATAGGTAAGAAAGGGAAACAGGTAAATGGATAATTTTTTTAGCATAGAAACGTTGACTTATTTTAAAACGGCATCAATAGAGCTTTCAGAGGATAGTTTTATGCCATTATCATGCCACGGTACCATAGCACCACCAGTGATCTTAAGCAATTCTTCTGTTGAAATTTCATCCTGATTTCTCATCTTCATTTCCTCCTCCAGGGGGCAACGTAGGGGTGAGACGTATCGATAATGACACTGTACAAGTAACAGCTTTATAATACTGAGCGTGCCTCACGAGACTCTGTCATGGACAATATAACATAAGCATATCAAAAATTAAACATCAAACAATGCTTATCTTCAATATATTGGACTATTTAAAGATCGATAATGCTTTTATTATGAGGCTATTTCAAGTTGTCCGTTATGATATAATATCAATGAATATTAAAGCTACCGCCTAAGATAGTTATATCAAATCATTATTTTTATTAACTTTAATCTGTGATCAAAATCATAGGATATAATAAAGAGAAAAATAGGAATGAAAAAGTTGAAGTGAAAGATCTAACTATTGCAGAATTGGATCAAGTGGTTGGAGGGATTCAGGTCACTTGGCATGATTATATGATGTTTTCTAAAGATATTTCGCCCACTCCGTGGAGAAAGTAAGATGTCAAGATCAAGATATTATTTCAGCATGATAGCCACTGTATCTATCATGCTTTTCCATTTATTGATTCCTATTATATTAGACGAATTTTTAGAATTTCCGGGGTATTATTCCGATAGCTATTATCTCCTTTATTGTTTTTTGTTTGGTGTCGCTATTCTTTTGGCTTCTAGTCTTTTAAGGATTCATCAGGACGCTGTGAGTATTTGGCGAGTCCCTTTTGGTTTAAAAGATTGGGGCATTTTTATGGCCATTTTATCCGGGATAGCTTTTTTCATGATTCTTATTTTTCAATTTTGGGGCAGGGATACTGGCAACAGTCAAGCTGTCAATGATTTTCTCTATCAAAGTAGCGGGGTCTATTACCCTTACCTGTTTTTACTATTGTCCTGCCTTTTGGGACCGACTTTAGAAGAACTGCTTTATCGCGGCTTGCTTATGACCCCATTTTTAAATCGTCAAACTTATGGCCTTGATATGATCGCATCAGCAAGCCTTTTTTCACTGATTCATCTTTATCAGTATCCTTGGTCGGCAAATGCTTTTGTCATTTACTTTGTTTATGGTTTAGGTTTTGCAGGTATCTATCGCTTTTCAAAAAATATGAGGCTAGCCATTCTTGCCCACGTCAGTGTTAATACCCTATTATCTATGCCCTATATTTTATATCTATTGGAGGTCTAGCTGGTGATAAAGTATTTAGACAACCATAAGTATAACAGGAAGGTCGTTTCAAATGGTGGCACCCTGTAGTAGTAATAGTGACCTTTACAATCATGCTAAAAGGAAATTTTTGGCCATTACAAATCTTTCCTACAAGTGGTAGTAATAACGAACAGGCTTTAAGTGCCATTATTTCTTATGGACAAGGCCCTTTTGCCATCTATGGTTACTTGATATGGGTGGTTTTAATGGCCCCAATATTTGAGGAATTATTTTTTCGACTTATCTTAATGACCAGCTATTTTAAACAATCTCTATTTTATATAGATGTCCTATTTTCATCTTTTTGCTTTATGGCTGTGCATATGCACAGTTGGTCGGATTTTGGGACACCTTTCGCTCTGACCTTTTTCATCACTGGAATTAGTTTTGGACTGGTTTTCAAATGGACCAAAAGTATTATTTGGGTCATTTTGTTACACATGACAAACAATGCGCTTGCTAATTGGGATTTAATAGAGGCCTTTATATGATATTAAGTGTAAAAATAGATGTGATTTATGCTAAAAAATGCTGAGTAAGTATCCCCATATGACTCGCGACATCAAAAGGCAATCCCCGTTCGTGGTCTTTAATCGATCTTTGCTCAACCTGTAGTTAAAACGGATGAATGATTGCTATGAGAGAAAATCAAGTATACCTGTTTCTCAGCTTTTCCAAGTGTGCATAAGGAATGATTTCACAAATGAAATTTTCACAAACTTTTTCGGAAAGTGCTATAATGGAATCATAAAAAATGAATGGAGAAAAAGCATGGTTGAAAACACGCAAACTTTCGGTGCAGATTTAGTTGTAGATAGTTTAATGAATCATAAGGTAGATTACGTTTTTGGTATTCCAGGTGCCAAAATTGACCGCGTTTTTGATACTTTAGAGGACAAAGGTCCCGAATTAATCGTTGCGCGTCATGAGCAGAACGCCACCTTTATGGCGCAAGCTGTGGGTCGTATTACCGGTGAACCAGGTGTTGTGTTAGTGACAAGTGGACCAGGGGTTTCAAACCTAGCAACGGGACTTGTGACAGCAACTGATGAAGGTGATGCTGTTTTAGCGATTGGTGGTCAGGTTAAACGAGCTGACCTTTTAAAACGTGCCCACCAATCTATGAATAATGTGGCAATGCTTGAGCCGATTACCAAATATTCAGCTGAAGTTCATGATCCAGATACATTGTCAGAAACGATCGCAAATGCTTACCGTTTAGCCAAAGAAGGTAAACCAGGGGCAAGCTTTATCTCAATTCCGCAGGATGTTACTGATAGCAAGGTTTCTGTGACAGCTATTAAGCCTTTGACGGAACCAAAATTGGGTTCGGCCTCTGTTGAAGATATTAACTATTTGGCACAAGCTATCAAAAATGCCGTTTTACCAGTGCTTTTATTAGGAAATGGTGCTTCTTCTGAAAAAGTGACAGCAAGCATTCGTCGTCTCTTGGAATCAACAAATTTACCTGTTGTTGAAACCTTTCAGGGAGCGGGGATTGTCTCACGTGAACTGGAAGATGACACCTTCTTTGGGCGCGTCGGCCTTTTCCGTAATCAACCAGGAGACATGCTCCTTAAAAAATCGGATCTTGTCATTGCGATTGGTTACGATCCTATTGAATACGAAGCTCGTAACTGGAATGCTGAAATTTCGGCGCGTGTTATTGTTATTGATGTGGCCCAAGCTGAGATTGATACTTATTTCCAACCAGAGCGCGAATTAATAGGTGATATAGCTGGTACTTTGGACTTGTTGCTACCTGCTATAAAAGGTTACCAACTTCCTGAAGGGTCACGTGATTACCTCGTCTCACTTCGCAACAACACTGACAAAGACATTAAGTTTGACCGTAGTAAAACAGCAGAAGGACGTATTCATCCCCTTGATTTGATTGACCGTCTTCAAGAACAAGTGACTGATGACATGACCGTTACGGTTGACGTTGGTAGTCATTACATCTGGATGGCGCGTTATTTCAAGTCTTACGAAGCTCGTCACCTTCTCTTTTCAAATGGGATGCAAACTCTTGGAGTTGCTTTGCCATGGGCTATTTCAGCAGCGCTTTTGCGCCCAAATACCAAAGTGATTTCAATGTCAGGTGATGGTGGCTTCCTATTTTCAGGCCAAGAATTGGAGACAGCAGTTCGCCTAAAATTACCGATTGTTCACCTGATATGGAATGATGGTAAATATAACATGGTTGAATTCCAGGAAGAAATGAAATACGGTCGTTCATCAGGTGTAGACTTTGGTGCTGTTGATTATGTCAAGTATGCAGAAAGCTTTGGTGCCAAAGGTTATCGCGTCTCCAGTAAAGAAGAGTTTTCTGAAACGCTCGCTAAGGCTTTAAAAGAAGCTGACCAAGGACCTGTATTAATTGATGTTCCTGTTGATTACAAAGATAATATCAAACTTGGCGAAACGATTCTTCCTGATGAATTTTATTAAGGAGAGAGCTATGACACAAGTAACCAAACTTTTTCAATACGGCACTTTAGGAGCCTTAATGACAGGCCTCTATGATGGGACCTTGACAATTGGCGAGCTTCTAGAGCATGGGGATATCGGCATTGGAACACTTGATCAGATTGATGGTGAGTTGATTGTCATTGATGGGAAAGCCTATCAAGCGAGATCTGTAGATGGTCAACTTGAAGTCTTAGACGTTTCCAACGATATGACGGTTCCTTACGCAGCCGTTGTTCTTTATAAGCCTGCTCACCGTTTTGAGCAAGATAAAGTGATTTCAGATGGTGATTTACAGGCCAAAATAGAGACCTATTTTGAGGGAAAAAACCTGTTTAAATCCATTAAAATGCATGGCAACTTTAAAAAAATGCATGTTCGGATGATTCCAAGAAGCCAAACAGGTGAATCGTTTGTCAAGGTAGCCGCTAATCAGCCAGAACATACAGCTGAAAATGTCACTGGAACTATTGTTGGTATTTGGACCCCAGAACTGTTTCATGGCATAGGTGTTGCAGGTTATCACTTGCATTTCTTATCGGATGATCATCGTTTTGGGGGGCATGTGATGGATTACGTCATGGCAAATGGTCAGGTCGAAATAGGCAATATTGATCAACTAGATCAACGTTTTCCAACCACAGATTCCAACTATCTCAAAGCAGATTTTAATTTAGACCAAATGAAATCAGATATTACAGCAGCAGAATAATGTCGAAGAGGTCAGGGCTATCAGTCCTGCCTCTTTTTGGTGTATGGCAATGGACGTATCAGACAATGGAGATGCCGATAAGCTCATTTTCGAAATACAGTGTTTCAGATGAGCTAGCATTACTGTCTTATTATCAAAAAAGAGAAGTTGGCTATTTTCCAACTTCTCTATCAGTACTATTTGGTGATTTTCATGCTTTGAATCTTTTCTTCAGTTGGGGTAACACGAAGCGTTTTTTGTCCCGTATAGGTCACAAATCCTGGTTTAGCAGCGGTGGGTTTATGCAATTTTTTCGCTTCAATCATGTCTACTTGAACTAAATTAGACAGGCGCGCTTTAGAATAATAAGCTGCCAACTCAGCCGCATCTGTTTTAACCTCATCGCTGGGATTAAGATTATCCTTAATCAGTACATGACTGCCAGGAATATCTTTAGCGTGGAACCAAAGTTCTCCTTTTTTAGCCATTTTAAAGGTCAATTCTTCATTTTGAAGATTATTACGCCCAACCATGATAATGGTCTCACCATCTGAAGCCAGATATTGTTCAGGTTTTTTACGTCTTTGGCGTTTATCTGTTGAGCGGCGTTTCATAAAGCCGGCTTCAATCAATTCTTCACGAATCTCTGTGATATCCTCCAAGGTGGCTTGAGATAGGTTGACATCCACACTTTCAAAGTAAGCGATGCTTTGTTTCGTGTCTTCAATCAAGCCCTTGAGGTGTTTAAAGGCTTCTTTTAATTTCTGGTATTTTTTGAAATAACGTTGGGCATTCTGGCTAGGTGTTAAGGCCAGATCAAGTGCAATGGTTATAGGCTTTCCGGTATAGTAGTTATCTAAGGTAACAGCGTCTTTGTCGTTAGGGACCATAGCCAAGTAAGTGGTTAGGAGTTCGCCTTTTTGTCGAAAGTCTTCAGCAGATTCTGTTGCAGCTAATTCAGCTTCTTGTTTGACCAATTTCTTGCGATTTTTCTCTAATTCATTTTGAACCCTATGAATCAAATCGCTAGCTTGTTGGCTGATACGGTCACGTTCCGCCTTATCCTGATAAAAGTGATCCATAAGATCAGATAGCGTATCGAAAGATTGCTCAGCATCTGAAAAGGCCACTGCAGAAAAAGATTTTTCAGTTAGACAAGGCTGCATTTCTTGGGAGAAAAAATGACGAAAGGTCTTGAGCTTTTGATCAGAACTCATTAGCTGTTCTGACAGTTCCTTAGCCGTATCACGTCCCAATCCTTGAAAGGTTTGTTGCAGGGTTTTGACACTTAAATCACTTGTTTGCAAGATTTCAAATAAGGGACCATCTGAAATGGTGAAGGGATTCAATGCGCTTGTTTTCGGAGGGGTAACATAGGTCGAACCTGGCAAAATAGTGCGATAAGAATTTTGCGAAAAACCTACATGCTTGATAGACTCGATAATCTTTTCTTCATTTTTATCAATGAGGATAATATTACTGTGTTTACCCATAATTTCAATGATGAGGGTCACTTTGATGTGGTCACCAATTTCGTTTTTGTTGGAAACCGTGATTTCTAAAATGCGGTCGTTTTCAATTTGACTAATCGATTCAATGACAGCTCCCTGTAAATACTTTCGCATAATCATGGTATAGGTATTGGGATTTTGAGGATTCTGGAAATCTGCCTTAGTCGTCTGAACACGTCCAAAAACAGGATGTGCAGACAATAACAGTTTGTAATTTTGACGATTGTTGCGAATGGTTAAGACTAGCTCGCGTTCAAACGGTTGATTAACCTTTTGAATACGTCCGTATAAAATAGTGCTGTGTAATTCTTTGGTTAGATGATGTAAAAAAAAGCCGTCGAAAGACATAAGGATCTCCTGATTTACTAGATAATTGATTATTCTTGAAAGAAGTCGACATCAGTTCATTATAACATAAGTCACATTTAGCAACCATTTTTTAAAAATGTCGCAAAATCGCTTGTAATTGTCAGAAAATATAGTATAATGAAAAAAACAAAAACGGAAGGAAGAACTGATATGACAAAACACATCACACTTTGGCAAAGCTGGCGTAGATAAAAGTTGTGTTTGTGTGTTAGCATAGATACGACTTTTGATGTACTTCAAAAAGAACAGTATCTATGCGCAGTGTATCGGTTAAGATAGTAAAGAGCGCGTAGTTTTTAAACTAGGTGCTTTTCTTTTTGGAAAAATAGCAGCAGAGAAACAGATACAAAGAGAGGATATAAGATGAAAAATAAAGCTATTATAGGAACACTGGCAGCCTTGGTATTGGTCGTTTTCGGAGCCATTGTCTATCAACTGGGACAACAGAGTGCAGCACCTGCTAAAAAGGAAAAGGTTAAAGTCGGTGTCTTACAGTTTGTGACTCACGATGCCCTAGATGCGATCAATGATGGTATTTCTAAAGGTCTAGAGGAGTCAGGATACAGCCGTGATGATGTGACGATTGATTACGTCAATGCAGAAGCTGATCAATCCAAAATCCAAACGATGAGTAAGCAACTCGTTGCCAATGGTAATGATGTTTTGGTTGGAATTGCGACTCCAGCAGCTCAAGGCTTGGCTAATGCAACAAGTGATATTCCGGTTATCATGGGAGGTATCTCAGATCCTGTTGGTGCTAAATTGGTGTCAGACTTGAAAAAACCATCTGGCAATGTCACTGGGGTATCTAACCAAGTTCCTGTTGCTCAAGAAGTAGAGCTCATCACACAACTAACACCGGATGCTAAGAAAATCGGAATCTTGTATGCAAGCAGTGAGGACAATTCACAGAGTCAAGCGGATAAATTTGAAAGCTTAGCCAAAGAAAAAGGTCTATCTATCGAGCGCTTTGCAGTTCCATCTACCAATGAAATCACATCAACCATGGCAGTAATGACTGGTAAAGTCGATGCCATCTTTATCCCACAGGATAATACCATTGCAAGTGCGATGCAAACTGTGGCGGCAGCCGCTCAAAAAGCTAAATTGCCTGTTTACGTTGTCGATGACTCCATGGTTAAAAACGGTGGTTTTGCAGCCATCGGCCAAAATCAATTTGATTTAGGAGTTGAAACAGGGAAAATGGTGGCTCAGGTTCTTGATGGAAAAGCGGTTAAAGATCTTCCAGTAACGGTTGTTGATACAGGAACGCCAACCTTGAATATGAAAGTCGCTAAGGAACTTGGCATCACGATTCCTGAGGAAGTGATGGATAAAGCCGAGGTATCTGTTAAGGCAGATTAATCAGGCGGATAGAAAAAGGACAAAACAATGATTATTTCTTCAATGTCACAAGGCTTATTATACGGTATTTTGGGATTAGGGATTTATTTAACCTTTCGTATTTTAGATTTCCCTGATTTGACGACAGAAGGTTCTTTTCCCTTGGGAGGAGCTGTTGCAGTAACTTTGCTTAATATGGGCTGGCATCCACTTTTAGCAACGTTTTGTGCCATTTTGGCAGGCTGCTTGGCGGGATTGGTGACGGGCTTGCTTTACACAAAAGGCAAAATTCCAACCATTCTGGCAGGAATTTTGGTCATGACATCTATTAATTCTATCATGCTCATGATCATGGGACGTGCTAACTTGGGTCTACTAGAAATTAAAAGTATCCAGGATCTCTTTCCGTTTGCAACTAGCTATAATCTCTTGCTCTTGGGCTTGATAGCCATTGTTTTAGTGATTGCTTTTCTCATTGTCTCTTTAAACACACGTTTGGGGCAAGCCTATATTGCGACAGGCGATAATAGAGATATGGCTAAGAGTTTTGGTATCAATACAGATAGGATGGAAGTCATGGGCTTGGTTATTTCTAATGGCATCATAGCTTTATCTGGCGCTTTGATCAGTCAACAAGATGGCTATGCTGATGTCTCTAAAGGGATTGGTATCATCGTTATTGGGCTTGCTAGTATCATCATTGGCGAAGTGGTCTATGGCGATAACTTGTCTTTTTTAGAGCGTCTAGTGGCCATTGTGATAGGGGCAATTTTCTATCAATTCCTGATTACAGCAGTTATTGCGCTTGGCTTTAATACCAATTACCTCAAACTTTTCAGTGCTCTTGTGTTATCGATTTGTTTGATGGTTCCTGTTCTCAAAAATAAGATTTTTAAAGGGGCTAAGGTGACAAGATGAAAAAAATAGTGGAATTACAAGATGCGACGGTTCGCGTGCACAATGGCTCAAATGATTACAAGACGATTTTAGATGCTGTTAACTTAGTGATTTACGAGCATGATTTCATCACTATTTTGGGAGGAAATGGTGCAGGGAAATCAACTCTATTCAATGTTATTGCGGGTACCTTGATGCTGACAAGTGGTAAGATTTTCATTTTAGGTGAGGATGTTACCCATCTGACCGCAGAGAAACGGGCCAAGTATTTAGCGCGTGTTTTCCAAGATCCTAAGATGGGAACAGCACCACGCATGACGGTCGCTGAAAATCTCTTAGTGGCCAAGTACCGTGGTGAAAAGCGTGGCCTTGTTCCTAGACGTATTCATCACTTTAATGAAGAATTTCAAGTCCTCATTGAGAAAGTTGGGAACGGTATTGAAAAGCATTTGGAGACCCCAACGGGTTTTCTATCTGGTGGGCAACGTCAGGCGCTCAGTCTCTTGATGGCGACCATTAAACGACCGGATTTGTTGTTGCTAGACGAACATACAGCAGCTTTGGATCCCAAAACAAGCGTGTCCTTAATGAACCTAACTGAAGACTTTGTTCAAAAGGACAAGTTGACAGCGCTCATGATCACCCATCGCATGGAAGATGCCTTGAAATATGGGAATCGTCTCATCGTTATGAAGGACGGGAAAATCATTCAAGATCGATCATCCAGTGAAAAAGCTGGTTTGACCATTGCAGATTACTATCAAGTCTTTGAGTGAAAACGACCAGAAAAACATTGTGAAAATTGAAAAATCAATCATTGTGACGTAAAACAACAAATAAGGGAATATGAAGGTTTTGATAATACTTTCGATGATTCTAAGTCCTTTAATGGTCATATTTCTCATATGCGAGAAATTATAGAAAGCGAATATGAACAAAAGAAAAAATTCAGGAAAATAGCTACATATGGAGCTTTTGGATTTGTAATATATTCGATATGTTTTATTTCGTTCGTGTTTTGGTATTTAATTGTAAAAAAAGACTATACTCCCAGCGCTTCAGTTCTAATAGGTTTGTCTGTTAGTTTTGTGGCAAATATTATAGGATTAGCGACTGTAGTTTTTAAATATGTGTTTAGTAGTACTAAAGAAACAACTGACTATATTAGCAATATGGGTAGTAAAAAGTAAACAAGCTATATCACTTTATAGCTTGTTTTTTTATCGCGAATTTTACTATCCTTTATTTCGATGACAGTTAGACTTGGAAAGTGTGTTGAGGGAAGTGTTTAATCTCGCCCCAAATTTTGTCCCAAAAGTTTAGAAAATGATGGAAAATGACGTAAAAATATATCAATAAAAACCTATTTTACAGCTATTTTCCTTTTCATTTATTTTTATCGTTTGCTATGTTATACTAATAACGAGTATGCAACTTTTTTGTTGCTGTCTGTAATTCGACTTGGTTTGTCCAAGGACCGTTAGATTAAGATGCTCTGATAGTTTTTTGGTGCGCTCACCTGATCTATTAAGGAAGTCAGTCTTCCAAAGAGTAATAAAGAAAAAATCGTTAAGGAGAAAACATGAGCGATATTAAAATTATGGCTTTGGGTGGTGTCCGTGAGAACGGGAAAAACCTCTACATTGCTGAAGTGGATGATGCTATTTTTGTCTTAGATGCGGGCTTAAAATACCCTGAAAATGAACAATTAGGGGTAGATGTGGTTATCCCTAATCTTGACTACTTGATTGATAATAAAGACCGCCTACAAGGTATCTTCTTGACTCATGGTCATGCTGATGCTATCGGTGCCCTACCTTATCTGTTATCCTCGGTTAAGGCGCCTGTGTTTGGTTCAGAGTTAACCATCGAATTGGCTAAATTAATGGTTAAAAACAATTCGTCAGTTAAGAAGTTTTCTAATTTCCATGTGGTTGACAGTGAGACAGAAATTGAGTTTGAAAATGCGGTTGTTTCCTTTTTCAAAACGACCCATTCCATTCCAGAAAGTTTGGGAATTGTGGTGGGAACTAAAGAAGGTAATATTGTCTACACAGGAGACTTTAAGTTTGACCAAGCGGCGCGTGATGAGTACCACACCGATTTTGCCCGCCTGACAGAGATTGGTCGCGAAGGTGTGCTAGCCTTACTAGCTGATTCGGCCAATGCCACTAGCACAGATCAGGTAGCCAGTGAATCTGAGGTTGGCATTGAGGTTGATCAAGTGATCGGTGATGCGGAAGGACGTGTTATCGTAGCGGCTGTTTCTAGTAACTTAGCTCGTATTCAGCAGGTCTTTGATGCTGCAGCTAATCATGGACGCCGTGTTGTTTTAACAGGTTTTGATGTTGAAAATATTGTGCGTACGGCTATTCGCCTTAAAAAATTGAGTATTAGCGACGAGAGCATCATGGTTAAGCCTAAAGAAATGGCTAAGTTTGACGATCATGAATTAGTGATTTTAGAGACTGGTCGCATGGGTGAGCCAATTAATAGTTTGCAGAAAATGGCAGTCGGGCGTCACCGTTATGTGCAAATCAAAGACGGTGACCTGGTTTACATCGTCACTACACCAAGTATTGCCAAGGAAGCTGTGGTTGCGCGTGTTGAAAATATGATTTACAAGGCTGGCGGATCGGTCAAATTGATTACGCAGAATCTTCGCGTTTCAGGTCATGCTAATGGTCGTGATCTTCAATTGCTTTTGAATCTCATGAAGCCCAAATACCTTTTCCCAATTCAAGGTGAGTACCGTAACCTTGCAGCGCATGCGGACATGGCGCTCGAAACAGGCATGTTGCCGGAAAATATTTACATCATGAAACGTGGGGATATCATGCACCTGTCGGAACAAGGCTTCCTGCATGAGGGGGCTGTTTCTGCTGGCGATGTCATGATTGATGGGAATGCCATTGGTGAAGTGGGCAATATCGTCCTTCGTGACCGCAAAGTTCTCTCAGAAGATGGTGTCTTTATCGTTGCCATGACGGTTAATAAAAAGGAACGTAAGATTGTATCACGGGCTAAAATCAACACTCGCGGTTTTGTTTATGTCAAGAAGAGTCGTGATATTTTGAGAGAATCAGCTGATTTGGTTAACACGACTGTCGAGAACTATTTAGCAGAAGATGGTTTTGATTGGAATGAACTGAAAGGACAAGTGCGTGATGAGATTGGTAAGTTCTTATTTGACCAAACCAAACGCCGCCCAGCGATCTTGCCAGTCATTATGGAAGTACGCTAAACGATAGGGATACCAAGGTCTGGTTGTATAAGCTAGAAGGCTGGTATACCATATTTAAGATTGCATAATCCCACGAAGTTGAGACCATCTCAACTTCTTTCTATAGGAGGAATACAGATGGCTTTTTTTCAAATTGAATATAGTTCAGAGGTTTTAGGGCTATATCGTCAAGTAGATGTTTTATATCCTGATGCAGATCAAGTAGCAGAAAAACACCGTGATGATACGGATATTCCAGTTCTTTATCTTTTACATGGTATGGGGGGAAACCATAATTCTTGGACATCTAGAACAAACCTCCAACGCTTGGTTCGAAAGACCAACCTAATCATTATTATGCCTAATGGCGATAATGGTTTTTATACCAATACGACCTATGATAGTCGCTATTTTGATGCCATTGCTAAAGAGCTGCCTCAAGTGATGCGTCGCTTTTTCCCAAATATGACCCAAAAACGTGAAAAAACCTTTATCGCAGGCCTATCAATGGGTGGTTATGGGGCCTTTAAACTGGCTATGTTGACCAATCAATATGCCTATGCCGGCTCTTTTTCTGGCGCATTGGCCTTTGATTTTGCCAACAAAGAAGATGTGGCCGCAAGTGATGCCTACTGGGCTGGTTTGTTTGGCGATTTAACTGCTTTTGAAGCAAGTGAAAACAATCTCCAAGTTGCTGCTCAAAATGATGACGGTAAAACGACCTATTATGCATGGTGTGGTTATGAGGACTTTTTGTTCCAAGCCAATGAAGAAGCAGTCGCAGACTTTAAAAAGGCTGGATTAGACATTATTTACCGAAATGACCACGGCAAGCATGAGTGGTATTATTGGGAAAAGCAAGTTGAAGTTTTTTTAGAGATGTTACCAATTGATTATGTCAAGGAGGAAAGACTTTCTTAATAGGTCTATTTGGTAACAAGATTAAGAAAAGGTAACAGAACATTTTTTGATTGAAAAGCTAAAGACTGCTTGCTATACTAGGTCATATGTTTTAGGAAATACACCACAGAAAGCAACCATCAATGAAGCATCTTTTCAAATTACTGTTAGCGATCCCTCGCTTTGTGTTATCACTTATCTGGAATATTCTGTTTAGTTTGCTCAAAACGGTTATATTCTTAGCTGTCATACTCTTTGGTTTGGTTTATTATGCCAATCATAGCAGTTCACCCCTAGCCAATCAGTTATCAAATGTCTTTGATAATGTATCATCGTATTTTGATCCAAATATTTTGCAAAATCCGCAAGCCATTGGGGACAATTTAACCCAATTAGAAACGGATTTTCATGAGCACTTAAAGGGGGCAAAGTGGTCTACCAATAAAGCGACGATTTATATTGAAACTCAGAATGAGACCTTTCGATCTGCTTACTTGCAAGCGATTGATGCTTGGAATCAGACAGGCGCTTTTCAGTTTCGTCTAGTGGAGGATCCGGATCAGGCAAACATTGTCGCGAAAGATTACTCCGATTCTGAAACGCAGGCTGCGGGGCTGACCAATACACAAGTCAATGCCTTGACTAATCATTTAGTGTCTGTAGATGTTTATTTGAATGCTTATTATCTTTTGAATCCGAGCTATGGTTATGATCAAGAGCGTATTGTCAATACTGCCATTCATGAATTGGGGCATGCTATTGGCTTGGGACACGATGATGAACACGATTCGGTCATGCAGTCAGCGGGCTCTCACTATGGTATCCAAGCCATTGACATTGCAGCTGTCCATGAGCTTTATCAAGAAAGATAGGTAAGTTATGTCTCGTTATTTGAAACGATGGATGAAGCGACACCCCTTTGAAGCTTTTTTATATCTCTTTAATACTGGCATTTTTGCTTGGCTAATGGTCACCACAAGATTGATTTTGTCGCGCCTGGGCTTGCATAGTCTGCCTGTTCTAGAGCAATTACCCAGCTGGATTCTCTCCATGGGAAATCATTCTCTAGCCCCTATCAGAGGCTTGGTAGGGCAATTGCCTTGGCTTTGGCTTGCCATTTCCTTTATGTTGACCTTGCTTGTCACCTTTTTAAAAGGGGTGGTACGTCGGATTTTAGGTATGATTATTTTAGCCCTAGGCCTTTATTTACTGTTTAAACATTGGGAACTATTACAGTGGCTTTTGTCATAAGTGAATGACTTTGGTACCTTTGAGTATCAAAGTTCTTTTTGTTATAATAGAGCCATGATTATTTTACAAGCAAACAAAATTGAGCGTTCCTTTTCTGGGGATGTTTTATTTGATAATATTAGTTTACAAGTTGATGAGAGAGACCGGATTGCTTTGGTTGGGCGAAATGGTGCTGGTAAATCGACTCTATTGAAAATTTTAGTTGGCGAAGAGGCACCAACTTCAGGTGAGATTAATATGAAACGCGATCTTCAGCTATCTTATCTGGCTCAAGATAGCCGTTTTGAATCTGAAGCCACCATATACGACGAAATGTTAGCAGTCTTTGATGACCTCAGAAAAGATGAAGTTCAATTGCATCAGATGGAGGAGCAGATGGGCCACTTGGATGGTCCAGCTCTTGAGAAACTAATGACGGACTATGACAGGCTTTCGGAACGATTTCGATTAGCAGGTGGTTTTCAATACGAGAGTGATATCAAAGCCATCTTAAATGGCTTTAAATTTGATAGTAGCATGTGGGATATGAAGATCTCGGAGCTCTCAGGAGGTCAAAACACTCGTCTAGCTCTAGCACGCATGCTATTACAGAAGCCAGAGTTACTGGTTTTGGACGAACCGACCAACCACTTGGATATCGATACCATTGCCTGGCTTGAAAATTATTTGGTTAATTATCAAGGTGCCCTAATCATTGTTAGCCACGACCGTTATTTTTTAGATAAGGTGGCGACCGTTACGCTAGATTTGAATCCTCATTCCTTAGATCGTTATGTGGGTAACTATTCGGCTTTCATGGATTTGAAGGCAGAAAAGTTGGCGACAGAAGCCAAGAATTTTGAGAAACAGCAAAAAGAGATTGCTAAGTTAGAGGATTTTGTCCAGCGCAATATTGTCCGTGCATCGACAACTAAGAGAGCGCAAGCGAGGTGGAAGCAACTGGAAAAAATGGAACGGTTGGAGAAACCCTCAGCTAGTCAAAAATCAGCCCACATGACCTTTCACTCAGAGAAGGTGTCTGGCAATGTGGTTTTAACGGTTGAAGATGCAGCTATCGGTTACGATGGTCATGTCCTGTCTGAACCCATCAATCTCGAATTGAATAAACTCGATGCCATTGCCATAGTAGGGCCAAATGGGATTGGAAAAACGACCCTTATCAAGTCCATTGTGGGACAGATTCCTTTCCTAAAAGGGCAATCAAAATATGGGGCTAATGTTGAAACAGGTTATTATGACCAGACACAGTCACATTTGACCAATTCGAATACCGTCTTAGATGAACTTTGGAATGATTTTGCGACAACTCCTGAATTAGAGATTCGCAATCGGTTAGGAGCCTTTCTCTTTTCAGGTGATGATGTGAAAAAGTCCGTCGGAATGCTTTCAGGTGGTGAACGGGCGCGTCTGTTACTGGCTAAGCTTTCTATGCAAAATAATAATTTTTTGGTTTTAGATGAACCAACCAACCACCTGGATATTGACAGCAAGGAAGTCTTAGAAGATGCCTTGATTAATTTTGATGGTAGTTTGCTATTTGTCAGCCATGATCGCTATTTCATTAATCGGATTGCAACAAAAGTCTTGGAAATTTCAGAAAATGGATCGACGCTTTATTTGGGAGATTATGATTATTATCTGGAGAAAAAGGCCGAGTTAGAATGGCTGGCTCAAGAAGCTAATGCCACTCCGGAAGTCTTTTCTGAAGAAACGATCTCTAAGGGTGCGATGGATTATCAGGCGCAAAAAGAGAACCAGAAAGAGTACCGTAAGTTAGCACGTCGGATAGAAGTTATTGAGAATGCTTTGGAAGAGATTGAGCAGCAAGAATCAACTGTTACCTCTCAGATGTCAGCAACCAATGATGTGACTGAGTTGACAAGGTTACAATCAGACCTCGATAGACTTCTCAAAACTCAAGAAGACCTTATGGAAGAATGGGAGAGCTTATCAGAAACACTTGCCCACTTTGAAAGTAATTAGAAAAGATTGGAGTAAGGATGCCAAAGGTGTTCTTCTCCAGTCTTTTTTGTCTGTTGATTTTCCTTCTTGATCTTGCTCAGTCACTTCAACAGATAATTTTGATAATAGCAATTTCCTTGAAGTGGTTATCATTGAAAAATAGTATATAAAGTATATAATATATTATGTATATTACATAAAGTGTCTTTAAAGGAGTAGAAAATGCACAGAATCGAAGAAACGTTAGCCTTTAAATTACTCTTGGCAAAACATGCTTTGATTGATAAGCGGTCACAGTTGGAATTTGCTGTTATGGGGTTAACAAGGGGAAACTTTGTGACCTTGGCGATTATTGCACAGTATCCGGGGATCACACAGTCAGAACTTTCGCTTAAAAACCTGAAAGACAAGAATGTCATTGGGCATTTGGTGGATAAACTAGAGCAAAAATCCCTAATTAGGCGTTCTAAGTGTCAGACCGATCGCAGATCCTATCAACTGTTTGTGACGGATAAGGGACAAGCTGTCGTCGATGGCAATTGGGAGTCCTTCTTTAACCATGGGCGAACAGTCTTGACAAGTGAAGAAGAGAAAACTTTGTCTCATCTTTTAGAAAAATTATTGCAAGAGGAGGTCAGCTTATGACAACAGACTCTGATTATAAAAATCCTTTGGAGTATCAGCCGGTTGGTAAACTCATGAGGCAACTGGCTATACCAGCTATTGTAGCCAATGTCATTAGTGCTTTATATAATGTGATTGACCAGATTTTTATTGGTCAGGCGATTGGTTTCTTGGGCAATGCAGCAACCAATATTGCCTTTCCTCTAACAACGATCTGTTTGGCTTTAGGTTTGATGATAGGCTTAGGAGCGTCGTCGCGTTTTAATTTGGAAGTCGGCCGAAAAGAAATAGGCAAGGCCACATTGACCATTGGTAATGCGATGGTCTTGTTGTTTGGTGTTGGGATTTTTATTTTTCTCGTGGTAAGCCTCTTTTTGGAGCCTCTTATGTTACTATTTGGGGCAACCGATAGAGTTCTCCCTTTGGCCAAGACCTTTGCCGGTATTACCGCATTAGGGATTCCTTTTCTCATGTTTTCGGTAGGTTTCAATCCTATTGTTAGAGCTGATGCCAGTCCTAGGTATTCGATGATTGCTATTATTGCAGGAGCTGCTATCAATACGATCCTCGATCCCATTTTTATGTTTGTCTTTAACTGGGGGATTGCAGGAGCCGCTTGGGCAACGGTCATCAGTCAAGTCATTTCTGCCATGATACTGCTAGCTTATTTTCCAAGATTCAAAAGTGTTCAGTTACATAAAGAAGATTTTAGATTAGATGTCAAAACCATTCAATCTATCGTAATTTTAGGCTTGACGCCTTTTGTCACACAAGTGTCTAATATTATCATCCAAATCCTGGCAAATAATCTCTTAAAATATTACGGTGGTCAGTCTATTTATGGTCCCGATATTCCTATTGCCATTGCTGGAATTGTGATCAAAACCAATACTATTTACATGTCCTTTGTTCTTGGTTTGGTACAGGGAAGTCAACCTATATTCGGCTTTAATTACGGTGCTAAGAACTTTCCTAGAGTTCGTGAAACCTTGCGCGTTCTTTTTAAGAGTGTTAGTATCATTTCCCTTGTGGCTTGGCTCATCTTTGAGCTTTTCCCAGGTCAGTTGATTTTTTTATTTGGATCAGGTGAAAGTGATCTTTATTTGCAATTTGGGAAATATTACATGCGGACTTTTCTCTTCTTCTCCCTAACAAATGGCATGATGATATCCGTTTCAACTTACTTTACCTCTATTGGTAAAGCTTGGAAAGGAACCCTCTTGTCTATGTTACGCCAGCTGATATTGTTAATTCCTTTGATGATTCTCTTTGCCCATCTCTTTGGTGTCAAAGGGGTGATGTTAGGTGGACCCGTTTCGGATATTGTTACCTTTGTGGTGGCAATGCTCTTTTTAGTTAATGAACTGAAACAAACCCCTAAAGAAAATTTAAGTGTTTAGGTCAGCCCCATTGTTATCATTGGAAGATACAACTCTTATTAGATCTTTGTCCCTACATAGAGCGTCAAGAGAAAACAAGTGGTAAGAGGATGGATGCCTCAAATAGTACTTTCAAGAGGTATTAGTATTAAGATACTTTATAAAAAATGACAATAAAAATCAGGAAACAGATCCTAACTTACTGTATTCTTCCTGGTTTTTTATATAGCTGTATTTTCGCAGTGTCATTTTTAGACAGTGAGGAACAATAGATAGTAGACATTATTTGACGGAAAGAGTCAGATGATGGCAATGCCTGTCTCGTTTTTGCCTAAGTATCACCGTAAAAAGCTATGGCGCAAAATCACAATTCCCATCTTACAGGTGGATAGATTTATACATACTTGACGAAATGATAAGAACAAAAAGTATTGAAATACAAAACAGCGGAGCCTCTCGGTGAGGTTCCGCTGTTTTGTTAGGAATCAAATTCGGCCTTAGATTTCACATCACCATACTCTTCAGGTGTTTCTTGACTTAGGATGTCCTCATAACTTGGTAGGATAATATCCTTACCGTATTTATTGGTTAGAGCAGTTGTTACTAAACGATAGGCCAAGTTGGCATTCCGCGAGAGGATAGGGCCATGGAAGTAAGAACCGTAGACGTTTTTATAATGAACACCTTCAGTACCATCTTCTTTATTATTACCATTACCATAAACGACTTGTCCTAAAGGTTTTTCGTCATCTGACAAGAAAGTGCGTCCTTGATGATTTTCAAAACCATAATAGGTTTCATTAAATTCTGAATTATGAATCTTAATATCACCGATAAAACGGTTGTTTTCTTGATTGAGGGTGTAGTGTCCCATGACACCGATACCGTCAATTTTGACACCATTGCTTTGCACGTAATATTGCCCCAACAATTGGAAGCCGCCGCAGATAGCTAGGACCACTTTATCATCCTGAATAAAGTTACCAATTGCTTGACGTTTTCCTTGCAAGTCTTTGGCTACGATAGATTGTTCGTAATCTTGACCGCCACCAAAGAAGACCATGTCATAGTAATCGTTATCAAAAGGATCGCCCAATGAGACGATATCAACTGTCACCTTGGCTCCTAGTTTTTCACCAACATACTTTAACATTAGGATATTACCGTTGTCGCCATAGGTGTTGAGCAAGTTGCCATATAGATGGGCGATGTTCAGCTCATAAAGATAGTCTTTAGTGAGGGGAGATTGTAGAGAAGTATAGACCATTAGTGAAGCTCCTTTCCAACCACCTTACGATTAGCTAATAGCTCTCGGAATTCCAGCATAGCAGTATAAGTTGCTAATATGTATGCGTGATCGGTATCTTGCTTCTCAATCATTTGCATAATATCTTCAAGTTTTTTGGCCTGATGAATATTTTCTTCAGGATAGCCAGTCACCCTTAAGCGCCGCGCAATTTCAGAATGGCGAACGCCTCCCGCATTGATCTCCGTAATGGCCATTTCGTTAATGGCTTCAAAATTGGCATCCCAAATCCAGGAAGTATCAATACCATCAGCGTAGTTAGCATTAAGAAGGACAGATAACGAAAAAGGATAGTCAGCCAGCTTGATCATATCAAGCGCTTGACTGGCACCGACTGGATTTTTAATTAAGACTAGTGTGCAGGTCTTATTGCCAATTTTGAAGGTTTCCTGACGACCAAAGACAGCGCGACTCTTATCGAAGCCGGCCTTAATTTGCTCAGGAGCAACATCAAAGTAACTTGCAACAGCGACGGCAGCCAAAGCATTATAAATATTGTAGAGACCACCGACATTGATTTTATAGGTTTGACCATCAATAACAAACTCAGAGCTAGTGTTAGTGATAGCCGATAATTCAGTCAGCTGGTAGTCAAGTTGAGGACGCTTGAAATCGCAGTTAAGGCAGACATAATCGCCAAGATTGGCATACGTATTATACTTATAATAAAGAATATGTTCACACTTAGGACAAATAATTCCTTCAGTATTATAATGGGCTAATTGTGGTTCATGCTTGTCGAGATCAAACCCATAGAATTGCATTGGATTGACCACCTGACGTGAGTGAAATAGAGGACTATCTCCGTTGGCTAAAATTGTGGCTTGAGGAGCCTTAGCTGCCCCTGTTAAAATCATGTCATAAGTGGTGTAAATTTCCCCATAACGATCCATCTGATCTCGGAAAATATTGGTAAAGACAAAAAGGCTTGGCGTGATGTACTCGGTAATTTTAGGGAGACTGGCTTCATCAATCTCTAAAACAGCAATTTTTTTCCCTGATTTTCCACGTTTAGCGGTTAAGAAGGTTGATGTGATCCCCGTAATCATATTAGCACCGCTAGGATTAGTCACAATGTCCCCAAACGCTTCCTTTAAGATACCTACAGTTAGAGCAGTAGTGAGCGTTTTGCCATTTGTACCTGTGATGACAACAATCTCGTAATCCTTAGCCAAATCATCTAAAATATTTTGATCAAATTTAAGGGCAACTTTGCCAGGTAAGGTCGATCCACGCCCTAATTTGGACAAAATGAAATGGGTTGATTTACCGGCTAAAAGTCCCAGTTGTGTTTTCATAGTCATGGACATATTTTACCAAAAATACTACAAACTAGCTAGAGAAAATGCTATAATGAAATAAGTGTCTTTATAAGGCATAGTTTGATAAGGAGAGTGATCAGTATGAGTTTTTTTTCACAGTTTGATGCCAGATTTTGGCAGTCGCTTTTTGATAGCCCCTGGACTATTTTTGTCAATATTCTTGATATCAGTCTAGTCGCTTATTTAATTTATCGCTTCATCAAGGCTTTGGCTGGAACAAAGATTATGTCCTTGGTTCAAGGGATTATTTTATTTATCGTTTTGAAGCTTTTGGCAGAGCTGATTGGCTTATCAACCATTACGTATTTGATGAATCAGGTGATTACCTATGGTGTCATTGCAGCTGTTGTTATTTTTGCACCAGAGATTCGTCTCGCTTTGGAAAAATTTGGACGAACAACACAGTTGCTAGCAGCACAAGGAAATACAGAAACAGACGAGAAAAAATTGATCAATGCTCTGGTCAAGTCGGTTGCCTACATGAGCCCTCGTAAGATTGGTGCCTTGATCTCGATTCAAGGGACTCAGACTTTACAAGAGTACATCAGCACAGGAATTCCTTTAGACGCGGATGTATCAGGGGAGCTCTTGATTAATACTTTCATCCCCAACACCCCACTACATGATGGTGCTGTAATTATTAAGGGGAAAAAATTAGCAGCAGCCTGCTGCTACCTGCCACTTTCAGAGTCTACAGCCATATCTAAAGAGTTTGGTACTAGGCACCGGGCTGCCATTGGCTTATCTGAGAATTCGGACGCTTTGACCATTATCGTCTCAGAGGAGACCGGAGGAATTTCCATAACGCATAACGGGCGTTTCCAACATGACCTCAGTAATGAGGAGTTTGAGCGTCTATTGAATGATATTTTATTGCAAGAACAAGAGAAATCTTTGACCTGGAAAGAGCGCTTTTTTGGAAAGGAGAAAAATGCTTAAAAAATTGTTTAACCGACCAATCTTTTATGTCATCATTTCCATCTTTTTTGCTCTGATTTTATTCTTTGTGTCAAAGTCAACGACCTACAATGCTTCAGGAACCCAATTGAGAACGGTGACAGAAACCTACAGTCACACTATTGAAAATGTTCCGATTGATATTCAGTATGATACGGACAAGTACTTTATTAGTGGTTACTCTTACGAAGCTGAAGTTTATTTAACCTCAACCAATCGTATTAAGCTAGATTCTGAAATCAACGAGAACACAAGGCGGTTTAAGGTTGTAGCTGATTTGACAAATGTCAAAGAAGGAACAACAGAGGCGGAGTTAAAGGTTGTGGGACTACCTAGTGAGATGAATGCGACAGTTACACCTAAAACTGTCTCGGTCACCATTGGTAAGAAAATGACCAAATCGTTTGATGTTAAAATGACGATTCCAGAAAATCAGATTGCGGATGGCTACGAAGTTGATCAGATCGAGATTGCCAATAACCAGGTATCCGTGACAACTAACGAATCGACTATTGGACAAATCGATCACGTTGAAGCCGTTCTGCCACAAGATCAGGTCTTGGGTGAAGATTTTAGTGGGGCAGTAACCTTGCAGGCGGTCTCATCTGATGGTACGATTTTAGCATCAGTCGTAGATCCTGCCAAAACACGAGTCAATGTCACGCTTAAACGACTCACAAAAGAAGTACCGATCAACCTATCTATAACCGGCATCCTGTCAGATGAGCTTTCTAATATCGACTATGAGCTCAGTCGTAATACTGTGACCATTACAGGAACTAAAGAAGAGTTAGCTAAAACGGACAGTGTTAGAGGTACGGTAGATATTACAGGTGTCTCGAAGAATATGTCTAAGACAGTTAGCCTATCAGCTTCTAATGTGACAATCATGCCTCAAACAGTCACAGTTAAGCTAACAACAACTAAGAAATAAAAAATTAAAATCTAATGGAGGAGCGCACAGCGCTAACAATTATGGGAAAATATTTTGGAACAGACGGTGTACGTGGCGAAGCCAATCTTGAATTAACACCAGAACTTGCATTTAAATTAGGAAGATTCGGAGGCTACGTTCTTAGCCAACATGAAGAGGGGCAACCAAAAGTATTCGTAGCTCGCGATACCCGTATTTCAGGTGAAATGTTGGAAGCAGCCTTGGTAGCAGGTTTGCTATCCGTAGGGATCGAAGTCTATCAATTAGGCGTTCTAGCGACTCCAGGGGTTTCTTATTTGGTTCGTACTGAAAATGCTAGCGCTGGTGTCATGATTTCAGCGAGTCATAACCCAGCTCAAGATAACGGCATCAAATTTTTTGCAAATGATGGGTTCAAATTAAGTGATGACCTAGAAGCTGAGATTGAAGCCTTGCTTGATGCTGAAGAAGACACTTTACCACGACCATCTGCTCAAGGTTTGGGAACGGTCGTAGATTATCCTGAAGGATTGCGCAAATACGAAGCCTTTTTGGTATCGACAGGCGTTAAACTTGATGGCATGAAGGTTGCCATTGATGGTGCTAATGGTGCAGCATATCGCTCAGCCAGACATGTGTTCCTAGATCTTGAAGCTGATATTTCTGTTATTGGTGACAAACCAGATGGCTTAAACATCAACGAAGGTGTGGGATCAACACATCCAGAAGCTTTGCAAGAATTGGTTAAAGAAACCGGCTCAGCTATCGGTTTGGCATTTGATGGTGATAGCGACCGTTTGATTGCCGTTGATGAAAATGGTGAGATCGTAGATGGCGATAAAATCATGTATATCATCGGAAAACATATGTCTAAAAATAAACAGTTAGCGCAAAATACCATTGTGACGACGGTCATGTCAAACCTTGGTTTTCATAAAGCTTTGGATCGAGAAGGTATCGACAAGGCTGTTACGGCTGTAGGAGATCGCTACGTTGTCGAAGAGATGCGTCAATCAGGCTACAACCTTGGCGGTGAACAGTCTGGGCATGTGATTATTATGGATTATAATACTACTGGAGATGGTCAATTGACAGCTATCCAGCTAACGAAGGTCATGCAAGTAACTGGTAAATCCCTATCTGAACTAGCGTCAGAGGTGACCATTTTCCCTCAGAAATTGGTAAATATTAGAGTTGACAACAGTATGAAAGATAAGAGTATGGAAGTTTCAGCTATTGCAGCTATTATTGAAAAAATGGAAGCAGAAATGGCAGGAAATGGTCGTATTCTTGTTCGTCCAAGTGGTACAGAACCTCTCTTACGAGTTATGGCTGAAGCACCAACGGACGCAGAAGTTGATTATTATGTCGATACGATTGCTGATGTTGTGCGCTCTGAAATTGGAATCTAGTGATTCTTGCAAAATGCATAAAAGTCGTCAATGGGCGGCTTTTTTAATAGTATAGTGATAAGGAGTCATCATTATGGTTGAACGTCATAATCCTAGTGCAGTAGTTGCCTACATTGCCAAAGAAGAGAGTCAACAAAAACGTGATTATTTAAATGCTTTACGTACGCTTATTAAAGAGGTTCTACCCGAGGCTTTTGAAGGATTAGCTTGGGCAATGGGCTCTCAAAAGGTATGGAGAAACAAATGAGGCTTGATAAATTTTTAGTTGATTGTGGTCTGGGCTCTCGAACAGATGTCAAAAAGTTCCTCAAACAAAAAAAGATTTCTGTGAATGGCAGTGTTCAAACATTAGCCAAATCGCAGATCAATCCAGATCAGGATGTAGTCACTTATCAGGGGGAAACCCTTCAGCATGAAACCTTCCTTTATTATATGTTACACAAGCCAGCAGGAGTGATATCAGCGACAGAGGATCCTGAGCACCGTACGGTCTTGGATCTCTTAGATGATAAAGCAAAACAAAAGGCTGTTTTTCCAGTTGGTCGACTGGATAAAGATACCGAAGGATTACTTCTGTTGACCAATAATGGCAAGCTAGCTCACGCCTTACTATCTCCCAAAAGACATGTTGTTAAGTGTTACGAGGCGCATGTATTAGGGGTGATGACAGTTGACGATCAACTTGCTTTTGAACAAGGTATCGTCTTATCAGATCATCACTGTCTGCCTGCTCAATTGGAGATTAAAGCCGTTGACCAAGAGAAGCAGACAAGTCTTGTGACGATAAAAATTAAAGAGGGGAAATTTCATCAGATCAAAAGAATGGTGAAAGCTTGTGGGAAAGAAGTGACTTATCTCAAAAGACTTAGCATGGGACCACTTGACCTAGATCCTGAATTGCCGGTAGGACACTGGCGATTATTGACGGACAAGGAACAAGCTCTTTTGGCAGATGTTGGAGTGACTGTTTAAGCATCTTCAACAGACCAAAAAAGAGTTACTAGCGTTTATAAAACTAGTAACTCTTTTCGATGTTAGATTGTGGGTGCTAGATGGACCATTCGCCACCGCGGAAGATCGGAACAACTTCTCCATCAGCAGTAATACCGTCAATGTCCATTTGATCTGATCCTATCATAAAGTCAACATGAGCTGTTGAGCGATTCAAACCAGCCGCATCGAGCTCCTCGTTAGACATTTCGGTACCTCCTTCGATACTAAAGGCATAAGCTTGGCCAATAGCCAAGTGGTTCGATGCATTTTCATCAAAGAGCGTATTGAAGAACGTTAAACCAGACAAGGAAATTGGAGTCTTATGAGGAACAAGTGCAACTTCACCAAGTGAGCGGGCCCCATCGCTTTCCTCAACCAAACGTTTGATGGTGTCTTCTCCTTTTTTAGCAGTAACATCGACGATACGCCCATTTTCAAATGTAAAGGTCATATCTTCGATGATAACACCAGCGTAACTTAGAGGTTTAGTTGATGAGACATACCCATCTGCACGACGATAATCAGGTGCTGTGAAAACTTCTTCAGTCGGCATGTTGGCGATAAATTCTTCACCTTGGGCATTGACACTACCAGCTGCTTCCCAAAGATGATTTTTTGGCATTCCCAGTGTCAAGTCAGTACCAGGAGCTGTGTAGTGCAAAGCATCAAATTGGTATTTGTTTAAGATCTCCGCTTTAGCAACCAAGTTTGCTTGATGGTCATCCCAAGCTTTAATAGGGTCTTCTTGGTAGACACGATTGAGTTTGAAGATACTATCCCAAAGCGCATCAACTTGTTCTTCTTCAGTTTCTAAATCAGGAAAAACCACAGCAGCCCATTCTTTACCAGCAGCAGCGGCCAAATTCCAACTGACTTTGTTGGATTGCGTTGCCAAACGTTGAGCGGCTAAAGCAAGGGCTTGTGCTTGATTTGCCTTTGATAGGCGTTCTTGGTCAACAGAGGCAAAAACATTAGGATCAGAGGAACGGACAACCAAACGGCTAGCCTTTTTCTCAAGGAAGTAGTTAGATTTAGCGACAATGTAGTCAGCTACAGAAGTCGCACGCTCTTCATCGGCATGTAAAAGACGTTCGCGTGTGATTTGATCGTCAACATAATCAACGACAACTTCAACGGCGCCATATTGATAAGCGTATTTTGTCAAGAGTCGAGCAAAGTCAACTTGATCAACACCAATTGAAATATTGAGAGTGTGCCCTTTTTGGACATTGACACCTTTAGCGATCAGTAACTCAGCGTATTTTGCTAGATTAGCTTGAAAATTAGGTAAAACCATAGTCATCTCCTTTTCATTGATGTTTCTATTTTATCATAAAAGGCAGTGATAGCGAAGTGGCTTTCCTAAGATAATCCAATTTGTGTAAAAGTTGCTATATCTCTAGATTCGTGTTATGATTGATGGAGTAAAATCAATGGAAGAGGTATTTCTTTTGGCATTTGGAGATAATGGTCCACGTAAAAAAACAGCCTTTCAGAAATTAACGATTTTGATTGTTGTATTGATGCTCGTTATAACAGTCGCAGGTATTCTTGTATCGGCTTTAGGATCTTTAGGCTGGTAGAAAGCGCCATCTAGGCGTTTTTTGCGTTTAGTAAGAATGACATTAAAGAAAGGAGGGGGCATTAGTCTTTAAGAAAAGTGACGCTTAAGTCTAATGATAAGGTTAAAGGGGATTAGAATTGACGATTACCTTGACCTTCCCCTAAAAAGAAGGATTATGAGTATGTTTTTAGATACGGCCAAGATTTCAGTCAAGGCCGGTCGTGGTGGTGATGGGATGGTTGCTTTCCGCCGCGAGAAGTATGTCCCAGACGGTGGTCCATGGGGCGGTGATGGCGGCCGTGGTGGTAACGTTATTTTTGTTGTAGATGAAGGACTTCGTACCTTGATGGATTTTCGTTACAACCGTAAGTTCAAGGCTAAAGATGGCGAAAAAGGAATGACTAAAGGGATGCACGGTAAAGGTGCACAAGACTTTTATGTAAAGGTTCCCCAAGGGACAACAGTTCGTGATGCAGAGACTGGAAAAGTGCTAACTGACTTGATTGAGAATGGTCAGGAATTCGTCGTTGCCCGAGGCGGTCGAGGTGGTCGTGGTAATATTCGCTTTGCGACACCAAGAAATCCTGCACCAGAAATTGCTGAAAATGGTGAACCTGGTGAAGAACGTCAACTTGAACTTGAATTGAAAATTTTAGCAGACGTCGGTTTGGTTGGATTCCCATCAGTTGGGAAATCAACGCTATTAAGTGTTGTTTCAGCAGCTAAACCTAAGATTGGTGCTTATCACTTTACAACTATTGTGCCTAATATTGGTATGGTTCGCACCAAATCTGGTGAGAGTTTTGTCATGGCAGACTTACCAGGTTTGATCGAAGGAGCTCACCATGGTGTTGGTTTGGGAACACAGTTCTTGCGTCATATTGAGCGTACTCGTGTAATCCTTCATGTGATTGACATGTCTGCTAGTGAAGGGCGTAATCCATATGAAGATTATAAGACCATCAATCATGAGTTGGAATCATACAATTTGCGCTTGATGGAGCGTCCGCAAATTATTGTGGCTAATAAAATGGATATGCCTGAATCAGAGGAAAATTTGAAAATATTTAAAGAGCAATTGGCAAAAGACTACGATGAATTTGACGAATTGCCAATGATTTTCCCAATTTCAAGTATTGCCCACCAAGGCTTAGAAAATCTGCTTGAAGCAACGTCTGAACTCTTGGATAATACAGATGAATTCTTGCTTTATGATGAATCAGATATGCAGGATGATGAGGTATACTACGGCTTCAATCCAGATGAACGACCATTTGATATTTCACGTGATGATGATGCCACTTGGGTCCTTTCTGGTGAGAAACTTGAAAAACTCTTTGTTATGACCAATCTCGAACGAGATGAATCTCTCATGAAATTTGCCCGTCAATTGCGTGGCATGGGTGTCGATGACGCCCTTCGTCAACGTGGTGCTAAAGATGGGGACATCGTACGTATTGGCAACTTTGAATTTGAATTCGTAGACTAGTATACAAAGTCCATTAATCAGTCACAATAAAAATAGGTGATGGAATGAAGAAGCGTAGCTTCTAGGAAAATCGATCTTTTTGCATAGAAGGTAGACCGTGTTCAATGTGACTAGTGTTGGAAGCTCTTCTAGTCATAAAGGTAACTGAAGAACTGCGGTAGATACTATGGTGGACTACCTATCAATATTACGATAGTCTTTTGAATTAACTTTGATACATCGTCGTTTTCAACTTGTCGTATTCTGGAACTCTCTACATCTTAGTTCTGTGTCTGAAACCTAATTCATTTGACTATAACTACGAAAATAGTAAGATTAGCCCTTTCTCCTTTGTGTTCTATGTCATGAGTTGAGAAATGGCTAGCGAAGTGATTGACGATGTCTTTCAAAATTAGTTGGAGTTTTAACGAATGAATCACAAAGGAACAGTGCAACTCGAAACAGACCGACTGATTCTAAGGAAATTCAGTTAGAAGATGCTGAGCCCATGTTTGACAACTGTTGGTCTGAGCTTGATGTTTGGAAGTGGACAAGTTATGATGAAATGTCTTGTGTTGCTGATCTTGTAGAAAAAAATGGTTTATTCACAGATTGGTGGCTGTCCTTAAATGATCAAGCTAATCGTTATAATTGGGCCATTGTTTTACAATCAACCTCTCAACCCGTTGGTCGTATCTTTGTCATAGAGCTTAGCGAGGAAAATGCAGAACTTGAAATTACCTATGAGATAGGAAAAAAATGGTGGTATCAAGGTTTAATGACAGAAGCACTGAAAGAAATCATTCGCTTTTTGTTTGAGGATGTTCAGGTTAACCGTATCGTAGCTTATCATGCTAAGGAAAATCCTGCCTCAGGCAAAGTTATGAAAAAAGTTGGTATGACATTTTGTAAAATGGTTCCAGGTGCCT
This sequence comes from Streptococcus hyovaginalis DSM 12219, assembly GCF_000420785.1. Classification (GTDB taxonomy): domain Bacteria; phylum Bacillota; class Bacilli; order Lactobacillales; family Streptococcaceae; genus Streptococcus; species Streptococcus hyovaginalis. The sequence goes on along the minus strand of NZ_ATVP01000004.1, from coordinate 55,903 downwards.
ATACTTGCAATGCAGGCACTTTTGATAGTTATTACTATTCGATTGAAAATCAATAAAGCAGGAGGTTGTTATGGGAGATAAACCTATATCTTTTAAAGATAAAGATGGTAATTTTGTTTCGGCAGCCGATGTTTGGAATGCTGCCAAGTTAGAAGAACTGTTCAATCAGTTGAATCCCAATCGCAAACTGCGTTTGGAGCGTGAACGAAAGGCTAAAGAGGCCCAGCTGGATGCAGCAGAATAAAAACATACTAAGATTAGTAGTGAAGAAATCTCCGACGGGAGAGAGTACTCGCTACTTTTTCTTTATGATAAAGTAGAGGTGTCTTGTTAAGTCGAAGGGCTTTTAGGCGCTAGACGTCGCAATAAAAACTGGCAAGACACCTGCTTTAGGTAGAATTTTATCAAAGTATAGTCAAATGAATTAACTTTCAGACAAGGAACTGAGACGCGGACAGTACTTGAGTAAGGCAAGTCGAAAGTGACGATGTATCAAAGTTAATTCAAAAGACTATATGTGGGACGCTTGACGTCGTGTATTGAAAATGAAATCACTAAAACAAGGAATCATTCAAGACAAAGAGGTAATATCATGCGTGCAGTATTTGGGATTGATGTGAGTAAGGCAAGTTCGGAAGTGGCTATTGTTATCAATAGTGAGAAAATTCATGGTTATTCAATGACCAATGATGCCATCGGCTTTGCTCGGCTACTTGGCGATTTGAAAACCGTCCATAAGCCAGAAATCATCTTTGAAGCAACAGGTGTCTATTCTCGTCGTCTTCAAGCTTTTCTGGATAATCATGGCTACGCTTACACACGGCTTAATCCCTTAGAAGCTAAGAAGCAACTAGATAGCTTGCGTGTGCGGAAAACAGATCAAATTGACGCCGAAAAACTGGCTCAATCTCAATTTGTGCTGAATCGTAAATCCACCTATGTCCAAGAAGAAGTCTACCAAAACTTGCGGGATCTCAGCCGTTTCTATCAGAATCTAACCGAGGACATTGTTCGAGCTAAAAACCGTCTGCACAAGGTCTTACAAGTCACCTTCCCTGAGATAGAGAAACTCCTCTCAACACCAACTGGGGAACAATACTGGAATTTGGTGACCGCCTTTCCAAGTAAAGAGTATGTGCTAGCTTTAGACATAAATAAATTAGAAAATAGTGTTCGTTACTCGACATCAAAACATATCTCTGATAAGCGAGTATCCGCTCTAGCTGAAAAGTTACAGAACTTAGCCAAGCAATCTTATGGTGCAGTCAAGAAAACCTCTCCTGTCATTGAAGAGGTCCGTTACTATGCTCAAGAATTGCTTCGACTTTCTGAACAGAGACAAACTGTCCTAGACCAAATGGTGGAACTAGCTCAGCCATTACCAGAATACGAGATTCTTCTTTCTATCCCTGGTATCGCAGAAACTACTGCAACAAGTATTATTGGTGAACTCGGTGACATTCGCCGTTTTCAGTCCGCCAATCAAATCAATGCTTTTATCGGCATTGGCCTGAGACACTATGAGTCTGGGAACTTCCTTGCCAAGGAACACATCACCAAACGAGGAAATCCTTATGCTCGAAAGATTCTCTTCAAGTGTATTCACAATATCGCTTCAGCTAGTCACACTAATCCTTGTCATATCGCAGACTTTTATGAGAAACGAAAAAGACAATCGCAAATAGCTTCAACTAAGCCGCATACGATTGCCTCTATACATCGCCTCATAAGGACAATGTATTACCTCATCACGCATAACAAACTTTACGATTACGCTTCGACTCAAAATCAATAAAGTTGGTTATGCCATACTATTCTAACACCTTATCAAAAATTTTCAACATAAGGTGTTAATTTCGTGTACTCTTTTTGACACGAAACTTTAGTCCAAAAGAAAACAATTTCCTTATTTTGACTATTGAACTCAAAATATTTTTCAACAAATACCTTGATAGGCTTGACAAATGGTAGAAAAAAGCATGCTTGGTCCCTAAATATTTGGGAACAAGCATACTTTTTAGCTACTTTATAGTACTCTAAATTTGCAACTAGGAGCTTAAGACCAAGAGAGCAGTGCCGATTGCTTCTTATTGATTGGAAATGATCAGCGGAGATTTAAGACACGACTGAGATAAGAAAGGTAATCGGTATTGGTGATAAGATCATTCTGCTCGCGCCTAGCCATGTCAGGGTAGTCAGTAATGATTCCGTCGGCTGAGGATTGTAGGTATGATTCCAATTGTTCTTCAGTATTGATAGTCCAGATATAAATGCGTTTATTATGATCGTGGGCCTGTTTTGCGATATAGTTGGAATAAGAAAACTCTTCGATGGCATAGAAATCGACAGCTTCTGTCGCAAATGATCCCATTTGGAAAGTGATGACATGGCCGGTTTGGATGGCAGGTCTCATTTTTTCAATGTCGTGAATGACATCGAGATCAATAGACATGACCTTGTGTTTCTGGTTAGGATCTAGTTTTGCGATTTCTTTAGTAAATGCTTTAGCAAATACTTTACGATTGTTCCGTGTTGGTTTGACCTCTATCATCAGTTGAATGTCTAGCTGATTGGCTCGCTTGATGTATTCGGCTAGAGAGACAATATGGCTGGTATGTCCATTTTGCCGAACCGTCTTTCCAATAATATCTTTTGCTTGAGATTTACTGACAATGGTTGATTGACCTGCTAGTCGTTTGAGATTATCGTCGTGTCCGACTACAAATTGTTTATCTTTGGTCATGAGGACATCAATCTCAACCATATTAGCTCCAGCTTCTTTAGAAGCCTCGAGTGCTGGGATAGTATTTTCAACAGCTTTCTCAACGAAACCTCTATGAGCGATAATAGCGACATTATTGGGATTTCCCTTGTTCAATTTATCGGCATTGTAAATAAATGCACCTAAAGCAATGAGGGTATTCAAGAGAAATAAACGGATAAGGCGACTTTTCTTATGCTCCGGACTGGCTTGAACATCTATAACATCTTGGTGTTCTAAATTTAAAACAAGATAAGCAACAGAAGCTAACTTAATAATAAGATTGGTACTAAAAACAATGCCCCAAACCAGACTAAGCAAGACTGTCTGAATGAGTAATTGGGGATTCGAATGACCCAAAAAACGACTGTAGGCCAGCCCAAGAAGTAATGAAGCCAATATTAGGCCAAAGAGTGAGATAAGCAGTGTTATGATCGCTATGCCGGTTAGGGAAAAGATGGACTTACCAGAGGTCATCTGCCAGCTGGTTTTGAGATTTTCAGTGAAACGATGTTTATTTCGAGTGACTGTGAGAGGAAGAGTGTAAATAAGACGGGCATTCAGATAAAAGATCACTAAGTAAGCGATAATTAGTCCAACTTGCCCGTTTAAAGATTTTTGGAGTTCACCGGTGATAAAAGAGGGAATATATAGTTTTTCGATGAGGGCTGATGAAAAAAAGAGTGGTAAGACGGGAATGGTAAGGATAAGATAGCCTAAAAAGGTTAGAAAGTGTGGTCCTCTGATGGTGCTCAGAAAATCTCGAAAATCAGTGCTCAAGCGTTGCCATCCAAGGCGTATTGGAATATCTTTATAGCGTAGCATTTCCACTAAAAAGGAAAATTCTAAAAAGACTAAAAAAGCTAGAACCACTAGATAAATCAGCAAAAGGGCAAAAGTTACAGGATTGCTAAAAAAGCTAAAGATATTGTCAATGGACAGACCAGGGTAACCGGAAAAAATAAGGATACCACGAAAAAGCCAGGAAAGTAAGTAGGATCCACCAATAGTAATGGTCACCTGTAAAAAAGCTGTTCTAAGACTATAGGTGAGAAAATGTTTGTAAATATCATGTAAGACAGCAAGTAGTTTGATAATCATAAGATTCCTTTTATTGATAGGATTATTCTATTGTATCAAAATACCGTAATGAGAGGAAAGTGCTTAGGTTAAATATTTTAGATTTACCTTAGTTAGCTGATAATGCTTTTGACCTACTTCCATAATATAGTTTATATCATGAGATACGCTGATAATAGCACCTGGGAAGCCTTTTAGGATATGTCTGATAATCGGTTGATTAGTGGGTGAGAAGTGTCTTGTTGGTTCGTCTAAGATGAGGATATTATTACCAGCTAAAACCATTTTAGCTAGGAAGAGTTTAGCTTTTTGACCACCAGATAACGCGGTGAGAGGATGAAAAATCTCTTCAGAGGTGAAGCGTAGACTTGCTAGAAGTGTTCTTGCTTTTTCTGTTTCACCTACTTCGGTTACAAAATTAAGTGCAGAAAGATTTGGAGACATTAGTTCTTCATAATTTTGTGGCATATAGCCGACTGAAAAATCTCCTCTTTGACTAATGTTTCTTAAGATTTTTTTGAGTAATCGTGTTTTACCAATACCATTTTGCCCTGTAATAACCAACTTATCTTGTCCCTTTATCGCTAAATCAATTAGTTGACCAGTTTCCAACCTCTTTTTTTCCCAGTTGAGCACGGTTTTTTTAGCTGGGAGAGGTATGATTTCTGAAAAAAAGAGGTTAATAGCATCCATATCTTGTGGAATTTCCGTAAAATTTTCGGCTTCTTTAGCATAACGTTTTTTATGAGAAAGGACTGCTTTTAGTTTTTTGGCTAATAATCTTCCTGCAACGTCATTTGTTGTATTTCGAAGTTGATGTTCTACGTTTTGGTGGATGCGGTGGCTTCGCTCCATGCGATCTTGATGTTCCTCTCGTTCTTTGTTGGCACGTTTGAGTTGCCGCTCAAAAGTCAGTTTACGCTGTTCTTTATAATCTTTATAGTTTCCCTTAAAATAATTAGCGCGTGGTGCTGTACGTTTTTTTAGTAGTTCAAGATGAAGGATAGCAGTAGCTGTTTTTTCTAGAAAAGCTTCGTCGTGAGAAATAAAAATAATCGTTTTATCAGATTGAGCAATAAAAGTTTCCAACCAATTAAGGCTCTCTAAGTCTAAATCACTTGACGGCTCATCTAATACTAGTAAATCTGGGTCTTCGGCTATCATTTTTAGGAACTGTATTTTTAATTTTTCACCTCCTGATAAGCTGGCTAATGTTTGATGGTTAGATTCAAACATTTCTATATCAATATGGAAACGATTCGCCATTTTATAAAATACCGAAAAATCAAAAAGACTGTAGTCTATATCTTGATAAAGAAAATCTGTTACACTCTGATTTAATTGAGTAGTTGAGAGATGTTGTGGCAGGTAACCGATATGAAGAAAATGATTGATGACTTTTCCTTGAATCTTAAGATACTCTGTGACAGTATTAGGATCAATGATAGCCTTGATTAGACTTGATTTACCTGTTCCTTCCTCACCAATGATGGCTAATTTATCGCCTTTATTAACAACTAAATCGAGGTCTTTGACTAGGTCTTGTAAATCTTTTTGTTGCGTCAGTGTTAAATGCTGTATTTGTAACATAAATGCCTCCTTTAAACAAACTAAAAACTCTCTGCTTTATCAAGTAGAGAGTTTGGGTATGCAAAGAGACCTGAAAAACATGTAAGCCAGGAATAGAAGAGCACACTAAAAAACAAAACTTGATAAAGCTATCCCATTTTGTTCTTTAGTGAATCATGTGCTCCTTACCTCCAAGATATGATTAAGGTGACTATACCATATTTTGAAATCGCTGTCAATATTTGGTATGATAAGGATATGAAAAAAGTTATTATTATTGGGTGTCCTGGTTCAGGAAAGTCAACCTTAGCTAGGAAACTCTCTCATATCACTAAACTCCCCCTTTATCACTTGGACTTGATGAATTGGCAGCCTAATAAGACAACTGTAGAAAGAGATTTATTTATAGAACGCCAAATGAAGGTACTTAATCAAGAAGCTTGGATTATTGATGGTAATTACGGCAGTAGCTTAGAGTTACGTTTTAAAGCATGTGATACCATTGTCTTTTTGGATTACCCATTGGAGGTCTGTCTAGAAGGCGTAATGAATAGAGTAGGAACTGTTCGGCCGGATATGCCCTGGGTTGAAGAAACGCTAGACGATGACTTTTTGGATTTCATCAAAGGCTTCCCCAAGACGAATCGTCCTAAAATAGTAGCCTTAATCAATCGCTATTCGAATAAGACCTGTTTTCATTTGAAAAGCAGAGAAGAAGCTAATACTTTTTTACAGACAATAGAAAAATCATTCCAATCGTAAAACTGGAATGATTTTTTGCTTATATTAGTGACTAAGAACTTTATCAAGGAAGTCTTTTAGTCGTGGATGTTGTGGGTTATCAAAGATTTGTTCTGGCGTACCATCTTCGATAAATTGACCACCATCTGTAAAGATTACTCGGTTAGCTACTTGACGGGCAAAGCCCATTTCGTGAGTAACGATTAACATGGTCATACCTTGGTTAGCCAAATCACGCATAACGTTTAAAACGTCACCGACCATCTCAGGGTCAAGAGCAGAAGTTGGTTCATCAAAGAGCATGATATCAGGATTCATAGCTAGTGAGCGCGCAATGGCTACACGTTGCTTTTGTCCTCCTGAAAGACTGGCTGGAAGGGCGTCACGTTTTTCAGCTAGACCAACTTTTTCAAGCAAGTCCATGCCTTGTTTTTCGGCCTCTGCCTTGCCCAATTTGCCAAGTTCAATTGGAGCAAACATGATATTTTCAAGAACTGTCATGTGTGGGAATAAATTGAAGTGTTGAAAAACCATCCCGATATTCTCACGCGCTTTGTCAATGTTAGCCTTAGGATCTGAGAGTTCATACCCATCAATGATGACCTTACCACTGGTAATACCTTCTAAAAGATTGAGGGTTCTCAAAAAAGTTGATTTTCCTGAACCAGAAGGACCAATGATACAAACCACATCACCTTCATAAAATTTAGCATCGATACCTTTTAGGACTTCATTATCACCATAGGATTTGTGCAAATCTTGGACATCAATTTTTAATTCTGCCATTATTTAAGCCTCTTTTCTAGACGTTTTGCTAACTTAGTCAATAGAGTAATGATGACTAGGTAAATGATTGCAAGGATTGCATACATACGGAATGATTGGTAGTTACGTGCAATGATAATTTTACCAGTTTGGAAGAGTTCCACCAAACCAATAGCTGATACGATAGTAGTGTCCTTTAAGGAAATGACAAATTGGTTGATGAAGTTTGGAAGCATCAGTTTAACGGCCTGTGGTAAGACAACCTTGCGCATCGTGGTTTTGTAAGGAACACCAAGACTTCGGCTGGCTTCCATTTGTCCAATAGGAACGGCCTCGATACCACCGCGGACGATTTCAGCAATGTAAGCACCACCATTTAGGGAAAGGGCAATGGTAGCAGCGACAAAATCGTTGATTGGTGATTGTTTTCCTGTAACACTTTCAATAAGGTTTGGAATACCCCAGAAGATAAAAGCAGCAACAATCATCAATGGAATACCACGTACTACATCAACAAAGACAGATGAGATCACACGTAGGGTCTTGTTAGGTGCTACAGCCATCATACCAAAGATGATTCCGATAATCATGGCAATGGCAAAGGAAATGAGGGTTAGGCTGAGAGTTGTGCCAAGACCAGATAATAGCTGTTTGTAGTTGTTGCTGATTAGACCAGAGATGGTTGTCTCATCGACTGTCTTTGCCTGCTCTGTTTCGGATGTCGAAGTGCTCAAATATTTCTTGACCAAATCATCGTAAGTGTCATCTTCTTTTAGAGCTGCCAAACCATTATTGAACATTTCGATCAATTCTGGATTGGCGCCTTTTTTAACAGCAAAGCCAACTTGTCCTGAAGGTTCCCCTTTGATAGGTGTCTCAAATTGACGCCCCTGTTCGATAGCATAAGCCAAAACTGGCTCATCGTCCATAAGCGCATCAATCGATCCAGAATTCAAACTATCATACATTGTTGATGCTTCATCAAAAGCCTTGAGCTGATAGCCGTAGCTATCCTTGTTTTTAGCTAAGAAATCGTATGAAGAAGTACCGTTTTTAGCTCCGACAGTTTTGCCTTTGAGGTCTTCATATGAAGCAATATCGCTCCCCTTTTTGATAGCTAAGATGATGTTAGTCGTGTAGTAAGGATCTGAGAAATCAAAGGTACCTTTACGTTCTTCAGTGATGGTCATCCCAGCGATAGCAGCATCGGCTTGACTAGACTGAACGGCATTTAAGGCAGCATCGAAGCCGACATTATTAATTTTGATTGTGAAACCTTGTTGTTTGGCGATGGCCTTGATCAAGTCCATATCAAATCCAGTGTACTCACCAGCGTCGTTTTGGTATTCGAAAGGGGCAAATGAGGTATCTGAAGCAATGATATATTGATCTTTTTGAGGTTGGGCTTTAGCCTTGGCATCACCGGTTGAAATGAGCTCACCAGATGCGGCTTCATCACCTAGCCATTTGGACATGATTTGGTCATAAGTGCCATCTTTTTTCATATCAGCCAGAGCTTGGTTGAAATCGTCAACTAGATATTCGTATTTGCTTCCTTTTTTGACAGCAAAAGCAAAGCTTCCGACTTCTTCACCATCCATATTGATCGCGTAGTCTTTACCTTGTTTGATAGCATATTGGACAACGGGTTGATCATCCATAGCAGCGTCAATGGAACCAGAGTCAAGACTATTATTCATTAGATCGCCAGTATCAAAGGTTTTAACGCTATAGCCATATTTCGTTTTGTTTTCATCTAAGAAGGCTTGCGCAGCCGTTCCATTTTTGACACCAACAGTTTTGCCCTTTAATTGGCTATACTTCGAAATGTCGTGCCCTTTTTTGGTATATAGGACAACAGCTGTATCATAGTAGGTATCTGAGAAGGTAAATACTTTTTGACGAGCTTCAGTAACTGTTGTACCAGCCATCAAGGCGTCTGCTTGGCCAGCTTGTACAGCATTTACTGCGGCATCAAAGCCAGGAAAAGTCATATTAATATCCCAATTCTTACGTTTGGCAACTTCATTAATAATATCAACATCGATACCTTTGTAAGTTTGGTCGGAATCTTTGAATTCAAATGGTGCATAAGCGGTGTCAGAGACAACGTCAATCGTATCAGCAGCGACACGAGCACCGAACACAAAGAAAACAGAAAAAAGTGCCAATATAATGGCTTTACATTTCGTCTTCATGTTCATCTCCTTAAATAAAAAAATTATAGCTCATTATAGCAAAATCTTTAAAAAATAGCAAGATTTTAAGGAAGTGGTGTTACAAAACCTAACATCACGACGATAGATTTCTATAGAAATCTATCAAAATGGTAATAATACAAAGAAAACGTGCAAATTATGCGTTCTTTTTAAAATAATATTATAATGAATATAGTAAATTAAAGGAGTTTTAAATATGAAGAAAATGCTTTCCAATCCAAAACAGTTTGAGCGCTATCATAGATGGCCAACCTGGTTGCTGGTACTTTTGGGTTGTGGAATGATCGAAGGATTCTTTTTTTTGGGTACTCTTATCTTTGGGATAATTGTCGGTATTATATTTTGGGGATTCCTTCTTGTCTTTGGACAGCTACAGAATGCTGAACTTTCTAAACTTGTGTATAGCTTACATGTTGAACTATTAGCCTTTGCTTCTGTCGCTATGCTGCTTTTGGCATGGGTAAAATGGGTGGAAAAACGCTCCATAGTTACCTTGGGCTTTTACAAGGAAAAGTGGTTTAAAGAATTACTTCTTGGTTTTGGTCTTGGTACGATTCAGTTTAGTCTTTCACTTTTACTAGTTTGTCTACTAGGTGGAAGCTATTTTCAAACTGTTGACTTCTCAGCTACCACCTTGCTTTTTGTCATTTCCATTATTCCTTTCTGGTTAATTCAAGGCGGTACTGAAGAACTCCTAACGCGTGGTTGGTTGCTTCCTTTGATAAATAGTCGTCTTGGCATTTCAGCTGCTGTTGGTTTATCCAGTCTCTTATTTGGACTCATACATCTGGGAAACGACCATGTTACCTTCTTGTCTATTTTAGATCTTGTTTTATCAGGAATTATGATGGCTCTATACATGCTTTATCGTGATAACCTTTGGAGTGTTGTTGGACTTCATGGGGCTTGGAATTTTGTCCAAGGCAATATTTATGGTATTGAAGTATCAGGCAAAAAAACAGGTCCCTCGATTTTTCATTTTGTGAATAATCCCAATGCTCCTGACTGGCTATCAGGCGGATACTTTGGTACGGAAGGGAGTTTGATTACTTGTTTGGTCGAAGTTTGCTTTATGTTAGGAATTCTTTATCTCATAAAGAGACAACAAAGACAGACAGGATCAGTATAGTTATACTTTTCGAAAATCAAAAGCAGACTTTGTTGACTTGATTTGATGACCTTCAGGTCTATCTGCTATCTGTGTCGCCTAGTCTGCTTTTGATTTTCATTGAGTATTAGTTAAGGATTGGATGAGAACGCAATCCTTTTTTAAAAACTTTTTTTCCTATTAAAAGGAAGTGCTATGATAAAATAGAAAACATGATAGATAGACAAGAACATAATACCTTTAAGCTAGTTTCTAAATACCAACCTTCCGGAGATCAACCGAAAGCTATCGAGACTCTGGTTGACAATATCGAAGGTGGTGAGAAGGCTCAGATTTTACTGGGGGCCACAGGAACGGGAAAAACCTATACCATGAGTCAAGTGATCAGTAAGGTCAATAAACCAACACTGGTCATTGCGCATAATAAAACTTTGGCTGGTCAGCTCTATGGGGAGTTTAAAGAATTTTTCCCGGATAACGCTGTTGAGTACTTTGTCTCCTACTATGATTATTACCAACCAGAGGCTTATGTGCCTTCTTCAGATACTTATATTGAGAAAGATTCTTCGGTCAATGACGAGATTGATAAATTGAGGCATTCGGCGACGTCAGCTCTTTTAGAGCGTAATGATGTCATTGTTGTGGCCTCTGTCTCATGTATCTATGGTTTAGGTTCGCCAAAGGAGTATGCTGATTCTGCTGTTTCTTTACGTCCAGGTCAGGAAATTTCAAGGGATCAACTGCTTAATCAATTGGTAGATATTCAGTTTGAGCGTAATGATATTGATTTTCAACGGGGACGTTTTCGTGTACGCGGAGATGTGGTGGAAATTTTTCCAGCTTCTCGTGACGAACATGCCTTTCGTGTAGAATTTTTCGGTGATGAAATTGACCGTATCCGAGAAATTGAGAGTTTAACAGGAAAAAACCTAGGTGACGTCGACCATTTGGTACTCTTTCCTGCGACTCACTTTGTAACCAATGATGAGCACATGGAGCAATCCATTGCTAAAATTCAAGCAGAATTGGAAGACCAGCTAAAAGTCTTTGAAGCAGAAGGCAAACTGCTGGAAGCCCAACGTCTCAAACAGCGTACGGAATACGATATTGAAATGCTGCGAGAAATGGGTTACACCAACGGTGTCGAAAACTACTCTCGTCATATGGATGGCCGTAGCGAGGGAGAACCACCTTACACGCTTCTTGATTTCTTCCCAGAGGACTTTCTGATTATGATTGATGAGAGTCACATGACCATGGGACAAATCAAAGGCATGTATAATGGTGACCGGTCGCGTAAGCAGATGTTAGTGGACTATGGTTTTCGGTTGCCGTCGGCTTTGGATAATCGACCTCTTCGTCGTGAAGAATTTGAAAGCCATGTGCATCAGATTGTTTATGTGTCTGCGACGCCAGGTGATTATGAAAATGAACAGACTGAGACGGTTATCGAGCAAATCATTCGTCCGACAGGCCTCTTAGACCCAGAAGTGGAAGTCCGTCCAACCATGGGACAAATGGATGATCTTCTGGAAGAAATCACCATCCGTGCTGAAAAAGGCGAGCGTACCTTTATCACGACCTTGACCAAAAAGATGGCGGAAGATTTGACGGATTATCTGAAAGAAATGGGTGTCAAGGTTAAATACATGCATTCGGACATTAAGACCTTAGAACGGACGGAAATTATTCGTGATCTTCGTTTGGGTGTCTTTGATGTGCTAATCGGGATTAACTTGCTCCGTGAAGGGATTGATGTGCCAGAGGTTAGTCTGGTCGCTATCTTGGATGCTGATAAGGAAGGTTTCCTCCGCAATGAGCGAGGGCTTATTCAGACCATTGGACGTGCCGCGCGTAATTCAGAAGGCCATGTCATCATGTATGCGGATAAAATCACCGAATCTATGCAACGTGCCATGGACGAAACAGCCCGTCGTCGTGAGATTCAGATACGGTACAATGAAGAACATGGCATTGTGCCGCAAACCATCAAGAAAGACATTCGTGATTTGATTGCCATTTCCAAAGCTGCCGATTCAGATGTAGCTGAAGAAACGGTTGATTACACCGCTATGACTAAATCCGAACGTCAAGAAGCTATTAAAAAATTGCAAAAACAAATGCAAGAAGCTGCCGAATTGCTTGATTTTGAATTAGCAGCTCAAATCCGCGATATGGTTTTAGAGTTGAAAGCCATGGATTAAAAGGAGAATTTATGCCACAAAATGCTTTTGGTCAATGGATTGGTGAGCCTTTGGAAAATGCTTCTGAAGGCCAATACCCTCATATTGATGTCTTACCTGGACAAAGTGTTCGTGTCGAGAAAATCAGAGATAGCCATTTTGATGATCTTTTTAAGGTTTATAGCTGTTTAACATCTCCAGAAAAGTTTACCTACATACCTTTTGAGCCATTTGACAATAAGGATGCCTTTCGTGATTTCTTTAAGATACTATTATCATCCAAAGATCCTTATTACCTAGCCATTGTTGACCAATCGTCGGGTAAGGCTGTAGGTACCTTCTCCCTGATGCGTATTGATACTAAGAACCGTGTCGCTGAAATGGGCTGGGTGCTTTATTCAGATTTTCTGCAGAAAACTAAAATGGCGACAGAAGCGCAATATCTAGTCATGGCCTATGTTTTTGAACAATTACAGTATCGTCGCTACGAATGGAAATGTGACTCTCTCAATCAGGCTTCTAAAGCTTCAGCCGAGAGGTTAGGGTTCACCTATGAGGGATGCTTTAGACAGGCTGTGATTTACAAAAACCGTAACCGAGATACGGATTGGTATTCCATTATAGATCAAGAGTGGCCAGAGAAGAAAAAACGATTGGAAACCTGGTTAGATGATAGTAACTTTGATGCTGAAGGAAAGCAAATCAGGTCGCTTAGAGAATATTAGTAACAAAAAATGCTTTGGAAAAACTCCAAAGCATTTTTCTTATTTAACAGAACCGCCTGTGATGCCTTCGACGTAGTATTTTTGCATAAACATAAAGAGAAGGGTAATCGGTACGGCGATGAGGACGGAACCGGCTGTGAAAGACATGAACCATTTATTGATGGTATCGGGTTGCAACATGGAGAAGAGACCAATCGCAACAGTGTATTTGCTTGTGGCATCACCTAGGATGACCTGTGCAAAGATGAAGTCCATCCATGGACCAATGAAAGCCATCAAAGCAGTATAAACAATAATGGGTTTTGACAGTGGTAAGGTGATTTTAAAGAAGATGTCTTTACGAGTTGCTCCATCAATCATGGCAGATTCATCTAAAGAATAAGGAATGGTATCAAAGAAACCTTTGGCAATGTAAAAACCAAGAGCTGCTCCAGAGGAATAAACCAAAACCAAAGCTGTTAAAGATTGGGTAAGATTAAGAGCCTTAAGGATATAGTAAACGGCAATCATACTCATAAAACCTGGGAACATGTTCAAGACCAGTGCCAGTTTTAAGAAACCATTACGGAATTTAAATTTAATACGACTGAGTGAGTAGGCCATGGCAACTGTGATAAAGGTTGAAATGATGCATGTTGCAGTGGCAACAATCAAGGTATTAAGGAACCATTGACCAAAAGGAAAGGAGGAGTTGGTAAAGAGCATGGTGTAGTTTTCCAAAGTCCATATTTTGGGAATGAAGTAAGAGACATAGGCTGTTCCTTCACCACGAAAACTGGTTAGAATAACCCAAGCGATGGGAAAGAGCCAGATAATGGAAAGTACGATTAAGAGGGTGTAGACAAACCCTAATTGCATACGGCGTTTAGATTTCATTATTTAGCAACTCCTTCCTTGTATGATGCAGTTCGTGTATAAGCCAGCAAGCTAAAGATTGCTGAGAGGACGAAGATGAGGATACCAATAACAGAAGCCAGGTTATAGTCTGCGGCTGTTACAGTCAATTTGTAGAGCCAGGTTACCAAGAGATCGGTTGATCCAGCTTGGTAAAATTCGGAATTAACAGGACCACCACCAGTGAGGAGGTAAATGACATTAAAGTTGTTGATGTTACCAATAAATTGTTGAATCAAGGTTGGGGTCATAATCAAGAGAATTTGTGGGAAAGTGATGGATTTAAAGATTTGAAATTTACTTGCCCCATCAATTTCGGCAGCTTCAATTTGCTCTTGTGGGAGGTTCATGATGATACCAGTAGCCACTAGCATAGTGACTGGAATACCTACCCACATATTGACGAAGATAATCGAAAACTTGGCCCAAGTTGGATCAGATAAGAAAGGAAGGCCGTTTTCAATCAATCCTATTTTTTGCAAAAGTACATTAAGCGGTCCTTCGTCGTTGAGCAAGTTACGCATGATCAAAAGGGAGATAAATTGTGGGACAGCCATGGTGATAACAAAGATTGTCCGCCACATTTTCTTGAATTTAAGTCCCTTAGTGTTAATCAAAAGAGCTAAAAGAATACCAAAGAAGAAGTTGGTAACGGTAGCAAAAACAGCCCAGATCAAGGTCCATGAGAGGACTGGGAAGAAAGTACCTGCCATACGACCGCTAAGAATATTACCAAAGTTGGTAAAACCTACCCAATCAAAGAGTGATTTTGGTGGCAAATGATTATGGTCGTAGTTGGTGAATGCTAAGGAAATCATGTAAATCAAAGGCAAAATGGTAAATAGCAGTACACCAATCATAGGAATTGCCATTAGAGTCATATGGAAACGCCCGTTAGAAAGTGTTTCAACATCTTCTTTGAAACTTGGAATTTTCGCTTTTTCACGTTTGATCACGTAAAGGTTTCGCGCACTCTTGAGATTACACCAGTAAATGTAGGCAAAGACCAAACAGAAAATAATAGAAGCTAATCCGAAGATAAGCATGAGCATAGAGTTGTCACCTTCGACAGCAACAGATATTTCAATGCCATTAACTGTCTTTGTCGTCATTCCCTGTTCCTTGGTTCCTAGAGTGATTAGTCCGCCTAATGCAGGAATCACCTGAGTTACCAAGGAGATAAGAAAAGCAATCTCTGTACCTAAGAATAAGAGGCCTTTAATGATTTGCTTATTAGCCAGATTGGCAAAGCCCATGATAATAGCTGAGAGTTTAATGTCCCATCCACCTTTTTTAAGGGCTTCTGTGACACTAACATCTTCAAAAAAGAGGGACCTAGTCATAAAATGTCTCCTTAAAATAATCGAATTTCTACTGGATAAATCCACAAAAGGATAGGTTTTGGGAGATTTAGCGAATAGGAATTCTGAAACAATAAAAGGTGGAGGGAATCTCACAACAAAAGTGTTGGAGTCGATCTCCACCTGCGGGTTGATTGTGATTCGGAATGTAATCAGATTATTTAGCGTCTGCTAAATCTTTATCAAGTTGTTCGAGTTTTTTGAGGTAATCGCTCTCTTTGATTTTACCGTTGTAAGTATCGCTGAGCACAGCTGCACTTTCAGTCCAGAATGCAGTCATTTGGCTGAGTTTTGGCATAACAACAGTATAATCTTCAGAAGATCCCATCGTAATGACTGTTTTAGCCAATTGATCATCTTGAACATCGTCTGATTCCTGTACTTCTTTATTAGAAGGAACAATAGAGCGTTCTTCAAATTGGTTCTCTTGGCTATCAGCACTTGTCAAGTATGATGCTAATTGATAACTTGCTGCGATGCGTTCAGCATCGCCATCTGCAGGCGCTTGGTTTACGGCATAAAGTTTAACACCAAGGAAGGCTTTTTGTTGCACATCTTCACCACCGATATTTACTGTTGGATAAGCAGCAACGCCAAGTTTATCTTCGCCAACGGATTCTTTAGCTGTTTCGTAATCCCATGGTCCTGATTCAAAAGCAGCGATTGAGCCATCACCAAATTTAGACATGGTGTTATTAGCATCTACGTTAACAAATCCCTTATTATCTTTTTGGCTGGCAATCCATTTCAAGACATTAACACCAGCTTCGTTACCCCAGTTAGTCCCTTTAACATCTTCACCGTTTTCACCGAAGAGAGTATTACCAACTGACATGAAGAGAGGAGCGATGTGATAAGCATTAACTTCTTTTAGGTTAGCACCAAAAGTAGCGTTTTCAGTAATGCTCTCATAAGATTTCACTTGATCTTCAGAAAGTTTTTCTTTGTTATAGTAAAGGACTTGGGATTCGATACCAAATGGGAAGGCATAGGTTTTCCCTTTGTACTGCGCACCAGTAAGAGCTTGGTCTGTTGAATCATCTTTGACTTCTTTAGCGTATTTTTTAGGTAATTCTTGAATAGCACCTGACTCAACTAGTTGACCGAGTTGGTCGTGTGGAAGTGAGAAGACGTCAGCAGCAGCGCTAGGGTCTTTTTTGATTTTTTCTTGTGCTTTTGGATCTTCTGATTCAACGATTTTTACTTTGAAGCCAGAATCTTTTTCAAAATCTTTAACAACTTTTTGATAAGACTTTTTAGCTCCAGTTGGAACCCAAAGTTTAATCGTGTTTTTAGAAGCAGCATTGACGGGTGCTGAATCTAAAACAAGGGCTCCCCCAACAAGTGAAAGGCTAGCTCCAAATAATGCGACTTTTTGCCATGATTTCATAGCGATTTCCTCCTAAGAAAATTCTTTATGACTCTATTATGCAATCGCTTGCAAGAATTGTCAAGTCATATTTGACAAAAATCAAAAAAATTTTTGAAACTCCCTATTTTTAAGGCTTTTTAAGTTCAAAAAGACTATAACTTTGAGCAATCGCTTGCGCTAGTTTAGAAAATTTGTATAATAGATTTAAAAAAAGAAAGGATTTTTTATGACATCACGAGCACTTATTTTTGCTAGTTTTCATCATAGACCGGATAGTGAGATGGCCTATATCTATAAAAATGGTCAACTTCATATTAGGTTTTCAGCTGCTATTCAAATGATTAAAAGGGTTGAATTGATGGGTGGTGATCCTTATCTATTAAAGAAATGGCAATGGTATAAGGATGCTACTCTAGTTCCTTCAGTTGAAGAAACGAGTCACACTTGTTTTTATCAAGTTGAGATTGAGCCAGTCTTTAAACGCTTATCCTATGTTTTTAGGATAACCTTACAGGATGATTCTAGATGGCTTTATACGGACAGAGGAATTTTTCCAGATAAAGAAGAGATTCTATTGATGGAAGAGATTTACTTCAGATTTCCTTTTGTGCATGATAATAGTGGTTATGAGATTCCCGAGTGGGTTCGGCACACGGTTTGGTATCAAATCTTTCCAGAACGCTTTGCTAATGGCGATAGAAGAAACGACCCTGATGGTGTGCTAGCATGGAATTCTAAGAGGAAGCCAAAATACAATGATTTTTTTGGTGGTGATTTACAAGGGATTTTAGACCATTTAGATTACTTAGAAGAACTTGGCATTAATGGGATTTACCTCTGCCCAATCTTTACTGCTCAAACTAATCATAAGTATGATACTATCGATTATTTTGAGATAGACCCACATTTTGGCGATAAACATTTATTAAAAAAACTCATTGATGCCTGCCATTCTCGTGGGATGAAAGTGATGCTAGACGCGGTCTTTAATCATTTGGGTTATTATGCTAAGGAGTGGCAAGATGTTTTGAAGCAGGGGGCATCCTCTCCTTATAAGGAATGGTTTCATATTCGAGATTTTCCATTGCGAGCACCAAGGCTGACTGATGCAAAGTCAGCAAGGGTTAGTTATGATACCTTTGCTTTCGCTAGCAATATGCCCAAGTTAAATACCAGTCATCCAAAAGTTTGCCAACACCTCTTAGCTGTCGCTAGGTATTGGATAGAAGCCTTTGATATTGATGGTTGGCGTCTTGATGTTGCTAATGAAATAGACCATGAGTTTTGGCGAGATTTTCGAAACACTTGTCATGATGCTAAAAAGGATTTTTATATCCTAGGTGAAATTTGGCATTCTTCTCAAAGTTGGCTTATGGGAGACCAGTTTGATGCTGTCATGAATTATGGCTTTACAGATGCTATTCTTCATTATTTTGCTGATGATAGTTTTAGTAGTGAAGAGTTTATGCATGAATTGGCTAGACAGCGGATGCTTTATCGTGAGCAAACAAACCAAGTAATGTTGAATTTAGCTACGTCACATGATACCCCAAGATTACTTTATCGTTGTCAAGGTAATAAGGAGCTTATGAAACAAGTCCTTGCTTTTATTTTCTTACAGAAAGGCAGTCCCGGAATTTATTATGGTGACGAGGTTGGATTATCCGGTGGACCAGATCCTGATAACCGTCGCTGCATGCCATGGGACAAGACACAGCAAGATTTACATCTATTTGCTTTTTATCAAGAACTTATTGCCTTTCGAAAGAAATTTAGTGATCACTTGAGTTTGGGACACTTAAATTTTGACCGAGAGAAATCACAAAATGGCTTGCTTGTCTTTTCCATAAACTATCAGGATACAGAACTAGTCGCTTACTTTAATAAAAAGGAAGAGCAAACGCTTGCTGTTGAAGAAACATTATTACAACAGGGTTTTGAAAATAAAATCTTAAGAGAAAATGGTTTTGTCATTGCAAAAAGTGGCAAAAGTCATTGAAAACGATTGTGAAGTGGTGTAAACTAGAACAATCAAAAGAAAAGATAAAGGGGTTAGGTCATGGCTACCATAAAAGATGTCGCAGAAAGAGCTGGTGTAAACCCATCAACTGTTAGTCGAGTTCTCAAAGATAATCGTTCTATTTCACAGAAAACCAAAGACAAGGTCAGAAAAGCCATGGCTGAATTGGGTTATGTGCCTAATGTTGCTGCTCAAATGTTAGCCAGTGGTCTGACCCACAATATTGGATTGGTTTTTCCACCATTGGCAACACCAGACCGCTTAAGTGAACCCTTCTTTATGCGGATTCTATCGACAATTACGCATGAAGCAAAATTGAAAGATTTCACCATTTCTATTGCAACTGGTAAGTCCCTAGATGATTTGTTGGAACAAGTTACTTTGATGCATCAGCAAAAACGTGTCGATGGGTTTATTATCTTATACTCTGATCAAGAGGATCCGATAAAGACTTACCTACTTCAAAATAACATTCCTTTTGTGATTGTGGGTGCCCCTGAGGGGAATGATGAGCAGATCACATATATTAATAATGATAACCAGCTTATGGGTCGTACAGCTGTAGAGTACTTGCATGACAAGGGACATGATAATATCTTTTTTGTCACAGATGATTTGAAGTCAGAATTGGCTTCGGAAAGGTTTATGGGCTATGTCAAAGGGATGTTGAGGCTTGACCTCGCTTATCGCCCAATGGTCTTGTTTGATCCTTCTGATGCGAAAAAGGTAGATGAGTTGATGACAGCTATTGAGGAAGCTAAGCCAAGTGCCCTAGTCGTCATCTCTGACCGTGTTACCATCCGTCTGATGCAACTATTGTCCTACTATCAACTTAAGGTGCCAGACGATATCTCGATCATTACCTTTAATGATTCGATCTTTTCAACTTTGATACATCCCTATCTAACAACATTTGATGTCCATATCGATCATTTAGGAGAAGCAAGCTTCAAAAGGTTACTGGAAATCATTCAGTCGACAACGGAACCTGAATGTGAACAAATTATTGTTCCTTTCACCTTGAAAGAAAGGGAATCCATTCGTAACAGACGGTCTTTATCACAATAAGAGCGCAGATTGGACGCAATGTCTCCTTAAATTAGTTGCGTTCTTGACACGATACTAATAAATTATAGATGAACCCCTTTGAGATATAGCTGAGCTTGTATCCCAGAGGTTTTTTGTCGTGGTGATATGAGTAATCATAACATTATACCTACAGTAAGCATGAATAATATCATTTAAAGCAAAAATCTAGTATCTATGCAAACGTTATCATAAAAACAGTTTATTCGAGTGTTATAAGGCTCTGCTAGTGGCTTCAAAAAGTTACTACAGATCTGTTTTTGTTAAGGGATTAAAGCTATTTTTAACTTTTTTTCGAAAAATCGTTGACTTACGCAAGCGTTTGCGTTATGATTTGTATATCACAACAAAGGAAAGGGATTAGTTATGACCCAACGCGAAAGTGGTGTCCTCATGCATATCTCTTCTTTACCGGGAGACTTTGGAATAGGTTCTTTTGGGAAAGAAGCGTATGATTTTGTGGATTTTCTTGTAGATACCAAACAGACTTATTGGCAAATTCTACCACTCACAACAACAAGTTATGGCGACTCGCCATATCAGTCTTTCTCAGCTATTGCTGGAAATACCCATTTTATTGATTTTGCATTTTTAGCCGAAGCAGGATACTTATCTCCAGCAGACTATGCAAGTATCAATTTTGGAAGTAACCCTGAGGTTGTTGATTACGCTTTGATTTATGATCAACGTCGTCCTATTTTGGAAAAAGCTGTTAAAGGTTTTCTGGCTAGTGTTGAAGGCCAATCGTTATTAAAGACATTTGAAACAGCCAATGGTTGGTTAACAGATTTTGCAGACTTTATGGCGATAAAAGAGCATTTTGGCAATAAAGCTTTGCAAGAGTGGGATGATAAAAAGATTGTTCAACGTGATGAAGATACTTTGTTAGCTTATCGCGAAAAATTAGCTGATAAAATTCTCTACCATAAAGTAACTCAGTACTTCTTTTACTCACAGTGGTTAGATTTAAAAAATTACGCCAATCAAAATGGCATTCAGATCATTGGAGATATGCCCATCTATGTGTCTGCAGATAGTGTCGAAGCTTGGACTATGGCTGAGCTCTTTAAATTAGATGACAATCGTCAGCCAATCACGATTGCTGGAGTTCCAGCAGATGAGTTTAGCGATACCGGTCAGCTCTGGGGAAATCCTATTTATAACTGGGATTTGCACCAAGAAACTGGTTTTGCTTGGTGGATTTATCGTATCCAAGAAAGTTTCAAACTATATGATAAATTGCGGATCGATCATTTTAAAGGCTTTTCCGATTTTTGGGAAATTCCTGGAGGAGATGATACAGCGATCAATGGGCATTGGTCTGAAGGTCCGGGCTATAAGTTATTTGAAGCGGTTAAAAATGAACTTGGTGAGTTACCAATCATCGCTGAAAACCTTGGCTATATCGATGAAAAAGCAGAAAAACTTTTAGAAGATACAGCCTTTCCAGGGATGAAGATTATGGAGTTTGGTTTTTACGATGTGGAAGGTCAAAGTATTGACATCCCACATAATTACACGCCAGATACCGTAGCGTATACGGGGACTCATGACAATGAAGTGGTTAATGGCTGGTATGACAATTTGACGTCAGAACAACAAGATTACCTAAATGCCTACATTCATCGTGGAAAGGGTGAAAAAATCACAGAAGCGATGTTGCGTAGCTTGTATGCGAGTGTCAGTCATATTGCTATTGCTACCATGCAAGACTTATTAGATAAAGATGCTAATTCTCGGATGAATACACCAAATACACTCGGCGGTAACTGGGAATGGCGGATGTTATCTGAAGATTTAACCGCAGAGAAAAAAGCCTTTTTAACGAAAATTACAGAGCTATATGCTCGTGCCAATCAAACAGTGATTCAAGTTGAGGAAGATACAGAGGGAGAAAATCATGACTAAAGCATTTACAACTTACCTAAGTGATAAGGGACAAGATTTAGCATCGTTAAGCAATGAAGCGATTTATAAGGAATTGTTGCATTACGTTAAAGAAGCCGCAGTGGAGATGCCTAAAAACACTGCCAAACGTAAAGTGTACTATATCTCGGCAGAATTCTTAATCGGTAAGTTGCTTTCTAATAATTTGATCAACCTTGGTGTTTATCAGGAAGTGAAAAGTGCTCTTGCTGAAGCTGGCAAGAATATGAGTGAGATTGAGGACCTAGAACCAGAACCATCACTTGGTAATGGTGGACTTGGGCGTTTGGCATCATGCTTTATCGATTCCATGTCATCTCTAGCTATTAATGGTGAAGGTGTAGGTCTTAACTATCATTTTGGTCTTTTCAAACAAGTTTTCAAAGATAACCAACAAGGTGCTGAACCAAATGATTGGATCGAAGATGACTCTTGGCTTGTACCAACAGATGTGCATTATGAAGTGCCGTTTAAAGATTTCACACTGACATCACGTCTCGATCGCTTAGATATTTTAGGATACCATAAGGATACTAAGAACTACCTCAACCTCTTTGATATTGACGGGTTAAACTATGACTTGATTGAAGACGGGATTACTTTTGATAAGACCAAGATAAAAGAAAACTTGACCCTTTTCCTTTACCCAGATGATTCTGACAAATCAGGAGAATTGTTGCGTATCTACCAACAATATTTCATGGTATCCAATGCCGCACAGTTGTTGATTGATGAAGCAATTGAGCGTGGTTCAAATGTCCACGACTTAGCAGATTATGCCTATGTGCAAATCAATGATACTCACCCTTCAATGGTCATTCCAGAATTGATTCGATTGTTAACGGAGGTTCATGGTTTAGACTTTGAAGAAGCCGTATCAATTGTAAAAGAAATGGTAGGTTATACCAACCACACTATTCTGGCTGAAGCACTTGAAAAATGGCCGCTGGATTACCTCAATGAAGTTGTCCCACACTTGGTTGACATTATTGAAAAATTGGATGAGTTAATCGCCAAGGATGTTCCAGATGTCAATTTACATATTATTGACGAATCTGGTCGGGTTCACATGGCTCATATGGATATTCATTTTGCAACCAGTGTTAATGGGGTTGCGGCGCTTCATACAGAAATTCTAAAAAATAGTGAATTAAAAGGTTTCTACGAGCTTTACCCAGAAAAATTCAATAACAAGACGAATGGGATTACTTTCCGCCGCTGGTTAGAGTTTGCCAATCAAGATTTAGCAGCTTATCTCAAAGAACTCATTGGTGATGCTTATCTTACTGACGCTACTAAACTTGAAAAATTGTCAGCTTTTGTTGATGATGAGGGTGTTCATGCACAATTAGATGCTATCAAACATCAAAACAAACTGAACTTGAAACGTTATCTCAAAGAAAACAAAGGTATTGACCTTGATGAAAATTCTATCATCGATACTCAAATTAAACGTTTCCATGAGTATAAACGTCAGCAAATGAACGCTCTTTATGTCATTCATAAATATTTAGAAATCAAGCGTGGTAATCTTCCAGAACGTAAGTTAACAGTTATCTTTGGTGGGAAAGCAGCACCTGCTTACATCATCGCTCAAGATGTTATCCACCTCATTCTGAGCTTGTCAGAATTGATTAATAATGATCCTGAAGTGAGTAAGTATCTCAATGTTCACCTTGTAGAGAATTACAATGTCACTGTTGCTGAAAACCTCATTCCTGCCACAGATATTTCTGAACAGATTTCTCTAGCTTCAAAAGAGGCTTCTGGTACTGGTAACATGAAATTCATGCTAAATGGTGCCTTGACTTTAGGAACAATGGATGGTGCTAATGTCGAGATTGCAGAATTAGCTGGTATGGATAATATTTACACATTCGGTAAGGATTCAGACACTATTATTGACCTCTATGCTAATGAAGGTTATGTGTCTCGTGACTATTATGATGGTGATGATAAGATCAAAGAAGCGGTTGACTTTATTGTTTCAGATGAGCTTCTTGCTGTCGGCAACCAAGAGCGTTTAGAACGTCTGTACAATGAATTGCTAAATAAAGACTGGTTCATGACCTTAATTGACCTCGCAGAATATATTGAAGTCAAGGAAAAAATGTTATCAGACTACGAAGATCGTAAAGAGTGGAACCGTAAAGTTGTCAACAATATTGCCAAAGCAGGCTTCTTCTCATCTGACCGTACGATTGAACAGTACAACGAAGACATTTGGCATAGCTATAACTAATAGACAGCAGTCAAGAAGAGTTGGGAAACCAGCTCTTTTTTTGCATATTTGTAATGAGGGCAAGTGCTAAGAATAAATAATTATTCAAAAACGTATTGACATGTGAATAAAAATAAAATATGATATATAAAACATAAATATTATGCATATAGGAGTTTGATATGAAAAAGATCGTAACATTAGCAACAGTCGCTTTGGCAGGTTTTAGTTTAGCAGCTTGTTCGTCGGATAAAAATACAGATAATTTAGCAAAAATTCAAGATAAGGGTAAAATGGTAGTCGCTATGAGCCCTGAATTTGCGCCATTTGAGTTTAAGACCCTGATTGATGGTAAAGATACCATTGTCGGAGCTGACGTTGAATTGGCGAAGGCTATTGGAGATGAATTAGGGGTTGACGTTGAATTCTCTGCCATGAGTTTTGACAATGTCTTGGCTAGCCTAAAATCTGGAAAAGCAGATTTGGCAATCTCAGGCATTTCAGCAACTAAAGAGCGTCAAAAATCTTATGATTTTTCCGATAGCTATTATGAATCAAAGAATGTTATAATAATACAGAAAGACAAGCTTCAAGCTTTGGATACTGTAGATGACTTCGCGAGCCAATCCGTTGTGGTACAAAAAGGCAGTATCCAAGAGACAATTGCCAAAGATAATCTAACAGATGCTAATATTACCCCATTAACGAAAGTCGGCGAAATGGTTTCCGAAGTAGCTAATGGCAAAGCAGGTGCCCTTGTTTTGGAAGAAGCAATTGCAAAAGGTTATCTTGAAAAGAACGCAAACTTAGCTGTTTCTTCAGTCGAGCTCCCTTCAGAGGATGCGGATGCTTATGCTGTTGCTATGCCAAAGGGTAGTAAGAAATTGACTAAAAAAGTTAACGATGTTATAAAATCCTTGAAAGAAGAGGATAAAATCAATACCTTTGTCCAAGAAGCTTATGATTTATCAGTGAAAGAGTAGGAGATTAGCAGGTGAAGTTACCTCGTTTTGGTGTTGAAGAATGGTTGAATACTTATGAGACACAGGCTATATATGACATTGCAGGAGTATCTATTTCGGCTCTCAACTTAAAGGAATTATTTGACTTAACTGGTGATTCCTTAGAAGAATTCTTAGCGGATTTTACTAAGGTAAGGTTAGATTATGGATGGATCGAAGGCTCTCCAAAATTCAAAGAGGCTGTAGCTGATTTGTATCAAACTGTATCAAGTGAACAGGTACTGCAAACCAATGGCGCAACTGGTGCTAATTTGCTAGCGCTTTATGCCTTGATTAACCCTGGTGACCATGTCATCTCGCTCTATCCCACTTACCAACAACTTTATGATATTCCACAGTCCCTTGGAGCAACAGTTGATTTTTGGCAAGTGAAAGAAGAACTGAGATGGCTACCAGATATTTCTGATTTGGAAAAGCTTATCACCCCAAAGACCAAAATGATTTGTTTAAACAATGCCAACAACCCTTTTGGCGCAGTGATGTCAGAGGCATTTTTGAAAGATGTGGTTAAATTGGCGGAAGCTGTAGGAGCTTATATTTTAGTTGATGAGGTGTATCGTTCTTTCGATGAGCAGGTTGAGATTCCTGCAATCGTTGACTTGTATGACAAAGGCATTTCAGTCAACAGTTTATCGAAAAGTTTTTCACTACCAGGTATACGTGTTGGATGGGTAGCAGCACATGCGGACTTGATTGATTGTCTACGTGATTATCGTGATTATACGATGATTTCCGCAGGCGTTTTTGATGATTATCTTGCCACATATGCTCTGGAAAATAAAACTTTTATTCTAAAAAGAAACCAGAAATTGCTTGATACGAATTTTGCCTTATTATCAGAATGGTTGTATCGCGAACCTTTAGCAGAAGCTATTTTACCACCTAAGGTTTCAACAAGTTTTGTGCGGTTGCAAGTAACTCAAGACATCGAAACTTTTTGCAAAGAGCTCTTAGAAGAAACTGGAGTCTTATTGGTGCCTGGAAATCGATTCGATCGAGAAGGTTTTGTCAGATTGGGATATTGCACAGAAACAGTAGTTTTAGAAGAAGGTCTAAGGCGGTTATCCCAATTTCTGCACAAGAATGAATAAAAATACATTTTTGTTGACTTTATTTATAAATATCGTATAATATTAATATCAAACGTATTAAAAAAGAGGATATCGAATATGACCATTAAAAAATTAATTGCTGGAGCAACTTTATTGGTATCTAGCTTTGCTTTAGCTGCTTGTGGCTCTTCAGAGACTAGCAACCTTCAGGAAGATATCAAAAAAGAAGGTAAGCTAGTTGTTGCTGTTAGTCCGGATTATGCGCCTTTTGAATTTAAAGCCTTGGTAGATGGCAAAGACAAGGTTGTAGGAGCAGATATTGACTTAGCTCAAGATATTGCAGATGAATTAGGGGTTGATCTTGAAATCTCAACCATGAGTTTTGATAATGTTTTAGCCAGTCTCAAGACAGGGAAGGCAGATATTGCCATTTCAGGTCTTTCAGTGACAAGCGAACGTGAAAAAGCTTACGCCTTCTCTGATCCTTATTACACGACTGAAAATGCTATTTTAGTTCGTAAAGATGATCAAGCTAATTTTTCGTCAGTGGCGGATTTTTCTGGTAAAAAAGTAGCTGTTTTAAAAGGCACTATTGAAGAGAGTCTTGCAAAAGAGCAATTGAAAGATTCTCAAATTGTTTCTTTGACTGTTATGGGAGAAGCTATTAATGAATTGAAATCAGGTGTTGTTGATGCAGTTGACCTTGAGAAACCAGTAGCAGAAGGTTATATCGCTCAAAATGCAGACCTTGCTTTGGCAGGAACAGCTCTTAAAACAGGTGAAGGTGATGCTAAGGCAGTAGCAATGCCTAAAGGTGATGCCAGCAAAGATTTGCAGAAAACCATCAACAAAGTTATTGCTAAGATGGAAAAAGAAGACACTTATAAAAACTACATTTCTGAAGCAGCTAAATTGACTGGTTCAGCTGTGGAATAATAAGCGTTTAGTGACATAACCCTGGGATTGGGCAAGAGCGCAAAAGGTTGAAAAAGAGTTTATCTACAAGTTTTTATCTCTTGTTGGTGACCTAAGACGCAAAGAGTAGCGGATTGCATCACTCTTCTTATCTCCAACTTGAAACGGTTCACTGAACCTCTTCAGCAAATCAACAACTGCGTTAATGTGTTTTGCGAGTCAAAAATCGAGAGGTTAGATTGCCTCCCCAACGACTATTTGTTTCGCATCTTGCAAAGTGAGACGGATTAAAAGTTACATAATAAAAAGCCAATCTTGCAGCATTTTGCAAGATTGGCTTTTTAGTCTTATCATCTCCATGTACCTAAATAGCAAAGGCATTCTGAATTAGGAGCCTTTTATCTTCTACAATGTAGAACTCACAAAATGAGAAGTGAAACAGTCCCAGAGTTGTATAGCGAGAAGAAGTCTAAGTCTCATAGTGAGAGACCAGTGTTAATCTCAACCTCAATGAATTGACATTCCAGCTGTGGTCTCGTTCTACTTACCTAAGCAGAACTGGCTGAATAATTGTGTAATCAATTCATCAGGGGCAGCATCCCCAGTTATTTCACCCAAAATTTCCCAGGTGCGTGTCATATCAACTTGCAATAAGTCAACTGGCATGCCCATTTCCAATCCCTCGTTCACTGCTTTTAAACTCTCAACGGCTTGTTCAATTAACGAAATGTGCCGTGCATTTGATAAATAGGTAGCATCTTTTTCAATGCTCCCCGCATTTTCGAAGAAGAGTTGGTTAATGCGATCTTCAATTTTATCAATATTTTGATTTTCTAAAACAGAGATAGCAATAAGGTCATCTGGAAGTTGATCACGCTCAATTTTTTCGTCGAGATCGGTTTTGTTAAGTAAGATAATACGATTACTATTCGCGCTGATGTTTAGTAGGGTCTGGTCTTGTTGCGTAAGTGGCTCAGAAGCATTCAGAACGAGTAGAACTAAGTCAGCTTCATTAAGCGCTTTTTTGGAGCGTTCGACACCTATCCGTTCAACAATATCATCGGTTTCACGGATGCCGGCGGTGTCGATCAATTTCAGTGGAACCCCTTTAATATTGACATATTCTTCGATAACATCACGGGTTGTTCCTTCGATGTCTGTGACAATGGCCTTTTCTTCTCTCAATAAATTGTTTAGAAGACTTGATTTTCCAACGTTGGGTCTTCCGATAATGGCTGTTGATAAGCCCTCTCGTAATATTTTACCTCGCTTGGCTGTACGTAAAAGATGTTCCAAGAGTTTCTGGAATTCCTGTGTTTTTTCACGCATGAGAGCAGTGGTCATTTCTTCGACATCGTCGTATTCAGGATAATCAATATTTACCTCAACTTGTGCCAATGTGTTCAGGATTTCTTGACGGGTATTAGTAATAAGGGTCTTTAAAGAACCATCAAGCTGTTGGACAGCAACGGCCATCGCCTTATCTGTTTTCGCCCGAATCAAATCCATGACAGCTTCGGCCTGAGTTAGGTCGACACGGCCATTAAGAAAAGCGCGCTTGGTAAACTCTCCAGGCTCCGCCATACGTGCTCCTGAGCGAATCAAAAGTTGCAAAATCTCATTTGTTACGGCAACACCGCCATGGGTATTAATCTCGACAACATCCTCGCGCGTAAAAGTGCGCGGTTCACGCATGACACTCACCATAACTTCATCTATGATCGTATCATTTTCGATGATATGCCCATAATTGATGGTGTGGCTTTCAACATCTTGTAAATTTTTTCCTTTAAAGACTTTCTGAGCAATTGAGATAGCTTGACTCCCGGACAACCGGACGATACCAATAGCGCCCTCTCCTAGTGGGGTTGAGATAGCGGTAATGGTATCAAATTCTTTAGTAATCATAGAGTTCCTTTCATATCGCTTATTTAATGGATCTTGCCCCAAATATGCCCCAAATTTTTTTAAAAGAGTGTTTTTATTTTGTCGTAGTCTAAAATCTCTTTTTCTTTAAGTAAATGTGAGTAAGTGTTTAAAGTGATTGTTGGATCTTTGTGTCCTATCAATTTTGAGATAGTCAGCACCTCGATGCCATTTGTCAGCAAATAACTAACGTATGTATGACGCAAGGAATGGACATGTACAGAACGCCCAACAATGACTTTTAAACGCTTATTGAGGTAGGAATGGGTATTTTCCGAGAATAAACGGTTAAACTTATTTTCTATCCATTTTTCGCTTTTGTATTCTTTTAATAAAGTTATTGTATCATTATCTAGCGGTACTGTCCTGATAGATTGTTGATTTTTTGTTGGTGAAAAACCATTTTTAGCATAGATATCCCATGTTTTATTGATGGTTAGCTGATGATTGTCGAAATCTATATCATCCCAGGTTAGACCAAGTGATTCACCGACACGCATCCCTGTAACTGCCAAAAGG
Source organism: Streptococcus hyovaginalis DSM 12219 (assembly GCF_000420785.1). Taxonomy (GTDB): domain Bacteria; phylum Bacillota; class Bacilli; order Lactobacillales; family Streptococcaceae; genus Streptococcus; species Streptococcus hyovaginalis. The sequence goes on along the minus strand of NZ_ATVP01000004.1, from coordinate 26,438 downwards.
TAGATTTGTAATTGTCGGTGTTCGTATGGATTGGCTTTTGTAAACGCAATTAAGTCAAGGTATTCTGTTTGCGTTAAAAACTTTTTATCAAGTGTTTTAGGTTCAATCTCAGAATTGACTTTAGCAAGTTCAGCAAAATTTACTTTTATCAGTCTATCCATGACAGCGTACTTAGCACATGCTTTTATCTTCGCATGGATTAGTCGCAGGGTTGATTTTCGGTAATGTCTACCCATCTCGTTCAAAGTTGCTTGATAGCTCGATGGTGTTATGTCTATTAATTTGATTTGATCAAAATATTTTGCAATGGCTGTTGTTGCGGTTTCGTAATGCTTGATTGTGCCAGCGGTAATAGAGGGTGCACGATGGATTGTATACCAAGATTTAAAGTAGTCTGCTAATGTTACTTCTTTATCAGCAGTTATACCCTCAACTATTTCCAATTCAGCTTGGTTTGCAGCATGAGTAGCCTCGGACTTTGTTCTAAAGCCACCTTTAGACTTTTGACGGTACTTACCAATATTGTCTTTGTAGCTGATACGATATTCCCAGCCGTTGGCTCGCTTCCTAAAATATGCCATTGCTTACCCCTTCATTTTTTGATAAAATGGGTACAATAAAGAGGGCCATTTAATGCCTTTCTTTATTGTACGGATACCCTGCACTCAGCTTTGGTCGGTGAGAGTGTGGGGATTTTTTATTTGTTTCTAAGTTCTTTTGCTTTGATTAACCGTTTTTCTAACTTAGCAATTTTAGATTTGCTCCAATTCGTTTCAGGCTCAGAGTTAAATTTCTTAAGAGCTCTTTCAATTAACTCGATTTCAGCTTGATAATCTTTTTCTTTTCGGTAAATTTTCGCGAGGTAGTCCACACCTCCAGGGGTGTAGAAATCACATTTATTCATTGCCATCAAGAAGCCTTTTTTAGCAGAATCAAAGTCTTTATTCGTATAATCTACAATGGCGTTGTTTTGAATAACAAATCCTTTCCTACCGTTGCGATTTTCATTAGATTCGATCCCTAATTCAGCTAATTTCTTTTGCTCTTTATCAAAAGCAGCAAGCTCTTTCTGTAAATTTAACTTTGGTAATTTATTTTGGTTATTTTTTGTTTCAATGATATCGTGATATTTCTCAAGCACGTATTTTCCCTTATCCGTTGCATTGTCGCCAAATATATAACCGCTCTGCTCTAGAAATTTTTTCTTCGCTTCAAAATCAATTCCAAATTCATACTCGAAGTAAACAGGAAATTGTTTGTTCGGTTTATATTTATCTATCCAATAGATTTGGTAAATATGTCCAGGCAACAGGCCGTCAGAGTTTCGTTGCATTTTGTCTTTACTAACCAACTTTTTAGGATCAAATGCAATAAGCTGTTCCCAACTTTTAATATCACGACCTTCGCTAATATATGGTTTCTCAGGATAATCAGAATAGTATTTCTTCAAAATTTTATCTTTTGGTTTTCCAAAATTAAACAATCCCATTTTATTACCTTTCTATTATCTTTTGAATACCTTTATAAAAAGAATACATTTATCTTCATCTTTATATTCATCATAACTAGGTTCAGCCTTGCAAGAAATAAAAAGTTCCTCATTCCGAATTAGCTTGCGTAATGGTCCATTACCCTTTTTAGGAATGTAGCCAATGAAAATATCGAATATATAGACTTTTATGGCTAGATGATCGTGTTCGTTTTCTGGTTCTCTTACTAATCTAACGTCAGAAGTGGCGTCAGCTATAAACATCCCCATTGCTTTTTCGAAATTCTTCTTACGATATTGAGTTCCTGCAACAGTAGTAAAAGTTTCATAAATTAATTCCATGTGATCCTTTCGTGGTTTAATCATTATGAAGTGATTCAAATCGCGACTGTTGTGTCTTTTCCAACGACGTGATAAATCTTAATGTGGGTATCCTCTTCAGGAGGAAAGGGGATAATAATATCTTTATAATCAGGGTTGATAGATACTAAGCGAAGTTGTTCTTTTTCTAAATAGACTTGTTTTAAATAAGTGCGATCATTAATGGCGACTGCACAGACCTCTCCGTTATAAGTGGTGAACCCTCTATCAACCAGATAGACGACATCTCCGTTACGATAGGTAGGGTACATCGAATCGCCATTAACAAGGGAAGCGAGGTCATACCGAGGAGGTTCTGAAGGGACATGAACGGTTTCAAAATCATAATCATTAAAGGCGTAACCTAGCCCTGCAGCCAACTGTGTCACTGTTTGTACAGGATAGAGCTGATCTGTAGCTTCTTGTTTTTCTGCCTCCTGTTGTAAGAACTGTTCATTAAGAAAGGCGATAACTTGCTCTTGTCGTTTATGATTGAGCTGTTGAAATAAGTGATGATCTAACGGTTTCGGTATACCGAGTAATGTTTCAGGTCTTAAGTCTAAGGCGCGTGAAAATTGTGGGATGCGGTTAAGAGGAAATTCTCGCGTTTTGTTTAAATAGCAAGAAACAGCTGACTTTGCCATTCCTACTTGTCGTGAGAGCTCGCTTAGGGATAAGCCTAGTTCCTCTTTACGTTCAGTGATAAGCTGAATAATGTCATCATTGTTGTTCATGAATGGTCTCCTAAAAATCAATGCTTACCTATTATAGCACCGTTCTCTATAAAGAACAAGATTAAAAGTAGTACCTAATACATTAACAAGGATTCGCTTTCATGCTATAATGAAGAAGTAATAATTCGATAAGGAGTTTTTCATGGAAGCATTGAAAAAATTGGCGGGTGTTAAGGCTGCTGAATATGTCACCGATGGGATGGTAGTCGGTTTAGGAACCGGGTCAACAGCCTATTATTTCGTTGAAGAATTAGGGCGTCGGGTCAATGAAGAAGGACTATCTATCATTGGTGTGACGACCTCCAGTCAAACCACAAAGCAAGCTGAGAGTTTAGGAATCTCTTTAAAATCAGTAGATGATATTGATGTGATTGATATCACTGTTGATGGCTCTGATGAGGTAGATCCAAACTTTAATGGCATCAAGGGTGGTGGCGGTGCCCTTCTGATGGAAAAGATTGTCGCAACCCCTACCCAGGAATATATTTGGGTGGTTGATGATTCGAAGTTGGTTGATCAACTTGGTGCCTTTAAATTACCAGTTGAAGTGGTTCAATATGGTGCTGATCGACTTTTTCGTCATTTTGAAAAAAAAGGCTACAAGCCCTCATATCGTGAACAAGATGGTAAGCGCTTTGTGACAGACATGAAAAACTATATCATTGATCTTGATCTTGGGAAGATTGATGACCCGATTGCCTTAGGCAAAGAATTAAAAGCCATGGTTGGAGTTGTTGAGCATGGCCTCTTTAATGGCATGGTTAATAAAGTCATTGTGGCTGGTCAAGATGGTGTTAAGGTCTTAGAGGCCTAATAAAGATTTAAGTAAAGTAATCAATTATTTTATAACCTTTAGGTTATAGAGGTATTAGGGTGCTAACCGTAACCACCCTTAGATAGGAAAAATATGTCTACTTTTGATCGTATTCACTTAGTGGTGCTAGATTCTGTTGGTATTGGTGCCGCTCCAGATGCTAATGATTTTGTTAATGCAGGAGTTCCTGATGGGGCTTCTGATACCCTGGGTCATATTTCTAAAACTGTTGGCCTTAATGTGCCTAATATGGCTAAAATGGGGCTTGGCAACATTCCACGTGAGACACCGCTAAAAACGGTACCAGCCGAAGAAAATCCGACTGGCTATGCGACAAAATTGGAAGAAGTATCACTTGGTAAAGATACTATGACCGGTCACTGGGAAATCATGGGGCTTAACATTACGGAGCCTTTTGATACTTTCTGGAATGGTTTTCCGGAAGAAATCTTAACAAAAATCGAAGAATTTTCAGGTCGCAAGGTCATCCGCGAGGCAAACAAGCCTTACTCTGGAACGGCTGTCATTGATGATTTTGGTCCTCGCCAAATGGAGACAGGCGAACTTATCATCTACACCTCCGCAGACCCTGTGCTTCAGATTGCAGCTCATGAGGAAGTTATTCCGCTTGAGGAACTCTATCGCATTTGTGAGTACGCCCGTTCCATTACTTTGGAACGCCCAGCTTTATTAGGTCGTATCATCGCTCGTCCTTATGTTGGAGAACCTGGTAACTTTACCCGTACAGCCAACCGTCATGACTATGCCGTTTCGCCATTTGAGCCGACTGTGCTTAATAAGTTGGCTGATGCTGGGATCTCAACTTATGGCATTGGAAAAATCAACGATATCTTCAATGGCTCAGGCATTACCCACGATCAAGGGCATAACAAGTCCAATAATCACGGGGTAGATACCCTTCTTAAAACCTTGAAAGATCCTGAATTTACCAAGGGTTTTTCCTTTACCAACCTGGTAGATTTTGATGCCCTTTATGGTCATCGTCGCAACGCCCATGGTTACCGTGATTGTTTGGAAGAATTTGATGCCCGCTTGCCAGAAATCACCGACCTCTTGGGGGACAAGGACTTGCTTCTCATCACAGCAGATCATGGGAATGACCCTACTTATGCTGGTACTGACCACACGCGTGAATACATTCCACTTTTGGCCTACAGCCCATCCTTTACAGGTAGTGGCGTGATACCAAAAGGGTATTTTGCGGATATTTCGGCAACGATTGCTGAAAACTTCGGTGTGGATAAGGCCATGATTGGACAATCATTCCTATCTGAATTGCAATAAAAAGGTAAGCCAATGAAAGAAATAACGATTTATCATAACCCTGCTTGTGGGACATCTCGTAATGTTCTAGCTATGATTCGACATGCAGGAATTGAGCCTCAGATTATCGAATATCTAAAGACGCCTCCTAGTCGAGTTGAACTTGTTGATTTATTAGATAAGATGAATATCAGCGCCAGGGAGTTGCTTAGAACAAATGTACCTGAATTTGATAAGCATAGCTTATCAGACCAGAACTTATCAGATGAAAAAGTTATTGATGCAATGATGGCGGATGCCATTTTAATTAATAGGCCTATTGTGGTAACGAGTAAAGGAGTACGCTTGTGTCGTCCATCAGAGACAGTGCTAGATATTTTGCCTGTTAGCTTACCAAGTCCATATACTAAAGAGGATGGCGAAATTGTCTATCCCAAATCATGAAAAGGAGATTATATGTCACTATTAGAAAAAATTAGGGTTACTCAATCTTTCCTAGAAAGTAGAGGGGTTCAGTCACCAGAATTTGGTTTAATCTTAGGTTCTGGTCTAGGAGAATTGGCAGAAGAAATTGAAAATGCAGTTGTTGTTGATTATGCTGATATCCCAAACTGGGGACAATCAACGGTAGTTGGTCATGCTGGGAGATTAGTCTTTGGTGACTTATCTGGCCGTAAAGTATTAGCACTTCAGGGACGTTTTCACTTCTATGAAGGTAATCCGATGGAAGTTGTTACCTTTCCAGTTCGTGTCATGAAAGCCTTGGGTTGTCAGGGAGTTTTAGTAACTAATGCAGCTGGTGGTATCGGTTATGGACCAGGCACTTTAATGGTGATTAATGATCATATTAATATGACAGGAACCAACCCTCTTATTGGTGAAAACCTAGAAGAGTTTGGCCCGCGCTTCCCTGACATGTCTGATGCCTATACAAAAGCATATCGAGACGTAGCTCACCGCGTTGCTAAAGACCAAGCTATTCCCCTTGAAGAGGGTATCTATATCGGTGTAACGGGACCAACTTACGAAACACCAGCAGAAATTCGTGCCTTCAAAACTATGGGAGCTCATGCTGTTGGCATGTCAACAGTTCCAGAAGTTATTGTTGCAGCTCATTCTGGTATGAAGGTCTTGGGAATCTCAGCCATCACTAACTATGCTGCCGGTTTCCAATCAGAACTGAATCATGACGAAGTGGTTGAAGTGACAACACACATCAAGGAAGACTTTAAAGGTTTGGTAAAAGCGATTTTGACTGAGTTGTAAGACCTGTAAAATGAAAAATATTAAGACTGAGCATTGTTATCTGATAGCGTCTTTTATATCTTTTGTAACTGTACTTGTCTTTTTACTCACATCTCAAAAATTATTTAGTGTAGTTTTTCTTGGTAATGGATTAACCATGATAATATTTTATGACCAAGAGAAGAAAACTAGCAGATTAGAGGAAAACAGGAAAGAATTCAAACAAGAAAAAGGTTCAGAGTTTCACGATCATTGAAATCAGGCTCTGGCTTACATCTAAAAAAAAACAGAAAGGAAAGGTTAGATTGTATTCATTGAACTGAATACGGTCGGGAAGCTTGTAAAAAAGATAAGCTGTCAAACAAATCAGGATTTACTTGACAGCTTCCTATTTTTATTTCGCTTTCTTTTCGACCTTTATATCTCAAGTTATGTCAATCCACATCTCCGCCAAATCTGGCGAAATTACTGATAAAATTCTCCTTCCAGGAGACCCCTTACGTGCTAAATTTATTGCGGAAAACTTCCTTGAAGACGCTGTGTGCTTTAACGAAGTCCGCAATATGTTCGGCTACACTGGAACTTACAAGGGGGAACGCGTTTCCGTTATGGGAACAGGTATGGGGATGCCATCGATTTCCATCTATGCACGTGAACTAATCGTTGATTATGGTGTTAAAAAGCTGATTCGAGTTGGGACAGCTGGTTCTATTGATCCGAATGTTCATGTTCGTGAACTGGTCCTTGCTCAAGCGGCAGCGACTAACTCTAATATCATTCGCAACGATTTCCCAGAGTATGACTTCCCACAAATTGCGAATTTCCAATTGCTCGATAAAGCCTACCATATCGCTAAAGATCTCGGCTTGACCACGCATGTCGGTAATGTTTTGTCTTCTGATGTTTTTTACTCAAACATGCCAGAGCGCAACATGAAGTTAGGTGAGCTTGGTGTTAAGGCTATCGAAATGGAAGCAGCAGCTCTTTACTATCTGGGAGCCCAGCATGGTGTTGATACTTTAGCTATCATGACCATTTCAGATAGTTTGGTCAATCCAGAGGAAGACACAACAGCAGAAGAACGTCAAAATACCTTCACAGATATGATGAAGGTGGGTCTCGAAACACTGATTGCAGACTAATATGGCTATTGATATCGATAAAATTTCGGTCTTGTTAAACCTTTACGCTTACCATCATTTGTCTAAGGTTTTGGACCAAAAGGTTAGCCAGCCTCTTTCCTTCTTATTACAGAGTTTGAACGAACGCCGAGAGCTTAATGTTGCTTTTCTATTTGAAAAAGAGGCTGACCGACGGGCTTGTGAAGCTCATTTTAAGCGTAACTTGGTCAGCAATCCTTATGAGAAAGAATTGTTGGCCAATTACATTTTGGACTTAGAAGCTAAGCTGCGAAATGGCAAGATTATTGATTTTGTACGTGCTGTTAGTCCTATTTTGTACCGCTTATTCTTAAAACTACTAGAAGATGAGATCCCTGAGCTAGATAGCTACATCAACAACTCCAAGTCATCCCAATACGATACCTGGAAATTCCACAAGATGCATGCCTCTGAAAATGCAACCATTCAAGCCTATGTTGCTGAAAAGCGCGATGGTAAGGTGACATCTAGTAGCTTGTCGGAGCTCATCCAACTGACCAAGCTTGATTCCAAAATCAAGCAGACGGTTAAAGACTTGCGCGAATTTGAAAAATCAGTTCGTAACCCCTTGGCGCATTTAATTCAGCCCTTTGACGAGGAGGAATTGTATAGAACAACTGGTTTTTCATCATCGGTATTTTTAGAAAAAATTATCGATTTAGCCATTTATTGTGATATTGCCTATGACCGTGACAATTTCTATTTTGATCAGATGAATCAGCTGATTCTTGAAGAACTCCAAAAAGGCTAATATTAGACTATCATTTATGGACTTGTCATAGGTTGATAGTTAGGGGTATAGGCGCTTTTGCTTCTAATTAGCCTTTAGAAATACAGTGATTGTTGACGATCGGCCGATAGTGAGCATTAAAAAAGACAAACCGATTTAGTTTGAGTTTGTCTTTTTTGTCTATTAGTAAAATAGAAGTGTCTTTGCAAAGAGTTGAGGGGGATTAGTTAAATTGGACTTCTTCAAGGAGATAGTCAATAAATTTTTCTCCCATTTTTGATAAATTAGCTTTTTCATGCTTTAGGTAGACGATATCAATCACATCATCAAACTCTAGTGGAATGGATACGATATTATCACCATTAAGATTGCTATTTAGAATCCCTGTAGCGATCGTATAACCATCTAAACCGATCATTAAATTAAAAAGTGTTGCCCGGTCGGATACTACGATAGATTTTGGTCTTGGAACCTGTGCCATGATTTCCTCAGAAAAGTAGAAAGAATTATGGACACCTTGATCATAACTGAGATAAGGGAAAGGCTCTAAATCTTCAAGTTTGATGCTAGACTTTTGCGCCAATGGATTTTTTTTGCTAACAAAAATATGAGGTTTGGCTGTGAAGAGACTAGTTGCGACCAGATGGTTATCATCGAACATTTTTGTTAAGACATCCCGGTTGTAACCATTTAGAAAGAGGACACCGATTTCAGAGCGAAAATTTTTCACATCATCGATAATTTCGTAGGTCCGTGTTTCACGCAAGAACAACTCATACTGTGTCATATCTGTTTTACTAAGGAGAGAGACAAAAGCATTAACAACAAAAGCATAGTGTTGTGAAGAAACGCTAAATAACTCACGTTGAGCCGTAGGATTCTTGTAACGTTCTTCGAGGAGATCTGTTTGTTCAATTACTTGTCTAGCATACGACAAAAACTCAACCCCATCTTTTGTTAAGGTAATGCCCTTGGGATTTCGAATGAAAATGGTAATGCCCATTTCATGTTCCAAATCTCTAACGGCATTAGATAAACTGGGTTGTGTAATGTAGAGTTGTTTGGCGGCTTCATTCATAGAGCCAGTTTCTACGATTTTAATAATATATTGTAATTGTTGGATTCGCATATGGTTATTGTAACACAAAGTTTACAGATAAATAAAGACCCTTGGGGAATCTTTGACATAATAAGATGACGTAGCTCCTCAAAAAAGTGTATAATAAATTGTAATAGATTAGTTTATAGAAAGAAGATGTTATGAAAGAAGTGATTAGCCCGGAGTTAGCTCAGTATCAGCAGGATAAATTAAGGAGCTGTATTGCTGCTAATCAAGGTGACTTAAAACAAGGTATTGTATTTGCTGGTGATTCAATTATTGAATTTTTTCCTTTTAAAAAATACTTGGGCAGAGAAAAGCTCTTGATAAATCGCGGTATTGCAGGAACAGATACTAACTGGCTAAAACATCATTTGCATGATCAGGTTTTGGCGATTGAGCCGGAGAAGTTGTTTCTCTTGATTGGAACTAATGATATTGGCCTTGACTATGGTGAGGATCATATCGTTAGCAATATCGAGGAAATATTGAGTTCCTTGAAAAGGGAATCTCCTTCTACAACTGTTTACCTCTTGTCTGTTTTACCGGTTAGTGAGAAAGCAGTCTATCAAGAGAAGGTCAAACTTCGCAATAATCGGTTGATTAGCTCTTTAAATCACCGATTAAAACAGTTGCCTCATGCGGTGTTTATTGATCTATACCCCCTTTTACTTGATGAGGATGGTGATCTAGCCGACGATAACACGACAGATGGCTTACACCTTAGCCAAAAGGCCTATGCGCTTATATCGGAACAGCTAAAGACCTATCTATGATAGAAGATTAAAGGAGATTCTGTGAAAATAAGAAAAAAAGAACTAGGTTACATCATTTTAACCTTCTTCCTATGTTTTGCCATTTATCAAAATTGGGACAAAGGTAGTCATATTATCGCTACATTATGGGCTTCCCTTAAGCCATTTCTTTATGGCGCTGGTATTGCATACGTTATTAATATTGTCATGTATGCCTATGAGAAGTGGCTGGTTATCTTGCTACCTTTTAAGCCTATCGTTAAGTTAAAACGATCAATCGCTATGGTTTTGTCTTACTTGACATTTATGGTCATTATAGTTTGGATATTTTCAATTGTGATACCAGATTTAATAGCCAGTCTTCAGTTATTATTGAGGATTGATACGCAAGCTATTTCAAAGATCATCGCAGATTTAAATGATAATGATATTGTTAATCATGCGTTAGATCTATTTGGTGAGAATGCTGATTTAAGTGCTACCATTTCAAAGTACACGCAACAAATCTTGCAACAACTGCTTGGTTTTTTAACTAATATCTTGACTTCAGTATCTAGTATTGCGTCAACGATTTTAAATGTTTTCATCAGCTTGGTATTTTCGATTTATGTATTAGCGAACAAGGAACAGTTAATTCGTCAAACACATGCTTTGGTAACAGTGTATGCTGGAAAATGGGCTAACTACCTGTTTTACTTAACTGATATCCTTCATGATCGCTTTCATAACTTCTTTGTCGGACAAACGTTAGAAGCTGTTATTTTGGGAAGTTTAACAGCTGTAGGTATGCTACTTTTTGGCTTTCCATATGCTGCGACTGTGGGTGTGCTTGTTGCTTTCACAGCTTTGATTCCTGTTGTTGGAGCTTATATTGGAGCGACGGTAGGGTTCATCTTGATTGCAACAGAATCCTTTACCCAAGCCCTCTTATTCCTTCTCTTTTTGGTCATTTTACAACAGCTAGAGGGGAACATTATTTACCCTAAGGTGGTGGGAAATTCCATTGGGCTACCTGGAATGTGGGTCCTATTAGTGATTACTTTAGGTGGGGCTATCGGTGGTATCTTTGGTATGATTCTAGGCGTCCCAGTTGCGGGCACTATTTACCAAGTGATCAAAGATGATGTTCAGAAAAGACAACCGGATTAGGTTCAAAAATTCCCTTAACGATTTCTTTATGATAGAAAGCTAGAACAGTAGGTTCTGGCTTTTTTAGTTGATCTTTCAGTATTTGTTCCCAAAATGCACTAGAAGTTTGTAGCTAAAATCTTTTTAGGCCTTTTTAAAATGATAGCAATCAGATTTGATATCCGAGAGAGTGGCTATTAAAGATTGGATATAGAGAACTGCTGAAGCGTTCATGAAATCACCCGAAGCGGTGAAGAAGGTGTATTTTCTTCATCTCCTATCTAAGTTGTAGCACGGACAGTGGTGAATGGAAAGTTTCATTTTCTTAATTTATCCGTCTCAAACAGTTCTATAGATTGCTTGATAACAGCGGAGTGTATCAGTTTGGGCTGTCTCTGTCTGAAAATATTATTTTTTACTAGCAGAGTCACTCAGTCAAAATAGCATTCATCTAGGTTCATGAATTAGGCACTTTTTGCAAAAGTTTTCGTGAAATTATCGAATAAATAGATAGACATATTTGAAAGAAGATGAGGAAGTTAGCAATGTATCATATTACCATGCCTAGTGACCGTTTACAACCGCGAGAACGCCTGATGCAATTAGGAGCAGAGCAATTGAGTAATCAAGAATTATTGGCCATTCTGTTGCGAACGGGTACGAAAAAAGAGCCAGTTTTGGCTCTTTCACAGTCCATATTAGCTCAATTAGGAAGTTTGGCAGATTTTCAAGATTTATCCTTGCAAGAATTGCAAGCAATACCAGGCATTGGCCTAGCCAAATCAACAGAAATTAAAGCCATGTTAGAGTTAGCTAAACGTATCCAAGCAGCTGATTACAATCGTTCGGAGCAAATTATGGGGAGTCAGCAAGTTGCTCGAAAAATGATGTCAGAAATTGGGCGCAAAAAGCAAGAACATCTCATTGTTCTCTATTTAGATACGCAGAATCGTATCATGGAGCAAAGAACACTTTTTATTGGTACGGTTAGACGTTCGATAGCAGAACCTAGAGAAATTTTACATTATGCTTGTAAAAATATGGCTACCTCATTGATCTTAGTGCACAATCACCCATCCGGGACAGTTTCGCCAAGTGAAAACGATTTGTTGTTTACGGAAAAACTCAAACGAAGTTGTGACGATATGGGATTGGTGCTCTTGGATCACTTGATTATCGGGCACCGCGATTATTATAGTTTTAGAGAAGAATCAGATGTTCTTTAAAGGTCATTAACCACAAAGTCAAACAATTTCTGGTCAACAGGACAATAATCAATCAATAATTCCGGATGCCACTGAACGCCAAGATATGGAACGGATGAATTTTTAAACTGAACAGCTTCAATCGTACCATCTTTGGGGTCTTTAGCAATGACTTCTAATTCACTTGCTAAATGATCGATACTTTGGTGGTGAAAAGAATTAATTCGATTATGCTCACCATAAATAGCGTATAGCGGAGAGTCTTTGGCGACTACCATATCTTGTGACAAGTAGTCTCCAGGTTGATCTTGCCAGTGATTCTCAATATCTTGATGGAGGCTCCCGCCTAGAGTCACATTCATGAGTTGAGTGCCACGACAGACGGTAAAGATCGGCTTGCCTTCTTTTAATGCCTCAGCTAAAATAGCAATTTCAAAAAGGTCACGTTCTTCAAAAAAATCATCATCTGTATTAGTAGCTAAGTTCTCTTGACCATAAAGAGCTGGGTTGATATTCTGACCGCCAGTTAAGATAACTTTGTCAACCATCTTAACATATTGCCTTGCGGTAGTTGTTGATGAAATAGGCAAAATCATAGGAATACCACCTGCACGCTGAACCCCTTCAACAAAGCCGTGACCAACATAATCGCGTAGCACGCCAGTTTCGGGATTCACCCGGCGATTTCCTGTAATTCCAACAATAATAGGTTTTGACATGATTTAGTTTTGTTTTTGATTCATAAAGTAAAGAAGAGTTTGCAATTCGCTAGTTAGATCAACATATTGCACAACGACATCCTTAGGAACAGTAAGGTGAACAGGAGAGAAGCTCAGAATGCCTTTAATACCAGCGTCAATCAGCTGGTCTGCGACTTCCTGTGCCTGTGTGCTTGGCACAGTCAGAATAGCAGTTTCAATGCCAGTTCCCTTGAGTGTTTCTTTAATTGTTGAGATGCCATAAATAGGAATACCATCAGGTGACTCTGTACCTACGATGTCGTTGTCATCACGATCAAAAGCAATAGCGATTTGCATTTTATTACGATCGTGGAAACGGTAGTGCATCAAGGCACGCCCGATATTTCCGACGCCGACAAGCGTAACATTTGTCGTTGAGTGATCATCTAAAATATCAGCGAAGAAATTCATTAATTTCTTAATATCATAGCCAAAACCGCGACGACCTAGTTCTCCGAAATGAGAGAAGTCGCGACGAACCGTAGCAGAGTCAATTCCCATAGCATCTGCGATTTGCTTTGAATTTGCTTTCTCAATATTATCTGTATGGAACCGTTTGAAAATACGGTAATAGAGAGAAAGGCGCTTTGCCGTAGCTTTTGGTATCGCTTTATCAACAGACATAGTAGTCTCCTTTTCTAAATGGTATTTGCCAGAAATTTTATAGAAGGCAAATACTTAACATGTTATTAAAATCTACCTATTTATTTTAAATAATGATTGTGAAAAATGCAACTTTCATGCTTGAAAGTAGTAATAGTCTGTGAATGTTAGTACGAAAAAAGCACCTGTCCTAGACAAGTGCTTAAAGAATTAGGCTAACTGTTTTTTCTCTAAAGCGTAGAAGAGGTTTCCAAAATTACCAGTGTAATCTATTGTTTCCCCCTTATAAGTGACACTCGTCACGGGATAGTGATCAGAAATACCAATCATACAAGCCATTTGCGCTTGACGATAGGCATCGTAGCTATCATATGTGATTTCTTTAGTTTGATTAGCGTCATTTAAATAACTGATCGTCAGCATAACTTCCTCCTTCACATTATTATTGTTCTGTCTTGGTAAAAATATGACGGTCGACTAGACTATCCATTAGAAAATAAAATTTATCCTGAAGGATGTGGTGATCTTCGGATTTAAAAATATTGACAATGCGCAAACCACTAGGATCAGTGATGTTGAGTTTGAAACCAGTGAGTTCTTTATGAATAACGATTCGTAGCAAAAATCCGTTTCCCGAATTGGGAACTTCCTCTAAAAGTCGGCTAAGTTCGTAATGACCGACTTTATTTTCGGTAAATGTTAAGTCTTTTAGTGTATATTTTTTGATTTGAGGGTCAATGGTATAGCGGTAGCGACAGTCTTTGAGACCAACAGATTTTTCAAAGGCCATTAATTTTCTCCTAAAAGTGATTGAAGTAGATGAGCTAATCCAGTAACTTCTTCTGGTGTATTTAATTCAGAAAAGCTGATGCGAATGGATTCCTTGAGACGATGAGACTCTTGTCCATACTTGGCTGCTAATACGTGACTAGGATCGACAGTTCCAGCAGTGCAAGCAGATCCGGTTGAAACAGAATAACCTTGTAAATCCAGCTGGGTCAGCAAAACACTATTATTGGCATTGGGAAATCCAATATTCAGTACATGAGGCAGGGCGCCTTCGCTAGAATTAAGGTAATAGTCAAGACCGGATAATTCTTTTAAAAAGAGGTTGGCAAGTGATGTCACGTAGGCCCAATTGTCAGATAACTTGTCGCAACTATCCTGTAAGGCCTGTACCATACCTGCTATACCAATAAGATTTTCTGTGCTAGCGCGGTGTTTATTCTCTTGCTCACCACCATGTAATAATGGATCAAAGTGTTGTTGGTTCTGATAGAGAACACCAACCCCTTTGGGTCCATGAAATTTGTGAGCAGATAGGGAAAGGAAGTCGATCCCTAGTTTTTCAGGCTCTAAAGCGATTTTCCCAGCGACTTGAACAGCATCAACATGGAAAGCAGCAGGATGTTGCTCAAGCATCTTCCCAACCTCGGCAATAGGCAATAAATCTCCAGTTTCATTGTTGGCATACATCATGCTGACGAGTATAGTATCAGGACGGAGAGCCGCTACGACATCGGCCGTATGAATGACGCCATTGACGGGCTTAATATAAGTCACTTCAAAACCAAATTGCTTTTCAAGATACTCTACGGTGTGGAGAACGGAGTGGTGCTCAATTGCAGTAGTTATCAGGTGTTTTCCTTGATCTTGATGTGCCAAAGCATAACCTTTGATAGCCGTATTGTTGCTCTCAGTACCGCCAGAAGTAAAGATAATATGGTTAGCCGAGGTATTTAGTAAATCAGCAATAGTTTGACGATACTCACGTAATTTTTGATTAGCCAAGCGTCCGTGAGCATGAATACTTGAAGGGTTGGCTAACTGAAGTGCCATAACCTCTGTCATTTTTTTGAAAACAGGATCTGTTAATGGGGTTGTGGCAGCATTATCAAGATAAATCACAATTCTTAATCCTCGTCATGGTGATAGGTGAAGAGTGGGCTAAGCGGACGTCTCTCTTGGATGCGACAAATCGCATTTCCTAACAACTCACTCGCTGTAATATAGCTAGCATTATTAGGGACTCGTTCTTTATTCGAAACAGAGTCCGTTAGTAAAATTTCCTGAATAGGAGTAGCTTCAAGGATATCTGCAGCACCTCCTGCAAAAAGTCCGTGACTAGCAACAGCGTAAATTTCAGTCGCACCGCCACGTTCAACAATTTTACTAGCTTCAGCAAAGGTTTTTCCAGTATTGAGGATATCGTCAATCAAAATAGCCTTTTTACCAGTAACATCACCAATAATATAGCCTTCTTCACGTTGACTATCGTCCTCTTGAGCATAATCAATAATGGCAATCGGTGCATCAAGATATTCTGCAAGGCTACGCGCACGTTTAATACCAGAATTTTTAGGGCTTACGACGACAACGTCTTCGCCTGTAAGGCCTTTATTGATATAGTGTTCAGCAAAAAGTGGAATAGTGAAGAGATTGTCAACGGGAATGTTAAAGAAGCCCTGTACTTGAACAGCATGCAAATCGAGTGTGACAACGCGATTGACCCCTGCCTTCACAAGCATGTTGGATACTAATTTTGCTGTGATCGGTTCCCGCGAAGCCGCAACACGGTCCTGACGTGAATAGCCAAAGTAAGGCATGACAACAGTGATTGAATTAGCACTTGCACGTTTACAAGCATCAATCATAATCAGCAATTCCCAAAGATGATCATTCACAGGATAGCTCGTGGATTGAATAATATAAATATCGTCACCACGGACACTTTCCTCAATGTTGATCATAATTTCACCATCAGAAAATTGGCGAGAAGATACTTTACCCAGCGGTAGGTTGGCAGCTTTAGCGATCTTCTCAGCAATATCTGTGTTAGAAGTGAGAGAGAAGACTTTCATTTGAGGGGTGGCTTTATATTGTGCCATGACAAAATGCTCCTTAAATCATAATTACTTATATTCTATCAAAAAAACGTGAAAAATTCATTCTTGATTTATTAGGGAAAAGTAATCAAGGTAAGAAATAGCTAGCCATGATACTGTAGCTTGATAATGGACCAGAAGGAGAGCATATTTATGAAACTAGTTTTCAGTATTGAGCAAAAGCTCGGACAAACGTTTACGAACACTTTTTAATGCTTCGATCAGCACAGTGGTCGAAGGATTTTCACCGTTTGGGGAACTATGGACGGATAGAAATAAATTCTGCTTTCAGACTGTTCTTAAATGATGTCAGACGATGGTAACTTTCTAGTTTTATTCTTCAAACAGTCCCCTGACTGTAAGGAATGAGCAGTTATATTTCCTAATTTTCCTGTCTCGAACAGTATCTAATTCTTTATTGCCAGATGACAAGCTATCAAAACCTGAAGGAGACTTCTTTCTCCTCTAAACGATAAAAGAAAACCACTTGTAGGTTGTCCTACGAGCGGTTACTAGTTTAGGTTCTCAATGTAGCCACGAAACGCGCCACTTTACTTTTGGCATATTTAAAACTGATGTTATGTTGCGCCAAGTATTCATCAAAATCTTTTTGTCCCTGTTCGGGATCGGTGACTTCTAGCTCAAGTTCATAGTCGATACAATCGGCATAGTGATTCTTATCTAAAGCCAACAAGCCTATCGGTAATTTTGTCTCACGCCTAATAGTTGTCAGATGGCCCAGTACTCTTAAGTTTTCAAGGGGGATCTGCTTTTCTGTTAGAAGTTCGCGGACACGACAATCGGGAAAACAGCTACTATCAATAATCTCACGCGCCTGCTCCTTAGTTAAGGAAACATTGTACTCCATTGTTCCCACTTTCTCGGGAATTTTTAAGGTTAATTCAGCCAATTTATCAAAGGTACGGACACGAAGTGAGAGTTTTTGAGCGCGCAAATCTCCTTCTGGAGTATCAAAATAATAATTGGTCTGGGTAATTGCCGGCACGTGCATTAAGAGACTCTGGAGGTGGTTAAATTCAGCTTTATTAAGCATGGTTTTGTATTCAATTTCGAGATTACTCATAGGCGCTTTCCTTTTTTGGTCTGAATATTATGATATAATGATTGGTAGGTTCATTTTATAAAAAAGTCCTCTTTTTTTCAAGAAAGTACCATGTAGTTGAGATTAGTTAGATAGGAGTCCTAGATGACAATGGATTGGGAAGAATTTTTAGATCCTTATATTCAGGCTGTCGGTGAATTAAAAATAAAACTTAGAGGTATTCGTAAGCAATACCGCAAGCAACAAAAGCATTCTCCAATAGAGTTTGTCACTGGACGGGTAAAATCCGTTGAAAGCATTCAAGAGAAGATGGCTCTCCGAGGTGTTGTTCTTGAAAATGTCGCTCAAGATATTCAAGATATTGCGGGTTTGAGGGTGATGGTTCAGTTTGTGGATGACGTTGACGAAGTCTTACGACTTCTAAGGCAGAGACATGATTTAACGGTTGTTCAAGAGCGAGATTATATCCGGCATATGAAATCTAGTGGTTATCGCTCCTATCATGTGGTTGTCGAATACCCTGTAGATACTATAGATGGGCAAAAAACGGTTCTTGCTGAGATTCAGATTAGGACGTTAGCCATGAATTTTTGGGCAACAATTGAGCACTCTTTGAATTATAAATACCGCGGGGACTTTCCAGATGATATTAAACAGCGTTTGGAGGTTACCGCTAAAATTGCCTTAGAGTTGGATGAGGAAATGCGTAAAATTAGGGAGGATATCCAGGAAGCGCAATTACTTTTCGACCCTGTAAGTAGAAGTTTAAGTGATGGTGTAGGAAATAGTGATGACACAGACGAATATTATAGATAAGCCAATGCGTGTGGCCATAATCGCAAATGGCAAATACCAGAGTAAGCGTATTGCCTCCAAGTTATTTAATGCGCTTCGAGATGCGCCTGATTTTTATTTGAGTAAAAAAAATCCAGATGTTATCATTACTATCGGCGGTGATGGCATGCTTTTATCAGCCTTCCATATGTATGAAAAAGAATTAGATCGTGTACGTTTTGTTGGTATTCATACCGGTCATCTCGGATTTTATACGGATTACCGTGATTTTGAAGTGGATAAGCTGATTGATAATCTTCGCAACGATAAAGGAGACAGCATCTCCTATCCGATTTTGAAGGTCAAAGTGACTTTGGATGATGGTAGGGTTTACCGCGCGAGGGCACTGAACGAAGCTACTGTAAAGCGGATTGAGAAAACAATGGTAGCAGATGTTATGATTAATAAAGTCAAATTTGAGCGGTTCAGAGGTGATGGTATCTTAGTAGCGACGCCAACAGGCAGTACTGCCTATAACAAATCTTTAGGTGGTGCCATTTTACA
This sequence comes from Streptococcus hyovaginalis DSM 12219, assembly GCF_000420785.1. GTDB lineage: Bacteria > Bacillota > Bacilli > Lactobacillales > Streptococcaceae > Streptococcus > Streptococcus hyovaginalis. The sequence goes on along the minus strand of NZ_ATVP01000004.1, from coordinate 7,806 downwards.
CCCAACTATTGAAGCCCTTCAAATGACTGAAATTTCATCTATTAATAATCGTGTGTTTCGGACATTGGGATCTTCCATTATTATTCCCAAAGATGACCGCATTGTGATTGTTCCTAAGCGCTTGGGAACTTATACGGTTTCGATCGATAACAAAACTTATCACTATAAGAATGTTGCTAAAGTGGAGTTTTATATTTCTAATTTTAAGATTCACTTCTTAGCGACACCGAGTCACACCAGTTTCTGGGCACGAGTAAAAGATGCTTTCATTGGAGATTTGGATTCATGAGATTTTCATTTGATGTGCATCGACCTGGTAAGGTAAAGTCGCTTTTAAAAGAGCATGATATTTCAAAAGGTCTCCTAGCCAAAATCAAATTCAAGGGCGGTGCTATTTATGTCAATGGTCATGAGAGAAATGCTATTTACATGGTAGATATTGGAGACACTATTACGGTAGATATTCCAGATGAATTGCCTTACGAGAAGCTAGAACCGATTGAGGTTCCTTTATCGGTCGTTGCTGAAGATGATCATTTTTTAGTACTCAATAAACCTTCGGGGGTTGCTAGTATTCCTAGCGTCAATCATTCTAATACTATGGCCAATTTTGTAAAAGGCTACTTTATGAAAAAACAGTATCCTAATTTGCAGGTTCATATTGTGACTCGTCTAGATCGTGATACAAGTGGTCTCATGTTATTTGCTAAACACGGTTACGCTCATGCGCGATTGGATAAGCAACTACAGCAAAAAGCTATTGAGAAACGGTATTATGCGCTGGTGTCAGGTGATGACGAGTTGCCTTCAAAAGGAGAAATTATTGCACCTATTGCGCGCGACGAGGACTCAATCATCACAAGGCGTGTTCACAAATCAGGAAAGTATGCTCATACAAGCTACCAGGTGGTTGCCTCGTATGGCAAGGTTCATCTGGTTGATATCCAACTACATACAGGGAGAACCCATCAAATTCGTGTTCATTTTGCACACCTGGGCTTTCCTCTTTTAGGGGATGATTTGTATGGTGGACGGATGGACTTAGGTATTACCAGACAAGCCTTGCATTGCCATACACTTTCATTTTTCGATCCGTTCAAAAAAGAACGTGTGGTTCATGAGCTCGGCTTGACAAATGATTTCGGAAACGTTATCATGTCACTAGAAAAATAATAGATAGAGGTATTGTAAAACATGAGTATTCGTTCACTTTTTGGTGGATTACGTGAAAAAATTGCTGGAAAACATGTTAAGATTGTATTTCCCGAAGGTAATGACGAACGTGTAGTTCGTGCCGCTGCTCGTTTGAAATTTGAAGGTTTGGTAGATCCTATTATCTTAGGTAAGCCAGATGAGGTTAAAGCCTTGTTGGCAAAATTAGGCTTTGAGGATCCAAAATCGCAAATTATCGATCCTGAAACTTATGAGGATTTTGAAGCGATGAAAGAGGAGTTTGTTAAACTGCGTAAAGGAAAAGCAACTCTAGAAGATGCAGAGAGAGTGCTTCATGATGTGAACTACTTTGGTGTTATGTTGGTTCAAATGGGACTTGCTGATGGGATGGTGTCAGGTGCCATTCATTCAACAGCTGATACTGTTCGTCCAGCTCTTCAAATCATCAAAACAAAACCAGGTATTTCTCGTACCTCAGGTGTTTTCTTGATGAACCGTGAAAATACTAATGAACGTTATATCATGGCTGACTGTGCCATTAACATTGATCCGAATGCTCAAGAATTGGCTGAAATTGCAGTAAACACAGCTGAGACAGCGCGTATCTTTGATATTGATCCCAAAGTCGCGATGTTAAGCTTCTCAACCAAGGGATCAGGAAAATCATCACAAGTTGATAAGGTAGTAGAAGCGACTAAGATTGCTAAAGAATTAGCTCCTGATTTAGCATTGGACGGTGAGTTGCAGTTTGACGCTGCATTTGTTCCAGCAACAGCTGCTATTAAAGCGCCAGACAGTGATGTTGCTGGCCAAGCCAATACATTTGTTTTTCCAGACCTTCAATCAGGTAATATTGGCTATAAGATTGCTCAGCGTTTAGGGATGTTCGATGCTGTGGGACCAATTCTTCAAGGTCTCAACAAACCAGTTAATGACCTTTCACGTGGTTCAAGTGCTGATGATATTTACAAACTTGGTATTATCACAGCTGCCCAAGCGCTAGAGGAAAAATAATGCAAAAAGCTGAGTACATACTCGGCTTTTGTCGTACAAAAAGGAGAACATTCATTATGGTAAAAACTGTATTAGTTACTGGAGTAACTTCTGGCTTTGGCGCTGCAATTGCTAGAGATTTAGTAGCAAAAGATTATCAAGTTATCGGAACGGGCCGTCGCCTTGAACGTTTAGACGCTTTGAAAAAGGAGTTAGGAGATGCCTTTTTTCCTCTTCAAATGGATCTTGTTTCAAAAGAAAATATCTCTTTAGCTCTAAGTAAGCTTCCGGAGCGATTTAGAACAGTTGATATTCTAATCAATAATGCTGGCCTAGCTTTGGGACTTGAAAAGGCTCACGCGGTTATTTTTGAAGACTGGGAAACGATGATTATGACCAATGTGATGGGACTAACCTATCTGACTCGTCAAATTTTACCTGGTATGGTAGAGCGTCAATTGGGATATGTGATTAATATCGGATCAATTGCAGGAACTTATCCTTATCCGGGCGGTAATGTTTATGGGGCAACTAAGGCTTTTGTCAAGCAATTTTCGTTAAATCTTCGAGCTGATTTAGCTGGAACCCATGTTAGAGTAACCAATATTGAACCTGGCCTTGCTGGAGGAACAGAGTTCTCAAATGTTCGCTTTAAAGGCGATGATGATAAGGTATATAAAGTTTATGAAAAAGCGAACAGTCTGCGACCAGAAGATATCTCTAGAACGGTTGTCTGGTTGCTTGAACAGCCTGAACATATGAATGTTAATCGTATCGAGATTATGCCAACATCTCAAAGTTTTGGAGCACTACCAGTTTATAAAGAAGATTAAGGGGAGTCTAAGTCAATCAGAAACACTTAGACTAATGAAAGTAAGTAAAAAAGTGAAGTTGAACACAAAATTCAGCTTCACTTTTTGGTTAATGATGATCTATTTTGGTAATTTGGTGATAGATGAGATACCATTTTTTATTTCTGCGCCAAAGGCTCATGTGTTGTTTATTTTCTAAAGTATAGGTCAGTAATTTGGTTTTTTGACTGATGTTTTGGACTTGAAAGTTGGTAAAGTTGGCAGGGTAAAAGATTTTTTGATTGATAACTTGATCTTTATTAAGAATTTGTCCATCAGCTTCAATCATAAAAAAATTTTCAGAAATGTATTGTTCAAAATCTGGAATTTTTGACAAAATAATCATTTCATTTTTATATAGTTTTTTGACAACATTGCCAATGATCTCATCTTCTGGGATAGCAGCAGGTTCAACATGGATGTCAATATCATAAACTGAGAAACGTTCACTAAGCATTTTTTCGACCTGTTCTGTAATATCGTGACTTTCGTAAACAGAGAGGTCAGGATTCATTTCTAGAACAATATCAAGATAGATATTACTACCGTAGGTGCGGCCGCGTTGGGATTTGACAGCTGCTATTTTAGGAATTTCTAAGATGGCTGTCTCGTATTGCCTGAGTTGAGATTGATCAAAGCCATCCGAAAGGCTAAAAGTGGCTTCCATAAAAATGTCGTAGGCTGTTTTTAAAATAAAAAATGTAATAATGATTGCGACTAGTTGATCAATAATAGGAAAGTGTAGTGAGGTTGCAATAATAGCAACTGAAGTTCCCAAAGATGTTAGGGCATCAGAGAGATTGTCTTTAGAGGCAGCGACAAGAGCACTAGATTTTACTTTTTTGGAAAGTCGCTTGTTGTAGAAATAAACACTAAACATAACCATAGCCGATACAAGGCCGACAATAGCACCAAGGGGATCAATGCTAGTTTCATTACCTGATAGTATTTTCTGAATGGTTTGGATTAATACCTGAAAACCAACCAAAAACATGATAAATGATGTGATAAGACTAGAGAGATCTTCAATTTTCCAATGTCCAAAACGATGGTCCTCATCCGCTGGCTGACTGGCTAAATGAAGGCCAATAAGTAAGGCGACATTGCCAACAATATCAGAGAGGTTGTTAAATCCATCGGCGATAAGTGATGATGAATCTAATAAATAACCGAAAATTAGTTTCCCAATTGTTAAGAGAAGATAGGCAGAAATACTTAAAATAGGTCCTCGTTTGGCTAGGCGAAGATTTCCAGATGGATTAGACATTGTATTTCCTTTCGCTAATAATCATTTGACCATTATACCATAAGAAAAGGAATCGGTGACTATTTCTTAATCATTTAAGAAATAGTCACTAACTCCTTGTTATTTATGCTATTAAAAGGGTGACTGAGATGAATTTCGTTCCCGTGACTTTCCTGCTATTTCAGTATAGTAGCAGAGTTCCAGATTATTTCTTTTTAGCAAAGTATTTTTGCGTTTCAGAGATAATGACCGGAGAGAGCCCCAAAAGTGCCACTAAATTGGGAAAAGCCATGAGACCATTAACGATATCTGCTAGCACCCAAATTGTCTCTAAACTAATATAGCCACCGATAGCAATCATTAGGACGTAAATGATGCGATAGAGGAGGATAGCCTTGCTACCAAATAGAAATTCAAAACAACGTTCACCATAGTAAGACCAGCCAAGGATAGTTGTGAAAGCAAAGAGAACAAGGCTGACAGCCAAAGCTATTTGACCGATATCGCCAAAAATAGTGCTAAAAGCATATTGTGTTAGAACAGCGCCGTTGAGATCTGTCGACCAAGCATCTGTGATAATAATGGATAGACCTGTTAACGTGCAGATAATAATAGTATCGATGAAGGTTCCTGTCATAGAGATTAATCCTTGTTCGACTGGTTCATTAGTCCGAGCAGCAGCAGCTGCAATAGGTGCTGATCCTAGGCCAGATTCATTAGAGAATACTCCACGTGCAACTCCCGATTGGATAGCTAACATGAAACCTGCTCCAGCAAAACCACCCATAGCAGCTTGACCTGTGAAAGCTGACTTGAAAACGAGGAGCAGACTTGGGATCAAATTATGAGCGTTAAAGATGATCACGGTTAGTGCTGCTAGAACATAAATACCCGCCATAAAAGGGACTACTTTTTCAGAAACCTTGGATATCGATTGGATACCGCCAAATATGATAATGCCAACAAGGATAGCCAGTATAGGACTAACTAGCTGAGACGATAGTCCTGTTGTATTCCGCAAGGACTCGGTTATCGAATTGACCTGTGTAAATGTTCCAGAACCAAAGAGTGCGGTCATTGTACCAAAAATGGAAAAGAGAATAGCTAGCCACTTCCATTTTTTTTCAAGTCCGTTGGTGATGTAGTACATAGGTCCGCCAGCTTTTTCACCATTTTCATCAGTGACGCGATACTTGATCGCTAAAAGGCCCTCAGCGTACTTTGTAGCCATCCCAAAGAAGGCAGCGACCCACATCCAAAAGAGAGCTCCAGGACCACCAAGTTTGATAGCAGTTGCTACACCGACGATATTCCCCGTTCCAATAGTTGCTGCAAGGGCCGTTGCTAGAGCGGCAAAGCTGGAAATATCCCCATCTTCATCAGCATTATCCGTAAAGATAAGCCTGATAGCAGTTGGTAATTTCAACATTTGGATAAAGCCTAGACGACCAGACAAGTATATCCCAGTTCCTACTAGCAGTATAAGTAGTGGCGGTCCCCAGACATAGCCATCAATCGATGACAGTAATTCGTACATAAAAATCGTATTTTCTTTCTGTAAGTTAATAAGATGGTAAATGATGGCAATCGTGATTCAAAACTGCCGTCGTCTATTATATAGCGATTGGAATTCATTTGTCAAATACTCAAAAATTAGTTTTTCTTATTTAGACTTTGCCTTGCTGGAAAAATAGCGATTTGTCTCACTTACAATGATCGGTGATAACGCTAATAACGCAATCAAGTTTGGAATGGCCATGAGACCATTAACGATGTCAGCGATAATCCAGATAAGATCAAGACTTAAAAATCCCCCCAGTCCCACCATGACAACGAAAATCAAGCGATAAGCACTTAAAAAACGCACGCCAAATAGAAATTCAAAACAACGTTCACCATAGTAAGACCACCCCAGAATGGTTGTGAAGGCAAATAAAACTAGCGATAGAGTCAGCGCGTGACTCCCCAAATCCCCAAAAGATGTAGCAAAGGCGGCTTGAGTCAATGGAGCTCCCTCTAGAGAACTGGTCCATTGTCCGGTGATGAGAATGGCCAAGCCGGTCAAGCTACAGATGATGATGGTATCGATGAATGTTCCTGTCATGGAGATCAGTCCCTGCTCGACGGGTTGGTTAGTCTTGGCCGCGGCAGCCGCGATAGGTGCTGAACCAAGACCAGATTCATTAGAGAAGACCCCACGCGCAATCCCTTTTTGGATGGCATCACGTACCACTGCTCCTGTAAAACCACCGACAGCAGCAGTCGGTGAAAAGGCAGAGACAAAAACCAAGGATAGAGTTTTGGGCAATTCTGAGAGATTAGCCAGGATAATAATACTAGCAAATAAGATGTAAAGACCAGCCATAAAAGGAACCAGCTTTTCAGAAATTTTAGAAATAGACTGGATACCACCAAAGATAACGGTAGCAGCTATCAGAGCAATTATAATGCTAACGATTTTGGGTGAAAGACCAAAGGAATGCTCTAGCGATGCCGTAATGGAGTTGACCTGAGCAAAGGTCCCAATCCCAAACCAAGCGACCAAAACCCCTGATATGGCAAAAAAGATGGCTAGAAAAGACCATTTTTTGCCCATACCATTAATGATGTAATACATAGGTCCACCTGAGATGTCACCATTGGCATCCTTGGTGCGGTACTTAATGGCTAGAAAGCCCTCGGCATACTTGGTAGCCATACCAAAGAAAGCCGCCACCCACATCCAAAAAAGAGCTCCTGGGCCACCAGTCTTGATAGCTGTCGCCACTCCTACGATATTTCCGGTACCGACAGTTGCAGCCAGAGCAGTAGCTAGGGCTGCAAAACTAGAAATATCCCCTTCGCCTTTATCCTCAGTAAAGATTAGGCGGAAAGCCTTAGGAAGTTTGAACACCTGTAAGAGCTTGAGTCTTAGGGTCAGATAGACTCCTGTACCGACTAAAAGGATAAGTAGGGGTGGGCCCCAGACAAGATTATTTAAACTTGTAAAAAAAGAAATCATCATAATCCTCCAGTGAAGGATGGTCATCAAAGAAAAAAAGACAGCTGCTAGCCACAACTCTCTTTAACTTACTGAAGGATAGATAGTATCTAAAACAACCCACGTTCTCTTTTAGGCTTGCTGAAAAATCCCAAAAGATTGAGGGTGTATTTTCTTCTGTCCTTTTGCCTGAGAGATTGAGCCATGCCTTGCCCCTTCGGCGCCTCACTAAAGAGGTCTCTCCAGAAGTCCGTCAGTAAATCAGTCCCACCTCATAAAAGGCACCTGAGAGTTTAACTCCTTCGGCGATAGCTGAAAAAACTATCTTCTCCTGATGAACATCATTCGGTTTTATTTAATTGAATTGCAATAATAGTATAGTAATCTTACGATTTTGTCAAGATAGATTGTGAAAAAAATCTTATATAAATAAAAAAGTAATCTTTTTAGAGAAAGGGATCTGTCATTATGTACCTTTGTCAATGATGTGAGACCTAAAATGTTATTTTGAAGTCTTCCATTTGTTAAGCTTTACTAGGAGCTAGCTCCTAGTAAAGCTTTTC
>NZ_ATVP01000003.1 GCF_000420785.1 Streptococcus hyovaginalis DSM 12219 | reverse complement strand
ATCGAGAATATGGTCGCTCCTTGAAAGGTCAGTTGATAAAAGGTAAGGTCTCTGGAAGAAGATACCAGCGGATATCTTTAGTTGCAGGTCTCATAAATGGTGAGCTTATAGCTCCGATGACATACAAAGATACTATGACTAGCGACTTTTTTGAAGCTTGGTTCCAAAAATTCTTACTACCCACTTTGGAGACGCCATCAGTTATCATTATGGACAATGCAAAGTTTCATCGAATGAGCAGGCTAAAGGTCTTGTCTAAGGAGCAGGGGCATAGAGTCTTACCACTTCCTCCGTACTCACCTGAGTACAATCCCATCGAGAAAACATGGGCTCATATCAAAAAACACCTCAGAAAAGTATTGCCGAATTGCGATACGTTTCTTGAGGCACTTTTGTCCTGCTCTTGTTTCAATTGACTATAATTGCCCGTTGATAGATATTGATCAAAGCTGTATCATCATCTTCATCAGTGGAATCTCTTAACAAATATTCTCCTAAACTAAGGTTAATAACATCAACATCATCTTTTGCTGCTTGAATGAGCGCTTTGAGAATCCATTGGTCTTGAGCATTCCCTTCATCAAAAACACGATACATTCGTATTTTCATGTCAGGTGCTATCCCTAAATATTCTCCACTTGATGAAATTTGTCCCACAACAGAGGTCCCATGGCCAATTTTATCTACAACATTTTGGTTATCAACTATTCCTGTTTCCAAATCTGATGTGAAATTTTGTACTGAAATAATGTGTGAATAAATATCTGGATTATCATATGTAATACCAGAATCTATTACACCAATTGTTGCTTTACCAGAAGACTTATGTTGAAATTTACTTCCAGTACTAATACTCTTTTGCATATCCCACTGATTTCCCCAAAAATCTAAATTAGTATTTGTATAAACCTTGTCCCCATACAAATAAGTAATATTAGGCTTTACAGTCATAGTATTATCTATAACTATGTCATCAATATAATTAGAGTTTTCTTTTTTTATTGTATCTTCACTTTTTTCGGTAGAAATAGTTAAAAAATTTATTTCAGGTATTTTATCAGTAACTTTAATTCCTTGACTTTGTAAAACATCTTCTATATCCTCAATAGATTTATTTTCACTAACTAAAACATTATAACTAATTTCCTTATTTTCATTAGCACTTACTCCTGATGACACAGAACCGCTAGCTAATATAACAATAAACAATGATATAAAAACATTCGACAATAAGCCTATCTTTTTCATAATATCATCTCCTTAGTTTTTTATTCCTTTTTATCAATTTTATTTCAGAATTTCTTCAGAGTACTCAATATTTGGTATCAATAAATCCGAAAAATGCTATTCTTTCACATTTTTTCACTGTGTTCAAATTTTAGTTCATCCTTGCTTGAGTCTATTTCATTTAAAATTATGACAAACTTTTCCAACCTCCTTATTAAATACTCATAATCATCTATTGACTTATCTAACTTAATTTGATAGATTTCGATTTCTTTCTCAACTTGTTCCAGTTTTATAGCCGCAGTTAGATTCATCTTGGCATAGTCATATTTGGCCAAGCGGCGGTTCTCTATATCGTTATTGTCCAGGTTAAGCAAGACTTCCGCAACCTTGTTGAGATGATCTATGTGTTCCTGAATCTCTGTAATGGTCAAATCTAATTGAGCAATATCCTTAATAATCTCGTCTTTAATATCTTGATAAGACTTATTCTCCGTACCCAACTCAATAAGAAGATTAATCTCTTCAATCTTTTTCTTAAGTGTGTCAATGGTCGGTCTTTTTCTTTTAGAGATAGTCTGGCTATCATTGGTTAACTGACGAATGAGTTCACGCCCTCGCATATAGCGATTGAGTTCGGACGCCTCCTTATTGTAAATGAAAAATTGTGCGGTCTCACGGATAAAGGCATGGTAGTGTTTAGCACTCTCTGTCTCTTTAATATCTAAATGACGGTTTGGGATAAAGACCAAGCCATCTTTTTTAACGCCGTAGTTCATTCTGATAAAGAGACCATCTTTGACTAACTTATCAATCTGATGGTCAGCTAAGACGACCTCAAACTCTTGAACCTGGTCTCTTTTCTCCTTAAATGCCTGATAAGCCTCTTGCAAGTCTTCATAAGCTAGCTTTTCCTTATCTTGTTCCTCACAGTATCCCTCAAAGTCAGAAATAAGTTGCAACTGGTCAATATCAGGAACTTCTCCACGTTTCTCAAAGTAAGTTTCGAAAAATTGAACATCGTAGAGATTTTTGGAACTGACTTTTTGATTATTGACTGTAATGCTCTGACTATTTTTTGTTAGAGTAAACGCCACATTCTTTTGTTTTAGAGACATAGCAAGGTTGAGTTCTCTTGCAAACTCCAAAAGTTGTGAAAGGTCACGAACTCTGGGTAAGAGAAAATCTAAACATTGCTCAATCGCTCGCTTGGCAAAGTGCTCTCGAAAGTATTCCTCGGTATAGGGTTGACGTTTATCTAGTTGCTTGCCTCGAATAACTCGCTTCATGGGCATATCCGTCATCAAAAAACGAGCGTATTTTCTTGAAAAATCAATCTGGACATTCAATGCTTCTGCCTTGGATAAAAAGTCGTCAAAATCCTTACTATTCTCCATCAGAAAATAAAGACGTTGCTTCAATTCAAATTTGTGATTACTTTTGCGATAGGTCACAAACTTCTCATGAGAATAACGGTTCGGTGTGATAATTTTGGCACCTGCTTCTTTGGAAAGACGGTCAGAAATCATCCGTAAATTTCTCTCCTGAGCATAATCCCATTTGAGTTTCTTATGAGAATTGAGGTCAACAGAATTGATGAGGATATGGTTATGAACATGCAACCTATCCGTATGGGTTGTCACAATAAAGCGAAAGTTTCCGCCAGTCAACTCCTTTATCGTCTCATAACCAATACGATTGATTTCTTCAGGTGTAAGATTATCCTCAGGTGAGAATGACTGGATAAGATGATGAGCATGAATTTTATTTTGCTTGATTTGTTGCCGGTCATTTCTCGAATCATAAAGCCTATCATTATTGACAAAGTTTGCCTGATACATCTCAACTATTTCTTCATAATTAGGGAAGTCGAGGTAATTGCTCATTCCAAAATCTGAAACCAATTTGAGTTGGTCAGTCTTAGCTGGATTTAGAATATACTTGATAAGACTTTTACGGTATTTGTTGCCATGAACCGCAAAATGCTTAGTAACTACCATAAAATTCCCTCAACTTTTGACACTTGACATAGAAGTCCTTATCAACTTCCGCAATCAGCTGACCTATGCCCGTTTTCAAATTTTCTCGCTGCTCTACTGTCAGAAGTTTTGTCTGATTGACTGTTTTAGCTATCTGGTTAATGTTATTGCCAATTCGACGTAATTCAAAAACCAAGTCTTGGTAGTTACTGGTATCAATTGTTAAAAAGGTCATATTTGGATTAAGCAAAACCTTTCTGGCATAAGCAGAAAAATTTTGACAAGAACTTTGGCTAATATGATTATTCAGGTTCGCAAGTTCCTGGTCTGTTAAAAAGACTTTTTTGAGATTGGTTCGATAACGATTTTCCATATCTAACCTCCCATATACTTATCTCGAAATTCTGAACTGAGTGGTACTGCCTTCTCTACTTCTGTCATCAGTTCTTGAACACAAGTCAATATAATTCTTAAGTGTTCTGACGTGACCTGATGGCCTCGTTCCGCTAGAGTTGCTACCTGTAAAATATCTCTACTGATTTGTTCTATTTTTTGAGATTGCCACAGAATAAACCAATCTCTGATGTCATCCTTGTTATTGACAATGTCCAATAGTTTTTGTCTGACAAAAGGAGAAAACTGCTCCGCATTCTCCTTTCTCATCAGTAGTTGAATCTGCTCAAATTCCTCAAGCGTCAAGTTGATTTCCTTACGAATTGTCCGATAACTTTCTGTCATGATGATACACTCCTTCTCACATTTCCCTCTAGCGGGTTAGCACCGATACCATATCTGATACGGGGGCTTCCTAAAAGCCTCAAATCTTCCCTTTTCGGCTTTTGCGAGCTCAGATATTGTGTCCACAATATCCCAAAAATCATATCGCCAGCTGACGAAAACCTTTCAGTTTTGACAGCCAACGATAAGATAACTTGGTGGCTTCGCCCCCAAACCCCCATTAGAAAATCGAGACTTGATTTTCTTAGGTATGATTTTAGGATAATAGAGATGATTTGGAAAAGATATCACATCATCAAAAAGAAGGTAAAAAAGAGAGCTAAAAGCTCTCGGTAAACTATCTTAAATATTTAGCAAAATATTCTTTAAAAATATATGGTTCTAAACTCTTTTGTGAAAAACCTTTAGAGAGTTTAATACATTCTTTTACAATACCTTTTCCTGGTCGGAGATAAAATGCTCTAATACCTTGAAGTAACTTACCAGCATGTGAATGATACTCTTGATTTGTCATCTCATCTAAACGAATATCTACTGCTAGTGCGAATTTATTACCATAAAGAATATCATCCTCATATCTATGTCTAGTCATATAATCTTTAATATCATAGAGCATGGAATTCATATTTCTATAATTTGGTGCCCCTACTAATGCTCTACTCGCTCTATTTATACCATCAACATAGCTATATGTATCGTTTAGAGAATTAAAATCCCAAAATCTCTTCGAATCAAAATACTTATATTCCCTATCTAGTTGTGATTTTAGTACCCGTAAAATAGATAATGCAGTAATCTTATCATTATTTTTAATTGCAATATAGGCTTCATTAACCCCATCATTATAAAAATCAATATGTTGATTAATTTCAAAACCCAAAATACCAGTAATATCAAATTTCAGTACATCGTGATGCAAAGTAATCATAAATTCCTTCTTTCTATGAAATTATCAAATGAAAAATTACCATTATTGTTGCATAATAATCTATTTATTTCGCTAACATAGTTTGTCTTGTTATCAATAAGAATTATTTTTGATTTTGCTCTAGTGATTGCAACATAATGGTCCTCGAACTTTAATGTATTTTTATATCTGTCAATCAAATATTCAACAAAAATTATCACCGTATCTGCAGCTAGTCCCTTTGAATTATGTGTTGTCATTAATAAGTTATTTTTCAATGAACTAGTATCAAATAAGATTCTATTCTCTACATCAATTAAAACTTCAAGTAATATTTGACTTTCTAATTTATCACCAAATTGTGTAATGGGTACACCTAGATATGACGCTATATCTTCGATAAGTAATCGCTCAGGATTTTGACGCAAGATTTTCAATTTTTTTAATAATCCTTTCCTAAAATCGTCATTATAATCAGGAAAAAGATTGTTCAACACATCATACTCAGAAAAACTTTCAAGAAAATAATATTGAGCTAAAGATTGTAAAAAACGACCATTGGTACACTCTATAAAAGGATTTTTTCTGACATAATCAAATTCATTTGGGAATATTCCACCTAATTGTGTTACAGTTTCTTCAATATGTTGATTGTTTCCAATTAAAAAATAATTTTTTTCATCTAAATTTATATCACCATTATCTACCAGAGATCTGATAACATCTTCTTTTAAAGCAAATTGCTTAGTCTCTATATATAAAATAGAACCTGTTTCATTAATAGAATCAATTTTTACTTCTGGAGTTAGAGCTAATGAAAAATCTACAATTTTAGGTAAACTCCTAAAATTACCAATAAACCTCTCTTTTTTTAAATCATTTTCGTTTTCCCATAAATTTTTAATATATCTAGGCGAAGCCCCTCTCCATTGATAAATTGATTGTTTATCATCTCCTACAATAAATAATCGAATTCCCAGTTCATCTTTTAAATACATGAATAAATCATTCATAGATTGATCACAATCCTGAAACTCATCGATATAAAGTGAATTGAATTTATACTTTAGATACTCTGATGCAGACACAATATTTTTTAGTATATCTAAAGCAACTTCACATTTAAAATTCTTACCTTGCCGAGCGGTCGGATTATCATAAGTAGCAAAAATACCATTTTGCATTATTTGACTTAGTCCAATGTCGAAATTATTAAACTTGTATTCTTGCTGAAAACTAAACTGTAACGACGTTGCAACTTTATACCTTTGATCAAGGAAAGGGAGAATAATCTCATTATCTAAAAATGAATCAATAGTAGATACAACAACATTTTCTGGAATTTCAACTAATTTCTGTTTTATTTCTTCAGTTGCGTTCCGAGTGAAAGTTATCGCTGCTAGTTTTTGATAATTATCTAGTTTTTTAGAATCGCTTTTTAGCTTTTCAGCTAAAAAAGTTGTTTTTCCCGAACCTGCGTTAGCTAAAATTAGAATGTTTCCTTGATACTCTAATAACTCTTTTTTGATAGTTTCATCTCGTGTAGCAATATCACTCATAGTCTAAAAACTCCGCTAAAACTTTAAAATACTCTGATTTCACAATTTTGTGTGCAATTTCTGGAGTAAGGTCCCCCTCAATATATTCCAACATATTATACTGCTTACTACTTTGTAACCAATTCACAAAATCTGATACATTCATTCCATTTCTCTCACTTTCGGACAGTACCTTAGCTAAATCGTTTTCTAAATCAATCTCTGATATATATAGTCTCTTTGAATTCAATTGAGATACTAAAGAATATTCCATAGTATACAGTTCTTCCTTTTTAGCTTTTATATTCTGATTTCTTTCTTCCTTTGAAGAGAAATCTATACGATAATTATTTAATTTAGCAACGATATTGTCATCAAGAATCTCAATACATCGATTGAACCCTATCGGAGAAAATTCATGTTTATCACCTCTGCTAGCCTTTAAATCATTATCTGTCTTCACAAAAAATTCTATACCTAATTCTCTATACAGCTTTGCATAAGGTTTAAAATTTATACCATTAACTTGTAACAAGTATTTTCCTTCTGCTTCAAAATCAGGGCTAATATATTCAAAAATAGAAGAAAATAAGTAGTATTCTGACGGACCTTCAACCAAAAGAACTCTATCATAGAAGATAGACTGCGCTAATGAAATATTTAATTTTTTCTTTAAATTTGAAAACTCACTTGCGACCTTGTAGTATGAAGAATGTCCTGTTGCTTCCTGTTGATTAGTTATCTTTATGAGCTGAGTATTATTCATTTCATAAAGCACTTCTGCTGAATGAGTTGTTAAGAAGAAGTATTCGTATATATTCTGAATGAAAAGCTATTTAGAAAGTGATACTTGTACTGATCTGTGCAGACTATTCTCTGGTTCCTCTATTAGATAAATTATCACTTTACTACTGTACTGTTTTTCTGAAATCAGATGATTAATAGCAAATGATAAAAGTTTTTTTCGTCCATCCCCAGATGTTGGATAATTTTGAGTGTCTCCATTCCAATTTATATACGGAGTAAGATTATCCAAATAACCCGAAATTGAAATTTCTGATTGGATTTTTATCTCTAAATCTTCTTTACGATAGCTTTTATAGGCATCTGTCAGTTGTGACTGAACACTAGTAATTAAACTTAGATTAGAAATATTTGTATTTAAATCAATAATGCTACTCTCAATCGCTTTCTCAAGTGCTACATCTTCATCAGTTTTAGTATCATCTGAGAACAATAATTTTCTATTTCGCTTAAAAAATACATCCAACTCTATCGCAGGATTTACAGAGACTATTTGGAAAATCTTATCAATATCACTCCTTGTACCATATTGAGGTACTTCCACTAAATCATCTAAAGTAGAGCCCCAACTTAATACCGGATTTCCAAACAACTCTTTCTCATCATACATCGCCTCCAAGGAAATGAGGAATGTATCTAAACTTGCATTTTTTCTTGCTCCAGCAACTGTTGAAATTAATAAACGTGAATGTGAAGACTTTAGTGACTCTTCATCATCCTCTTCCCTATCAGACAAATCAATTTCAAGCTGTATTTTTATAGGTTTACTAATATCATGTTTATGATAATCTGATTTAATAAAACCTTTATTTCTGATACTTCTATCTAACAAATATCTTATTGCAAATAAAAGATTTGTTTTTCCCGAATCGTTCATCCCGAATATCACATTTTTATTTGATAAGTCAATTTCAATAGAACTAAAATTACGAAAGTTTTCAATTACTAACTTTTTAAATTCCATAGTTACTCTCCAGCAAATTCTTATTATTCAGTTTAACTAACCGTTCCCGACCTAACTTCATCATCTCTTCCTCTACTTTACTCCACTCTCCGAAAAGGCAATTTTGAAGAACTTCTGCTGCAGAATCTTTATCAGTTTTAGAATCATAAATACAAGTCCTGTCTCTTTGATAAATCTGAATACAATCAAAGAGTTTCTCTCTTTCTAACTGCCTTAGGTTATCAACTAAGTTCTCTACAATCCCATCATGGTGTTCTTTTGGTGTTGCTCTAGCCTGAGTCGGATCTATGGCATAAAGTTCCTCGTAACGAATTAAGGTGCTGAGATATGACAGTTCTGGTTTGGTGCCAATCACTGCTAAGGAAACTTGGTAACCTTTCGAAGATAATAATTGAGCAGTCTGACGAGGAACTTGAGTAGTTCGTAAGGTTCCCTCAATCAGCAAGTGATAACCCTGCGTACTGAGTTCGTCAACCAGATGCTCTACCATTTTTCCTGCAAATCCCTTGGTATAGTCCACGCTGTCCTTGCCATACTTTTCTTGCAGGGCTAAGTAATTGGGATGCTGAGAACGGTAGCTATCACCATCGATGATAATGATATTACCTTGAAATTCTTTTTGCTTGATACGATGAATAGTCGTCTTACCTGCCCCGCTTTGTCCACCAAGTAAAATGGCTTTAGGTTGTTCTGGGATTGTCTTCCCATGAGTTAGGGCTCGAATGGTTCGCTGCAAAGCCTTCTGAAACTCAGTTTCACTAAATTCTTCCAATCTCATTAAGCCACCACCCGATGATGCACCATGTCTAACATCCGCTCAATACCGTCTAAATAGCCATTGTAACGCTCAATTTCATCGAAAGTATCGACAAGGTAAATTTTCGTATGGATCAATTCAGCCAAATCATCACTCATCAAAATCCAAGGATTCGATTCATCATCAAAAGCAATATCTTGACTATCCTGGTATCTATAAAGCTTTGATAAAATGGCTGCTCCACGTTCTTTTATCACTTCTACTTTTAAAGTCAGTTGGTAATCTTCAACAGGTGTTAGCATCTTGTCCTCTCCTACAATATCGACATAAGAAACGTTAAATTTCTGACAAATGCGGTCAATGAGTTCTGTTGAAACGGTGCTGGTTCCATTTTCGTAGCGACTCAGGCTATTGCGTGAAATCCCGACCATTTTCGCAAATTCTGGTTGTGTTAAATCGTGTGTTCGGCGTAGTGATTTAATATTGTCTCCAATCATAGATAAAGACCTCCTCATATTTGTTTTCATTATACCATAAAAAACGGATAACGCACCAAATATGGTGCATTATCCATTTTTAGGTTTCTTCGATTGCTTAAACTGCTCTATTCGCTTCTCTAACTGCTCAGTATTCAGTTTATTTTTCGCTTCCTGAATCGACTTATCAAGACTTTGTTCCTCAGTGGTTAAAATGTTCCGAGATATTTCTACTCTCTCACTAGACTTGAAACTTTGATCAAAGACAACATCTAGGAGTTGTTCTACTTTGGTTAGTTCAGTATCGGACATCTCTGATAATCGATGAATCAGTCGTTTAAAACGGTCTTGATGCTGTGTTTTCTTTTGAAAGAATTTCATTATCTTCTCCTTAAATTGTAAAAAGGTAGCCTTCATAGGACTACCTGACTTATAAATCATCAATGGCTACTGAAATAGCCTGCAACTTTTTATTTTGGATTTTCTTTTCATCAATCAATTGATGAAGTTCTTCAATTTGCGTCTGACAGGCGGAAATATCCTTGTTATTTTGCGCAATAGTGTCTGCCAAGTGCTGTTTATAATCACTTGTGATATTTGCTTTCTTCAGCTGGCTTTGTTTAACTTTTGATTCAGGCGTCTGTACATCTTTAGATTCTGACTCCTTTTGTTGCTGTTCAAAAGCAGCCACATAATCTACTTCTTCAATCGGTTTTTCATCCTGTTTATGGAAAAGTGCTGCGATTTTAGCTCGTTCTTCATGGGATGATGTTGTTTTCACATCATCTAATGGCTGATCAAAATTCCATGTTTTACTCATTCTGTATCCTCATTTCTGTAATTTGGGTGTAGTGTGGTTTCTTTACCAAAGGCTTGCTCTAGTGCTTCATGAAATGACAACTGACTTGATTGTTGCCGTTTGATAAAGGTGCTATACATTGCAGTTTGTAGTTGGTCACGATAGTTTTCTAATTTCTCAGTCTCACGTGAGACCTTTTCTTCTTGCCTAGCTACTTTTTCAGCTAGACGTTCAATCACACTCATAGGGCGTCCTCCTTGTCACATTCTAGATTATGATAGCGGACTTGATTTTGTTATCACAATTCTAAAGCATGCCCCCATTTAGGTGGAGGATGATACTTATTGACTTGTGCTTGGGCTGTTTGGAAATAATCACTTAAGGATAGTTCACTCTGCTGTTTCACAATATCATTCCAATCTGACTTTGTTTCAAGGCCCTGCAATGGTGGTAAATCTTGAGAAATCGGAAGTCCTTTATCTGACAGTTTCTGACAAAATTCTCTTCCTGCATCATCGTTATCAACAGCAATTGTTATGACGTTTGAATGAGTTTGAAAAAAGGTTGTCGTCTCTTGTATTGCCTGAAGATAATGGCTAAGCCTGCTTGGTTTCACTGTATCTAGAAATGCCAATTTCCCCTGTTCCTCTGCTGCTAGACGCAAGGTCTGATAAGCAATCACAGAAAGTTTTAAACCTTCCATTGAAATCAGGCGAACATCGGATAATTGCTTTAGGTAAAGCTGATAATAACTCATCATATCGATAACTGATTCACAAAAAATGAGTCGCTTAGGATTCCCAATATCGAAACTAATACCGACATAGCCATGAGATCCTTTCATGATTTTTTTGAGATAACCTCGATCGTGTTTTTCTTCATTTTTGACGAGACCTTGAAGGCTTGCTGCCTGTAAGATCCCATTATGGTCATAGCTTTTAAACACTAAAACCGACTCCGCTTGATAAGTAGCTTGAGCAAGCAATCCTTGTCTGCCAAAGGAATTGATAGTCTGATCACTTAGGCCACGGACGACTTGCAAGTAAGTACGTGCTTGCTGAAAGGGTTCTTCATGCAAATAGTATTGAAATGGTTGATAAGTTTCTTCTATCAACTTAGCTTGTTCAAAATCCCCAGTTTCAAGATAGGATACAGCCTCTTTGAAAGAAACACCTGTCACTAATTGAACAAAGTCAATTACATCTCCTTGTATATCTCTTGAAAACCATTTGAAAGTATTGGTATCGGCAAAAATCCGAAAGGAATCATGGTCTGGGTGTTCATAAATGTGTCCTGATAAACGTCTGAAGTAACAGCCCAGACTCTCAGCAACATCTAAAATGGCCTTTTGTTTTACTGCTTTAATTCGTGTCATCTTTCCTCCCTATCAAAAAAAGCAGAAGACTGTCTCCTGCTAGTTGTTCTCGCTTGTCGTAGTTCCTTGGATCGTTGGTATGCTGGAATTTGCACCATCTGTGGCTTCTTTCATGTCCTCTAGTTTTCCATTCCAAATGGTCAACTGATTAACCAGGAGCTTGTCGGAAACTTTGGAGTAGGATAACATAACCGTCTTGGTTTCTGTTTGAGAGGTTCGCTGTTGTTGCTCACTCAAATCAGATACATAGGTCACTTGATAGGTAACTTCCGCAAGTGCAACATTACTTTCTGTATTGACATAGATACTGGCTGATTCAAATCGGTAGTCAAGCATATAGTCTTTATAAACTTGATTGATCGCTTTATCCTGATTTGCTTCCTCTTCTGAAAATGCCGAGTCCGTCATGTAGGGTTTGATACGAGCGTTATTTTCACCCAGCTGGACCTTGGTGAAATATTGAGTGAGAAATTCATTGACAAGCTCATCTGATAGGACTGTCGCTCTTTCCTCCTGCTTTTTCTTTGACACAAGTTTATTGGCTTCTGCTCGTATTTGGTTCTCTGTTTGCTTTGAAATGGTTTGTGAGCCAATCGTGTAGCCAATCATGACCATAAAACTGACTGCGATTAAACCTCCTAATCCAATCAGAAATCGAGCTTTCACTTTATTTAACATGGCTTACTCCTCTATTAGTGATAGCTTCATCATATCAAGATTAGCTTGGAGATTTTATCACAAGAAAAAGGACTACCAGTAGGTAATCCCCATGTTAAACGATTCTATTTCTCCACCACCTCATACTTAAGCTAATAGCAAGAAATAAATTCAATGCAATATAAAATCCAGTGAAACTCCATATGCCATTAGCTGCTAAATCTTCTGAATATAGGTGTCTTTCTGTGAAGAATAGGTAAATTCCATATATTTCAATAAAGACTAATCCACTGATGAGTCCGATAAGAAATAAAGCACCTGAAACTTTCACAATCCGATAAAGGACAAACAACATCAGTCCTATTGCTGCGATAATCAAAAGGCTTTGTAGAATTTGCTCCAACATCTTACACCTCTTTCTAGGCTAATTGCTTGCGATAATAGTCAGCCTGTCTCTTGTCTAAATCATCAAGTTGGGCAACCAAATCAAGGTATTCTGCCTTCGTCACCTCATCTAAGTTTGGAAAATCATTCTCACGACTTGTGATGATGAGTTCCAGCTGTCCAGTGATTTCACGCTTTGAAAAGCTATAATCAAGAGTTTCATCTTCATACTGTTCCTTTAAAGCTTGGTAGTTGGCTCTATCCTCTGGGCTTGTAAAACCTTGTGCCAACCATTGTTCAAGTTGATAACGTATTTCTTCTACTGTTTTGGTCATGGTCTGTGCTCCTTATGTGATTTCTTGACTTCATTTTACCGCGTTCAAAAATATTTGTCAGCCATTTTTCTTATATCTCGAGTACTACTTGTTGCTTCATTTGGGGTGTTGTATCTTCACTAAACTTGGCCAAAGCCGCATCAATCTCCTCTATCTCTGCTTCTTTTTCAACCAAGGGAGCCAAAACATCATACTTAGCCATTACAAGCTGATATTCCTCTTCCTTGGGAAAGATTTTCTCAACTTCTACTTTGGCTACTTGTAGCTTATCTTTTAAATCCTTTACCAGCTCTTGTGTCTTTTCTTGGTCATCTATAATATGGTCAATGGCATTACTGATCCGTTGAATGGTTCCCACGTCTGATTTCAAATCAAGGGCGACTGTATATTGGTTATCGCCTACAATCATCAAAGAAACAGTCTCTGGCAAAGGCTCACTAGGACCTCGTGTAGTCATTTTTAAATCAAATCCTCTAAAGCTGGCAAGTGTTTTGACTTCCTTGGTATCTGAGCGGTTATAGGTAATGAGTTTTCGCAGGTAGTCTCCTGCTTCTGCACGATTATTCATTGCTTGATTGTCAAATCGCATGACAAAATCTTGCGACTTTGTTGCCAAAGATTGGGCAATATCTTTATCATATTGACTCAACCGTTTTTCCATGATAGGGAGGTGCTTCTCGCAATAGGAAACAGTGTGACGGTATTCATCTTTTGAGCGATTAAAAGCTCGTTTTTGATTTTCTAACACTGTCAGTTCATTTTCCAATTCCATTTTGAGTTTGAGATAGGGATTACCAGTGGCTAAAGCCTTAAAGTCTGATGCGGTCATGGTTTGTTCATCAATATCTTCTGCTGATCTCACAGGATCTTTTGAAGTCATAATCTGAGTGATGTATTTGAGCTTATTCTCCTGTGTCTGCCAGAGGTAATTGTCAAAGCTCCCTTTTGTAATATAGTGATAAATATCTACCTCCTGGTGCATGTTTCCCTGACGTATCAGTCGTCCATTTCGCTGTACAATATCAGTCGGTCATTTTTTGCGGACAGTTCATACATGCTATCCTTTTCTGTTCTCTGCTCCTGCGTTTGCTCTCGTTTGATTTCTCCCTCCGTATCTTCTTGGCACAAGCAGGACAATACCTTGATGCACCAGAGCCCGGGACATATTCAACGCCGCACACCGTACAATTTTTAGCGGGCATTGCTGCCCACCGTTTTGTAGGTATGATATGTAATTCATCGACAAAGCCGATGAATTTATAGTAAATCTTGATTTCCTGCTTCACTGTTCCGTCTGCCATCTTCTCACGCTCCGAAACAAGTATCTTGTCTATGAGTGCGTTTATAACTGTTGCATCCAGTTCTTTTAAGCCTTGATAATTTCGGATAAGGGCGAGGAAGTCACGGATTCCCCGTGATTTCTCGTAGCTTTCATTAAGAGTTTCCGTCACCTCTTTCAGCCTTGCTTCAATTTCAAGCTGCTCTTTCTGGTATTTCCCCGACATCATCTCAAAATTCCGCTCGGTAATACGCTCCATGACCTTATCCTCGTAGAGAGAGGAAAACAGCCTGTCCAGTTCCGCAAGGCGTTTGTTCAGCTTCTTACGTTCTTTCTCTAATGCTTTCGCCCTGCTCTGGTCTGTTTCCGTGAGCCGCTTTTCTATGGCCCTGACCGCCTTTTCATCATTCACTGCCATATCCGCAAAACAGTTGATGTCGGCAAGAACGGCATTGAATAAATCCCTTGCTTCTATATTGTGGGCACTACACTCGCTTCTTCCGTTTCTTGCATAATTATTACATGAATACTGTACACAGTCGATAATCTCTGGGCGTTTCCTCCTGTGTACGTTCATTGCCCGCAGAGCACATCCGCAGTCCACACACTTGATAACGCCTGCAAAAATATTTACAAATCCTCCCTTGTTCTGTGGAAGCCTACGACTTGTAATAAGCTGTTGGACAATATCAAATTCCTCCTGCGTGACTATTCCCTCATGGGTATTGGGTATCACTTCCCATTCTTCGGGCAGCTTAGAGGGGCGTTTCTTGCTTTTCATATTGGCGGCAATCCGTTTGTAGCCTACAAGATTTCCCGCATATATCGGGCTTCTTAAAATGCTCCTCACGCTGTTCCCACTCCAAATATAGCGTTTGTCCTCGTTCCCCTCAAAATGACGTTCAAAGCCTGTTTCGCCACGCTCCGCCGCATAAGCGGCAGGGCGTAGGATATGCTGTTTATTAAGATGTCTGCAAATTTTGGCAACTCCATTCCCTTTTAATGCAAGGTCGAATATCTCTTTTACAACATGTGCCACTTTATCATCTATCAGCAGATGGTTGTGGTCGGCAGGGTCTTTGATATAGCCATAAGGGGCGGTAGTTCCCATGAATTTCCCCTGTTGAAACCTCGCCCGATATGCCGATTTTATCTTAACAGATATGTCAGCGGCATACATTTCGTTTAAAATGTTGCGGAAAGGCGTGATGTCCATAGCAGATTTATTCAAGGTATCTACGCCGTCATTGACCGCTATATACCTCACGTTATGCTCTGGGAAGAAAACTTCCAGATATAACCCACAATCAAGATAGTTTCTCCCCAGACGGGATAAATCTTTCGTAATCACGCAGTTTATCAGACCGCTTTCAATGTCTTTTATCATATTCTGGAAACTTGGTCTTTGGAAATTTGTACCAGAATAACCATCGTCCACATACGTTTTTGCTATGTGCCATCCCTGCTTTTTCACATAATCCGTGAGGATGGATTTCTGTGTCGCAATGCTCGCACTCTCGTTATCCGTACCATCGTCTTTAGATAAGCGGCAATAAATGCCGACTAAATAGATTTTCTTTTCTTCTTTGATTCCTGCCATACTGTAAAACCTCCGTATCTGTCCTATCTGTTTTCATGTCCCATTGCGTACATTCTAAGCGGACAGCCCCTCATTGTCGAAGGTGTCGCCCTCGGCAATCTTCTTCCGAATATCCTCGGAGATAATCGGGACAAACGCTTCTGTAACGGTCTGTGTGCCGACATATTCACGGCTGATTATCATCTGCACTGGTGCTTTTGGCACGATACGCTTTCTCTTTTTATCTGCTTTCTTATCCTCGCCCATACTTAAATCTTCCTTTCCAGACAGGGCAGGGAAGAGTTTGGAAATGTCCCCGCCCTGCCAATCAGATACCATTAATCCTCGCTGTTTAATTCTTTCTGTAATGCTTTAAGGAGTGCCGCCGCTTCATCAGCGTTCAGCGTGATTCCCTTGCCGCACTTTTCACGGTTCGGGGAAAAGCTGCGGATGTCATACTTCGGCTCTTTCCCATTCCATGAAATGAGATTGATTTCCTTTGTGTAGCCACTGTCGCCCGTAGACAATACTGCGATTTCCTTTACGATTTCATACTGGATTTCTCTCATTCTCCATACCTCAACTCTCTGTATTTACTTCCCGAAAAAAGAAGATTAGCGGCTGTCACGGTTGCGTTTCCTCTGCAACTCACGCTCCAAAAGTTTGATGATGGTTTCCTCCATCTGCTTCGGCGTTGTGTTCTTCGGAAAGTATTTTTTCAGCTTGCTTGTGTTGATTTTCAAGGTTTCTTTCTGGTTGCCCTTTTCCTCCGTCATAATCGCAAATATCGTATCCATGTCAAGCCGCCCGCTCTGGCTTAACTGTTTCATCCGCTGTGCCTGTGAGAGTGAGGGCGTTGCTTCTTCGCTCTCCATCGTGGCAAAGAGGTTTTCCTGCTCGTCTTTCTTCAAGAAGGACAGTTCCACCGCAGGCGTGAGGGCGATTTTCCCCTCGTCCACCATCTGCAAAATCGGCGGTATCAGTTCCGTCAGGCGGATAAAACGCTGCACGGTCATCCTGCCCACGCCGAAGCCCTGTGCCACCTTGTCGTCCGTCCGCAACTTCGTCACAACTTGTGACGAGGTTAAGTCTGTGCGGAAACCCTGCCGCTTCATGGCTTCGGATTTCATCTTGTAAGCAAACGCCCGCTCCGATGGCAGGATATTCTCACGCTGCAAATTGCTGTCTACAAGGGTGATGATGGCTCGGTCACGGTCTAAGGGCAGGACAAACGCAGGCACGGTATTTATCCCTGCAAGTTCAGAAGCACGGACACGCCGCTGTCCTGCAATCACTTCATAACCGTCCCCGTCCTCTTTCGGGCGTGTGATTATCGGCGTGACAATGCCAAATTCCTTGATGCTTTCCGCTAACTCTGACAGTGTTTCATCTTCTGCCACATGAAACGGATTGTCGGGGAACGGGTACAAGTCTTTGGTCTTTAACACCTTAAAATCCTGTTTCTTCATTCACATATCTACCTTTCTTTCGCTCTGCTTCTATGATTTTTCTGCAATTCTTCCAACACTTCGGGCGGTATTTTTGACAGCAGCCGCCCCATCTGCTCGTTGGTTCTCTGCAATTCAAATATCTTCTGATTCGCTTTCTGCACCTTTAGTTCCTGCTCGTACTTTTCATCACGCATACGCCCCGCATAGTCTGATTCCTGCCCAATTCTCTCTTTCAAACTGTCGATATACGCCTGCTGTTTCCCGATTTCCTTAGAGAATTTCTCCACGTCTGGCAGCCATGCAGAGAGTAAATCTAACGCTTTATCCCTTTTCTTCCCTGCGTTAAAGGCGTTGATGTCGGATAGGGCAGACACGATTTCTTCATACTGTTTATCAAGCCTGCCGCCTAATTTATAGAGCCATGTGGGGACGTGTTTCCGCTTGGTTTCCATTGAGGACTGCCCCCGTTCAAGCTGATTCCACCGTGAGGACATCCGCTCATGGTAGGCGGTCTGCCACTCGGATAATGATTTCTGGTTGCCTAAGATAGCTTTCGCTGACAGCTTATTGTCTGGCGTAATCGGCACAAAGCAGAGGTGCATATGGGGCGTTCTCTCGTCCATATGGACGACAGCGGAGAGGATATTCTGCTTTCCAACACGCTCCGAAATGAAGTCAAGAGCCGTCTGGAAATACGCTTTTTGTTCTTCGGGCGGTAACTGGTTCATAAATTCTGGTGAAGCTGTGATGAGCGTTTCCACCATCATCACGCTGTCTTTCCTTGTCCTGCACCCCGCTTCGGCTACCATGCGGTTAATCTCTTTCTTGTAGGTGTACTTTGGTGGTGCTATGAGATGGTAATTGTTTTTAGAGCGTTCCATATCTATATCTGGGTTGCTTTTGTAGGCTTCTTTCTTCCGCTCGTTGTGGCGTTCACAAGCCGCAACGCCGCCCGCTTTTCGTTTCTGGAAACGCAGGATTGCATAAGGCATAGGCGGATTCCTCCTTTCTTTCGGCGGGTGACCGTCCTTTGGGGTGACAGCGGTGACGGTGGTGACAGCAGTTTTGGGATACCCCCTGCCGACTGCCGCAACTGTCACCCTCACCCCCTGCATGACGGTCATGTCGATGATGACGGTGTTTTTGGGATACCCCCCTCGCAAGAGCCGTCACCGTCATGCCGCCATTCTTTTATCCGAAGCCGTAAGGCGTAGGATAGCAGGGCACAGCCCTGCCTTAAGGGAGTCCAGAGGGAACGTCTGGCACACGACTTTGCAGGGCAAAGTGTAGTGTGTTACACCCTGTAAACGCAGTCGGAAAAATCGGAATGATTTTTCTGACCGCAGGGGTGGTTTTACACGACCGAAAAGGGCGAGTAAATCTCACGCCTGCATTTTGCGTTTACGGGGTGTTCTCCCGTAGGGATGACAGCGGCAGGGTATCCTAAAATCACTGTCACCACCGTCACTGCTGTCACCCGCAGGGCAGAGCCGCCAGCTTTACATGGCTTTAAGCGTCAATGACAGTAACAGGGGGGTATCCTAATATCGCTGTCACCACCATCACCGCTGTCACCCGCCCTCCTTGCAAGGGCAATCCGCCTGCCGTCTTTCCTGCGGCTGTACTGGTAGCAGATACGGTTCTCGCTTAAAAATGTGGTGCGGTATTCATTCAGCCATTTCGTAATCACCGTGGGTATGGTTTCCGTTTCCCCCATAGCGGCTAACAGTTCCGTTGCCGTGCCTATCCATTCTTCCTTATCCCTCATAAAATCCACCAACCGAAAAAGGACATCTGGTATCGTTTCTTTCGCAAGCTGCTCCTGCGTTTTCCGCTCCACAAGCTCCCAACGGCAATCACGGAAACGCAGCGTGTATTCCTGATAAGGCGTGTCCCTGCCCGTCACATACAGCTTGGCGGTGTCAGACGCACGTTTCTCCTTTTCCAGAACAAAGGTAGCGTCCGCACTCCCCGTTAATCCTGTCGTCCCAGACACCTTGTTGAACACGTCGCTGTCATTCTGCTTTCGGATGTGGTGTACGACAATGACCGCCAGAGAGTGCCTGTCGGCAAAGTCTTTGATGAGGGAGATGTCCCCATAGTCGCTTGCATAGGCATTGTCTTTTGAAGCTGTACGGACTTTCTGCAAGGTATCAATGACAATGAGCCTGCTGTCTGGGTAATCTTTCAGATAATCTTCAAGCTGCACGATAAGACCGTCTGACAGCTTGCAGCTTGCCACGGCAAAGTGGAGCCGCCCGCTTGCTTCGTCCGTCAAACGAAATAACCTGTCCTGTATGCGGCAGAACGTGTCCTCAAGGCAGAGGTAAAGCACATCGCCCTCCATTGTCGGCATATCCCATAAAGGGATTCCCTGCGACACGCATAAGCATAGCTTCAGCATGAGCCAGCTTTTGCCTATCTTCTGTGAGCCGCAGAACAGCGATAAGCCTGTCGGGATAAGGCTGTCCACCACAAAGGATGGTTTCTCAAGCGGTTCATAAAGGAGCGTTTCGGCGTTGACTGTCTGTAACTTCTGCATGGCTTTCCTCCTTTCGGGCGGTGTCTTTGTTTTCGTTGCACATAGGCGTTGACCTCCTTAAAAATAGATTTACTCCCACGGAAAAAAGTGAGAGTATGTAATGCCGCCAATCCCACACAAATAAAAAACAGATTTCTTTTTCGGGCGGTGTCGGTCACGGTTGGAGATATTTCTTCAATTTCCGCCTTTACTTTCTCCTTTGCAATCGCAACAGATTTCTGTATTGCCGAAGCGGTGCAATGCTCCATAGCGGCGATTTGGTAAAAATTGAACTCATACTCGTAGTAGAGCAGGAAACGCCGCCTTTGTATCTCTGGAAGGCTCCCAACCGCCTTATAGAGCGTTTCATTCCGTTCTTCCTCAACCATGCGTTCATCAAGGCTCTTAGGCACACGCAACGCCCGTCTGTAAAGGGTTTCGTCCCATACCTCGTTAAACTCCCTGTGCCGCTCGTCCCATTAGAAAAGATTCCTGTTCCTGCGCTCCATCTGCCGAAACTCCATAAAGAACTGTTCCGACACTTCCAACTCGTGGGATTTGCCCTGCCCGTCCTTAAAGCTGATAAAATACCTTGTGCCGCTTTCCGTGGATTCCTCCCGAAGCGTGTATGCCTTAACCCTGTATGCCATCCTGTTGTCCTCCTGCAAAAAATGAGTGAGGGGATTTCCATCCCTCACCCAGTAGCCCGCAGGATGGCAGGCTGTTTTAGAAGCTATAAAATTTTCCGCAGCTTCTTCCGCAGATGGTCTAACCTCGCATAGATGGCACCAGTCGTCAAATGCACAAGCGGGGCAATCTCCTTTGTGGAATACCCCTGCATTTTCAGCAGGACGATTTTCAAGGTACGCCCGTCCACCGTGACTAATACTTGATAGAGATTTTCGCTCTCAATCTCTTCCAGTAACTCCGCAACCGTACCCACTTCCGCCTGCCGCTCCCTGCCTGCCATGTCCTCAAGATATTCCGCAACGTCATTCGTCCATCGGTAAAACCGCCTGTTGGAATTGAAGTCTGCCCTGTCCGCCATGCGTATCTGCTCAATGGTCGCTTCATCAACGCCGCACTCACGCAGCAGCTTTTCCTCCGCTTCTTTCCAGATACGCCATTTCCTGTCCTCCCGTCCGTGGTTGTATGCCATTCTTACTTCCTCCAATCAGAATTGATTGAGAGGGCAGAGAAAAGCCCCCTCATCTTCCCAAAGGAAAAAACAAGGGGGCTGAACGCCTTAAATTTTAATTTTCTATTATCTTTCTTAGTTTTATTAGGATTCTGGCTTTGCGTTTGTTTACAACGCTCTGGGTTATGCCCAACCTCGCCCCGACTTCACGCTCGGAAAGTCCGTCAAAAAAGATTGCCTGTATCAGCTCCTGTTCACTATCCGACAGCAAAGGCAGGGCGGCTTTCAGCCTGTCCACCATGACCGCATTGACAACGGTTTCTGCAATGTCCACCGCTTCATCAGTGATAAAGTCCAGAGGATTCCCCTCGCTGTCCGTAAATCCGTCGAGAGATAGCAGTCTATTCTTTGTATCTAATTTTTGCAGATAACGCCACCGTTCCTTGTCACGGTAGAAGTCTGTGTATTGCTCCCTCACGACTTCAAGCAGACAGCCTTGAATGGGGATAAACAGCTTGTCCATATAGGTCTGGTCGGATTCCCTGCAACGGCAGAACTCCGTGTAGGATAATTCCACATAGCCGCCACTTTCTCTGATATATACCTTTCTTGGTGCATATTTCACCATAAATACCTCCCATCTGAATTTTTGAAATGTAAAAAATCCAGATGGAGAGGCGGAGAACGACACCGCATATCAGAAACAGCCCTACGGCACTTTCCAACAAAAATCGACAAAAGAAAAACCGCAAAGGCTCTGTGACCTTTACGGTTATAGGAAATAGTAATTCTATTGTATGGAGATTGTACTTCTACTTTCAAGGTGAGAAGTACCGTTGCACTGGCAGAAATTTTTTTAACTGGTTTCCTGCCGTTCTCTGATATGCTATGTATTGATAAATTTTGCTTCGTATGAGCAGATAGATAACTGCCCGAAAAAAGGACATAAAAAAATCCCTCCAAATTTAAAAACAAATTCAGAGGGTAATTTAGGGTATAACAAAATAACCCACCCGAATATCGTTTTTTTTATTTGGTGAGTTTGTTCTTTCAAATACGAAACAAAAAGAGCCGATGATTCGTGAATTGTTCCACAATTTCATCGGCTCTGCGTCTTAAGCGTCTGGCTCTTTGATGACAGTTATCTTCAAGTTGTCAACTTTAATCAATCTTTCTTGTCTGCATTTTGGACAATAAAGGGGATAATTCTCCAAAACAGTGTCCTTCCTAATTTTATTACGGGTTTTGCTCCCACAAACAGGACACAATATCCATTCGCATTTCATCATAATTAGTCTCTAATCCTTTCAAATCTCATTTTATATGACTTTTGCAAGCTGTTAAGCTAACTTGTGGAACATATGCCGAACCTTATCTATACGGCTATTCGGGCGGCGGGGTTGGCAAATAAATTTACCAATAGCTGGCTGGTATCCTTTTAACTCTGTCAAGCAGACTCCCTGCCCATTTGTGAAATAAGTTAAATCGTTCCTGTATTCTTGAATACATCTAGCAGGGATTTCTCCTTTCAGAATGACCTCGTCATTCTTTATCTGAGTACTTACAATATCTGCACAATACCTTGGAGCATCATGATACGCCCGTGAGAGATATTCCTGCGGTGCATAAATTTCAAAGTGGAGATATGGCTCTAATAGTTCTGTCCCTGCTTTTTTTAAAGCCTGCTCCAATACGATAGGGGAAAGCAGCCGAAAGTCTGCGGGGGTACTTACAGGACTATAATACAATCCATATTCAAAACAGATTTTACAGTCTGTCACTTTCCATCCATACAGCCCCTGCTCGCAGCCATAAAGAACCCCCTCCATAACCGCATTTTGGAACGATTGATTTAAATATCCAAGTGAAACTCTGCTTTCATACTGCACTCCGCTTCCAATAGGGAGCGGCTCTATGGACAACCCGACAGAAGCCCAGAAAGGATTTGGCGGGACTTCTATGTGGATGGTATATTCTGCTTTTCTAAGCGGTCTTTCCATATATATAACAGTAGGCTCTTTTATTTCTGCCTCCACATGATATTTTTCCTCAAGGATGGCACAAATGACTTCCATCTGCACATTCCCCAAAAAAGAAAGTATAATCTCATGCGTTGTAGTATCCACATAATATTTTAAAAGAGGGTCGCCATCTGAAATTTCTGTAAGTGCCCCAAGCAATATTTCCCGCTGTTCAGATTTCTTTACTGCAATCGTTGTTTGGAGCATAGGGAGAGGATTTTCAATAAATTTTCTCTGCGGCAACAGTATTTCGTTCCCCAAAATACTGTTTAGCTGCAAAACATCATTTGGTAAAATTACAATATCACCAGAGCAGGCTGTATCGGATGAATATAATTCACCGTTTGTCGGAACATACATCTCTGTGATTTTTATTTTCTCTTTTTCAGATATTCTAATAACATCCCTCAAATGCAATGTTCCGCTATATATACGCACATAAACAAAACGCCGCCTTTTCTCTGAATATTCAATCTTAAAAACCTGCCCGCATAGTTCAGATTGACCTTCAGGCGTTGATGAATAAAATTTACTGGCAATTACTTCTATAAGCTGCCGAATCCCCAGATTGTTTTTAGCGCTTCCGTGATAAACGGGAAATAACGTTCCGTTTTGGAATCTCCTGTTTTCTTCCTGTTCCAGTTCTGACATTTTAAACGGTTTCCCTGACATATATTTCTCTAATAGTTCATCGTTTCCCATAATTACCGCATCCCACTGTTCCATATCGTCATTGTCCGTTACATTTATATGGGGATGCTGCCCAACCTTTTGCTTCACTATAATTTCCGAAGAAAGCTTTGCTTTCATTTCCCGATATACCATTGGCAAATCAATCCCCTCTTGGTCAATTTTATTGATGAAAAAAATTGTCGGAATCTTCATTATCTGTAGTGCATGAAACAGTATACGGGTCTGTGCCTGTATGCCATCCTTTGCAGAAACTAATAATACTGCTCCGTCTAATACGGATAAAGAACGGTATACTTCCGCCAAAAAATCCATATGGCCTGGCGTATCTATAATGTTGACTTTTACATCCTCCCACTGAAAAGATGTCACTGCTGTCTGGATAGTGATTCCCCTTTGACGCTCCAAATTCATTGTATCTGTCCTTGTTGTGCCTTCATCTACGCTCCCTAGTTCTGCAATTGCACCACTGGTATACAATAAACTTTCCGTTAATGTTGTCTTTCCTGCGTCAACGTGAGCCAGAATGCCTAAGTTAATTATTTTCATGTGATTTTCCTCCTATCAACACCCAAAAAAGGGCATAAAAATACCCAGTGATAAATACTCCTATCACTGGGTAAATAACTCCAATAGCCCCAAAACACTTATATGTTTTCGGGCATATAAAATTACATGATAAAAGTATTCTTAAACTGGGTACAAAAAACTAAGCCCCATATTAAAAGTGAAACGGGACTGCTACTTTTTGTTCCCACTATCAAATTGACAGTTTATTTAAGAATACCTTGCCGCATATTTATTAACTCCTTGTATAATACTGAATCTAATTATATTCCTTAACCCTTTATTTGTCAAGCTGACAAACTAAAGCAGAAAAAGCGGCAGGATTTCCCCCTGCCACTAATCATCTGTTTATGCAAAAATAATTTCCTTTTCCACAATCTCCCTCGCACAAGCCCTTATGTTATTGAGGCATCCTGTCCATTCTAAGGCGTTTTCTGCCTTTAGCTGTTCCGTTATGCCCTGTGCCTGTTTCATACCCTCTATGAGCCTTTCAAAGCGTTCCTGTGCCTGTCTGTTGATGTCGGCAAGGTAGGCGTTTAGCCTGCCGCTTGTAAGAAGATTGGTGTATGTAACTTTACGGTACTGTTTTAGATAATCTAAATGCCGTTGCCCCCAGATGCCTATTGCCTGTTCTTCTTCGGCGGGTACAGTTAAGCACGGTATCAAATAATCCCCTTGCCTTTCGTATTTGCCGCCCAGTTCCTCAAATAATGATTTTGCCATTGTCTGTTACCTCCACATTCTTTTTTATTTTGAATGTCCGCAAAATCCGTCCTACATCTGAGGGACGCCAAGGAACATCTAAGTGGTGGACAGCTTTCATGCGTGATTGTACGTTTAGACCAGTTCCACCTTTTTCCGTAGAAGCCATGAGAATCCGCACTTCACCACTATTGACCTTTCGTGACAGTGAGTTTTTCTTCTCATCAGTATTGGCATCATGGACAAAGGCAATTTGTTCCTTTGGAATACCTCGATCGACTAGCAAGTCCTTAAGTTCATTGTAGACATCAAAACCCTCTTCCTTACTTTTAGGGGTACCAATATCAGAGAAAATCATCTGTGTGGCTTTGTCTCCAGCTCCTTCACGGTAAATCCGCTCGACATTATCGACCACTTGAAGGATTTTCTGATTATCTGATAAATTATAAGCAGGGTCAATCAACCGCATATCAATGGCTAGTTTTCTGGCTTCACCTGTGATTTTAAGCATGTTATCTCTACTTGGATCAACACTACCTGACTTGATAGCGTCTGAACGCTCTACCAGTTCTTCTAAATAGTATTTCTGAGCTTGCGTTAACTCGCTTTCCACCGCAATAATCTTAGCTTCAGGTACAGGTAAATCAAGCATATCTGAAGTCTGAATATCAGCTGTTTCCTTGTAAATTCGCATGAGTTCAGGAAGGTTGACAAATTTCTTGAACCGTTTCTTAGGTTGGTATTTATCTCCTGTCGGGGCTAGTTCCATAGAGTTTTCGATATTCCCAAAAGCCCCAACCCAGGAGTCAAAATTGGATACCTGGTATCGTTCCAAGACATCGGGTTGAATGTAATTCATCATAGTGAAAAGTTCACTAATGGAGTTTGAGACTGGTGTTCCTGTCGCAAAAACAACATTTCTATCGCCATGCTCTGCCTGAAACTGTCTCACCTTCATTTCCATGTCTACGTTCTTTTTTGAAGTGGTATTGGTGATACCCGCGACATTCCCAAGTCCAGTGATTGGTCGGATATTCTTGAAGTGATGAGCCTCATCCACAAAAAGAAAATCAATGCCAAGGTTTTCAAATTCAATAAAGGTATCCCGCTCCAGTTTTTGGAGTTCTTCTAATTGGTGCTCTAGTCCCTTAATCGAACGCTCTGCTTCTTTCACCGTATAATCAGAGTCACTTCCTAGCTTGATTTCTCTGAGTTGTTCAAGTTTGTCATTGATATAGGTGACCTGTTTTTCACGACTCATCGGTATCTTCTCAAATTGTGAATCTCCAATGACAATGGCATCATAGTCCCCTGTGATAATACGTGATACAAACTGTTTGCGTTTGGCTTTGGCAAAATCTTTCTTGGTGGTCACATAGACTTTCTTGGTTGGGAAGAATTTCATGATTTCTTGACCAAACTGAGCAGTCAGACTAGACGGCACCACATAAAGTGGTTTATGTACCATTCCTAATTCTTTCAACTTGAAGCCAGCTCCAAGCATGGTCAAGGTTTTTCCAGACCCTACCTCATGGGCTAGTAGGGCACGTTTCTCCTCCACAATCCGTTGAATGGCATTTTTTTGGTGAGGACGTAAGGAAATATTCTGGGTAAGTCCATCAATGATTAAATGGCTACCATCATAGACCTTTGATACTGTGCGATTGTAGAGCCCGTTATAGGTGTCTTCAATCATCTGTTGGACTTCTGGATACTTTGCTACAAAACCTTGAAAGAGTTCTTGTAGGTGTGTTTCCTTAGCACGCAGGACTGTTGTTTTCTCCACATCTGTCACATTCTTTTTCTTATCCCCTTCGACAACTTGTTTTGTGATGGTTGGTTGATTGGAATTCAGGAGGTTTTCAAAGATTTTTCGACCACTATCATAGCGTGAAGCAGGGACACCTAAACTCCTATCCGTTGCGTTGGAATAGGTGTAGGCAAACTTAGATTGGTAAGTGATAACCCCGTCAATGGGACTGACTTCAAGGACTGTTGCTACTTCTTGGTCTGACAGTTCATAGGCTTTCCCCATAAAGGTTTCTTGGGCAAATTTTCCAAAAACAGACAAAGGAATCCAGCGGGAACCGATTCGATAATCAATGTCTGCTAAAGTAATGCGTGCTGGTTTGACTGTTTCTAGAAGTCCTGCATAATGCGGCCAGTTAAAGTCCTGATTGTCTTGTTTGACAAATAGGTCCACCACTTCTAACTTGGTAACGACATCCCCTGACAGAAAGTCTTGGCGAGAAACATAGGACAGCTCCCCATTCAAATACTTCTCAGGATCAGGCATAATGAGGTCGCCTAACTCCTCAATCAAAGTCATCTTCGATTCAACCTGATAGATAGACATCATATAAGCGAAATCAACACCACGTCCGTCAGCCAAACTGGAATTTAAGGCATCAAGGGCTGTATGTACCTTTTTAACCTCTTTTTCAGGACGCACTAGAGCCTTTTCAAAGGCAAGGGATTTAGTATAGATAACAGACTTTCCACTTGGATCTAGACTTTCATCTTCCAAACTAGCCAGAAGCGAATACTTATCATCACTATCAAAAAGATTGCGGTTCACAGCACTATTCAAATACCCATAACGTTTGACAAAGCTATCATAAGTACGATTTAGTTTGCCTAACAAGTGGCTAAAGGTCTTCTTATCATAGTCATAATGGCGTTGAATGGCAATGACCTCTTGGTAAGCATTTCGAATGTCCACCATTCCTTTGATTCGTGCCACTTCTTTATCAGACAATGGAGCTTCATAGAAAACTGTCTTTTTATAATACCCCTTAAATTGTCCACGTTTTGCTGCATCATCGGTCACATAGACATCCAGAGCAGTGTTATCAGTCACTTCTAAGGCATTAAAGCGATCAATCTGCTTTTGAGAATGTTTGGTGTCCCATGCTTTGAAGTTGCCCTCTTCATCGACATAGTAACTGATTTCTTCCGTCTTGGTTCCGACTCGAATGCCTTTGTTATCTCGATAGTAAACTGTAGAACCCTGATAACCAAAACTGTACTGACCTAGATTCTCCCTCATTTCAGCTGGAATGGAGGTATCAATGACTTGTTTGGTCAACACATCTGGGTTAATGATGACCTCATTTCTATCAATCTTTCTTGGGGCTTTTACTTGATGTAGAGCTGTTTCAACACTTGCAATCAAGTCATCACTAATCCCTTTAACAGAAAGTGTTCCGCCATTAAAATTTCTGACCTCGTAGGTTCCTAGCACCTGGCTATTGTATTCCCCATCAAAATAAGGATTGAGCCAAATGCGACTATCCTTTTCATAACGAATGGAACCTGAAAAGGCTAAGTCGTCTGACACATATTCCTTGTCTAAGTGTTTCTGGAAGAATAACATATCAGTTGTGACACTCGTTCCTGCAATGGCCTTAAAGGCAGAATCAGGCAGTCGAACCCCACCAAGAAATTCAGTTGTCTCACGAATATCTTGTAAAATATTTTCTGTTCGCTTATCCATAGTTCCTGTGGAAGAGATAATCGCTACTTGGCCACCATCATGGACCAAATCAAGTGACTTTTTGACAAAATAGTCATGAATCATGTAAGGCCTATCGTACCTGTTATCCGCAATTCGTATATTGGCAAAGGGCACATTTGAAATCACCAAATCAAAACTATTGTCGTTAAAAGCTACCGTCTCAAAGCCCTTAATTTCAATGTGACTATTGGGATGAAGGTGTTTGGCAATAGCTCCTGTAATAGTATCTAATTCCACACCATATAACTCACTCTTTTCTCTTAAGTGTTTGGGCATTGCTGCAAAAAAATTCCCTGTTCCCATGGAAGGATCTAGGATTTTGCCACCTGTAAAACCATCTATTTCCAACTTATCCCACATCTGACGGATCAGGGCAGGGTCTGTATAATAGGCTGTCAGAGAGGACTGTTTCATATCCGAATACTCTTTATCTGTGACTAGGCTTTTCAGTTCTTCTCGTTCCTTAGAAAATTTTGGATTATAGTCATCAAAGAAATCATTGGCAAGTCCACCCCAGCCTACATACTTGGCAAGGAGTACTTGTTCACTTGGTGAAGCATTGCGGTGCTCTACTTCTAGATTTTTTACCAAACGAATAGCTGCAATGTTTGTCTCAACCTTATCTCTAGCAGTCTTTGGATAAAAGTCCGTCATATCTTCTGGAAAATAAAAGTCCGTTACTGGAATCTCTGGAATTGTTTCGACTACTACCTCTTCAGGAATTTGATTATCTGTTTCTTCAAGATCAGTATCGTTATGACCTTTTTCTGAACCATCTGGTTCCAATAGTCCAATACTCTGAACTGGCTCCTCTTCCAGAAATGAAAAAAGATTTAGTTCTTGGTCCGCTTCTTCTAATTCTGTTTGTGGTTCTGCCTTTGGCTGATGAAGTGCCTGACTGACTTCTTCCCAGGTCCTCAAATAAAGAACTGGATTTTGTTCAATGATATCCGAAAAGTCATTGACTAACTCAATCCGAATCAAACCGTTCAATCGAGCATCGCTGACCGACATGACATCAAAGTCCTGTCCCTTATAGGAAACCAATGACCCCAGAGGATAAGTGTCCAATACTCTCTGGACTAGTGGATTTTCCGCAAATTCTTCATCAACTACTTCTTTTCTCTCAGCTTTCTCTAGCTTGTTCTTCCAATTTCTAAAGGTCAAATCTGGCTGGTTGCCCTTATCTTTTTCAAAATACTCCGCATCTTCTCTGCTGAGTTCTTGGTGTAAAAAGGCGTAGGCAACTTGTCGCAACTCTTCAATGGAAAGCTGGCTACCAAAGAAAAATTCAACCTTTTCATGACTTAGTCCCATTTGGAGTAGTTCTGTCGCAAGGGCTAGTTGAGTTACCGAGGCTTTGGGATAACCACCTAATAAAGCAAGGTCCGCATTTTTTAAACGAAAACGACCTATTGCATCCAATAAAATACCGACTCGGTCTGGGTCAAACTGAGATAAATCAATCCCTAGCTGAGTCAATTTTTTTTGATTTTCTATCCTAATAGCTTGTCCAATTTTTTCTAATTCCTTTTCTTCGACTGTAGTCAGCGTTCGTTTCAGCTCATAGGGACTACCATTAGCCTCTAGATAGGTTAGTAACTCTTCTCCCTCAAAGACTGGTATCATTTCCATATCAGTATCAAAATCACCTCGTCTAAAACTTGGGACTTTGGAACGTTCATTACGAATTTGGTCAAAATAAGTTAGAATCTCAAATTTACGTCGTAATGACAACTCTTCATAGGCTGGCAGATGACTGGTTTTTCCTGTTTGAACATCTAGTTGAGACAAATCTACATCCAAACTAGCAATGATGAGAGAGCCCTCTTCTCTAAATGATATTCCCTGATGAACACTTGTTTTGTGCTCATCAACAGTTTCTTCATTTTCTAGAACAGTTTCATCAACTCTTGTTTCAAGCTCAGGCTCGTAAGTCAAGAGAAACTGCTCAATATCTCGGCTGATTCGATCCGCTAAATTATTAGCCACACGATACACATTGACCAAATTAGCTCCCCTACTCTTTTGTAAGAGTGAATCTGGT
Source organism: Streptococcus hyovaginalis DSM 12219 (assembly GCF_000420785.1). GTDB lineage: Bacteria > Bacillota > Bacilli > Lactobacillales > Streptococcaceae > Streptococcus > Streptococcus hyovaginalis. Next base: position 184,807 of record NZ_ATVP01000003.1, on the reverse strand, counting down.
GAAATAGTTTGGTAGTGTCCATTTGAGTCTAATAGTTGAAAACGAGTGGCCAGATTGAACAAGGCCACTTCAATCACCAAGTCTTTTTCAGACGGCGATAGTTTGTCGAGTTTTTGGAGACCAGTTTGGCCGAATACTTGTGTATAGGTCAATAGATCATGAGCAGTATCATAAGGACTAGCCTGGACAAAAGCTGAAACATCTGTCTCAAAGTGAAGTACCTGAACAGATTTCTTAATTTCTTTCCTATTGGATAAAAACTGACGAATAAGACTATCCCACTCCTCATCAAAATGCTCTGCTTGGTAATATAAAAACGCCTCAAGCAAGGCTCTATCACGAGGAATGGTGGCTCTCATCATTTGTAGTAAGACTTCTTGATTCATTTTCCCTCCCATTTTAAAAGGGCTGAGAGTTTTTCTCAGCCCTTTGCGTTAATCTAGGACCAAGGCTCGTTGGTCTCTTTCTTGTGGAATACCTTCCATTACAGTTGCCACATAGTGTTGTAAGAAATGACTTTTCTGGTCTAGTAAATCTTTTTGCAAGGCAAGGTGAACCAAATCTCCAAAATAATCCTGACTGGAAATAGCCAAGTCCTGTTGAATCATGGCCTGTAAGGTTTCAAGGCTAAGTGGTGAATAATCGTCACTATCCAAAACCTCATACTGTTCCAAGGTGTCTGAAAGATTATTTGAGTACATTAAATCCATAATAAAACTAGAGCCTTCACCTGTTCGGTACAACTTTTCCAGAATGTCAGTCATATCTACCTGCACTTCATCCTGATAACTATCAACTTTAACTCGTAGCTCATCACTAATCAAGGATAGGTCATCCTCATCCATATAATCTTGATAAACCTGATTGAGGATTGTTCTATCAGAAATACTTAATTCCAAAGAGAGAAAGGCTTTGATAAACTCTTGGTAATCGACCTTCTCCATTTCAGACAAAGCCTCTTTCATGGTGTCAAAGTTCCAAGCCATCACACAACTCCTTTTGTGGGACTAGTGGTGAATGTCCAGATTGTAGCTCTTCTAAATCAGCTTGACCATCACCATCTGTGTCAACAGACTGCGGATTGGTTCCCAAAGCTATTTCCTGAGCATCTGTCAGACCATCCTGGTCTGAATCCTTTTCATAAATGGTTTTCGAATTCATCTACTTCTCCTCCTTTTTCTTAAGTCCATAAGCCGTACCAAGTAAAATCCCAGCACCAATCAAGCCCAAAAGGGATTCCTGTTCCCCTGTATTTGGCAAAACGCTTGCTGGAACAGGCGGTTCAATAGTCTCAATTGGTGGTTGAGGTGGTGTGGGTTGATTTGGACTTGGTTCTTCAGGTTGAGGTGTATGTGTTACAACTGTATTTGAGCTGATGACATAGCCATTCACTGTATGGAGATAGGTATTCTCAACCTGACCAGCCGTAATCCGTTTCATTTGAAGGTAAACATCTGCCTGAAAGGCTGAATCATCAGAGACAGTCTCTAAGAAGGATTTATCAAATGAAATTGACACTAGGCCATTTTCTGTATCCACTTGTTGCAAGGTATATTTCGTGACTTCCGTTCCTTCTTTTAAGACAGAACCGTCTTTGAGGGTGACATCCGTCATCAGATAGCTGCGGTAAACACCATTGTACTCATCATGCTTTTCATCATAGTTATCTTCAAAACCATATTCAAATAAATCAGTCGCACGATTGCTTGGAATCATCGCTCCAACCAAGCGATAGTTAAAGGTTTGATGCAAGGCCACTTCTTTCCCGTCAAGGCTGTCATCTTTATGAGACAAGTCAATCACCACATCTTTTTGTGGGTCTAGTTTGGGAACATTATTGACCACTGTTTCCGTGACATAGGCCAAGCCAAAATCAATCTGATAGGCTGTATTTTCATACTGACCACCTGTTTTGGTCGACTCATTTTTTACCGTCATCGGAAGCGTGACCACTAAGGTTTGACCAGTCTTCACATAGGTCTCATAAAAGGCTTTTGGATCATCGCTACTAAGAACTTGAATGGCTCCTTTAGGTGTAAACTGACGTTTAGCCATGGCATCTTGAACAACTTTCGGAGCTTCTGACAAACTAGCGTAGGTGCTGACAGAGATACCAGATACACGATTGCCATCCTTATCCAAAACTTGAATGCCATCAGGAATTAGGGTAAGGGCTTCTTCTGGGTAATCATCTACCATGTAAAATCCCTTGGCAAGAACATCATCCGTCACGACCATGTCCTTGTATTGACTGTAATCCAAGACAATTTTGTAATAATTGACTGTATTCGGAAGGACAGTCTTTCCATCAATTGAAATACCTTCTTGATTGGTATTAGACTTATGTGGAGTTACTTTAGGGACAAAATTGGTAACCGTGTTGGTTTCATAGGCTTGCCCAAAGTCCACCTGATAAGCCACGTTTTCATAAGACTTCCCTGAATTAAGCATGGTTTCCAAAACCGTCATCGGAGTAACGATGATAATATTCTCCCCCTTGGTCACATAAGATTCAAAAAAGGCTTGTGGGTCCTTAGGCATGAAAACTTGAAAAGCTCCTTTAGGCTGAATTTTTTGTTTCGAAAGGGCTGCTTGTAAGGAGTTAGGAGCTTCTGATAATCGAGAATAAGCCTTCACCATGATTCCTGAAACTGTTTTACCATCAGATGTGACAAACTGAATAGCTGCTTCATCCGGCAGTAAAGCTTCTTCTGGATAATCATCCACAAAGTAAAAACCTTGTGCAATCTGAGTGTTGTCTGCTTTAATCCCTCGGTATTGGTCCAAGTCCCATGAGAGAGTATAGTGATTTTGAGTTCCCACTAGCATGGGCTTCCCATTGATGTCCACTTTGTCTTTATTGAGGTTCTGTTTCTTGGGTTCTGGAGAAACAAGGGTGTTGGTCACTTCCTTGGTTTCATAGCCATTTCCAAAATCAACTTGATAAGCCTTGTTTGTATAGGTCTTAGTTTGATCATAGAGACTATCTTTCACCATCATTTTGGTCAAAAGAGCTAAAGAAGTTCCTGTTTGAACATACTGGTCATAAAAGGCTTGGTTGTCATCCGGCAAAAAGACTTGAAAGGCACCTGTTGGTGTAATCTTAGCACGAGCCAATTTATCTTGAAGGTCTTTAGGGGCTTCATATAGGGAAGCATAGTTTTTAACCGTAATTCCTGATACCTTCTGACCGTCAAGGGTTGTAATAGCCGTGCCATTTTCCACCACATCAAGCACTTCCTCTGGGTAGTCGTCCACAAAGAAGAAGCCTCGTGCAATTGTGTCTTTAGCAGAACGATCTCCATGATACTGGTCCAAATCCCAAATCAATTGGTAGTGGTTGATTGTGCCAAGGGCTACGACCGTGTCATTAATGAGGACACCATCCGCATTTTCATTGTTTTTATCTGGTGTAATGAGCGTGGTTGTCTCCCCATCACCTGGTGTACGAACCGTTACAACATTTGAAGTGACTGTGTAAGCATTGATTGTACCCTTGTTCAAAAGGAGTTTGTAACTATTGGAATAGGTTGCCCCATCATTTTGAACAGAACCATAGAGTTTTGGAGCGTTCAGTTGATAAACCTTGGTTAAATCTTTATTTACCTCCTGCAACAAGTTTTCCTTTGCGGTCAAGGTCACAAAATTCTTAGTCTCATCAAAGCTAAGGACATAGTTTCCATTCTTTTTTTGTGTTGTTTCCTTATCAAAGAGGTAACCAGCAGGCAAGTAGTCCTCAAAAATGAGACTAGTCGTTTGGGCACGATTGGGCGATAAGACATCAACTGTTAAGGGATAAATCACCGTTGAATCTTTTGCGACAGTTTTCTCATGAAGATTAGCTTGGTCACTATTGACCACTTCTTTCATAATCTCTGGAGTTGTCGTCAAACGGTACGCATGATAATGGACAGTGGGTACTTGTGGTGGCGTTGGAAGTTCTTTTGGAATAAGTTTGACAGGTAAGGTTACTTTGGTCAAGGACAGACTAGGCTGCACTACTTCTTCCAAAGGCTTTGGTGTGAAGGTTACAGGCTTTTCTGGTGTAAATGTTTTTGGTGTATAGATATCTGGTGTTACCGTAATAGGTTCTGGAATGGGTTCAAGTTCCACCGTTACATGAGGTTTGGGACTATATGGTGTTACTGTACGTGCCACTGGTAGGGTATTTAAGGCAAACCAGTAAGACAATCCAACATTCTGTGGCATATCGCCTTGCCCAAAGGTGACTGTATAGGTATTGCCTGATGTGACCGTTGAGACAATAGCTCCTTTATAAGCATAACGACTTGATGTGGTATCCCATTCTTCAGGTAAATTCAAATCGCTTGCACGGTTGGAACCCAACGAACGGGCCAGACCTTCATTAGTCACTTGAACGGTTGAACCATTAATCGGCACAAATTTCCCAGTTGAATCTTTAACATATTCTAAACCAATGTCATTATGATTCAGGGAAGAATGCGTGAAGACACCTGGTTTCTCTTTAGAAAAAGTGACCTGCGTTCCGTCTTCCAAGAAATACTTAGCAACTACACGAAACTCCATCTTGTCTGTTCGCCAGTCACCATTTCCGTCATTTCGATAGGCAATAAAACCCTCTGTGGGATCGTTTGGTACAACCAATTTCACGGCATTGGTTCCAGCTGGTGATACAAGGTTGGTAATATCGTAAGTCACACGACTAATCTTTTTCCCATCAAATCGTGCATTTTGGAGATTTTGATAGTTAAAACTAAGAGTCTCACCTGTTTTGAAGCTGTCATAGACAAAGAATCCTGTTGAATCCAAAATTCTTGAGTAGCCACCCAGCATGGCATCACCAGTTGAAATGATCTGATTAGGATTTCGGGTAATTGCTCCATGTTGTGCTTGTGGCTCACCGTTATTGAGATTGAGGGCTTGAGCAAGGGCTTCAGAAATATAACCTTCTTCACCTTTTGAAATCTCGGCCAAGTCACGTTGATAGCGTTCCATTTCTTTGGCATTATAGGCATCAATCGCTTCATTCTCTTTTCTGGCTGCGGCTTCTTTTTCTTTATTACGTTTGGTAATGGCTTCAATCTCGGCTGCACGATCTGAAACGAATTGTTGTTTCTCCTTATTAGCTTGATCTACTGCGGCTTGACCTGCACGGTTTTCAGCATCAACAGCTGCTTGACCAGCCTGATTACGCCTTTCAATGGCTTCATTATCTGCCTTTGCCTTAGCAAGTCCAGCTTCATTTTCTTTTTGAATGGCCTGATTTTTCGCAACAATATCATCTGCCTTTGTTTTCTTTGTTAGATAATCTGCTACAGCTTGTTCGTTAGTTGATTGAATGGTTTCAACAGCCTTGCCATAGTTTGTATAGTCAAGTACAGATGTCCCATTTCCTGATGAAACTACTTGTTCAATTACTGTCACATCAGCATCTACATACCGACTTTTTAGGTCATTGACTTTGGTATCAACCCAAGCATTTGTCTCTTTACCAGTTTGGTTGGCCCCTTCGTAGGCCTGTGACAGCTCCTTATTTTCTTGTTCAATGCGGGCTTTATTCGATTCGTATGTCGCTTTGTCAGCTTTGTAGGTTTTAGTGACTTCATTGATAGCCTCAACTTGGTTTTGGGCATCTGCTTCAGCTTTTGAAATTTGTTGGTTGGTTTCTGCCGCAGATCTTGTATTTCCCAAATCCATTGGGCTATCTTCAACCGTAGAAACACCTGCAACCTTTGCCTCTTCAACTGCTTTTGTTACCGTATCATGTGGTACGGTGACTGCAATTGCACCGTTAGATTGTCCAGTTAACGCTAAACTTTCAGTTTGTTCAGATACAGGGTTTGGCTGTGCTTCTGGTAAATTTGTGGCTGGATTCTCCGTTCGTTGAATGGCGGTGTCAACTGATGATGTGACTTCATCAGCATGTGCAACCGTACCTCCCCAAGCAACAACACCGGTCACCATAGTTCCAAGGGCAACGGAACATAGAGTGCGATATTTTTTACTCTTGCGAAAGACGTGTTTCTCGCCTTTTTCCTGATTGACAAGAATGTGATGATTACATGTTTTGGTCATAAATAGTCCTTCTTTTCTTTTTTATGTAGCAACAAACTGTCACTCTTTCCTCATCATAAAAAAGAAGGCTTGATTTTGTTATCACAATCAGTTCAGGGAAAAGAAAAAAGCCACCCATAAAAGTGGATGACCTGATTATCAGCATATCAATTTTTACATTAAGACGGCCAATTAACCTTTCTAACTTTAGCAGTCTTAAAGCGTTTCTTGTCAACAAGTTTCAGCTCTATTTCTCTACAATTTGTAATTAAGGTGTCGTTGATTTTAAGACTTCTTGGAAAGTATTGATTTCCTTGTTCATGTGATAATTCAACGGTATAACTAATACCATTACTTAATTTGAAGACCACAAAATAAATATTATCTCTTCTAAATCGTTTACCAACTTTTCTATTCAAAATACCATCCGTTGTATAAAATTTACATTCCATCACATGTAACATTTGATAAAGTAGTAATGTGCCAACGATTTTGAATTTATTTTCACTAAACCATCCATTATCAGCCTTATTTAGACGCTGCAATGTCCAATCATCCTTTAATCCTTCAAAAATACTCCCTGCATTATTAGTTGGTAAATTGACATGATGATCTCTTGATAATCCTAATAGATGGGGAATAGAGGAATTTGGGACGGAGAGAACAATTTCAGGATAGTTCTCCATATTTGTCTGATAAACGTATTTGTACTGAGAAACATATTTCTCAATAGTATTGGCCAAACAAGACATATCGACATTGAGAATATCAATCTCTCCATCAAAGGTCTCGAGCCATTCCAAAGTATATGTCATTTTATTTTTCTCCTAAAAAAGAGAAGGAAGCAGGTGCTTCCTTCTCTTCCACGTATTGAGTTTCACCTCACGCTAGATATGCCCTATCTATTCCTCAAGGGTAGGCAGTCCTGCTATTCTTTTTCTCAACAAACAGTTTGAACTGAGTGCGGAGCCCACAGGCGGGTGCAGACCATATCCACTAGCCCACAAGTAATTTATAATCTTTATTTATCCTTATTATACGGGATAATTCCTTATTTGTCAACACCTATGTTCACGCTTAAAGTTTAGATGAGATGACCACTTTGTCCCCAATATCATACAACATTTGGGACAAGAAGACAAGTATTCTAATATTTTTATTTCGTCGTATAAGCAAAACTCAAGCTACTATCCACTCCAGACAATTTACGGAAGGTATAGTTTGGATTGCCATTATAGTTGGTTTCTGAGATAAGAAATGAACCATCTGGGTAGACTTTCTCCACAAAAGCCACATGTCCGTATTCTGTTGGTGTGCCATGTCCTCCTCCCGCAAAGGAAAGAATAGCTCCTGCTTGTGGACTTGTCCCTGTCTCCCCACCGAGACTTGCGGCTGTTCGTACCCAATCTTGGCCATTGCCCATGGTACTGATAATTGGAATCTTCTCACCATTCTTACCTTTGAGTTTTAGACCTAGTTGATTGATACGGGCTGCAACTCCCCAAGTACATTGGCCGAAAGCGTAACCCATCCCGTCACCACCTCCTGGAATAGAGTTTTCAAAAAGGTCTCCTCGTACAGCTTCAAGTGCTTTTGGATCACTTTGTGCTGTCCCACCGTTAGGTTGACTAAAGCCTTTTTCAATTTGGTAATACCACTCACTTGCCCGTGTTTGACGTTCAAGTAGCTTATCACCACTATTTCCTTCCCAGTAAATGAGAAAGAGTTGGGCAAGACTAGCTGGACTACCTGTATTTTTGAAGAAGTCCTTTAACCAGTAGGTGTAATAAGGACTATCCCCATGCAACATGAAATCCAGTTGTAACCCTAAGTCATACCACTTTTGATGTTTTCCTTTGGCATATTCCAACAATAAAGTATGTCTGCGTGACCCATCCGCGGTATCTGTCCATTGGCCTAAGCCTAAACCACGTTTGAGAATATTTGGGTAACGTCCATTGTATATAGTTGGACCATTAAGTGAGAGCCAGCCCTCATCATCCCACGAACTATCTGTCGCACCAACTGGTGGAGATAAATAGTCGCCTTCAGCTCGTTTTGGATTAATGGAGGATTCTACCGACCAATTTCCTAAAATGGCTGCAATAGCTTGATTTGTCGCACCCTTACTTTTAAGATAATCATAAATAGCCTTGGCTCTCTCGAACTCATCGCCACCAAACTGACCGATAGTTGGAAGAATGGTGGTCTGAACCTGGATCACTTTTGGAAAGTAGAAAGCTGGATTGACATAGACCAACTTATCCGTATCATCATCAACCTTTTGATAGGTGACTTTTAGACCCGTTCCGTCTTTGGTCTGACCAATAATATCTCCTGCCAAGACATGTTGATGTTCACTCACTCGGCCTGAATGAATGCCAAACAAGGTTAGTTTAGTCTTATTCACTCCCTTACCAGATGTCAAAACAACGTTTTCTCCATCAAGAGATACCTTGCCATCCATCGGAGCTACAATGACTTGACCTTCTTTTGCTTCTAAGATGATATGATGATGAAGCGTTGGTTTCTCATCAATGACCTCATACCCATATCGGTAGGTCATGCTTAAGCTATCCTCATCGGTCTGTCCCTGAAAGGGATTGTCCAATTCTTGAAGGGCTAGATAGTTGCCTCCTTCTGTCAACTCCTTTAACTCTTCCTGGTCCTCATCAGACAGCTTGTAAGCAGGTTCCTTATACAAGTCAGACATGGATTTAATAGAATCTCCACCGTTTAAGTCCATCCAGACTTGACTGAGAAACGATTTGTAGGTCACACCACCCGTTTCCATGAAATCGTCAAGCTTATAGTCTTGGTATTGATGATTCATGTAAACCATAACCTCATCAATTTTGGTGTAATAGGTAATCCCTTTTTCGTTGGTTCTTGTATGCTCCGCATCTTCCCACGTCATGTGGGTGTAGCTCTTACTCAATTCTATCTCATCTTGTTGAATGACACTGCTACCTGAGACACTCATGAAAAAGCTCATCATCAAAAGGAGTATCAAGAGAGTGCCTGAGACAATCCAAGTCAAAGGATTTCCCGCAAGTACAGAAAAGAAAGTCATACTTCCCTTAATGGCTTGGACGATTCCTTTGAAACCTGCGACACTTTGTTTTTTGGCAAGCTTTAAAAAGGTTTGGTAGCGTCTTCTTGATTTAAGAGGTTTCTGGCGTGTGAATCCTTTTCCCTTTTTGAAGTTCTGGAATCGTTCCTTTCCATGAGAAAATTTTGTTTTGGTAAACCGCACACCAGTCTGTCCACTTTTTACTGCCACCTTACCTGCTTGATAAGTAAACCTGCCATAGCGTCTGGCTTTCAAACTAGTATCCTTCATGGTTCTAAGTCCATCTAAATCATCATCCTGTGATACCAAGTCAAACGATTCAGATGCAGCTAAGCCTAATCCAACTTTGACTTTGGTAGAGTTTTTCTTAGTCTTTTGGACTTTCTTGAGTTGTTTAACCTCACGCTTGGCAGAACTTACGTCTTTTTCTGCACTGAGTCGATCAAATGATTTTTCTTGGTGAAACTGAAAGCGAGACTTCAGGGAAGAATTTTCTTTTTGGAAAGTAAACTTGGGATTAACCGATTTTGACTTTTCCCTTAGTTTCACTTCTGACAAATGTTTTCTTGCCGTCCGCAAACGTTCTTGAGCTTGCGGAAGTCGATAGTTATTGATTTCCTTTACCTTCAACAGTCTAGGAGAAACATAGGTAATTTCCTTTAGAAACTTCTCTTCTGCTTCCTTTTGTCTACTGAGTAGATTTTCTTTTAACTCTATTTTCTTATCTTGAAACAGAGAATTTTGGGCTGGTTTTCGAAATCGGACTTTTTTAGGAACAGTCTGTCTTAAGGTCCTAACTTCTTTCCGATAATGCATACGGGCTGATTTTAAGTTGCTTCGAAAGTTTTGCCTAGCCTGTTTAACTAGCTTTTTATCCTCTTTCATCTCATGTCCTCATTTTTTCAGGGTCCGTACTCATGATGTCAAAGAGCTTGGTGTGTTGTGGAATCTTATTTTTGAATGGAACAACGGTGGAACCGGCCTTAATTAAGCCTGCCCCTTTTTCAGGATTGACCAAGTATTTCTCCAATTCCTTGGAAAGTCCAAGCATATGTACCAATTCTTCGCGATCGCTCTTAGCCTGTTTTAAAAGAATCATAAACTCGCTATTGGCAATAATGCGTCTGCCATTAGCATCCAAAAGAAGCGTTTCTACATTCTGAGTAATACCTGTCGGTATCGCCCCATACTTACGGACACGACTCCAGAGTTTAAAGAAAAAATCAGAGGCATACTTGTCCAATAAGAGAAGCTGCATTTCATCAAAGTAAATCCAGGTCTTCTTCCCTAGTTTTTGATTCTTCACCACACGATTCCAAATCTGGTCAAAGATAACCATGAGGGCAATCTGTTTTAATTCATCGCCTAACTTTTTGACATTGTAAATCAGGAAATGACTGTCAGTTTTGATATTGGTCCGATGTGAAAATATGTCCAGCGACCCTTCCACATAGAGTTCCATATCCAGTGCCAAGTCCTTAGCTTCCTGTTCAGGTTGTTGAGCTAAGACAAAGACCCATTCGACCAAGGACGGTGTGTCAAAATGCTTATAAGTGAGTCTTGTCACACGATCTATCAAGGATTTTTCACGACCATCCATTTTGCGGTCTAAGAGCTTTCCAATCCAAGACAAGAGAAATTCGGATTTGACCTTAACTGGGTCCTCATCCATATTCTCATCAGATAGATCTAAGACATTTAAGAAGGTGGTAGAATCTGGGGCAATATCAATACTCTCCCCACCAAAGGCTTGACCGATAATACTGTACTCGTTTTCTGAGTCAACAATAATAATTTCAGTATCACTATCTGCTTCCTTGAGCTTTGTAGAGATGATTTCATGTTTTGTCGCCATCCCTTTGCCAGCTCCAGAAGTCCCTAAAATCAAACCTGACGGAGTATTTAACTTGCCACGGTCAATACTGATGATATTACTTGAGATTTGATTGATGCCATAAAATTTCCCACCCTTGTCCTGAATATCAACAGAAGTCCAAGGTGCATTCACGGCAATGTTTGAAGTCAATAGAGACCGAGAAACACCTTCAAGATAGTTCTTCCCAAATGGCAAGAGACTATTAAAGGCAGCTTCTTGCATATAAGTCAAATTATCAATAATCATATCATTAGACCCTGCCACTTGCTTGATAATATCAAGAGATTGTTTGAGTTGATCTTCAGTATCCGCCAGCACGCCAATTAGAAATACGGTGTCAAACAGTTTATCTCCTGTTTGGGTCATGGTTTGAAGAAGAGCTTCAGCTTCATCGATGTTGTTCTCAAGAACATGCCCGACCTTCTCCAAATAGATACCTGTCCGAGCCATCTTTTGTTGTTCCCCAATCTTTTGCGATTCCATCAAGGTTTTCTTGGTTCGCAGCTTGGTCATGGTTTCAGACTTGGTAGAGCCTTTAGCATGTAGGCTAATCATCACTTCCAAATCTGACTGCATGAGGTCACGAATAAATTTATCCCCTAACTCCATGCCATAGTCACGAACATAAACAATCTGTAATAAACGATCGTCCAATTCAATATGATTCTTGTGTTTAAAGGAAAGGTAGGTTGGGGCAATAAAGTGTTTGGTGGATTGACCTGAGAGGGTTAAATCCTTGTAAGAGAACGGTAAATGATTTTCACCTCGTAACATATCCGCAAGGACATTCACTCGCTCCTCTCCACCGAGCAGACCAAGAGATACATCAATCTCTGAAAAGCCACTCTTGAAATATTCTCCAATTTGTGACAGAGAACGAAAAGCTAGTTTTGGTGTTTGGTCGCTCTTGCCAAATGAAAGAAACTTGACAGCTGAAAAGTTGTTCTCACCCGCCTCTAAGTTGGCATCCATCATACGATTCAATTCATCACGATAAGCATCAAACCCATCTTCCTGTAAGGGATAGAGAATACTCTTACGGAATTTTTCCAAATTAACTTTTTGATTGAAGATGGTCAGTTGGAAATTAGTCTTATCATCCAGTGAATTGATTAAATCGGAATATTTCTCCACGATAGCTCCCTTATCATCTAAGCCAACTGTTTGATAATTAACATCTCCTAAAAGATAGGTTTGTGAGAAATAGGTTGGACTGACCTGCATAAGGCCATTCTGAAAAAGCCCTTGATAGGCTAACGTATTTACGGTAGAAGGTCTGATCTCCTGCTTCTGTGTTTTCGTCTTTTGATTTTTGTCATTAGAAGAGGTCTTTGGTTTCATTGAGTGTTTTAATTTTTTCACGTTGGTCTCCTTTTCTTCCAGTAAATGTACGATCTGGTACTGTTAGTTCATAATGAAAACGGTACTTGAGGTAGGTTTCAAATGGTAAATCGTTGGGGCGATAGACCCCAAATAACATGAGTGGAATGGTAAAGCTAAAAACAAAACCATAGACAAACCAATCCCCAAATTGCCAGTAAAATAGGTTCAAGCCCAATACCAAAATGGTTAGGGCGACGGCTGGAAATACAAAAATAACCTGTCTAGTTGTAAATCCTAGCCATGCCCTGTGTTGAACCTTTGAGATGTCCTTAAAGACACGAGTGTTCATAAATGTTCTCCAATCTAAGTAAGCTATAAAAAGAGGAGGCGAGATAATGACTCCCTTCCTCCTACATCCCCAAAATACTTCGGGCGGTTCGTTGACTGCCAACTAAGGCAATGATTAACAATATGGCCTGTACCAAGCCACCAAACATAATGGCAAGTGATTCCATGACTCCAGCTCCATTTGATACGGCAATCTTTCCAGCCGATTCAAACAAGGGAACAAGAGATACAATTAGAAAAATCAAAATACCTTGAACGGCATAGACCATTATATTCTTAAGGTAGCCAATCCCTACACTTCTCCAGTCATCACTAAGAAAGGTTGGAATGGTAACAGGAGCAAAAGGTATCATCAGATAGAGTTGGATAAAGCGAATGGTAATCAAGATATTGACAACCATGATGCTGGCCATTCGTACCAACCAAATGAGAATCGCAAAAAAGCCAATAATCATTTTTCCTACAATTCCAGATCCCTTAATGCCTGATATGGTATCGTAATTAGCACCACCATTCGTGACAAGACTTGCCACTTGTTCAATAACATAAGAAGCAAGGGCAATAATGGCTTCCACAATAACCGTCGTATTGGTAATCACGACCGCAACCATGATGTAGCTGACAATCATAGGTGCTATGGCTTCAAAGGTCATTGCACCACCTGAGTTTGCGATTTTCTTGGCCATTTTTGAAAATTCGAGTACGAGAACAACCGCAAGAATAGCTACTCCCAAGGGCTGCATAATCCCCTTTGTAATGGCTGTCATGTAAGACCAAACCGTCGGATTAAAGTCCGCTAGTGACTTAACCAAGTTGGCGGTTGATTCTAAATCCACTTGAAACCCTTCAAAAAGGCTATCGCTAGATACTTTTTCAGAGGCTAGATATACAAAAGGTGACGTAAAATTCATCATCATGTCATGTGCTGTCCTCCCCTAAATGGTAATCTGAGTCACAAAAGCACCAGCGGCTCCCACCATGACCCCACCAACAATTTCTAGAATAGCATTTCGGACACCTGGTCCACCATCTTTAATGTTGGTTGAAAGGTTGATAATGCCCATGACAACAAGAAAGGCTCCTACTGCAATTAAGCCTTTTTGTAATAGAGACATGGCTTGAGAGAACATGGAGCTGGCGTCCACTCCGTAAACAAAGCCTGTTAGTTTTTGATTCATATAATTCCTCATTTCTATTAATGTAGTGTCGTTTCTGTGCTTAAATCCCTTATTTTATGGCCTGACAAATCTACCTCTTCCTCAGCGGTTAGGGGATTGATATGATAGTGCCACCAGCGTACATCGGTTTCCTTATCCGCAAGCCATTTCCAATTCTTATGTTTGAGCGGAAAATATTTCTTGGTTCGAAAAACAGGAACCCCTGCAATGCGTACAAGACACTCATCTCGTTTCATATTCCCTACTTCATCAGCCGTCATCAAGTCACGAGCAATTTTCTGGTGAGAGGTCGAACTTGAACCCGTCTGCCCAAAAGAGCGACTGGTACTTCTGACATCAATGGTTTGTTTACCTAGAAGACCACTCATAAATTTGAAAGTTTCCTCGTCATTTCCACCCAAATAGAGGAGGCTGTCACAGTTCCCCAGTATAGTTTTCCAAGCCTCTTTTTCCTTATAAAGTCCTTGGAGTTGAGCAATATTTTGCAAGATTGGAACTAGACTCATGTTCCTAGAGCGAACTGTTGAGGTTTGTTCGGCAAAGTCTGGGATTTCTCCGACATTCGCAAACTCATCCAGATAGCTTCTAACATGAATAGGCAGTTGCCCTTTAAAGTCAACATCAGCCTGTCTGGTCAAAGTGGAGAAAACCGTAGAGAAAAATAATGCAGATAGAAAACGAAAGGTAGTGTCATTATCTGGAATAACAAGATAGACCATGGTCTTTTGAGTGCCCCACGTTTTCAAATCCATAGTGTCTCTTTGCGTCAAATCAGTCACCGATTGAATATTAAAAAGGGCAAATTTAGCTGTTGTGACCGCAATGACCGAATCCAAGGTCTTGTCCTTGTAGTTCTGAAAATCCGCCCAGTTTCGCATGGTAAAGTTTTCGTGACCATATTTTTTAGCATAATCTTCAAACAGGACTTCAAGAACACTTTTGTCCTGATTGTCTCCCTTTGATAGGAGTTTGATGAGTTTCCCAATCTCAGAAAAGGCTGGATAACGGCCACGCTTACGTCTTGCTTCCTGCTCTTGCTTAGAACTTCCTGGAGGATTGTAAAAATCCACCAAATAAGAGGCAATAGCTCTCACCAATGTCATGGAAGCCTCATCCCAAAATGGATCACTGCGTGAACCAGACCCACGGGTATTGTTAAAATAGACCGTTAACATGCGGTTCAAATCATTCTCTGTTTCTACATAACGAAAGGGATTAAAACCGTCTGAATTGGTCATATTAACCAAGTCTAAAACCTTGACCTGATAACCGTTTTCTAAAAAGAGTTTACCTGTCTTCTCAGCCAAATGGTCTTTCGGATCTACGACAATATTGGAACAATTAAGTTGGATAAGGTTGGGTTTCACAAAGCGAAAGGTCTTACCTGCCCCAGAACCCCCAATGACAATCAAATTTTTATTTCGGTCAAACTGGGGTTTCTTCTTTTCCAACAAGGTTAGACGAACATCACGAGCCAAAATCGTGTCATTAAAAGGATTCTTACTGTAAAAGTTCCGCTTTTCCTTACTGGTTCCAAATCGTGCAGAACCGTATTCTTCCCCTTCTCGATAGACTTTCTGTCCTGTCGATACATAAAGATAGACTAGTGTCATCGTTAGAACCCCAAGGATAAAGGCAAGAAGAGATTTTTGAGTAAAGGAAAATAGCCATAAAGGATTGAAAACCTGATTTAACCCCTCTCCTAAGAGGTAGGCAAATCGTTCCATAGGTGGGGCATTGGTTAAACTATCATAGAGTAGAGTTAGACGATGGCAGAAATAGCCAAAGGCGAGACCCAAGAGACCAAAGACAAATGCTTTTTGCCTGGAATACATTACAAGGTCACCTCCTTGGTTTTGACTGCCGAAGGTTCTGTCACTCTAATTTTCTCTTTGGCCAGTTCTATCTCTTGGTCCAAGGTTTTATCAAAGGTTAAACCTTCTAGCTTCTCTGGATTAGACATCAGTTTCTTCAACAATTCATCCAAGTGATGATCGAGCAAGGTCTTATCCTTGGCATAAAAGTAGAGATAGTCTTTTTGCCAACTAATTGCGATTGGCAGTTTTTCTGACTCCATCAACTCCTTAAATTTCTCCACATCGATTGGCTTATCCAGTATGTCTTTACTAACATCAATCGCTTCAATGGCGTAAGGACTTTGAAGGAGTTCTTCCATTTTTTGAACCCCAATCTTATAAGCTGAATCTTGAGCTAAGGCTTGCCTAGCCGACCATTCTAAGAGTTTTAAGAGGGTTCTGACTGTCAATAAACTACTTCTTTCTACGTATTGCATCGCTTGACGTTCTTGTTGTTCAGATGACATAGTGGCCTCCTCTTTTTTCGATTCCCTATCAAACATAAGGTGCTTCCATAATACGGAAGCACTCTTGATTTTGGTATCACAAGAAAGTTACGACATAAGCCAAACTATTCCAAAGTAAATGTAAGGCGATTGCCGTCATACAATCAGTTTTCAATCGAACAACAGCCAAGGTCAAGCCAAGACAGCTATAGATGAGCCAACTCCCTAACTGATTAGGTCCATGGGATAGAACAAAGAGAAAACTGGTCACGCCTATTTGTTCAAAAGGGAATGTCAATTTTTCCCACAGCAATTGCCTATAAACAATCTCTTCAAGGATACTTGCATTGACCAGAAACAATAAAAAGATAATAGGAGGAACCTGTTTTCCTACTTGTACCAATACCGCTTGATTCCTAGTCTGACCTGGAAATAGGAAGCTGATGAAGACTGCAAAAGCAACCATACACACAAAACCAAGAAGCAACCAACTTAGACGATTGCTTAAGGTTATTTTTTTTGCTTGAACAGTTTTATGACGGGTAATCTCTAAGCAAGTCACACTTAATAGGACCAATTGTAGCAAGACTATACCCTCTATTGTCAGATACTCTTTCAGGTATAAACTC
This sequence comes from Streptococcus hyovaginalis DSM 12219, assembly GCF_000420785.1. GTDB lineage: Bacteria > Bacillota > Bacilli > Lactobacillales > Streptococcaceae > Streptococcus > Streptococcus hyovaginalis. The sequence goes on along the minus strand of NZ_ATVP01000003.1, from coordinate 168,042 downwards.
ACCAGAAGACCGTTAAGCTGTATGGCTAGATAAAACAACACTATCCTTATCATTGTCACCTCTTAAATAAATCTTCATAATCAATTTCTAAGACTAGAACGATTCGCTCAACCCATCTAGTTTGTGGCATCAGACGATTAGATTTGTAATGCCGTAATTTTTGATAGAGGCGATTAAACTCACTTGTATAAACATATTGACCGTTGAATACTTTGCGAGCTAGTTCTGCCCAAGTGAGGTCTTTTTCTGCCAGAATGATTTCTAAATTGTCCCAAAATCGTTCATTCATCTTCACACCTACCCTGTCACTTGTTTCATCAGACTGGCCTGAAACAACTCTTCTTTTACCTGTCTGGGAAGAAAAGTACGTACTTCGTCTAGCCCAATAGCTGGATAGACGTGATTCTGACAGACAATGAGAGGCAGCCGAAGATTCTGGTCTGGCTTTTGGAGAATAAGCTGAACCATCTCATTCAAACTTATCGTATATTGACGCTTAAAGCGAAGAAATCGTGGCGACAGCAACTCAAAACAATTCGTGGTTTTGGCAAAGAGTGACAGTATGATTTCACGGTTTACCTCACATGCTTTTGTACAACGATAAGCCACTCCATAGGTCGTCAAAATGGTTAGTAAATCTTGATTTGTATTGGTATTATTTCCTAGATATACCTCAAGCATAGGCACCTCCTTATAGGGTTAGGCTATTTTCAACTGTTGGTTCAGGAGTTGAGAAATAGCGACTCATATCAATGGGCATCCGTCCTTCACCAAAGCACTTGACCGTCACTAGAGTCGTTAAAATGCCCTCCTTTCCCCTAGCAGAATAATTTTCACCAAAGGCACGAAAGGCCAGGTGATTGTCTTTCGTCAATAGTGTATCTACACCATTTTTAATATCCCTAGTTTCCATAAAATCCGAAATCTGATGAAGATTGGATTCGTAGAATAGGGGATCATTCATCTCTTTGTGGTAATCATCTTCAAAAGTTACCTCAAAGTCACAATCAAAATTGGGGAGCGACAGTATCTTTTGTAATAGCTGATTGGTTTCAGCTTGGTGAATACGTTCTTCTAATTCAGTACAATCTAGGATACTTTTCTTATGTAGTAAGTTCATGTTTTTCTTCCTCTTCCGTTCTTCTAAATTCTCTGGCAATGGCTTCAATAACTGTGACAGTCACGCTATTGCCGGCCTGTTTGTATAGTTGGCTCTTACTGGAAACACTTTCTGCTCTTTCATAAGCCCAATCAGGAAAGCCTTGAAGTCTGAAACACTCTCTTGGTGTCAGTCGTCTTATTCTCAGGCGATAAAGTTTCCCCTCTAAGACAATGCTTGTGACTTCATACCATTTTTCCTGTCGATATTCCAAAGCAGCAACCACCACTCCCATATTGTCTGAAGTCGTCAGGGTATTGGAAATTCCCTTTCCCACACGTCCCCTACGTTTGGTTGAGTCTGGATAAGCCAGATTGACAGAGTCTCCAAGAGTTGCCTTTGCGTACCCTGTTTTTGTGGCTTCCTTGATTTTCAGAAATGGCAGCTCCTCCCTCAGCAAAATCTTTGGCACCTTGTCTCCACCTTGCATGGTGGTCAAGGTCGGTGACAAGCCAGAAATGTCAAATACTCTACCGGTCTGGTCAAAGCTAGTCGGCAGATTTCCTGCGACAACAACTCCGTGTTTGTCTTGACTGGTCAAAGTAAACATAGGGTCTTGATTGTCCTTAAATCGACGACCATGTTGGCGTTTTTCTAGTCTATCTGGTGTTAAGACTGGAATGGCGATTTTTGCACCCTCTCCTTTACCTCTTGTTAGTGTAGGAGCAAGTGCATTCGTCAGATAGACTTCACCATTCAAACCACGTTTAGAAGGATTGATATTTCCTAGCCTCTCAAGATGAGCTGGGCTGTTTTCTCTTCTGAGAGGAAATATGAATCTGGAACGGTATCTTCTAGAATGTCCGATAATAAAGACCCGCTCTCTGTTTTGCGGGACTTGGAAGTCCTTACTGTTAAGCACCTGCCATTCGACATCATACCCCAATTCATCCATCGTGGAGAGGATAGTGGCGAACGTCCGTCCCTCGTCGTGATTGAGTAGGCCTTTGACGTTTTCCAAAAATAGAAAACGTGGTTGGATTTGTTTGGCCGCTCGAGCAATCTCAAAAAAGAGAGTCCCTCGAGTATCTTCAAATCCCAATCGTCTGCCTGCGAGTGAAAATGCTTGGCAAGGAAATCCCCCGCAGATGATGTCCACTTGCCCTCTAAATTGTCTAAAGTCATGGTCTGTGACCTCTTTAATGTCATGGTATTCTATTTCCCCTTCTGTGTTAAACATGGCTTTATAGGATGTTCTGGCGAATTTATCAATTTCACAAAAGCCCAGGCATTTATGACCCTGTGATTCCATCCCTAGCCTAAAACCGCCTATCCCAGCAAATAAATCTAAAAATTTCATTTTTCCTCTCTTTCCAACTAAAAAAGAGCCTTACACTTGTAAAACTCTTGCTTATATATGATCATCCATTTCTGGTGCACGGATGATTTCAAAAATCAAAATGACGATAGAAATCAGATAGATTCCACCTAGTATCCACCAAATCAACTTAATCACCTCCCTTTACTTCTTGTCGTCTCAGTTGCTTGGTCCACTCTGACAGCACACCATTAAATACGTATTCAGCTATTACTTCCGCTGATCGAGCAAATCGCATATGTTCCAATGCATACTGATAACGGTCACTAAAATAAATCATGGCATAGTCACTAGCTGACTGAGATAGACCCGTCAGTCTTAACTGGTCATGAACCAAACCCCAAATATAGTCTCGATCGTACTTGGTCACGCCATCGACTTTTGAAGTAAAGTTCTCTTCTTGTTTCTCATCTACTAGCTGCCTCTCCTCCTCGTCCTCAATAAGGAAATCACTCCCTTCAGTTTCACTATATTCAGTTTCACTTCCTTCAGTCTCACTAGGGGCTGAATTTAAGACCGGCCCCGTCTTTCTTTGAGCCCCCCCTAGTGTTTTTTTAACACTAGCCCCGTCTGTATGTAAGACTGGGGTAGGCATATGTTCTAATTCCCCCAAGTAAATTTTATTTGCCATTCGACCTCTTTCACTAGAGGACTGTTGGACTTCATCGATTAAGCCATATTCACGTAAGGTTTTCTTGATAGAGAGTAATTTTGACTTTGAACAGCCTAAAAGTGCCATCAGATTGGAATTGGAATAAATCAAATAAATAGCCCCATCCTCATCAATCCAACCTTTACTCAAAGACAACTCCAACCGATCCTTTAAAACCGCGTAGGCTACCTTAACTTCCAGCTTCATATCCTTATACCGTTCACTCTCAAACAAGACTTTTGGGAGTTTATAATAACGCTCTGATGTCTGATACTGATTAGCGGTAATTCGTTTCATGATTGTCCCTCCAAGACTAATATTCCAACATTTCCAAATTCATCAAATCGGATTAAACCTAGTTGTTCCATTTCATCAATTAGCTGTGTTGCTTTCACAATATCAACTCCTAAAATAGCCACGAGATGACACATCACGATTTGGCGTGATGATTGTTCCTTCTTTTTCATGAATTCCTCCTGAAAATAAAAAAACGAGAACACTTATTAAAATGTCCTCGCTGAACTATTATATTTTATGACGTATCTATTTTTTGTCTACGCAATCGACATCCAAACAGACATTCACATCAATGTACTTTTTTTGAACCTTTTTTATGTCAAAATCACTCTTTTCAATAAAGACAAAATGCTTGAAAAAGTGCTTAAAATAAAGGATTTTTACCCGTTGCTTCGTTGTAGCAACACTACGCACTCCACGTGATGCGTTTGTGGAAATAAATCCACTGGTTGTACTTTTTGGAGTTTATAGCCCAATTCTTCATACAGTTTGATATCACGCGCCATGGTGGCTGGGTTACAGGATATATAGGTGATTTTTTCAGGTGCCATGGCAACACTAGCTCGGATAAAACTCTCTGTCAGACCTTTGCGTGGTGGGTCAACTAAGATAACACTTGGTTTAATGCCCTCTTTAGACCATTTAGCCATAGCATTTTCAGCGCTGTCAGCAACATAATGGGCATTAGTAACGCCATTACGCTCTGCATTTTTCTTGGCATCTGCCACAGCGGTTTCGATAACTTCGACACCATAAACTGCCTTGACTTGCTTAGCAAATGACAGACCAATGGTTCCAATACCTGAATAAGCATCAATCACTACATCATCAGCGCTTAAATCTGAAAAATCAATAGCTGTCTGATAGAGCTTTTCAGCCATTTCTGTATTTACCTGGTAGAAAGATTGGGCAGAAATCTCATAATCATTGCCTAGCATGCTATCTGTGATAGTTTCCTTACCGTAAAGCGTACGAAATTCTGAACCCAAAATCGCATTAGTGCTCTGGTCGTTGATATTTTGTAAAATTGACACCACATCAGGAAAAGCTTCTGTGATTTTGTCAATCATTTGCTCAATACGAAAAAGCTTGGGACGTGTCGTGACCAGAACCAACATGATTTCCCCGCTATAGTGCCCACGACGAACTAAAAGATTACGAATCAAGCCCGTCTGCTCTTGTTCATCGTATGGTTTTATATCGAAACGGCGCAAGAGATCACGCACAAAAACAATCAGTTCATCAATTACCTTATCTTGAATGTAAAAATCCTCAATCGGCATTAAATCATGAGAATGCTTACGGAAAAAGCCCGTTTCTAATTGTCCATTAACGCGACGAACAGGGACCGCAGCTTTGTTGCGATAAGCTAATGGATTTTTCATACCTAGCGTCTCAGCTACTTCAACATTAGAAATTCCAGCCGTTTTATAAAGATTATTGACAACTTGTTGGCGCTTGAACTTGAGTTGCTCCTCATAAACTATGTGCCCAAAATCAGCAATACCTGAACGCAAATAAGCAGCATCAATAGTCTGATTGCGCTTGTTAGATAAAGCCAGATACTCTTCGACTTTCCCAAAACCAATTTTCTTTTTCAGTTTGAGGACGCGCATTTTGATGATTTCCCCTGGAAGGGCATTATCAACAAAAAAGACCAAACCATCAACTTTTGCAACCCCCTGTCCTTCGTGGGTTAAATCGATAATCTCTACTTCAACAATATCATTTTTTTGCATTTATTTGACTCATTTCTAGTTTTACAGCTCTGCTATTTTTCAAACGAAAAAGAGAGACCTTAGTCTCTCTATTATATCACATTTACCTAAAGCCTAATTTGACCAACTCGGCTTGATATTTTTCGAAATCAATTGCTAAACCTTGACCTCCGTAGATATCATATTCATCAATCCAATCACCTTGCTCCGGAATGGTATTTTGGTCGATTTTAAAGTCACCACTCGTTAAGCTTGAAAGGCCTGTCTGTAAGAGGTAAGGATAAGATACATTGGTGGACGTTAAGGCATAAATTTTGCCTAAGGCCTCTGAACCCGTAAACAGCTTCGTTGGGTTTTTAACCTGTTTGAGGATCTCACTCATAACTTGTTGCTGACGCTTAGTGCGACCAAAATCACCGTCATCATCCTTACGGAAACGCGCATAATTCAACAGGGTTCGACCATCCATCCGTTGCTTACCAACTTTAATGGTCTGCAGAGGCACGTTCCCTTGATCATCCATACGAAGATCATCAGGCACCTCCACCGAATCGACGGATTCACCATCAATCGTTGCAAATGAGGCATCAATGGCAACACCGCTTGGAAAGAGTGAATCAATAGCCTCTGCAAAAGTCTCAAAGTCCACCATCATGTAATAACTGATATTGATATCAAAGTTGGCCTTAAGCGTCTCCCGCATCAGCTCTGCACCCTGATTGTTATTCTGCTCACCCACATTAAAAGCAGTATTCAATTTTTGATCGGCCAAATAATCTGTTTCACTAACACCTGGAATATTGACTAAGGTATCCCTCATGAAGCTGACCATTTTGATATCCTTATCCTTATTCCCTACATTAACTACCATGATGGTATCAGTTCTCGCATCAGCATCTCCCTGAGTAATCCGACGATCGCTCCCCAGTATCAAAATATTGGTACCATCTGGAGCCTTCTGCCCATCAAACGGTTCTTCAATAGCCGGTTGAAAATTGCGGTTGGGATCTGAAGCCGTTGTCATTCCCTTAAAGAACATAATGAGGATACCACCAGTCATCACCAACAGTAACACTGCTAGTAATTTAAAAAAGGTAGCCCACCGTGATTTTTTAGGTTCTCTGGCAGTTTTTGATTGGGCTGCTTGTCGCCGTCTTTTTTCTTGACGCTTTTCTTGTCGTGATTGATGTCTAGTACGCTCTGGTGCCTCTTGCCGTATCTCGCCAGGAAAAATGGGTAACCCTTGATCTGTGAATTGTGGCTGAGAAGGCTCATAAGAGCTCCCCCACTCCTCTTCTGCGAAAGTGGCATCATCGTGATGAGGATATCCTATCTGTTCAGAAGAAGCATCGGTCTCAACATGACCATAGTCGTAATCATCATAATAGGGAGTTGTCGTCTGCCGCACATTTGGTATGGAAGATTCTGCTGTTTTTTTCGCATGAAGATACTGAAATTCAGCTTTTTCACGCTCACTCAAATAGTGCACATTCTTTAAAAGGTAATCATACCTCAACTGTTCGTGATGCGATAAGTTTTGTGCGTTGTTTTTTGCCATAACATATACTCATACTATTCTATATACCTTTGAGAAAATACGCTAAAACAAGTATATTTTACAAAAGGTAGCGTCTACTCTCTCATCTACTAAGCTCATTTATAGAGACAACCACTCATTAGACAAAAAGTGATTTCCTTAAAATCTTATAATTTATCCATAGGCTTGTCAAGAATTGACCAGAAGAACCTGAAAAACAGATCGACAAAAAACAATCTATCTTAACAGACAGATTGTTTCGATGGTTTTCAGCGTTTATAACTTCTCCAAAGCCTCAAATACACGATCTCTAATGAGCTTAGCAGAAGTCTGCAACTGTTGGTCTTCCTCTGACGATAAACGCAAATCAATAGATCCTATCCTTCCTTCACGTCCGATAATAGCCGGATAACCAACATAGGTACCTAGAGCATCGTGATAACTAGACACCACCAATTCTTCCTGGGCATCTGAAAGAATAACTTGAATGATTCTGATAGCTGTTGCAGCAATGCCATAGGACGTGTAACCCTTGCCATAAAAAACAGTATGACCGCCTTTCATTGAGGCATAGGCCAAGTCACACAACTCCTCTTTAGAAAGGACATCTGTGATCGCCTGTCCTTTTACCCTAACTTGACTCCATGCTGTAAATTGAGAGTTACCATGCTCCCCTAAATTGTAACCAGAAACACTTTTAGGATTGATACCCAGACGTTCACCAACCACACGCTTCATACGAGCCGTATCCAACAGCGTCCCTGTTCCAATCACACGATTTTTAGGAAATCCGGTTAGGGCTTGATAAAGCGCTGAAACAGCATCAACTGGATTCGAAATGACTAAAAGTATTCCTTTAAAACCTGATTGTTTTAAGGAAGCCGCAACTTGAGGCACTTCTTTTTGCATGAAGGAAAATTCCGCAAAACGGTCCTCACTAGCATTGTGCTGCAACTGGATATTTCCCAAGGCCGAAACTACAATATCCGCATCTGACAAGGCCGAGTAGTCATTAACTGTCAATTGGGCAAAATGGGAATGGTTGACCATCGCATCTTGAAAATCCAGCCGATCTGCGACCACCTTGTCTTCTCGTGGATCGATGAGAACATAATGATCACCAATTCCTTGCGCAATTAAACCGTGCGCTAGGGCCGCACCCACATTTCCCATGCCAATAATGCCAATTTTTCGAACCATCGCTTTCCTCTCCTTTCTAGCTATCTCTTGGAAAACCTTTTATTTTCCAGTTAATTCCTGTAGAGGTTTAAAGACGATACGTTCAATATCAGAAATATAAACAGAAAGTGCTTGTTGCGCATTTAAATAATCTCTAACAGTAGTATTAGCTTCCATCTTCTCTGTCATCGCTTGGATAGCTTTTTGATCCTCTTCGGTTGGCATTTGACCAGATTGCATTTTCTGGTAAAGATCCTCTTGAAAAGCAATAAAGTCATCAAACAAGGCTTTCGAAGCAGCATCTGCATCGATTTTCGCTTTGGCATCTGCAACTGTTTGATACTCTGGAAGGTGACGAATTGCACGCTCCAGTTCATTTGCTAAATCATAAATATTAGTCGTCATGGGTAATTCCTCCTTAAATAGCGCTTATTAACCGACCATTACACAATGAATGGCACCAATGTCATCGTTAATGATAAACAATGACCAACAATAGGTCTATTTTATCATATTTTTTCTTTTCTATCGGCAATTAATGATAACTCCTACTGGTTTCTTTCACAAGATTACCAAGAAGCCTGCATCGTGAAAACCAGCAATCCAGCCTCTTCCCTTTGCTATGACTTATAGGCTAAGATCATCTGACAGCTGCAAACTAAAAAGGCCTTCTCAGACCTTCTTGTTATTCATCACTTATGTTAGCAACCCCTAAAGAAATGGATTACTCTCTTTTCACAGAATCCCTTATCTCAAAATGCTCTATATTAGGATCAGCATTTAGCTGAGCCTAGTCTTCTTCTAAGACACTCATGACTTTTTTAAGATTGTTAAGACTGATCTGCCCTGTAGCACTAGCTGATTCTGCATCAAAACTAGCAAAACTCCACGAAGATCCTGTAACATCGCCTGAAATACGTGAGAGTTTTCCGAGTTTCCCCATTGAAACTGTGGCATAAATTTGCTCAGGATTTAAGGTTTTAAAGCCTCTCGTGTAGTTCATCAAATCTAGTACCTCTTGCTCATTGTGAGGCATTACTGAGATCCGAACAATACGCGGTGCTAAAGTGGTTAACTCTGAAAAAATCTCCATGAGATTTTCTGGGGTTTCTTGAAAATTATGGTAGCTAAGAGCTAGATTGGGGAAATTTAGAACCTGATCAAAATGAGGCTTATAGGTAAAATACTCAAAGTCAATATAATCTGGGTGATAAAGGGCATCTACATCCTTCAACAGAGCGATATAATCTTTAGCATCCAGTTCGGCATAACCACCCTCATTTACTGTACGTATGGTAAACAAGATCTCATGACCGGAAAACTTTTCAAAAATAGCCGGAGCAACCTTTAACACATCATCTTTTGATAAATAATCAGCTCGCCATTCAATGATATCGGCACCTTCATACTTTGAGCTATCTAATTCATTTACCTCATCGAGGCTTTTGGGGATTATCGGTACAACTATTTTCATTATCTAACCTTAAGGGTAAATACTTTCAAGTAGTTACTTCTTTCATCATTTTTATTTTGTTTAAAATCATCTGGTAGTTGGTCTAAAGACAAGATGTCATAAGACTTGCCAGCAAATCCTTTGTCAATTTCTTTTTGAAATTGGTCTACTGTCATCGTTGACGCATTCGTTGATAAGATCAGAATCCCATTTGGATTTAAAATATCTAAAGCTTCTTCAACTAGCCGGTGGTAATCTTTTAGGACCGAAAATGTCTTCTTTTTATGTCTGGCAAAACTTGGAGGATCAATGACGATCACATCATAAGTCAACTCATGCCGTTTAGCATAACGGTAATAATCAAAAACATCCATCACCATCAACTTATGGTTAGCCAAATCCAAACCGTTAGCCTCAAAGTGGGCTTGGGATAACTCTACAGATCGCTTAGCCAGATCCACAGATGTCGTCTGACTAGCTCCTCCCATAGCTGCTGCTACGGAAAAAGCAGCTGTGTAGGAAAATAAATTCAAAATACTTTTTCCACTAGCCAAACCATCAACAAGCCGTCCGCGAACCTCATGTTGATCCAAAAAGATACCAGTCATCAAACCATCATTTAGAAAAATGTGATACTGCACCCCATTTTCTAAGACGATGTAAGCTTCTGGAGATTCCTCACCATATAAGTGTGCAGACTGCTCCGCCGGACCCTGGAAACGGTACTTTTCATAAGCACCCCTTATCTCCGGGTAAACCTGACGAAAAGCGGCTACAAGCATATCTTTGATAGCATAAACAAAAGCATTATACCATGAAAATACAACAAAGTCACCATAGCGGTCAATGCTAATGCCACCAAAACCATCCCCTTCTTGATTAAAGAGGCGATAGGCTGTCGTGGTCACAGATGCCTCAAAGGCCCCACGGTTTTTCCTAGCTTTTTTAAACAGCTCTTCAAAGTAGGTCTGGTTTAAAGCCGATTGCTCTCGATCAATGACCCAACCAATCCCCTTATGCTGCTCTGACAAATAGGCCCTTACCAAAAAGCGGTCCGAAGAACTATAAAGGTAAACAAGTTCATCACTTATGCCTACCTCTGGCAAATCACCTTTTTCCAGCAATTTGACGCCCTTTGCAATCTTTTTTTCAACTGGCCTCTTTACACGAAGTCTTTCCATACCATCCATTATAACAAAATTATCCTATGATTAATAGTTAGAGAACATCACTTTCTTTTATCACTTTCTTTTGGGTCCTCTTTTAATTTATGATATAATACTATCTGAGATTCTTTATTTAGGAAAATAAACCAAGGAACGAAATTGTTGTGAAAAATAAACATCATACCATCCTTAAAGTAATGAGTACCCGTTTGGGATTTATCCTTACTTTATTGTTTTTTTATTGGTTGAAAAACCTTTGGGCTTACAATATCGACTTTGTGTTAAACACTGAAAATCTATATCAAATTTTTTTGACCATTATTAATCCCATTCCAGTTGGCTTACTCTTGATTGGATTGGCCCTTTATCTTAAAAATACAAAAGTCTTTTACACCATCTCCTGGATCATTTATAGTTTACTGACCCTCTTAATTATTGCTAATGCTTTTTATTTCCGTGAATTTTCGGATTTCATCACGGTCAGTACCATGCTTGGCAGTAGCAAGGCGGCTGCAGGTCTTGGTGACTCTGCCCTTAATTTGATCAGACCGACAGACCTCTTTTATGTCTTGGACTTCTTCTTGCTGGGCTATCTCTTTTTCAAAAAGAAAATTACTACAGATGATCGTCCCTTTAATAAACGTGCTAGTTTTGCTGTTACAGCACTCTCAGGACTTCTTTTCTCAGCTAACCTTTTCTTGGCTGAAATCGATCGTCCAGAACTATTAACGCGCGGCTTTTCGAACTTCTATCTTGTTCGCGCACTCGGTCTCCCATCTTTCTCTGTCTATAGCGGTAACCAAGCCTATCAAGCAGAAAAAGAGCGAAGCGGGGCAACTGCTGAAGAGTTGACAGAGGTGAAAGACTATGTCAAAGAGCATCGTGCTGCGCCAAACCCAGAGTATTATGGCATTGCTAAAGGCCGCAATGTGATCATGATCCATTTGGAAAGCTTCCAACAATTCTTAATCGACTATAAGCTAAACGTCGATGGCAAGGACTACGAAGTCACGCCTTTTATCAACTCTTTATACCATTCTAAAGAAACCTTTGCCTTCTCTAACTTCTTCCACCAGGTTAAGGCTGGGAAGACATCTGATGCTGAAACGCTCATGGAAAATTCACTCTTTGGGCTTAACAGCGGTTCTTTCATGGTTAACTATGGTGGGGACAACACCCAGTTTGCCGCACCAAACATTTTGCAGCAAAATGGTGACTACACCAGCGCTGTTTTCCACGGTAATGTCGGTACTTTCTGGAATCGTAATAATGCCTACAAACAATGGGGCTATGACTATTTCTTTGATGAGTCCTACTTCCAAGAGTTAAATAAGTCTAACTCCTTCCAGTACGGCTTGAATGATAAGCATATGCTAGCAGATTCTATTAAGTATTTGGAACACATGCAGCAACCCATCTACACCAAGTTCTTAACTGTCAGCCACCATTACCCTTACACTAGTCTGGCTGGAGAAGATGATGAGCAAGGCTTTCCACTAGCCCAGACAGATGATGAAACCATCAATGGTTACTTCGCGACAGCCAACTACCTGGATACTTCATTAAAAGCTCTCTTTGATTATCTCAAAGCTAGTGGTGTCTACGATAATTCTATTATTGTCTTATACGGGGATCACTATGGTATCTCCAATTCGCGCAATACTAGCCTTGCTCCACTTCTAGGTAAAAATCCTGAAACCTGGTCAGAGTATGATAATGCCATGTTACAACGTGTACCTTACATGATTCACATCCCAGGCATGGACAAGGGCTTCATCAGCAATACCTTCGGTGGCCAAGTAGATCACCTACCAACGCTACTCTCTCTTTTAGGGATTGATAATAGCCAATACGTTGAATTAGGACAAGATCTCTTGTCACCAGATAATCGACAAATAGTAGCTTTTAGAAGCTCAGGTACCTATGTCACGCCTAAATACACTAATTATGATGGTAAGCTGTACAACACCACTACAGGAGAATTGATCACAAACCCTGACGAAGCTACTCAAGAAGAAAATAAAGCTATTCGTGAAGCCGTTAGCCAGCAGCTCAAGATGAGCGATGCTGTCCAAACCGGAGATCTGCTGAGATTTGATACTGACAATGGTCTCAAACCTGTTGATAGCAGTAAGATTTCTTACATTGACTCCCTGAAGGCTCTGAAAGCAATCGAGAATAAAAAAGGCGATGCTTCGACAAGTATCTACAGCAAGCATGGCAAACAGTCGACACAAAAACTCTTCAATGCACCAAGTTATATGCAACTCAATCCTGAAGAGGAGACATCAACAGATGCGTCATCATCTTCATCAAGTTCAAGCTCTGAAGAGACAAAAGATTAAAATTATAATAAGCAAAACCCAGGACTACATGAAGCGTCCTGGGTTTCCTTTTATATCAAAGTCCCTCGCATAGTAAACGAGACTGCATAAGGTAGGGAATATGGTATTTGGCTGTCAGTGACTGCAGAAATACTAACATCTCTCGATGAGAGTTATCTAATGTGGCATCAAAATGCTTATAACATTCGCGTTCTTCAGAGGAAGCAATTTTCTTAAAATACCCCCAAACATGCTGATAAGCGGTTCGAAGAGTCTGCAAGGTTGGCTCGATTTGCTCTGCTTCAGCCAGTAAATGTTGAAAAGTCTCTGCTTTGTCTGATGACCACTCATTTCCCTTAAAAAGTTGACGCAAAGCGTTATAATGCTGTTGCGAATGTGCCATAACCCAATATTTTTGGTAAGCCCACTCTTTTTGAGCTTTTAGCAGCTGTCCTTTAACATCAACATCAGATGTCATAAGCTTCCTCCAGGGAAATATCATAAACCAAGTCTTCTCTAAGGATTTTTTTAACACGGCATTGCTGGTCGATATAGGTCAAAATCGCAACCTTCATTTCCTCATCCAGCTCGTGCGCAATACCAATCTTTAGATTAAAATTTCCCTTATCATAAGTTGAATCAACCAAACTGGATACAACTGTTTCTTGATGAAATCTAGCAAAATAACCTTGCACACACATAGTCACACAGGACGCTAAAGCAATATTAACCAAGCTCATGGGTGTTTCACCGTCTTTGGTAAAGCCAAACAACTCTACCGATTGGCCATAACCTTCAGAAATGGTATGATACAATTTATCGCCTTTTACCTTTGTTTGATACACGCTAACCTCTTTTCTAATATCTAAAAGCCCAAGTCAAAGACCTGAGCTAAAAAAGTTATCGAATCTCTGCTTCCAGTTTGTCAGCGAGTGATTTCGTAATTTTTTCCATGTACTTAGCCACTTCTTCATCCGTTAAGTTGTCATTAGGATTTTGGAAAGTCAGACTATAAGCCATGGATTTCTTACCTACTTCAATGTTGTCTCCTGCGTAGACATCAAAAAGTTTCACAGCTGTCAAACGTTTCACACCAGCAGCTTCAATGGCATCAAGTATAGCCTGATGACTGATTTCTTGGTTAAGGAGAAGAGCAATGTCACGAGAAACAGCTGGATATTTTGTGATTTCTGCAAAGACTAAATCACTTGTCAAAGCTGCTTCGATAGCTGATAAGTTAAGCTCGGCTACGTAAGTTTCTGGAATATCATAGTCCTTAGCTGTTTGTGGGTGAACTTGTCCAACAAAACCAACTGGCACATCGTTTAAAATAATAGCCGCTGTACGTCCTGGATGCATATTAGTCATCTCTTTTTCAGCAACAAACGTTACATCCAACCCAAGTTGATCAACTATCATATCAATAATACCTTTAGCATAGAAGAAATCAACTGGCGTTGCTGCTGTCTGGAAATCCTTTTCAGTTACCAAGCCAGTTAAGGCCATAGCAAAGGTATTGATCTCATTTGGAAGGTCTTCTTTGGGATTACCTGTCTGTTCAAAGACTTTTCCAATCTCATAAAGCGCTATATTTTTGTTCTTCCTAGCGACATTATAAGCCACAATATCCAAGAGACCCGCCGTCATATTCTGACGCAAAACTGAGCGCTCTTGAGTCATTGGCCACATCAGTTCAGTCAACTGACTAGGAGTGCTATTGAAGGCCACTGCCTTTTCAGGTGTGGTCAAGGCATAAGAGATCACTTCTGTTAAACCAGAACCCTCAGCAATGGTTCTTACTTTACGACAAAGTTTTTGTGTAGATGTCAACTCCCCTGCTGTACCCGCAGCTTCTGGAAGAGTAGTTGGTAAGTTATCATAACCATAAATACGTGCAATTTCTTCCACCAAGTCAGCCTGAATACTAATATCCCAACGTCGACGAGGAACAGCAACCGTGAAGCTTTCAGCAGAACCTGATAAACCAAAGCCAAGTTTAGCAAAGACATCTTCAATATCGCTATAGGTCAAGGCCGTTCCCAAACGCACATTGACATAGTCTAAGCTAGTTGATACCTCAACAGGTTCCGTAGGGAGACTACCTGCTTGAACACGACCTGCTAAGACAGTGCCCCCAGCTAATTCTTCCAACATAGCTGCCGCAAAATCAAGGGCTTCCGTCACCGTGTCAAAGTTGATTCCCTTTTCAAAACGTGAGGAACTCTCGGAACGTAGATTTAAACGACTAGACGTTTTACGGATAGACTTACCATCAAATACAGCAGCTTCAAGAACGACAGTCTTAGAGGCATTATCAATCTCAGTATCTTTTCCACCCATGACACCTGCAAGAGCAACAGGTTTATCAGCGACAGTAATAACCACATCATCAACGGTCAATTGACGTTCTTCGCCATCAAGCGTCACTAAGGTTTCTCCATCACGCGCATCACGTGCCATAATTTGGTTGCCCTCAAACTTGTCTAAATCAAAGGCATGCATGGGCTGACCAAAGTATAGCAAGATATAATTGGTCACATCGACCACATTGTTAATAGGACGAATACCTGCGTTCATGAGCAGGTTTTGCAACCACTGTGGACTTGGTGCCACTGTCACATTTTCCACGACACGGCTAGCATAAGTCAGCACTTTATCTGAAGCAATCGCTACATCAATCACTTGAGATGCTTTTTTAGCATCTTCTGTCACTGCCTTTTCTGGAAAATGAACTGATTTGCCATAAATAGCTGCCACTTCGTGAGCGACACCACGCATTGAGAGGGCATCCGCACGATTTGGGGTGATTGAAAGTTCGATGATCTCATCATCCAAATCAAGGTAGGGGAAAATGCTATCGCCTGGCACAGCATCTTCTGGAAGAATTTGAATACCATCCGAAAAAGCTTTTGGAATGATAGATTCAGGCAATCCCAACTCTTGGAGAGAGCAAATCATGCCAAGAGACTCCATACCACGGATTTTTCCTTTTTTGATTTTATAATTATCAGCGATGCGAGCACCAGGAAGAGCCACAATAACTTTAATACCTACTTTAACATTTGGGGCGCCGCAGACAATCTGACGAAGCTCTTCATCACCAGTATCGACTTGACAAAGGTGCAAATGTGTTTCTGGAACATCTTCGCATGAAATGACATGTCCAACCACCAATTTTGACAATCCTTCAGCAGGCGTTTCCACACCTTCTACCTCAATACCTGTTGTTGACATTTTTTCAGCTAATTCAGATGATGGGACATCAATGTCCACCAATTCTTTTAGCCATTTATAAGATACAAGCATACATTTAAGATACCAAACTCTGTAACAGTAAGATAAGAAGTAAGATATGAGACTTATTAAGCCCAGCAAATCCTATCCTTTATCTACAATATTAGAGCCAGGGTATTTCCTTTCAAAATCTTTTTTATTGTTTTTGTACTATTTGATGAGCACTAGTTTAAACGTTTTTTGAGCAACCAGTCAGTATCAATCTTGTCTTTCGAAACCACAAAGTCATGTTCTGCAAATTTTTCAAAACCGTACTTAGCATAGAAATTTTGAGCTTTAAAATTACGCTCCCAAACACCAAGCCAAACCCAGTCAAAGCCACTATTCTTAGCCATGTCAAGAGCTAACTCAAACAAACGTTTTCCTAAGCCATAGCCTTGAAAAGCTTTGAGAATGTAAATCCGTTGAATTTCAAAAGCATTTTCCAACTCGTGTTCCGTCTGTGCCGAACCCCAATTAACTTTGAGGTAGCCAGCTAAAGTATTATCCACATAAACAAAGCGGTGAGCGGATTCTGCTGAGGATAATTCAGCAGTCAGCACATCAATATGGTAGTCGCTATTGAAAAATGCTTCTAACTGGTCCTTTGTCGTATCATGCCCAAAGGTTTCCGTATAAGTTGTCATAGCCAGTTCACGCAGTTCTGCTGCTTGCTCAGGCCCAATCTCTTTAATCACAATTTTGGTCATAGGCAGACTTAAAATTGTTCTGAGAAACGCGCATCGCCTTGATAGAAACCACGGATATCATTGATACCATAACGAAGCATAGCTATACGCTCTTGCCCTAAACCAAAGGCAAAGCCAGAGTATTTCTCTGAATCAACTCCAGACATTTCAAGGACACTAGGGTGAACCATACCAGCACCAAGAATTTCAATCCAGCCGGTTTTCTTACACACGTTACAGCCCTTGCCACCACATTTAAAGCAAGAAACATCTACTTCAACCGACGGCTCTGTAAATGGGAAATAGGACGGACGCAGGCGAATCTTACGGTCAGCACCAAACATTTTTTGACTGATTAATTCAAGTGTTCCTTTAAGATCAGCCATAGAAATATTTTCTCCGACAACAAGTCCTTCAATTTGATGGAATTGGTGTGAGTGAGTGGCATCGTCCGTGTCACGACGGAACACACGCCCTGGTGAAATCATTTTAAGCGGACCTTGACTAAAATCATGTGCATCCATCGTACGTGCTTGAACAGGACTGGTGTGGGTACGCAGTAAAATCTCTTCTGTGATATAGAAAGTATCTTGCATATCACGTGCTGGATGGTCTTTAGGCAGGTTCATACGTTCAAAGTTATAATAGTCTTTTTCAACTTCAAAACCATCTACCACTTGATAGCCCATACCGATGAAAATGTCTTCAATTTCTTCGCTAGTTTGTGTTAAAACATGGCGTTTGCCCAGCTTCATTTGACGGCCTGGCAAGGTCACATCCAAACTCTCTGACTCAAGTTGAGCTTTGATCTTTGCTGCTTGAACAATTTCAGCTTGTTCTTCAAAGGCTTTTGTCAAGACATCACGAACTTCGTTGACTTGTTTTCCGACGACAGGTTTCAAGTCATTCGATAAATCCTTCAGCCCCTTGAGTAACTCTGTTAAAGAACCTTTCTTACCCAAAACTTGGACACGCAGATCTTGTAATTCCTTAGCGTGATCGCCATTTAACTCTTTTAATTTTGTTTGCGTTGAGGTTTTCAACTCTTCTAATTTTGCTTGTAAATCCATAAAAATGAGATATTATGAACCATGAAAATGCTAGTGGGATAGGGTTATACTAAAGCCATCATATCCACAAGCAGGCTTATTAGGCTGATGGTTAAATACTTTCGTAAAACCGACCACTAAACACCCTACGGCTCTTGTTTAATTGCAGTCAGCTAGTGACCGTAACCAAACCTTCCTTTCATCAATAATCAATAGTTTTGCTTGAATCCTTAAGGAATCTCATGATACAAAAAAACGTGTCACATCTCCAATCACGGAGCGTTGACACGCGGTACCATCCGATTTCATCTGCGACTAAACAGACCTTCATTCCATTGTCCTTAATATGAGTGAATTCCTCTTATTTCACTTTAGAAGAGTTCCAGTCAAGCTCTCCATTCCCTGTAAAGTTTCCTAAGGCTACTAGTCTCATAGACATATATTCAATTACTACTATTTTAACAAAAAACTGTAACATAAACAAGTTATAGTTTCACATCACCACTAATCATTCACTTGGATTTGCCCGTTAGCATAATTAATGGTCAACCCACTTTGTACGTTCGGCACAAAAACGTTAAATTCTAGACTACCATCACTCGATTTTGCTTCCAAGTGCGAGCCTGAGGCGATGATATTATCTCCATCGTAAATGAGGGTTACACGATAACGCACGCGTTTGTTATTATCCAAGGCCCGGCGAATTTGTGTTTCATAATAGTTTTGACCCGTAGAATAGCTGTCATTGGCTTGATTTGACCAAGCTGTTTGCACAGCGATATTTTGGGGATTACTGGCTGAAGGATCAAATCCTTTAATACTACCTGCAAGGGCATAACCAATCAGATGACCACGGTCAATGGCATGGTCGTATTCTCCTGGTAAATCGTGAATTTGATGCCACCCTGCTGGCTTCCAAGCAGTTGAACCATTACCAGTTGAATCACGATCACGATACTGACGACTCTGCTTAGACAAAAGCGCGTTAGCTACCGTCGGCACTACTGCTCCCTGTACCCGCTTAGTTTGGTTATCCACATATGGCATACTTGACACTTGGGCATCTAGTCCCGTCTTATTACCATTAATAATAAAAGCACCCGATCCATTCCATTGGATATCATTGCCCAATTGCTTCCTGACCTGATCGGTTAAAACCGACTCTGCCAACCTTTGGCTAGGTGTGTCTTCATGGCTAGTTGATCCATTGGAAACGATTTGATCAGCCTTATTATTAGTAATAACGCTAGCAATCTGTCTCAGGGGATTGGAATCAGAAAGATGATCACTACCTGCAATTAAGCCTACAGCGATAGGGATGATAACAGCAAGTGCCGATACTAATGATGTCGTTTTTCTTTTTGAATAATATTTTTTAGGCATAAAACCCCATCTCGTCAAAAAAGTAGGACTAGCCTACTTAACATTAAATTTGGAAAGCAACCCTTGCCATTTATCCAGCGATAAGATGGAGAAGGCATCTTTACCATCTCCTATGACACCGTAGCCAATAATTAAGCCAATCGCTAAAAAGAGTAAACTAAGAGCTGCAATAATGATAATGAACATATACTGTCCTAAAACGTATAAAATCCGTTGTTTCATATTAATCCTCTGAAATTCGTTGAATGTTAGCACCTAATTGAGCTAACTTTTCGTGGAAGCGATAGTAACCACGGTCTAAATGCGTTAATTTTCCAACGACAGTTTTTCCTTCTGAGATCAATCCTGTTAGAATCAAGGCCGCACTAGCACGTAGATCGGTTGACACCACTGGCGCACCTTGCAGAGGATTTCCACCATGAATCAGAGCAGTATCACGAAGAATTTCAGAATGCAAGCCCATACGTCGCATCTCTTCCAAATGTTGGAAACGATTTTCAAATACCGTTTCAATCATTGTTGACTCGCCATTAACCGCAGCCATCAAAGCTGTAAATTGTGCTTGCATATCCGTTGGAAATCCTGGATGTGGGAGGGTCTTTACTGTCACAGGTTTCAAAGTTGAAAGGTCTGACTTAATCCGAATACCTTCTGCTTCTTCTCGTGCTTCAACACCCATCTCAATCAACTTAGCTAGTAGCGGGCGATTATGTTCCCAAATAGCATCTTTGATAAGCACATCACCAGAAGTCATAGCTGCAGCAACCATAAAAGTACCAGCTTCAATACGGTCTTGAACAACTTGATGTTCAGCACCATGAAGTTTATCAACACCTGTAATCGTTAAAACTTCAGTACCAGCTCCTTTTATCTTAGCTCCCATTTTAGTCAATAAAATGGCTAGATCAACAATTTCAGGTTCTCGAGCAGCATTTTCAAGTACGGTCACACCATCTGCCAGTGTTGCTGCCATCATGAGATTTTGCGTAGCGCCTACAGACGGAAAATCCATATAAATGCGAGCTCCGTGTAGCCGCCCACTTGCGGTAATATCACCACCCAATTGCGTAATCTTAGCCCCCATAGCTTCCAAGCCTTTCAAGTGCAAGTCAATCGGGCGACTTCCAATAGTACAACCGCCCGGCATAGAGACTTTGGCATGCCCATTACGTGCCAGAATAGGACCCAGAACAACGATAGAAGCACGCATTTGACTAACATACTCATATGGCGCCTCATCAAGAATCTCTCCCTGAGCATCCACCACAATCGTATTAGTGGACTCTTGAAAATCGACAGCAACATCTAAGCCTCTAACGACATTGTTCATTGTAAAAACATCTGATAACATCGGAACATTCGTTAACGTTGTTGTCCCTTCAGTTGGTAGTATTGTCGCTGCTAAAAGTGGCAAAACAGCATTTTTAGCCCCTTCAATCGTAACAGTACCACTAAGACGTGTCTTACCGCCTTCAATAATTATTTTATCCATGATTTCTCCAAATTAAGCGTTATCACTTTATGATTTTAGATTAGACTTGCAAATGCTTGACTTAAGGCAATAATTTCCAATAAAAATTTACTGGCAAGATAACCACATACGACGCTAATCAGTAAAACCAGCAAGCGTATCTGTCCAGTATTATCCGGACGCACTTTTAAACATTTTTTCCAATCCACTAAATGCGTTAACAATTGAAAAAAAATACCTATAAAAGTCATATGACTCAGCAAGGCTAACGAATCAAAAATAGTTTGCATAGCCATATTATACCAGTTTTTTGCCAATAGCCCAAAAAAGAAACACCAAGCCGATCAGTCACCTATTTCAAAAGATATAGACCATGATAAACCCTTATAGCCTACCCACATTTACCGGACATGGTGGTGATTATACATAGAACGCTAGAAGCTGTTTATGACGGATCCTCTTGCTCAACTATCGCGCAATTAGGATAGTGATATCACTTTGACACAGTGCTCGACCTCTCTCCCACTCTCCAATTTCTAATTGACTAAGGAACACTGAATAGCTGTCACCATGCAATCACTAGCTTGTTTTGATTTCCATTAATGGCATAACAAAAGGCTGGACTTTACGCCCAACCTCTTCTTGATCATGTTATAAAATGCGAAACTATAATCAGGAAAGCTACTAGTACAAGAGTCATGGCTACTATGATCGATTGTATCCATAAGCAATTGATTTACCACATCTTTCCTTATTTGTTACCGACATTAATACGGTTGATCGCACGTTGTAGAGCCACCTGAGCACGACGTACTTGGTCAGCACTGTGTTGCGCATGTGCTTCTTCAAGATCACGTTCAGCACGCGCCTTGGCACGTTCGGCACGATCAAGATCAATGTCTCGCTTACGCTCCGCTGAGTTAGCAATAATAGTGATTTGATTATCTTTAACCTCAATAACCCCACCATTAACAGCAACCCAATTAACCGTATGTTCCTGATCAGCACGCTCAACTTTCATTTCATGAACGCTAAGTGGTGCAATCAGATCAACGTGATTTGGTAAAATCCCCATCTCGCCATCTGGTGTGCCAACAACAATCATACTAGCCCGATGATCGTATTTGATCCCATCTGGTGTGACAACTTGAACTGTCATTTCTGCCATGTGATCACCTCACTAGTAACCCATCTTTTTAGCTTTTTCGACAACATCTTCAATTGGACCTACGGAACGGAAGGCATCTTCAGGGAGATGGTCATATTTCCCTTCAAGGATTTCTTTAAAGCCACGAACTGTTTCAGCAACAGGAACATATGAACCTGGTAAACCAGTAAACTGTTCGGCAACATTAAAGTTTTGTGAAAGGAAGAATTGGATACGACGGGCACGCCCAACCAATGTTTTCTCATCTTCTGACAACTCATCCATCCCCAAGATAGCAATGATATCTTGCAATTCACGATAACGTTGGAGAACGCGTTGCACTTCAGTGGCAACAGCGTAATGCTCTTCTCCAACAATCTCAGGAGAAAGGGCACGTGAACTTGAGGCCAATGGGTCAACGGCTGGGTAAATCCCCATTTGGGTTAATTTACGTTCCAAGTTAGTTGTGGAATCCAAGTGAGCGAAGGCTGTTGCTGGCGCTGGGTCAGTGTAGTCGTCCGCTGGCACATAAATAGCTTGAATTGAGGTAACAGAACCTTTTTTAGTTGATGTGATACGCTCTTGTAGTTGTCCCATCTCAGTGGCCAAAGTTGGTTGGTAACCAACCGCAGATGGCATCCGTCCAAGAAGGGCTGAAACTTCTGATCCTGCTTGAGTGAAACGGAAGATGTTGTCAATGAAAAGAAGCACATCTTGCCCTTCGACATCACGGAAGTATTCTGCAATGGTCAAACCAGTAAGAGCAACTCGCATACGTGCTCCAGGTGGTTCATTCATTTGCCCAAAGACCATGGCTGTTTTTTCAATAACGCCAGACTCTTTCATCTCCCAGTAAAGATCATTTCCTTCACGAGTTCGTTCACCAACACCCGTAAAGACGGAAATACCGCCGTGTTCTTGAGCAATGTTGTGAATTAACTCTTGAATCAAAACGGTCTTACCAACACCGGCACCACCGAATAGACCAACTTTACCACCTTTTAGGTATGGGGCTAATAGGTCAATAACCTTAATCCCTGTTTCTAAAATCTCTGTTGACGTCGAAAGATCGTCAAATGTTGGTGCCTTTTTATGAATTGGATGACGCTCTACTGACTCTGCAAAAGGTTCTTCCAAGTCAATGGTATCACCCAAAACATTGAAAACACGTCCAAGCGTTTCTTTTCCAACGGGAACAGAGATCGCACGACCTGTGTCTAATACTTCCAATCCACGGGTCAAACCATCCGTCGACTCCATTGCAATGGTACGTACTAAACCTTCACCGAGTTCAAGAGCTACTTCAAGAACGACTTTTTGTTTTTGGTCATTGTCTTTATAAACAACAAGTGCATTATTTATCTCAGGAAGAGGTTCATTCGTGTTGAAGGCTACGTCAACAACTGGACCAATTACCTGAGCAATTTTGCCTGAGCTCATTTACTCACTCCTTATTTTTATTGATAACTGAATTGCAGCAAAACAGTCTCTATTTTCCACAGAAGTCATTGTAAAGCCGTGAGGCTCTCTAGTTATTCGAGAGCACTAGCACCAGCTACAATTTCTGTAATTTCTTGTGTAATCTCTGCCTGACGGGCACGATTATACTGAATTGTCAAATCATTGATAACATTTTTCGCATTATCAGTTGCTGTCTGCATGGCACTCATACCTGCTGCATGCTCTGCTGTTTTCGCATCAACAATCGCCCCGTAAATCAAACTTTCTGTATACTGGGGTAACAGTTGCTCTAAAATAGCTTCACGATTAGGTTCAAGTTCAAAGGAATGATACTCACTCGCTTCTGCAGCATCCAACTCTGTAATTGGCAACATTTGTTGAACGCGAACTTGACTCGTTAGACTATTAACATGATGTGTGTAACAGACGTATAGTTCATCAAAAAGTTCCGTCTTATACATCTCAACAGATTTAGCAATAATTTGCGCTACTTCTTCAAAACTTGGCTGATCTTCTAAACCGCGCAATTCAAAAGCAACATCAAACCCACGCGCTTTGAAAAAATCAGCCCCCATACCACCGATAGCAATGATCTCAAAATCACGATCATTGGAGTGGTATTCGTGTATGATGTCCATCATTGACTTTAGGATAGTGGAGTTATACCCCCCCACCAAGCCTTTATCAGAAGTAATGACAATGTAACCTGTCCGTTTAATGGGGCGCGAGATCAACAATGGATTAGAAGAACCCGTCAATAACTCTGATTTCATCAAATCTGTTGTGATCTGACGAACCTTGCTGGCATACACTTGAAAGTCTTTAGCCGCTTGCTCTGATTTCGTTAGCTTCGCTGCAGATACCATTTGCATCGCACCAGTAATTTGACTTGTCTTCTTAGTAGAAGCAATCTTACCTTTTATTTCGCTAAGAGATCCTGCCATCTCGCTTCCTCCCTTAGTTAAATTCTGATTGATCTTTAAATGCTTGAATACCTGCGTTTAACACAGATTCTTCAGGCAAATCTTTTGTCGTACGAATGGTTTCAAAAATGTCCGAATAATGTGCATCAAAGTAGGCGTATAGCTCTTCTTCAAATGTCAAGATATCTTCTACAGGAACATTATCTAAGTAACCATGTGTTAACGCATAAAGAATGAGAACTTGTTTTTCAACTGGAAGTGGTTTGTGAAGTGGTTGTTTCAAAACCTCAACTGTACGACGTCCACGGTTCAATTTAGCTTGTGTCGCTGCATCCAGGTCAGATCCAAATTGCGTAAAGGCTTCAAGTTCACGATAGGAAGCCAAGTCCAAACGAAGTGTACCCGCAACTTTTTTCATGGCTTTAATTTGTGCAGAACCACCGACACGTGATACTGATGAACCGGCATCAATAGCTGGACGAATCCCTGAATTAAAGAGGTTTTCCTGCAAGAAGATCTGTCCGTCAGTAATAGAAATAACGTTTGTCGCAATATAGGCTGAGATGTCCCCTGCTTGTGTTTCAATGAAAGGAAGGGCTGTGATGGAGCCACCACCGAGGGCATCTGAAACCTTCGCTGAGCGTTCTAGAAGACGTGAATGGAGATAGAAAACATCTCCTGGGTAGGCTTCACGTCCTGGTGGACGGCGAAGTAGGAGGGAAAGTTCACGATAGGCTACAGCTTGTTTTGAGAGATCATCGTAAACAATAAGAACGTGCTTACCGTTATACATGAACTCTTCGGCCATTGCAACACCCGCATAAGGAGCAATGTACAATAACGGAGAAGGTTGTGAAGCAGAGGCAGTCACAACAATAGTGTAGTCAAGCGCTCCATAACGACGAAGGGTTTCTACCTGTGTCCGAACAGTTGACTCTTTCTGACCGATCGCCACATAGATACAGATCATATCTTGACCTTTTTGGTTCAAAATGGCATCGATCGCTACAGAAGTTTTCCCTGTTTGACGGTCACCAATAATCAATTCACGTTGTCCACGACCAATTGGAACAAGCGCATCAATGGCTTTGATACCTGTTTGAAGAGGCTCAGAAACGGATTTACGCGCCATAACACCTGGTGCGGCCGCTTCTACCGGACGAGTTCTTGTTGTATTTATTTCCCCTAACCCATCAACAGGCAGCCCCAAAGGATTGACAACGCGTCCAATTAATTCTTCACCAACAGGAACTTCCATAATCTTTCCTGTGCGTTTGACAATGTCACCTTCACGAATGGTACTAAAATCACCCAAAACGATGATACCAATGTCGTTCGACTCTAAGTTTTGAGCCATCCCAAATGCGCCATTTGAAAATTCGAGAAGTTCACCACTCATGGCATTATCTAAACCACGAGCACGCGCGATACCATCACCAACATAGGTAACTGTACCAGTTTCTGTGACGTCAAAATTTGGCTGGAAGTTTTCAATTTGCTTTTTAATTAAAGCGCTAATTTCTTGTGCATTTATTGCCAAATGTCACACCACTTTCTATTTCAGATTCATTTTTAACTGCTGCAGTTGCGATTTGATACTTGTGTCAATGACCTTATTATTAGCTTTCAAAATAAAACCACCGATCACTTCAGGCTTCAGTACTTCGTTGACCTCTCCAATCGCAATCGCAAATTTTGTTTCCGCAGTTGCTTTTAAACGTTCTTTTTGCTGATCAGACAAGGGACTTGCCACTTCAATGTCCAACCGATACTCATTGCAACGATTCGATAACACTTCCCTTGACCAACGCAAAATATCTTCTAACAGAGCTTCACGTTCGTTATACTTGATCACTTCCAAAAAGTTTTGAAGAAAAGGATGGCTTCCCATTTTCAATGTGTCAACCAACTCTGCCTTTTCAGAGTGACCTAGATCTTCGCTTGCTAAGGTATCACCAAGTGGTGTCTCAGCAAAAATCTTTAGCAAACTAGAAATCTCCTCTTTAAAGATATCTACCAGATTGTGTTCAAAGGCAACATCAACTAAGCTTTTTGAGTAAGTCTCAATTAAAGTTAATGCTTTTTTATTCATCATGCATCTCCCAATTGATCAAGGTAGTTATCAATGAGATTGCTCTGTGCTGTTTTATCAAGTTCTTTCGCTAGGATTTTTTCCGCTAAAAGAACCGTTAACTCCGCAACTTCTTCTTTCACATCAGCCAAGGCTTCTGCTTTACTTTGGGCAATATCCGCTTCTGTTTTCTCTCTTAAACGACTAGCTGTTTCATGAGCCTCCGCTACGATTTGAGCTTCTTGTTGTTTTCCAGTCTCTTTAGCTGACTCTACAATACTAGAGGCTTCAGTACGAGCACCATTTAATTCCTCTTGACGTTTTTGAGCAAGTGTCTCTGCTTCTTGACGAGCATTTTCTGCCCCATCGATATCAGCAGCAATTTTCTTCTCACGTTCATCAAAAATACCGGTCAATTGTTCCCAAGCAAACACTTTAATCAGAACAATCAAGAGTATAAATGACCCAGTCACGATAATAAAATTACCGAGGCTTGTACTATTAATTAATGTAGACATGTCTACCTATCCTTTCTTATTCTTCGACTTGTGTATCTAGCTTGTTACCAATGTATTTCGTTGAAAGTAATACAAACACGTAGGCTTGAATTGATGAAATAAAGATTGAAAATCCAGTCCAAGCTAAGTTGAGGACAAAGGCAATTGGTGCTACAAAGATACTAAGGTTTGCAAATTGTAAGAGCAAAGTCATGACAACCTCACCAGCAAAAATGTTACCATACAAACGAAGGGCTAATGAAGCCACATTAGTAAGTTCTTCTAAAATATTCATTGGTAACATGGCAGGTGTTGGAGTAAGATAACCCTTCAAATAGCCACCTAGGCCATTTTTACGGACACCTTCAAAATGAACAATTGCTGCAACAATGAGTGACAAGGTGAAGTCCACCATAAAGTTTGAGGTTGGAGAGGTCCAGAAATTTAATTCTTCTGTCTCTAATTTAGTTACCAAACCAATATTGTTAGCAACTAAAACAAAGAGAAAGAGGGTAAAAGCCAAAAAAGTATAATTTTTTGTATAAACACCCACATTAGGTCGAATCAAATTCTGAACAAACTCATAGAGCCACTCAAGAACATTTTGTTTACCTTTAGGTTTCATCGTCATGTGACGACTAGCCCAAAAGACAAAAAGAAAGACAATTAAAACCGTCAAGAGAGTCATGGCAAGAATCGTTAAATCAAAATCAAGGCCCAAAAAGCTTGCTGTTGGATTTTGTGTTTCTCCCACTATTATCCCTCCTTTTTACATTTTACTCTTAATCGATTATTTTCCGACAAAGAAAGTGAATGCGAAAAGGACGAAGAAAGTACCTTCAATAAAGGCTACCCCTGTAAACATCAATGTTTGCAATTTACTAAACATTTCAGGTTGACGTGCTGCAGATTTTGCGATATTGGCAACGAGGATACCCTCACCGATACTTACACCCAAAACTGCGATACCGAGTGCCAAAATTTGTAAATTCATAATAGAATTCTCCTTTAAAATTTTTTACCTTGCTATTTTAGTCCTATTTTATAGTGATGTCAATGAAAACCAGTTTTCGTTAGCGCTTTCTTAAAGGAATATTAAACCATTTTTGACCAATATTTGATCGTAATGACAAGATATCTTCCTATTTATAGGAACATTACCTCAAGAGTGACTAGATTGCTAAAGAAAAAAGTCAGACTAATACTGACTTTTATTGCATATGTTCTTATACTAATTGATAATACAAGTCATTATAAGCTAGACTTGCTGTATCCCAAGAAAAATCACGAGACATGGCATTCTCTTGTAGGATGCGCCATGCGTCCTGGTTTTCGTAATAAAGATATAGTGCTTTTTCAATGGTCTTTGTCAACCAGTAACCTGAAAATTCAGCAAAGCCAAATCCCGTTCCCTGGCCTGTGTATTCATTATATGGCTCAACGGTGTCTTTCAATCCTCCTACTTGACTGACCAGAGGCAGGGTCCCATAGCGCATGGCCATCATTTGTGATAACCCACATGGTTCAAAGGCTGATGGCATGAGAAAGGCATCTGATCCCGCATAGATTTCTTGGGCTAAGCCTAAATCAAAGGTAATGTTGGCTGACAGCTTATCTGGATACTGGCTAGCAAACCACGAAAATGCTTGCTCGTAATCTGAATAGCCTGTTCCTAAAAGCACAATTTGCAGGTCCTTTTGGAGGATATGCTGTAGTTCATTAACCACTAAGTCAAATCCTTTTTGATCAGTCAGTCGTGAGACAATGCCAAAGAGAGGCACATCTGCTCTGACTGGTAAGCCTAATTTCTCTTGAAGAGCAGCTTTATCTTTAGCCTTTCCTGTCAAATCATCTTTTGAAAAATGGTAGGGAATAAAGCCGTCCGTCTCTGGATTGTAAAGATCAGTATCGATACCATTCACAATTCCAGAAAGTTTGCCTGACTCCATACGCATCAGATGATCTAACCCTTTTCCAAAAGCTGGGGTCTTGATCTCTTCGGCATAAGATGGTGAAACTGTCGTCACACGATCTGCATACAAGACAGCCGCCTTCATCCAGTTTAAGCAATCGTTCCAGCGTAATGTTCCATCTTCGTATCGCTCAGCACCGACGCCGAACAAATCACCAAGCATTTCTGGACCGAATTGCCCTTGAAATTCAATGTTATGAATTGTAAAGACTGTTTTAATCCCTTTATAAGCATTAATCCAGTGAAACTTTTCCTTCAACAAGTAAGGGATCATCCCTGTATGGTAATCATGGACATGAAGGACATCTGGAATAAAGTCGATTTTTTCCATTAACGCTAATGCTGCTAGTTGAAAAAAGGCAAAGCGCTCACCGTCATCCCAATAGCCATAAACAGAGCCACGGAAGAAATAATCCCGATTATCAATAAAGAAAAAGTGTACGCCATCTCGTTCGATATATTTCACACCTGCGTAACGTTGGCGCCAACCAACAGCTACACTGAAATGAAAACAATCTTCTAGTTGGTCTCCAAATTTAGCATCAATACTATCATAGTAAGGTAAAATGACAGCAACTTCGTGGCCTTGTTTCGCTAATGATTTGGGTAAGGCCCCAATCACATCCCCGAGTCCGCCTGTTTTGACAAAGGGAGCTCCTTCTGCCGCGACAAATAAGAGTTTCATTCTACAATATCTCCTGTGATCACTTGACCTTTTCCAATTACCAATGGTTTTTCTGGTGTTCCTTGTAAGGTAACGCCTGCTGGAACCGTCACATTTTTATCAATAATGGCATAGCTGACTATCGCCCCTTCTTCAATCGTCACTTTCGGGAAGATGATAGCATGGTCAACTCGACTGCCTTTTGCAATATGACATGAGCGCGACACAATGGAATGATCCACTTTTCCGCAAATCACCGATCCTGAAGCAAACTGTGAATTATTAACTTCCGACTCTTGATCATAGTAGGTAGCCTCTTCGTTTTTAACCTTTGTATAAACCTTTTGGTTAGAATACAAGAGGGAGTAGAATTTATGAGGCTCTAGCATATCCATATTGGCATCAAAGTAGGATTTTACAGAAGAAATATTTGCGAGGTAGCCCGTGTATTCAAAGGCTAGCGCATTTTCTGTTACAATCAATTCACGCAATAAGTAACGCATTTTGCGAGGTTGCTCTCGCTCAGCTTCTTCCTCTAATTTTTCAATCAACCAAGGGGTATTGACGACATAGATATCTGCTGACATAGGTATCGGTTCGACGGCTGTCTCGATATCACGCTTGCCAACAACATTATCTTTCTCATCAATATCTAGGACTTCATTGGCTGGTGAAAACACTGCCCTAGGCATCTTTTTGTAAACCACAGTGATGTTGCGTTTGTTAGCCGTGTGAAGGTGGATGACTTGCTCTAAATTAATATTACATAAAATATCGCAAGTCATATAGATCGTTTGATCTGAGCCAGA
Source organism: Streptococcus hyovaginalis DSM 12219 (assembly GCF_000420785.1). Lineage (GTDB taxonomy): Bacteria > Bacillota > Bacilli > Lactobacillales > Streptococcaceae > Streptococcus > Streptococcus hyovaginalis. The sequence goes on along the minus strand of NZ_ATVP01000003.1, from coordinate 137,830 downwards.
ACGCTTGAGATAGGTCAAAATTTGATTGTAATAATCTTTGTCGTTCATGGTAGCATCATCATCTCCGTTGTAAAAACCAAGGAAATAGTGACTCAATAAAGTATTTAATCCCCATTCCCGACCACTACGAATATGGTCAAAAACGGATCGGATATTTTGCCCGCGAAAAATACCGTAGACACTACGAATACCAGCGTTAGCAAGACTCGATAATTGAAAGTCAATGAGACGGTATTTACCATCAAAAGGGAGGTTAGCTAGCGGACGGTTATCCGTCAAGCTCTCCATATCATGGTAGCCAACAGTATTATTTAAGATGGCTGTGTATTTATCAATCTTCATTTGGTACCCCCACTACTTCATTATAACCAACAACTTGAACTTCATCTGTGCCATCAATGACAACGCCATCCCCAATCTTAGATCCTTCACCGATAATGGCACGTTTGACAACCGCATTTTTACCAATCGTCACACCACTCATAATGAAACTATCTTCAACCACTGCCCCTTCTCTAACCTGTACGCTGGTTGATAAGATAGAGTGAGTAACCTTGCCGTCGACAAAACAACCATCCACAACTAGAGAATCCTTGACTTCTGCATTTTCTGAAATAAAGTTTGGTGGTGCAATTTCATTTTTAGAATAAATTTTCCAAGACCGGTCACGACTATCGAGAGCATTATCCACCGGGATGTACTCCATATTAGCTTCCCATAATGACTCGATCGTGCCAACGTCTTTCCAATAACCATCAAAATTATAGGTATAAACACGCTCTCCTGATTCGAGATAGGCTGGGATGACGTTTTGACCGAAATCAGACATGTCCACACCATTTTTTTCACCATTGACCAACATGTCACGAAGTGCCGCCCAGTTAAAAATGTAAATCCCCATGGAGGCTTTAGTTGATTTTGGATTTTCTGGTTTTTCTTCAAACTCTACGATACGATCGTTTGAGTCTGTATTCATAATCCCGAAACGACTGGCTTCTTTAAGGGGAACATCAATAACAGCAACTGTTAGACTAGCCATATTGTCTTTGTGAGTCTGAAGCATATCATCGTAATCCATTTTGTAAATATGGTCTCCAGATAGGATTAAGACATACTCAGGGTTAATGCTGTCGATATACTCAATGTTTTGATAAATAGCGTGGCTCGTCCCTTGGAACCAACGATTGCCTTCTGTTGCAGAATAAGGTTGTAAGATGGTCGCACCAGCATTAATACCATCAAATCCCCAAGACGAACCATTCCCAATATGTTGGTTGAGGCCAAGTGGTTGGTATTGCGTGATGATACCTACATTTTGAATACCGGAATTGGTACAATTTGATAGCGCAAAGTCAATGATCCGATAGCGACCACCGAATTGAACAGCCGGTTTGGCGATATTTTGTGTCAATTTTCCTAGCCGAGTTCCTTGTCCTCCGGCTAAGATTAGAGCTAGCATTTCTGTTTTCATAAAATTCCCTCGTTAAATATCCTATTACGCATAAACGCGTGATTCTACTTTTGGCGTTTGGCTATCCGTGATTACTTCAGTTTGCGTTTTACCCTCCAAATACAAGCTCCTTGGGCTGGAAGAACAAAAGTCAAGGTTTGGTCATAGTCTTTCCATGGCTGTTTGACTGTTTTTTGCATAGCATTGCCCTTTGTCCACGTACCACCATAGAGATCCAATTCTGTATTGATCACCTCTTCGTAAATACCAGCTACGGGAACGCCTATTGTAAAGTTAGATCGCTCAACTGGTGTCATGTTAAAGACACCGACTAGGAGTTCTCCTTTTTTTGATTTTCGAGCAAAGGTTAATACCGTTTCGTCTTTATTATCCGCATCAATGATATCAATTCCGTCATACGAATCATCAATTTGCCATAGGGCCTTGTGATCCTTATAAAATTGATTTAGCTGGCTTGTAAAAAATTGCATTTTAGCATTTAGTGGGTCTTCTAAATTATGCCATTCCAATTGCTCATGAGATTTCCATTCCAAAAACTGACCAAATTCAGAACCCATAAACAGCAACTTTTTCCCAGGATGAAAGATCTGATAGGTGTAAAGGTTGCGCAAACCTGCAAATTGCTTATAACGGTCGCCCCACATTTTATGCATCATGCTCTTTTTACCGTGGACAACCTCGTCATGTGAGAAAGGCAGGATATAGTTTTCCTTAAAACAATACATAAAGCTGAAGGTGACCAGGTTGAAATCATTTTTTCGATAAATCGGATCTTCCTCATAGAATCGTAAAATGTCATTCATCCAGCCCATATTCCACTTGTAGTCAAAACCAAGTCCGCCGTCTTCCACAGGCTTTGTAATAGGGAGTTCTGATGATGATTCTTCAGCAATTAGCATAACACTGGGGTGATACTCTTTTACGACTTGCGTTAATTTTTGAAGGAAGGCGATGCCCTCTAAATTGCGATTATCACCATAAATATTAGGGGTCCAGGGTCCCTCATCAAAATCACGATAAAGCATGTTTGTCACTGCATCGACGCGAATGCCATCAATATGGAAGTGCTCAATCCAATAGAGAATTGACGAGATCAGGAAAGACTGAACTTGATTTTTTCCCAGATCAAAATTTAAGGCTCCCCAACCGTAATTATTGGCGCGATCATGTTCTTGGTATTCAAAAGTCGGTGTGCCATCAAAGTAAGCTAGGGCATCATCATTTTTAGTGAAGTGACCTGGTACCCAATCAACTAGGACACCGATATTTTGCAAATGGCAGGCCTCTACAAAATCTTGAAACTCTTCCGGAGTACCATAGGTATGTTCAAAAGCAAAATACCCCATTAATTGGTAACCCCAGCTGACACCCAAAGGATGCGCCATAAGGGGTAAAAATTCTACATGAGTGTAGTTCATCTTGACGAGATAAGGAATCAATTCCTCCTTCAAGCGTTTAAATGTATAAGGATTCCCGGCCTCATCTATTTTCCAAGAACTGGCATGAACTTCGTAAATGTTAACCGGACGCGATTTGAAACCAAAGCGTTTTCGACGTCCCATCCACAAACCGTCTTTCCATTTACGCATTTGATTACCTTGTAAAATTGCACCGGTACTAGGACGTTGTTCCAAATACCTTGCCAAAGGATCTAACTTTTCAACAACTTGTCCTCCCTGACGTTGAACTAAGCATTTGTAGATTTGACCTTCTTTAGCATCAGATGTAAATCCTTCCCAAACGCCAGATTCATGACGATAGAGTTGTAAAGGAGCATCGTACCATCCTGTAAAATCACCAATAATGTGAACATTTTCAGCATTCGGTGCCCAGACTCTAAAAAAATAACCCTCCATCCCATTATATTGACCACTATGTGCTCCTAAAAAATCATGTAGATGATAATTTTCACCAATTCCAAATGTGTAAAGATGATCGTCTCTATCCATTCCATCACCCTTTCTATCGAAGCGCAACCCTCTAATAATCTGAATTGTCTGTCATTTTTTGATAAAAAATATATGTTCCTTTAACCTGTTTATTTTCAATCGCTAAATAAAAAAATAACCCTAGGTCAAACTAAGGTTATTTCGAAAACTCAAAGATCATAACGTTATGTTTTTCAAGCATTAAATCTTGATGGTGTAAACGCTTCATATTAGATATTATTCTATCATACTTTTCATTTTCTGTCATTGAAATTTTCAAATTTCTTTCACTTGCATTAAAAATAATACGGTAGTTCTTGTCACCCTCAACTGTATAGCTGATAATCCCTGAAGAAGGATCTGCGGATTCAATATAAACATGCTCCCGAATGGTCTCAAAATCCGAATATGAAAACCCTACATCTTGACGTTTCAAGCGAATCAATTGTTTGATGAACTCAACAGTTTCCTTATGGTAGGTTACCAGATCCCAATCAACCTGATTGACATAATCTGGGGCATTATAGGAATTCATGGCATAGTGTAGGTCTTCTGGAGTTAATTGACCGTTCTTCCCTGTCGCATAACGTTTCGTCCGCAAGAATTCTTGTCCTAATTGCATGAAACACATCCCTTGGGACAGTAGATTGATAGCTGTTGCCATTTCCAATCGTTTGATGTGAGTATTGGTATCATCTGCTGGATGCAAGGTCCATAAAAGATCATTCAAATTGTAATTGTCATGGGCTTCGACATAATTTAAAACCTGATTAGGCGCTAAGTAAGGCACCAGCTCATCGCTACCTAAGATGGATTTAGCCACAATGTCTTCACTAGCGGCACCCGATACAAAACCGTGGGTGAGCTCACCGTACACTTCTGCTCCTTTTACAGCGTCACGTTGATCATCATTGAAAAAACCGATACCGGGCATCTGATCAGCATTGGTCTTTTTAGCCTTATCTTCAGGCATGAGACCAACTCCCATGTCCCATCCTTCTCCATAGAGAATGATCCTCGGGTCAATCTCATCAAGCATCCTCCGAATAGCTGTCATCGTTTCAACATCATGAATACCCATGAGATCAAAGCGAAAACCATCTATGTTATACTCTTCAACCCAATAACGAATCGAATCCAGCATGTATTTACGGAACATTTCCTTTTCACTGGCTGTTTCGTTACCAACACCTGTTCCATTTTGAAAAGTACCATCTGGATTCATCCGATAATAATAATCAGGAACCGTTAATTGGAAGGCTGAATCGACATTTGAAAAGGTATGGTTATAAACAACGTCCATGATAATACCAATACCCGCATCGTGATAGGCTTGGATGAGCTGCTTCAACTCATGAATACGGGATAAAGGCTCATGAGGATTGCTTGCGAAACTAGCTTCAGGGACATTAAAGTTCTCCGGGTCGTATCCCCAGTTATAAGCGTAATCCCCTTTTTCATCAAAGGTTTGATGATGGTCAAATATGGGTTGTAGCTGTATATGGGAAATCCCCAAATCTTTGATGTAGTCAAAGCCAGTTTTATCACCGAAACGATTCCTGGTACCTGTTTCAAAGGCACCAAGAAATTTCCCACGATTTTCTTCACGAACCCCTGAAGTTGCTGATTTTGAAAAATCACGGATATGCATCTCAGTAATGACTGCCTGGTTGGGATTATCGAGGCGCCAATGCGCATCTCTGCCGTGACTCACACGAAAACCCTCTGGTGACATCAACTGAGGATCGATAACAATGGAACGTCGGCCATTAGCTGTGGTCGCAATAGCATAAGGATCTCTCGTATCTGCAAAGGTTCTTCTACGATAGTAAACACGGTAGGCGTATGCTTGATAATTCAAATCACCGCTCAAGGTCAATTCCCAAAGGCCATGAGTATTTTGCGTGTGGTCATTAGGCTCGTGCTGATCACCGCGATCCATACCGACAACACGACTGACACTAGCATCTTCTGCCGTTGAGGTATACAGAATCAGTTCCACTTTTTCAGCAGTTGGTGCCCAGAGTCTAAATTGTGTCTGATCAACCCGATAACGCGCTCCTAACCAGCCATCAAATCCCCACTTTTTGTCAAATGCTTCCGCGTTAATCGCCATGTCAAAGCCACGAACTTGACGTCTACCATAATAAGGACTTGCTACAGCTGCTTGTCGGGAATAATAAAGGGTGTCGTCTCCATCAACAACCCAAACTTCTGTTTTGGGATTCCCATCAGCTTTATTGATGCGGTAGTCACTTGTCTTGTATGTCCAATCCTTGTTTTTGACCATGACGTAGACATGACTGAGATAATGCAGCGCTTCAAAATTTAAGACCGCCACTGCACCAAAGCTATCATATCGCGAAAACAAGGTATCTTGACCGAGTTCATCATCTCTCCACTTCCAAACACTCAGGTCAAAATAATTTCCCTGTCGACGATGATAATGCACAACGACAGTATTGTTTACATGTAATTTACTCATCTCTATTTTCTAGTCCCTCAAAATCTTCAACTTCATGTGTAAATTTCTGAGCGATTGCTTCCAAGGCTAAATCTTCTGTTTCAAGCATCATGGCATCATCAGAAATTTCATCGGTGTTAGCGTAAAAGGTAATATGGTTTTTTAGGTTTTTTAAGGTGATCGGTGCGTCACCACCATATTCGCCATCAAGGTTAATCATCATGCGTTTATCCGTCTGTGGTTCGATACGCATCTCATTGGTTTTGATGTATTCAATCCAAGGATGATCAACATGCTTGCCTCCTTGAAGTACCAGACTAATCAAGTGCACAATCTCGAAAAGATTGGCTGTTTTAACAATAATTAAGGTGAATTTCCCATCATCTAGCTTGGCATCGGGTGCAATAGTCTCAAAACCACCTACAGAATTCGTAATAGCCGCAAAAATCATCGAAGCCTGTCCATCAAAAACGCCGTTATCATGGGTAATTTTAACATGGGCATTTCGCACACGCGGCAATAATTCCACCCCTTTGGCGAGGTAAGCCAAGTAACCAAACATGGTCTTGAGCTGACTTGGTACGCTATAGGTTAATTCCGTTAAAGAACCTGCTGCTGCAATGTTAATGAAATACTTATCCTGATCAGCTAGGCCGATATCCATTTTTAAGGTTTGATTTTTACCGATCAATTTGGCAGCCTCAACTGGATTTCCTCTTGGAATTTTTAAGGCACGAGCAAAATCATTTGTCGTTCCGGTTGGGATGATGGCCATCTTAGGGCGTTTGGCTAGGGGAGCAATTCCAGAAACCACTTCGTTAATGGTGCCATCGCCACCGGCCGCAATAATCAAATCAAAACCAGCCTGAGCTGCCCTACTAGCCTCGTCTCGAGCTGAATGGGGAGTTGGGGTTGTCCGAAAGGCCGATGTCTCAAAGCCATACCCCTCCAAAATATCCAAGACCTTGGCAACATTTTTTTTCATAATCTCTTGACCAGAAGTAGGATTATAAATGAGACGAGCTCTTTTTTGCTTTGCCATATTTCCTCCTTGTTCGTTTAATACTTTCTGTATTTGCTAAAGTGATTGGAGCCAGTCTTCTGTTTCCACATGAATACCCAAAGACTGAGCCTTTTCAAGTTTGCTACCGGCATCGGATCCTGCAACAACGAGATCTGTTTTCTTAGAAACGGATCCTGTCACCTTAGCACCAAGACTTTCCAGTTTCGCTTTAGCCTCATTTCGTGTAAGTTGCTCAAGTTTTCCTGTTAAAACAACCGTCAAACCAGATAACTGAGCATCTTTAGCTACTTTTTGACCAAGATAGTCAAGATTAACCCCAGCTTGTTCCAACTCGTTAAGCAAGATGCCAACTTCTTCTTTGGCAAAGTAAGAAGCGACAGAATCAGCGATAACACTACCTAAGCCGTCAATGGTCGCAATGGCTTCCTGACTCGCTGTAGCCAGAGCCTTGAGACTACCGAATTCCTCTAACATTAATCGGCTGGCTTTGGCACCAACATGACGAATACCTAGCCCAAACAAGAGTTTGTCAGCTGAGTTCGCTTTAGAATCCTGAATAGCCTCATAAAGTTTGTTGGCTGATCTTTCTTTAACATTTGGTAAGGTTAAGAGATCATCAACTGTCAGGTGATAAATATCTGCCACATCTTTGACCAAGTCTGCTTTGAAGACTTTTTCAACCACAGATGGACCTAAGCCTGCGATGTTCATAGCATTTCGGCTAGCAAAGTGCTCTAAACTGCGTTGAATCAAACTTGGACACAAGGGATTAATACACCGAAGGGCCACTTCTTCCTTGAGATGGACCAGCTCACTACCACATGAGGGGCAAGCTGTCGGGATAGCCATAGGGGACTGATCTTTTCGTTTATCCAAGTTGACTGCTAAAACTGCAGGAATAATATCGCCAGCCTTATAAACCGTGACCCAGTCTCCGATACGAATATCCTTTTCTTTGATGTAATCTACATTGTGAAGGGTGGCGCGACTAACAGTCGTTCCCGCTAGCTGCACTGGAGTCAAGTTAGCCGTAGGTGTCACGACTCCTGTACGACCCACTGTCCAATCTACCGATAAGAGTTGGGCTTCTTTTTCTTCTGCTGGAAATTTGTAAGCGATGGCCCATTTAGGCGCCTTGACGGTAAAGCCGATTTCATCTTGAACATGCAAATCATTGACCTTGATAACAATCCCGTCAATGTCATAAGGAAGCGTCTCGCGTTTGTTCTGAATACTTTGGATAAAGTCCCAGATTTCAGCCATTGACGATGTCACTAAACGTTCCTGGTTAACTGAAAAGCCTAGAGATTGCAAGTTCTCCAGAACAGCTTCTTGACTGTCTGCTTGGCTCGGACTAGCTTCTTGATATAAAAAGGTCGCTAGGTTACGCTTTGATACGATACTGGTATCCAGCTGACGCAGAGTGCCCGCAGCTGCATTTCTGGGATTGGCAAACTCTGTTTCCCCATTATCATGCCTTTCTTTATTGATAGCTGCGAAGGAGGCTTTAGGAAGGTAAGCTTCGCCACGAACCGTTATGGTCTGCATTTGATTTAGAGTTAAAGGAATGTCTTTGACACGCTTGAGGTTTTCAGTGATATTTTCGCCAACAGTACCGTCTCCACGCGTGGCACCAGTGATGAATTTTCCGTCCTCGTAGCTCAATGAAATAGAGAGGCCATCAATCTTTAGCTCAGCTACATAAGAAATATCAGGAAAGTCTGCTTTGACACGACGATCAAAGGTTTCTAGCTCTTCTTTTGAAAAAGCGTCCTGCAAACTATAAAGCTGATACTGATGTTGGTATTTTTCAAATCCAGACAAAATCAAACCACCTACACGATGGCTAGGGCTATTATCTAAAATGAATTCTGGGTATTTGTTTTCCAAGTCAATCAATTCTCGGTAAAGTTTGTCATACTGGGCATCACTTACCGAAGGTTGGTCTTGAGTGTAGTACTCCTTAGCGTACTGGTTGAGCAAATCAACCAATTCTTTCATACGATTTTCCATAAACTTATTTTAGCATATTTGCTCTCAGATACTCTATTACTTACTTTTGAAATCCCAAAAATAACTCACCTTATTCTAAAACGAACCCAATCAAAAAGGAATGAGGCTGCTACTCCTTTGAATAGCAACGTCATTCCAAATAAACAGCGTCTGTTTTCTATTGTTTAAAGTCAATCCGCTTAGCCAAGTGGCTGATAACCAGAGAACCTATCAAAAGTGAGGCTAATTCGCCGATTCCTGTTGTGAACCAGGTAAAGAAAAATGGTGCCTGAGCGATAACCTTCAATTCAAGAGCCACGGTAAACATAGAGGCAGCAAAAAAGAATGAAAAGTAGACGAAAGCTTTGTTAAATAGACCATTAAGAATGTTTTCATTTTGGTATTTTTGAAACAGATAAACACCTAAAGAAACAAAAATAAGGGTAGAGCCACCACCAACAAAAACATCAATCATGCCAAAACTATAGAAATTCGCGATCATACACCCTAATGTCACTGCAATGATATACTTAGGATTGTAAAATGCCAAAAAATTGAGCATTTCTGATACACGGAACTGATAGGCGCCATAAGATATGGCATTGAGGGGTGGGGTAATCGTCAAAACGACGTAAAGTGCTGCGACAAGTGCGATCTGCACATAGTCTCGAACAGTTAAATGTTTCATAAAGATCTCCTTTAACGGTTGTACCGTTTGTAATATGCTTGGCGAAAGGAAAGAAGCGCCAAGGGTTGCTAAAACAACTTTTCTAGTGTATCATATTTCTCCGTTAAAGGGTAGCTCATTTTGAAAAAAATGCGCAAAACACTTGTCAATAATCCTAAGATTTGATAGACTAGAGTGGTTAATAACTATGGCAAGCAAATTGCTATGGCAGAAAGGAAACATTAACACATGAAAAAAGATATCCATCCTGATTACCGTCCAGTTGTTTTCTTGGACACTACTACTGGTTACCAATTCCTTAGTGGTTCAACAAAACAATCTAACGAAACTGTTGAATTCGAAGGTGAAACTTACCCACTTATCCGTGTGGAAATCTCTTCTGACTCACACCCATTCTACACTGGACGTCAAAAATTCACACAAGCAGACGGACGTGTGGACCGTTTCAACAAAAAATACGGTCTCAAAGACGCAAACGCTGCGGAATAAACCCAATCTTATTAAAAACCACTGCCCAAAAATTAGCAGTGGTTTTTTGACGCCTATTTATCAACTAACCTATCAGAAAAAGCACCCCAATCGTTAGTTAAATCTAACCTTTGGGGTGTTTTTAATAAGCTACCGATTAACCAAACCAAGCAACAATAACTAGACTTCCTTACGACCTTTTAATAAGAAGGCTAAGGCAAGGATTAGTGTGCCAAGTGTCACTAGAATAAAACTAGCTTTACTTCCTGTGTTTGGTAGGAAATCTTCAGGCTTGGGTGACTCTTGTGGCTCTGGATCAGGAGTTGGTTCTGGATCGGGAGTCGGTTCTGAGTCTGGAATTGGGTCCGGATCCGGAGTTGGTTCTGGATCGAGAGTTGGGTCTGGATCTGGGGTTGGATCTGGATCGGGAATTGGGTCCGGGTCTGGAGTTGGATCCGGGTCTGGAGTTGGATCCGGGTCTGGGGTTGGTTCTGGGTCGGGAGTTGGTTCCGGGTCGGGAGTTGGTTCCGGATCCGGAGTTGGTTTCGGATCTGGGGTTGGTACTGGGTCGGGAGTTGGCTCTTTAGGTTCCTCGGGCTGGGTATCAGCATCGTAGATAGCTTCACCAGTTGTATTTTTCCAATAGGCGCCGTCCGTGTAGCCGTCCGGTATTTCCTCTGCTTTGAAAGTGGCTTGATTATAAATCTCGCTTGTTCCAAAAGGAATTAGGGTCATATAACTTAAGACAATAGTATCTTGACTAGGTGTCGCAAAGCTAGGGGCTACCTTAGTCAAATCCAAGGTGAATCCGTTTTCAGTCCATTCAATGACTGGTAAAATCTTATCCTGACCAGCTACTACCACATTGTTACGCACCAGGGAGAAGGATTGCATTAAGTAAGGCCCATTAAACAAGCTGGCATAATCAATCGAAGCATTTGATCCATTGCTAAAGCCAGAAAAATCTGTCACTAAAGCACCACCCATTTGGTCTGTAATAACCAAACTGGATAGATCTGCCTTGCTGGCATCACCATTGACTCGTATATGCCAACGTGTCAAATAATCTTTACCAGTGTTCATCCAGGGACCCCAATTGCCATTGAGTTTAAATTCTTTGCTGACAAGGCTTCCTGTTTCGTTGTATTTATTAATAACCGATTCAAAGGGAATAGGTCCAACGCCTGTTTTTGTGATGATGATAGACTCATTTCCCACCTTAACAAGGGCTTCCACCGTTTCACCTGCTGATGGCTGAGTTTTCAAGGTAGTATTGAAAGCCATGCTTCCCCTACCACTAGTATCACCAGTAACAGCATCGTTAAAGGTTACAATGACAGAATCGCCATTAGGAACGGCTTGTCCAATGACAAGGCCATTTTGAGTAACATCAAAAGCTAGCATATTAGCTGTTGCTAGCTCTGGTGGTAAGGTGATGGTAAAGGTATCACCTGGCTGAGCCGCAAGACCCTGCAAATCAAAATCAAAGGCTATGCGGTAAGTATTAGCAACCTGCTCCTGTGTCAAATTTGAGATAGATGGCTGAATCTCATCTGCAAAAATGCTTTTCACAAACACAGAAAGTAAGGTTACTAAAAACATGACAAAGATAAGGACGGACTGAGCCAGTCTTCTTTGTTGTAAACTGAGAGTTGTTTCCATAAACTCTTTCCTTTCATCATTCTCCAATACATATTTAGGCAATACATATCCTACCCATTGTAACCTGAAACAGATTTCCTATCAAAAGCAAAGATTAGAAAAATAAATAATTGTCGAACAGTACTTATAATATACTAACCGCTTCCCCAAAAACAAGCTTGAAAAGTCCAAAATCGACCAACGTCTTCTTGATCGACTAGACTTGATAGCGATGAGGTCTTATGTCTTTTGGGAGGATCATCTGATTGACCGTAACTGACCCAAAAGCGACAAAGGCCAAGTCAGAAAATTTAGCTCTAAAAGGCAATAAAAAACTATCGGAGAAATCATGGGACTCTCCAATAGTTTTGTTCTTATAACAATTAGCAAATGAAAAGTGAGATTTAATGTGCTAACATTTCCTGAGCAATTTCATGTCCGGAAAGTTTTGTTGGATAGTAAGTTGGCCAATTTTCTAACTCGTTATGCAAAGCTTCTTGGCTTTCTCCACCAAAATAAATATGGAAGTGATCTGCTTTTGTCGGATTGATGCTATGGTCGCTAAACTGAACATATTTAAATTGTCCGGCGTCTTTATCATCTGTTTCAAACATGAAACGGACCCCACGGTTACCTTTTTCATATGTTAAAATTTTGTAACCTGCAGATTTGTAGGTAAATGTCTGTGACTTACCATTTTGCACAAATGTCATCGTCTTTTTCTTACCATCGATAGTGATTTGCTCAACATCTGTCTTGTAGCCGGTAGTGTAGTACTCTTTGTACTCTTCAGCTGTCATGTCTTTGTTTTTCTTAGCTTTGTAATCAAATACCTCATCTAAGGTACCATCTTGAAGTAATGGGTAAACGGATTGCCACTTTCCTGACCAATCTGACAAGGGGCGATTTTTGACCTGACTATCTTTGAAATAACCATTGTAGACCGTTTTTTCAGCTGCCTTCTCTGGTTCAATAGTCTTACCAGCCTTGTCAGTAGTTTTTTGGAGAGATTTTAGGTTTTTCTCCATGATGGAAATATAGTCTTCGCCATTTTTTTCTTGTTTTGATGTGAGGCTTTCTAGAGGATTTAGGACCGCTGTTTTAACGCCAACTTCATCCGCTAAAGTTTGTGACACTTTTGAAGAAGCATTTTCTTCAAAGTAGATGTAATCAATATCGTATTTTTTAACGTATTTAGACAATTCTCCGAGTCGTTTGGCAGACGGTTCTGATTCCGCTGAGACACCTGTGATTGGAATCTGAGTCAACCCATAGTCTAGAGCTAGGTAAGAAAAGGCTGCATGTTGGGTCACAAAACTTTTCTGTTTTGCTTTTGACAAAGCTTCTTCATATTTCTTATCCAAGTCAGACAACTTTTGATTATAGGTTTCCGCGTTTTTCTTGAAAGCTTCTGCTTTTTCTGGGAATTTTTGTGACAAATCCTTAGCGATATTATCAACTAGCGTCTGAGAGCGCTCAGGAGAAAGCCAGACATGCGGATCAAATTCGTGGCTATGATCCTCATGGTCATGGTCATGATCATGTTCTTCTCCTGATCCAGCCATCAGTAACATGTCACCAGTTGCTTTAATAAAGTTGTCGCCTTTGTTATCAAGGGACTTTTTAACCTTAGGTACCCATGTTTCCATGTTGTCGTCATCATAGACAAAAGCATCGGCATTTTCTAATTTAGCTATGTCTTTTGTTGACGGCTCAAAATCATGGGGCTCAGTGCCAGCTTTCATTAATAAACTAATATTTCCCTCGTCACCAACCACTTGTTTGGTAAACTCATAAATAGGGTAAAAACTTGCAATTACCTCAATGTCTTTATCATCAGCTTGAACCTTTTGACTATGAGCAGCCAATCCAAGTGAAAACAAACTAACAAGTCCTAATGTCAGAACTGATTTCTTTTTCATGTCTTCCTCCTTTTACTTAACCAGTAAATGTTTTACCGGTTAAGTATACCACGCTCAATTAAAAAGTCAACCCTAAACCTTATTTTTTCTCAAAAAATACCCTACACACTCTTGGACGCTATTCTCAAGACTTGCCACAAGGTCAACCACTGTCATGACTAATAAACCATTCTTTAAAAAAGATTGTTCCATCAAAAAATCTCCCGGATATGCCGAGAGATAACTGTGTTATACCTATTTTTTGACCTTGTTCTTGTTATCAGGTCACAGTAGTGACAGTACTTCTTTTGAAAAGGTTACCCAAGTTGTAAAGCAAGTATTACCCTTTTCTATATCTTTCATTCCAACTATTGCTAGGACGATGAAAAGATTGCTAAAGGCATTGAAACGTTAAAAGCTACGGCTACCTTTTCCTTAGTAAAACCTCTCCACTTTCCAATATCTGTAATCCCAAAAAACTCAACAGGGGTGAAATCTTTTAAAGATCATCAGCAAATTTATTGATTTTGCGTAAGCGGTGATTAACGCCACTTTTTGTCAAGGGAAAATCAAGGCTATCTGCAATTTGCTGGATGGAAAAGTCAGGATGAGCAATGCGAATTTGCGCAATTTGCTGCAATTCTACTGGTAAAGCCTCCAAGCCAACCTGATCAATGATCTTACTGATGTTATTGATGGTCTTCATACTGGCAGTGATGGTTCGTGCAATATTAGCTGTTTCAGCATTATTGGCACGATTAAGGTCATTTCGCGTTTCACGGTAAATTTTAACTTCCTCGTAGATCGCTTTTGCCGAGTCAGCACCAATCACTAAGAGGAAATCCATGATATCTTCAGCCTTCTGCAGATAGGTGACTACCCCATTTTTATGCTCGATCAGCTTGGGGTCCAATAAAAACTTTCGCATCAAGGCCATCAGGTCCTCAGCATGATCTTGATAAACCGAAAAAATCTCCAATTGATAACGACCCGATTCTGGGTCTCTAATGGTACCACTAGCTAAGAAAGCACCTCTAAGGTAGGAGCGACCAAAATCATCGTTTTCCATAATTTTGGGATCAATACCAGTCTCAAATCCAAAAAAGGAATCCGCAAGATGTAAATCCGATAAGATATCATTGACCCGATCAGCAACAAAAACGGTATAGACGCGGTTTTTACGTAGATTGGTCTTCTGATGGTATTTAATCTCAGGATCAAGGTCATAATAGTTCTCACACAAGGCATAGATATGGCGCGCCATTTTAGCATTTTCACTAGTAATTGACAAGGTTAAACCTTGACTTGTTAGACCTAGACTCCCTGACATTTTGATAATGGCAGAAAGTTCTTCCTTGCTATTTGGAGCAACTGATAGGACTTCCTCTTTGACTTTAGTTGTAAAACTCATAGATACTTTGTCCTCACTAAGTCCATTAATTCTTCCACCACGAGCTCACCCTGATGAAAGGCTCCGCCGTTTTCTAAGCGTAAAAAATTCGATGAAATCACTCGTTGGGCATTGGCACGCAGGCCTTTAAAATCATGCTCTACCTGGACCAAATATTCGTCAAATTGATTGCTCTCCATATATTCATGCGGAACGGGTTCAATATTCACCAGGACGGTATCAATCGTTTCAACCCCTAGGTGACGGTTAAGGACGGCCAGATGGTCTGCGTCTGTAAAATATTCTGTCTCACCATGTTGTGTCATGATATTACAAATATAAGCAACCTCTGCTTTGGTTTCAACTAAAGCTTGACGAATCTCTGGAATAACTAGATTAGGAAGAATCGACGTGAATAAGGAGCCCGGACCTAGGACAATCATATCACTTTCCATAATCGCTTCGACTACCTTTGGACTCGCTTTAGGGATCTCATCATTGTAAGTATTCGTCACATAGACATGATCAATCATGCCTTTATACTCTGCGATATGACTTTCTCCGACAACCTCATGGCCGTCTTCAAAAACAGCGTGTAGGGTTAGAGGACTGTTACTAGAGGGGTAAATCTTGCCGGTTGTATGGAAAAATTTGGTCAGAGCCTGCATGGCATTATAGGTTGAACCTTCCATTTCCGAGACACCCGCAATGATCAAATTCCCTAGGGGATGACCCGCTAGAGGACCATCGTTATCGTTAAAGCGGTACTGGAAGAGCTCTTCGTAAAACTTCGGCATGTCACTCATGGCAACCAAGACGTTACGAAGATCACCAGGCGGTGTCAATTGCATGGCAGAGCGTAGCTCCCCAGAGGAGCCACCATCATCCGCGACAGTGACGACTGCCGTAATGTCAACTGGTTGATGCCTTAAAGATTTCAGGATAACAGGAATACCTGTACCACCACCGATGACAGTTATTTTAGGATTTTTCATGAGCGATTCACCGTTTCCTTACGGCGGTCCTTATCGCGGTGACTTTCATTAACCGACCACTGTGTTGATAAATCTTCTGAAAGACGATGGGCAAAGGCAACACTACGGTGTTGACCTCCTGTGCATCCGATAGCAATCGTCAAAACAGATTTTCCTTCTCGTTGATAGCCTGGTAATGATGGCTCTAACAAAGCCAATAAACTTTGATAAAAAGCTTCAGATTCTTGTTTAGACATGACATAGTCGTAAACAGGCTGATCTAGCCCAGTCTGTTCCCTAAGCTCTACCTGATAGTAAGGATTGGGTAAAAAACGAACATCAAAAACCAAGTCCGCATCCAAAGGTAGGCCATATTTGAAGCCAAAACTAATGATTTCAATTCTAAAACCAGGCTTATCGGTGTTATTAGCAAATTGAGTAGCAATTTCCTTGCGCAACTGACGAGGCGTTAGCTCCGTGGTGTCAACCACATTTTGACTAAAGTTTTTCAAAGGTGCCAACAATTCACGCTCCAAGGTAATCCCGTCTAACACACGGCCATCTGCAGCTAGCGGATGGCTACGGCGCGTCTCTTTATAGCGCGAAACTAATTCACCATCTGTGGCATCTAAGAAAAGAACTTTAAAATCAATCGTTTTATAGTCTTCTAATTTATCCAATATTCTTGTGATTTGATCAAAGAATAATCGGCTTCTCATATCGATCACAACAGCCACACGATTGTAATCACTTGTCTGTTCAATCAATTCAATAAATTTGGGTAATAAGGTTGGTGGCAGGTTATCCATAGTGAAATAACCAAGATCTTCAAAGGATTGAATAGCTACTGTTTTACCAGCGCCACTCATACCTGTTACGATAACCAGATCCATGTTAGCTTCTGTCATAATTTCCCTCCCATTAAGTCTCTTTTATTGTATCAAAAGTTTTGCCCTGTCAAAACTAATAGCCTTGGTCATCACCAACAACATAATATTCTAAGATCAGTCAACCAAGACGACCTCCAAACGCTCACCTCCAAACAAAATGAGGTAGGTTTCAATGGTTTTAATAGAATAAGCTTGTTTTAGGGCTTGTTCATACAGTGCCATTTGGTCGCGGTAGCGATCAACGATGACCTCTTTGTCCTGATACTTATCTGTTTTATAATCAAATAAAATAGCGCTATCTCCCAAGAGGAGGTAACCATCTATAATCCCACGAATCACAAAAGATTCACCACTAGCCACATCATCTGTTAACATCGCAAAAGGAGCTTCACGATGAAGTTGCTCGCGATGAGCCAGAAACTCTTGTCCCAAGTAGGTTTCAAAGAATGCCTCAATTTTGCGGACTGGCATTTTGTCTAAAATGTCACGCCTATCCGTCATCTGATGTAGCTCCTGTAAGATCCGATTAGCCGTTACTCTTTGGGTCAAGTCTAAGCGTTGCATGAGATGATGTAGGGCAGATCCTAGTTCCACAGAACTTAGTGGCCTATCAGCTGCAAAATCTGGCAGTTGAAAATCCGGTAAGACCTTTTCTGTCGAAGCCGAACTCACAGCAGCCAGTTCAACACTTTCCTGGTCGAACAACTTGGCTTTCTTAAGCTGACTAGGCGTTCTTAAGCTAGGCAATTCTATACCCGCAGCATGTAAATCGTTATAAGCTTGAACTTGTTTCAGATTGTCGAGAGCCTTGACAATGTCTTCAGATTGCCGATTAGACCGTAAGTCTTCTAAATCAAGAGTCGTTTCCTCTGACATCTGTGGAGCTGCCACCGTGTCATAAACAACGTCAATAACTTGTGAAAAAGCTTGAGGATAGGCTTTGTATAAGCTTAGAAGCCAGTCTTGGAAAGAACGTCCCTTCTCGCGTAACCCTAGAGGTAATACAGGCTCTTGGTAATCACTAGAACTAATGTGATCTGTTTTTTGAGCAGTCCCTACCAAGTACAATTGCTTAACTGCCCGAGTCATAGCAACATATAAGAGCCTCATTTCCTCTGAAAGACTAGCCCTCAAGATCAGATCTCTGTTCGTTTGAAAAGGCAATGTTTCGATACTCACCTTGAGAGGAAGTCCAGAGAACTGAGTCAAACGCTCATCATTAGTAAAATCAGCTTGGTAAAGTATACCTACTCCCTGCTTGGGATGAGCAATTGCCTTGGCATGAGAGATCTCTTTGAGATTAAATTTTTGGTCTAAGTTGAGAACAAAAACATAATCAAATTCCAAGCCCTTACTCTTGTGAATGGTCATCAAGCGCACAGCATTTTTAGGGAGGGCTACCACGACATCAGCCAAATCATGGTCGTGTTCTAAAATATGATCAATCTTGGCAATGAATCGCGTCAGACCACGATAACCATTTTGTTCATAATGATGAGCGCGCAGTGCCAAGCTGTAAAGATTCGCTTGCCTCTGCAAACCATTAGGCAAGGCGCCAACATAATCTAGATAGAAGCGCTCATTGTATATTTTCCAAATCAACTCATGGATCAAGTGTGTTCTAGCGTAGTCGCGCCAAGAATTGAGGCAATTTAAAAACTGGTCTAATTTTTGAAAAAGCCCCGCTGAAATAAGTTCAGGGTGGTCGCCAGTTTTTTGGTGAGCCTGCAAGGCTTTCTGGTAGAAATCACTCATCCGATTCTTTTGGTTTTGAACAGCGATCCGAGCTAGATCATCTTCATCAAAGGCAAACATAGGGGATTTTAGAAGCGAAACCAGCGCATAATCATTCAAAGGATTATTAATCGTGCGCAAGGTTTCTAGCATAATCATAACTTCTGTTGATTTCAGATAATTCATCACGCCATCATCAGCCACCAAGGGAATACCTGCTTCTGAAAAACGCTTCAAAATACTTGTATTTCGTGTTCGTGAGGGAACCAATAAGACTACACTAGAGAAATCAAAGTCCGCATCCGCAGCTTTCAAAGCCATTATTTCGTGAATAACCAGATCGATCTGACCTGCTGAAAGCTCCGTTTCAGGAGCGTCTTCTGAACTGGTGACATCCTCTTGTGCGTCCTGCGAAGAGTCATAAATTAAAAAGCGTGTTTTGTGTTCAGGAGATGCTACTTGTTTTTTAGGATCTCCTGCTACAAGTTCTTGACTGGCATCATAATGGATCTCACCGAGATCTGGATCCATCAGATGACTGAACACCATATTGACACTTGCTACAACCTCTTGATGGCTACGAAAGTTTTCTTTTAAAACAATCAATTTCCCAGCTTGAGGATCCGATTGGTAAAGGGTAAACTTATCCAAAAAGATCATGGGATCAGCCTGCCTAAAGCGATAAATTGATTGCTTCACATCACCCACCATAAAACGATTATGCCCATTGGCTAAGAGCTCCATCAAACGTTCTTGAATAGGACTATTGTCTTGATATTCGTCAACCATGACTTCAACATACTGTTCTTGAAAGGCTTGTCGGACAGTGTCACGCTCTTCTAAAATCCTAATCGCCACATGTGCAATGTCTGAAAATTCAAGATTAGCTTCCTGAACTTTCAAAGCAAAATATTGCTCACTAAAATCCCCTAGAAAGGCCACTAGCACCTCTAATAAGGGAATAGCTTTAGGCTGTTCATCATAGATAATGCTAATCATCGCATAAAGTCGCTGAAAGCTTTGAATGTTAGGAAACTGGCTTTCCCACTCTTTTTTCGTAAAGAAACGGTCAAAATGCTGATGGAAGGCCTCCTCTAATGATACAAATTGCGTTTCAAAATCTTCAGGAGATACCTGACTCACATCGTCTAACATCTCCTGTAAGCAAGTATCTATCTGACCAAATAAGGCATCTAATTGGCGCTCAATGACTGTGATATCACTGGGAATAATATCATCTTCTGTCAAATCTGAAAAACGGTAGTGGTTTAAAAAATGATCCAGTTGATAGGTTTTTAGATGTGTTGCTGCAAAACCAATTTGATCAAAAAGGTCAACGAATTTTGCCATCTCCCCTTGGTGTAACAACTTCAATAAGGAAACTTTTTGACCAGCCAAGGTCTGTACTTGATTTGAAACCTTGTCTAGTTTTCCTGCTTTGGTCAGACTAGGCGGACGATTGAGTAAAGCCTCTATATTAGCCTCTATTGCTAGTAGCGTATCAGCACTAACCTGTGATGGATCCACAGCAATATTTTTATAGCGCTCCAGCAGAGTCATCGCTTCAACATAGTCACTTTTAGCACCAAGTACAGTCGCCTTAAAAGCGATCTGTGTTAAACTTTCGTGTGCCAATCCCATCTGTCTTTGTCCCAAAGCCACTTTTAGCTGACTCAATACCGTTTGATAATAGAGTCGTGCTTGCTCAAGGTCGCCAGCAACAGTTTCCAAGGCATTCTTGGGATAGTAACTTCTAGCTTCATAAGCGGAGCGGTTAATAAAGACATCTCTTAACCATTTTTGAGGATCATCTGTGGCTTGCAAAAAGGCATAGAGCTGATAGACCACGTCACGAAAAGCACGGTTTGATTTAGCGCGTCCCGTCAGGTTTTTCACCAAGTCATTAAAGACCGTTTGATGATGAGAACTTGTCCGATACCTTTCAAATAAATCGTCAAAAACCTTATCCTTGAGCATCACTTGCTCCGTCTCATCTTGCAAGATTGAAAACCGTGGTGAAATTCCTAGTAAGTACCCATATCGCGTCACCAATTTTTGCGTAAAAGCATCCATCGTCCCAATATCTGCTGTCTGAATTTGAGACAATTGCAAGGTTAAATGAGCTTGTAGGGCCTGATCATCGGTGCTAGCCAGAACATTTTGCAGTTTGTTTTCAAGCCGCTCTTTTAACTCTGTCGCCGCCTTAACGGTAAATGTTGAGATGAAAAGTTGATCCACATTGACCCCTCGCATTATCATGTCAACAATGCGCTCAACCATAACAAAGGTCTTACCAGAACCAGCGGAAGCAGATACTAAGATATTTTGACCATGACTATAGATGGCTTCAATTTGCTCAGGTGTTCTGCGCTGAACACCCTGAGGAAGCTCCTGCTCCTTTTCTTGCAGAGCCAAGACATCTTCCGGTTTTAAATAGGGCTTAAACACGGAAATCACCTCCATTTTCATTCACTGTCTCTTGAATTTTGTTCATTATTAGCTGCCGCTTTTGAGAAGGATTTGCGGTCAGTGTCTCCAACCGTCGAGATTGTCCTAAATGCAGATCTGCTTCAAATCCCGTTAGGGCATTCAGCTGCTCTCCTGATACTGTCTTGCCATCTCTTGTGTAAGGATTTATAGCAAACTCCCCACGTAAAATGGCTTCTGCTGCTTGCTGGTACTGCCATTTGACATAAGCGATTAGAGTTGCTAATTCGGCTTCATCATAAACCACTGCTTGACGGTTCCGACTGTACTTATAATCTTGTTGTGGAAGAAAGTCTAAAAATTCTTCACGAAATAAACCATCATAACGCAACTCTTCCTTAATTTTTTGAGGAAGTTTACCAAATGCCGAAAGTTCTTTTAAGGTCACCGAAGGTTCTTGCATCTGCAAGTACATGGCTCCAAAATAATCCAAACGAGGAAACAAGGTGTTGCCTTGTCGGTCTTTACCTTCTTGTAAGGCGAGGAGATAGGTCATCAATTGTGGGCTCAAACCATTGTAAAAATCGTCTAATCTAAAGCGCTGATGACTCGATTTGTAATCAATGACGCCGTAGGCAACTGGCTGATCTCCTGTATAAAGTTGATCCACACGATCAATAATCCCTGTGACGACGATCTCACGATTCTTTAAGGGATGACTAGAACCCGCTAAGGACAATTGAAAAGGGGCTTCCTGTCTGCTCACACGGATATGATCATTGTGCCCAAACAGTGATCCTGTTGCACGAGCGATTCCTTCTAGAAGTTCCCGCGAATAGAGGCTGCCTTGATCTTTCGTATAAATGGCGTTAAAAGTAGGATCTTCCCGCGTCTCACTAAACGCTGCTTCTAATTTATCATCAAAAGAGCCCACTTCCTGGTTAGCCAGAGCGCGTTCGAACACCTTATGCAAAAAGTTACCATGACTTCTCGCATCTGGATGGATACTTTCTTGTTGTTGAAGCCCTAAGACCTTCTCAACAAAATAGAGGTACTGATTATTGTAAAAACGCGCCAAGCTAGATGCAGACAAGGAGACTGGCTTTTCACGAGGAAAGAGGACCTCTAAAACATCCTGTGACAAAGGTCGAGAGGACACCTCTTTCGAAATGGCAGTTCGCTTAATACTGTTAGTAGCAAGCTCTTTGCTAATCACGCGCCCGAGAACACTCCAGTAAGTCACCTCCTCAGGTGAGAGGCGATCTAACAATTGCGAACGATTAAGCACCACCAAGCGAGCGAGCACTTCCTTATAAGATCCGAGATCATCGGGCTCAATCGTTTGAAGAGACCTTTGTTTTTTTGTCAGAGGTAGTCCCAACTGTTCAACAAGACGCTTCAAATAAGGAGAAACAGTATCTTGACTCTCACCGATCAACTGAGGATAAGACAGAACCAAGCCTTTTTCAGCCGCATTGAGAAGAGAGATGGCAACAAAATGGTTCTTTTTAAGGTTATCGCTTGTTACAATCTCTAAACGCCCCGTACTCGTTGTTCTTTCATTAATGATATGACGGTCAGCATCGGACAGAAGGCTATTGTTTTGGACAATTTTAGGAAAATGGGCCTGTGTCAACCCAATCGCATAAACATAGGGACTGGAGTGAGGAGCAATCAAATCATAGGAACGCACCTTGACGACATTTACGGTTGCTGGAATTGTACGGTAGTGACTACTTTTCAGGCCATCTGATAAGAGGGTGATCAATTCTGGTATAGACATCTCATGTTTGTTAAAGATGCGCCTTGCCTGCTCTAATAAACTGACAAAGCTCTTCCAAACTTGCTCGTGTTGCTCTAGTTCTTGAACAGTAGTATCTCTGACCAAATGTTTAAAATTGGACACCAAATCAATGTCACCAAAGAAAGTCATTAGTACGCCAAAGAGATCACAATCATCTTGGTCTGTCATTAGTTTGAGAAGTGGGCTAATGATCTGCTTTCGTATCTGATTTAATCGCGCCAAATCATATTTAGCTACTTCTATTGTCTCACCATTAGCCTCTCTAAGGCGCTGATGGCTGTTGTGTTTGAAAGGCTTCTGAAAGTGTTTCCCTGAAATATCTGCAAAATGACAATAGTCTTCAAAGACATCCACGTCCCGCTGAGAAAATTTGCCAAAAAGACCAGATTTGATCAAGTTTAAAACATCATCTCGCTGAAAATAGTAGGTCACAATACGTTCCAAAGTCATCAAAAAATGCGCTAATGGGTGATTAACCATGGCTTCTGAGCGTCCCCAGTAAAAGGGAATGTCAAATTGTGCAAAGATACGCGCCAAAGGCAGTTGGTAGGAGGACTCGTCACCTAATAACAGAAGAAAATCTTTGTAATCAGCTCCTTCTTCTCTCATTTTGCGACGAATGTCCCTAGCAACGGCTTCAATCTCATTTTTCTGATTGGATGCTTCCCAGATCTGTAAAGCCTCTTTCTCTGCCTTTGTCCAGGCCGGGTGCTTGTCTTCTGCCAAAAAGGTGTAAGACTGCTCAAAGGCCGTAGAAACCCTTGAAAATAGCGTGTCTTTTGCGCCACCTAGGGGACTAGGTTTAACACCATATCGTACAGCTAAATCTCTTAAAAAAGAAACAGAGGCTTCGTACACGTTTCCCGACAGCATATGTGCTTGATAGGCCTTCTCACTAGCATAAGTTCCAATGATGATATCGGCAGCTTTGGGGTGTAAGTGCTCGATGAGACGTTCTTCCTCTTCAGAAAAACGCGTGAACCCATCAATGATAAAAACCACATCTTTGAGTTGATCATCTAAGGCATCACCTGATAAAGACCGTAAGAAAAATTGTAACTTACTGTCTGATGCCAACTCTTCCTTATCCAGCTCCCCTAAGAAATCCCCTAAAATCAGTTTTAACTCTGAGACTTTGTCTAATGGGGAATTTTTATCAACCAAAACATCAAGATCATCAAGGCTTAGTTGGCTTTTAGCGAATTCTTTGTATAGATCCAGAAGTTGCTCAACAAACCCCGGATCATATTGAACACGCCCAAAGACAGGTAGCTTTTGATCAGGTAATTGTCGTAGAACACGATACAAGAGCATGCTAAGCCCCGAATCATCCAGGGCTTCACCTTCCCCTTTTTTAGGTAGGATAAAATAATTAGGGATTTGACCAAAGCGCGTGACCAACATCTGAAAAGTCGCTTTTTGAGGTAGGTACTCTAAAACCTTCCGTTCTTTTTCAAAAGACAGCGAGTTGGGGGCAATATAAAAGACTCGCTTTCCCTCAGTCATATATTGGTTAGCTTTTTGTGTGAGTAATTCAGTCAAATCAGTTGAAATCGGAGTATAAAATAATTGCATCATGTCTCCTAAATTAGTAATCTGCTCTCATTATAACAAAAATTCCTAGTATTTCATGGCGGAAAGAGACCTATTTAGACAGACTTTTGATACAATGACAGTAGATGAAAAAGTAAAGGATAAGCATTATGAAAATTGATAATTTACGTAAAAGTAAAAATATTGACGATCGACGAGGTCAGCCATCTTATGGAACCAGTCGTGGATCCGTAGGAGGGGGCGCCCTCCTATCCATTCTCTTCTCAAGAGGATCTTGGAAAAGTAAGCTCCTAATGATCTTTCTCCTTGTCCTACTCGGAGGTGGTGCCACCCTTTCTGGGATCTTTACAGGTGGTAATAGTCAGTCTTATCAGTCCAATCAAATCACCAAACAAAAGGACACCACTGTTAGCGATGCAGATGCAGAGTTTGTGAGTAAGGTTTTAGGATCTACAGAAGATTACTGGAATCAACAGTTTCAAGCAGAAGGTTACGGAAACTACACAGAACCAGAGCTTGTTTTCTATACTGATCAGACAACAACTGCCTGCGGTGTTGGGCAAGCCTCATCTGGTCCTTTCTACTGCCCAGCAGATGAAAAAGTCTATTTAGACCTCAGTTTTTATGATGAACTTTCTAACCGTTACGGTGCAGCAGGTGATTTTGCTTTGGCTTATGTTATCGCTCACGAGGTTGGTCACCACGTTCAAAACGAACTAGGCACCATGACCGAGTACAATAAGGCTCGCCAAGGATTGTCAAAAGCTGAGGCCAACCAATTAAACGTTCGCTTGGAGTTGCAAGCCGACTATTATGCGGGTGCCTGGGCTAACTATGTCAAAGGTGAAGGATTACTTGAGCAAGGAGATGTCCAAGAAGCCATGCAAGCCGCCCACGCTGTCGGAGACGACACACTTCAGCAAGAAGCTTACGGTCGAACAGTCCCAGATAGTTTTACACACGGAACATCTGAACAGCGTCAACGTTGGTTTGATAGAGGCTATCAATATGGTGATATCAGCCATGGAACAACTTTCCAAGGTTCTTATAACGATTTGTAAACACCTTTAAAACCCTAACCATTTTGGTTAGGGTTTGAACATATTATCCGTCATCTCTATCTATTTTTAATAATCTTACTACTATTCAGCCTTAAGACTGATGTAAGACTCCCGTAATATTGTTATCATAATCTAAAATACGGAAAGTCAACAGGGGTTCTGGTATGCCAAAATCAAGCCAATCTTTGTCCAATAGGCAATTGATTCAACTAGTCAGTGTTGCAGGAATAATAATCACTGTGTTAAGTATTTACTATATAAAAACACATAGCCATCTCTTTACGATTGGAGGTCCCTTCCAATCCTTTATTATGAACTTAGGAATTTTTGGCCCTCTGATTTTTATTCTTCTGCAAATCATTCAAGTAATCTATCCTATCATCCCAGGTGGAATGACTTGTGTTATCGGTCATGCTGTTTTTGGACCATTCTATGGATTTATTTATAATTTTTTGGGTATCTTTGCAGGATCGCTCCTTAGTTTCTGCTTAGCCAGACGATATGGTGATAAATTCGCCAAATCTTTCGTTTCAGAGAACACTTATGACAAATATATAGCAAAACTAGACAAGGGACGCGGCTTCGAATTTTTCCTGATAACTGCCTTTGTCTTGCCAGGATTTCCTGATGATTTTCTTTGTATGGTCGCAGGACTCAGTAAAATGTCTCTCAAAAAATTCTGCTGGATTACACTACTCTCCAAACCAGCAACTCTTTATCTCTACACCTTAATCAGTTATCAAAGTATGTTATTCATTAACCACACTTTTTTATAATATCCTCAGCTTTTAGTCCCTTAGCGAACTGCATTCCCTTATGATTTGTAGTATATAATCCCCAAACTCCTAGAAAGGATAAACTCTTTTCAGGAGTTTTTACTTGTCCAAAAATAAAAAGCTTAAAACAAGAATTTCTAATGAACCCTTGCTTTAAGCTAATTTTATCAGCAGCTTTTGAGGATAGTGAGTTGACAAACTCTATGGAGGCCTATCATCACTTTAATGGCATTACTTAATCAACAAGTAACCACCAGTTGGGCTGACTTTTTGATCTTTGGTCAAGCGCATTTGCAAGAAGCCGAGAGCTTCCATTTCACGCGCACGTTTCAAATCACCAACATCCACAGAATCAAGTCCAGTGGAAGCAATAATGTCTGTCAATACTTTCTTAGCATCGTCATGGTCAGAGGCCATGTGAACGACTGGTATATGTCCCTCACCCACATTTTTAGTTTGGAGCATCATGGCTGATGAGGTGTTGAAGGCTTTGATAACCTTGGTATCTGGCAACTCTTCAGCGATTTGCTCTGCTGATGAGGTACCAGCTGGAACTACCAACTCATCCCAGGTCTCAAAGTTAACAGGATTTGAAATATCAATCAAAATCTTACCAACAAAATGCTCTTTATTTTCCTCAATCAAACCAGCAATGGCATCATATCTAACCGCAAGAATAACAATGTCTGCCACTTTGCGACCTTGCAAGCCTTCTAAGTCAATGTAGTCAATCGTATGACCACCAGATTCCAATAAGCCTCCAATGGTTTGACCCATTTTACCTTTACCAAAAATTGTAATATTAGCCATAATCATTGCCGCCTTTCTAAAATTAGCTAGTAAGGTATTACTAGTTATTACTATATTGTTATAGTACTCCTTATCTCAAAATAATGCAAGAGGAAACCCCATTCTTTGGCATATTTTTACTCTTTTTTCTTACCTCGTTAAAATGAGGGAAAATTACCCTCAAACTGTAAGGAAACTAACTCAGCTATTGAGACATCAAAAATAGCAACCCTTGTCCCAAAAAGGAACTTGGATTGCTAATCGTTACAACGATGCTCTTTTAAGACACCGTCTTTTTTCGAAACTGTCTAAAAAGTTTTGTTAGAAGATAGATTAAAGCTGTCACTACAGCACTGCTAGCTAAAATCATTAATAGTGTCTCTACACGCAATGGCTTTGTATGAAGAACGGTATTAAAGAAAGGCAGATAAATTGCAGCAGCTTGAAGAATAAGACTGAAAATCAATGCACCTACTAAAAGCTTATTCTTAAAGAGAGTGCGATCCAATCCAAATCCTCCGGAGCGCCTCACATTAAAGATATGCCAAAGCTGTGCTACCGTCATGTAGGTAAAGGTCGCTGTTTGCGCATAAGCTAAATCCTGACCTTCCCAGAGGTGCAGATAGCTAAAGAGGAGAAAGGCCCCCAAACCAATGATTAAACCACTGATGATAATACGTAACAGAAAGTTCCTGTTGACCAAACCATTTTTCGGATCACGCGGTGGTTTGGTCATGACATCTTCTTCAGCGCTTTCATAAGCCAAGGCGATGGCTGGCCCCACATCAATTAAGAGATTAAGCCATAAAATATGAAGCGGCTGGATTGGCATAGGAAGCACGAAGATAATCGTAAAGAGAATAGCACTGATTTCTACCATGTTACAGGCAAAGAGGAAGGACACGTATTTTTTGATATTTTCAAAGATGATGCGCCCTTCTCGAACAGCATCGACAATGGTCGAGTAACGATCATCCGTCAAGATCATATCAGAAGCCTCTTTAGCTACTTCCGTTCCTCTAATCCCCATAGCAACACCAATATCAGCACCATTAAGAGCTGGTGCATCATTAACCCCATCTCCTGTCATGGCAACCACTTCACCATGCTCTTGTAAGGCATTCACCAATTGTAATTTATTTTCTGGTGATACACGGGCAAAGACTGCTGTGTCATGCACCCGGTCAATAAAACCTGCTTGATCATGTTCTTGATCAATTTCTGCACCCGTCATAGTATTCTGCCAGTTAGCGATACCAATGTCTTTGGCAATCATGGATGCTGTCTTAGGGTGATCTCCCGTGATCATCTTAACACGAATACCTGCATCCTGGGTCTGTTGAATGGAGTCAGCCACATCCTTACGCGGCGGATCCACAATCCCAAAGAGTGAGACTAGGGTTAAGGACTGGCCATTTTTCTCTAGCCAAGCTGGCATGTCTGCCTTAACCGCAGCCACATCCTCATCTGATAATTCACCACTAGCTAAAGCTAAGGAACGCATGCCTTTTTCCGCGATGGTTTCGATGCTATCTTGCCAAAAATCGAGCTGAGCCTCAGACGGTTCAACCATATCTAAAAGAACATCTGGAGCACCTTTCAAGATAAAGCGGTGGCTACTATCTGGCCACTGATAAACCACAGCCATGTATTTATTTTCAGAATCAAAAGGAATTTCATTGACCCTGACAAGTCCGTAGTCGTCTACTTTTTCAGGAGTAAGATCTGCTTTATAACCTAAGACTTTCAAAGCGCCATCAGTCGGATCACCTTTGATGAGGTATTCTCCCTCTGTGTCGGAGGCTTTTTCAAGACGAGCATTACTTGATAAAAACCCTTGAAGCAGACTGGCTTTGAGTAGGTCCTCCTCCTCATCAGAAAACTCTTGAAGAAAAATCTGATCAATAGCGACTTCTTGTACTTGGTCCTCATAGCTGATTTGGCCTTCTGGTGTATAGCCTGTTCCTGAAACCTGATAAGATTTTCCATCGGCAGTGATCAGCATTTCGACCATCATTTGATTTTCTGTCAAAGTACCTGTCTTATCACTGGCGATGATAGAGGTTGAGCCCAAGGTTTCAACAGCCGACAAGGTTTTGACTAGGGCCTGGTGTTGTGACATGGTCTTCATCCCATTTGATAAGGTAATGGTCTGCACAGCCGGCATAGCCTCGGGAATAGCTGCTACCGCTAAAATAATTGCGATATGCAGAATATCTGAGAAACTTTGATCATTGATAAGCCCAATAATCACAACCAATGCTGCTGCAATAAAGGCCAAGATGATTAAAGATTTACCTAGTTTAGAGATTTCTTTATCCAAAGGCGTCTCGCTGGACTTGTTGCCGGACATGAGGTCGGATATTTTACCAACCTCTGTAGCCATTCCTGTATCAGTGACGATAGCCTTGCCCTGTCCCCGTGTGACAGCTGTTCCTGAAAAAACCATATTGAGGCGATCACCGACAGGAATGTCATCATTAAAGGTAGCTTCAGCATCCTTATCAACAGCCTCGGATTCACCAGTCAAAGCGGATTCAATAACTGCTAAATTATTACTTTCTATCAAGCGACCATCTGCGGCGATGGCATCACCTGTATGTAAGATGATGATGTCTCCCGGAACCAATTCCGCAGAATCAATCTCGGTCTCCCCACCATCACGTAATACGGTAACATGCGTGCTGACCATATCCTGTAAAGCATCCACTGACTTCTGGGCTTTTAACTCTACAAAGAAGCCTGTCAAGATAGAGATTAATAGAGCTAAAAAAACTGCTCCTGCTTCAACCCATTCCCCCATAAAAGCGGAGAGAATCATGGCAAAGCCTAATAAGTAAACAATGATATTATTAAGATTTTCAAAAAGAATTTCAAGAGCAGACTTGCCTTTCGTTTCTTCTAGCACATTTTTCCCATACTGGTCTCTAAGTCTTTCCACTTGCTCTGTGCTGAGACCGACATCGACATCAAGAGCAAACTGCTCCTTGATCTCTGAAAGCTTTTTTTGATAATTTTTCGTCATACCTACCTTCTTTCTAATATTTCCATGTTCTAATCTTACTCTATTTTAACATAGATTTTCTGAGAAATAAACAGGTAACCACATTTTTATTTTTAAGAGTGGTTACTTTTGTAATAATGAAACGGTGATAAAGCTATACAAATCGCTTCTCTATGCATGTCCATCTTTCTCAAGAAAATAAAAGAAAAAGCATTTCGAGCATGAAAAAAGTTGAAGAAAAGTTCCCATGAGCCCTTCTTCAACCTGGTAAGTAAATATTAAGATGATGATGTTCAATTAATCAACTGATTTCAATGCTTCTAGCATGTCAACCGTCTTCAAGATATGATTGACCAGCCAGCCTAGAACAACTAAAATGACTACCACTACCGTAACAGGGGCAGCATATACCAGCCAATCAACCTGGGTACCAAAGAGAATGTCATTACCCCCAATCATGCCCATGATGATCTTATGGAGGAAAACGCCAGAACCTAAGCCGACCAAAATCCCTATGATAGACAAGATGATGGTCTCACGGTAAATGTACATAGTAACTTCTTTGTTGTAAAAGCCTAGTACTTTTATGGTTGACAATTCGCGAATACGCTCAGCCACATTAATATTAGTCAAATTATACAAAATGACAATAGCCAATAAGATTGCAACAATCGTTAAAATGGTCATGGCGCCAGACAAGGAAGCCACTACAGAGTTAACAGTGTCTACAAGAGAGGAATTTTGAGCGATAGCTGCCACAGCTGGTAAGGTTAACAATTCTCTAGCCTGATCTTTAACCTTTTGTGAAGAAGACGACTTGAGGTTAACCAAATGAGCTGGCGAGACTTCTAGATTCTTGAAGTCTTTTTGGTAGACTTGCTGAGACATGATTACATAGTGACCAGCATTCATCTCAATAACACCTGCCACACGAGTTTTAAAGGCTTTACCATCTGCATCTTCTAGGCTTATCTTATCTCCTTTGTCAACTTGGTAAAACGAAGCTAGCTTTTGCGAGAGCAAAACACCATTTTTAGGAATAGAAACCTTATCACCAGTGCTAGTTTCGTAAAGATGGATAAAATCACCAAAATCAGACCGGTCACTCACTAATACCGACACTGCTTGATGCTGGCTTTCATTAGGAACAACGGCAGAGAGATTGGCAAATGAGATAGTTTGTTGGTCTGAAATAGCTGATCCTTGTAAGGTTTTCGCTAAACTCTCTTGCTCATCTTTGCTAGCATCTTTATCTTCAACCACCATCATATCATAAGGTGTCAAACGCCCAAACTGGTTATCAACTACCTGCGATAGGGAAGATTGGATCCCTAATCCCGCAAATAAGAGCGCGACTGATCCCGCCACCCCAAATATGGTCATAAGCATGCGTTGCTTGTAGCGGAAAATATTGCGTGCTGTTACCTTTTGCGTAAAACTCATTTTATCCCACAGAAGACGAAAACGTTCTAGTAGGATTTTTGACCCTTTAACGGGTGGTTTAGGTAATAGCAACTGAGCTGCCTTTTCACTAAGTTCGCGTCTCGCGATGAGATAAGCAGGTAAAACGGCTGCAACTAAAGCAAGTAATAGAGCAATGACACTATAAGACCAAAAGAAATCATACTGAGTCTTGGGTAACGTGGTATCCTTGGTCATAATATCCGCAATGACAGGTGGTAAAAGATAATGACCTGCCAAAATACCTAGAATCGTTCCTGTAAAACTAGCTATCAAGCCATAGATAACAAATTTTCGAATGACATCTCGGTTGCTATAGCCCAAGGCCTTAAGAATAGCAGAGTTATTGCGCTCTTCATCCACAAAGCGCGTCATGGTGGTAAAGGTTACCAAGGCAGCAACCAGATAAAGAACAACAGGGAAGAGGTTACCAATCTGTGCTACACTCTCTGAACCTGAGTCGTATACCTCGTAGCCATTACCTCCAGGCAATGTTTCTCGAGTATAGCTAGAGTAGCTTGGCTCCGATAAGCTATCTAGATCAGCTTGTGCTTCCGCTAGGTCCTTGGCTTGTTGTTCCAATTCTGCCTTAGCCTTGTCCAAATCATCTTGCTTTTTCTCTAAATCAGCTTGTGCCTCTTTTATCTGTGCTTGTGCCATTTGAGCTTGCTCTTGAGGCAATTGAGAAAGAGAATCCGTCTGGTCTGATAAGGTTTTTTTAGCCTCATCCAATTGTTTTTGATTGTCTGACAGTTCTTGACGTCCCTCATCAAGTTTGGCTTGATTGCTATCAATCTCGTCCTGGGGATCGGCTTTGATTTCAGCCAATCGTTCCTTTGGATTATCCTCCAATAACTTATCCAACTGATCCTGCTTATCTCTTAGAGCATCCTTGTAATCCGCATCAAAAGACGACAATCCCTGCAAATCATTATAACGGATTCGCGCCAAGGTCGGCACATCGCTATCAAAGGCATCTGCTACAGTCACCGCATAGGCCACCAAGTTGCCATCACCTGCTGTTGAGGTACCGAGATTGGTGGTCGAAAGAATCTCTGGCGAATTGACAAAAGCTGTAACCGTAAAACTCTCTTCTTTCAGAATCCCTTCATCTGTTTGACTGATGCTAAAAGAATCCCCTAACTTGTAGTCATCCTGAAGGGTGGAGACCAGAGCGATTTCCTTGCGAGTCTTAGGGAGTTTTCCTTTGACAAGCTTGACTTGAGAAATCTGATTAGGCTCTGAAAAGATACGAATGGCATCACCACTATCTTTAATCGTGACGTCTGCCATTTGACCAAAGTCAACTTGTGAGTTTTTTATAGCTGATAGTTCTTTTTGATCCGCATCTCCTAAGCCTATGGATCCAATCACCGTCAGATCCATTGTTTTTTGCTGATCAAGATAGGCCGTTGCTGAGCGCTGCATATCTGGTGTCGTCACCTTGAGCCCCACAAAGGCAAAAGCACCCAACATCATGAGCAGCATGATGGATAGAAAGCGTCCTTTAGAAGAGCCTATCGACTTCCAAATATCTTTCCAGTAGGTTTTCTTAGACATGATCGCCTCCTAATATTCCAAAGTCGCAATGTCTTGCGGTGTTTCATTGATCTCAATCCCACTCACACTGGCATCATGCATATGGATCACACGATCAGCGATTGGAGCCAAGGCAGAGTTATGGGTCACAATGACCACTGTAGCCCCTTTTTCCCGCGACATATTTTGGAGGATTTTGAGAACTTGTTTACCTGTCTTATAGTCCAAGGCACCTGTCGGCTCATCACAGAGTAGGAGCTTGGGATTCTTTGCCAAGGCCCTAGCGATGGAAACACGCTGCTGCTCTCCTCCAGACAACTGTGCTGGGAAATTATCCATACGTTCAGCTAAACCCACATCCGCCAAGGTTTTCTCCACATCCAAAGCATCTGGAACAATCTCTGAAGCTAACTCCACATTTTCTTTAGCGGAAAGATTAGGAACTAAATTGTAAAATTGAAAAACAAATCCGACATCATTGCGACGATAGGTCGTCAAGTCTTTTTCAGAATAGTTGGAAATATCTTTCCCATCAATGATAACTTGCCCCTCATCATTAGTGTCCATACCGCCTAGAATGTTAAGAACTGTTGATTTTCCGGCACCAGATGACCCCAAAATAATCACGAGCTCCCCTTTTTCAATCTCAAAATTGATATCACGGTTAGCCACAATTTCAGTATTACCTGTTTGGTAACGTTTATAAGAATGCTTCATTTCAATATAAGCCATAATTCATTCACTCACTTATCTAATAATAGTCTACACCTAATAAAAGCAACACGGTGTTGATTTAATCTTACAGGTATTATATAATCTAGCTAATGAAAGTTCAAGAACAAAACTCAACAATGTGTTGATTTAAAAAGGAAGAACTCTATGAGCAAACGACATACCGAAACTAAGACCTATATTAAAGAAGCCCTAACCCACCTTCTAAATGAAAAAAGTTTTGAGGATCTAACCATTTCAGATATTACCCGAAAAGCAGGTATCAATCGCAGCACCTTTTATCTTCATTACAAGGATAAATACGATATGATGGCACAACTGAAGCAAGATAATTTAGACTCCTTATACCATATCTTGACCCAGGGCAATATTGAAAAAGATACCCATACCACTCTTGTGGATACTTTTACTTATATTAAAAATGATTTTGACTTTTTTCAAGTCATTGCCAAAACAGCATATGTGAATTTCTCAAAAAGTATCAAAGACTTTGCATATGATGTCATTTTAAGTTTCCCCCAAGCACAAGATATCATCATCAATCACTACGGTGTTCCCTATCATTATGGCTTACAAGTCTATCTAGCCAGCATCGAAAGCTTAATATCATACTGGGTGGCAACTGGAGGCAAGGAAAGCCCCGAAGAAATGACCGACATCATATCGAAAGTCCTAAAAATCGACGAATCCATCAGTCATAATAACCAACAGACACAAAAATGAACCGCCACACGACGGTTCATTTTTTAATCATAATTAGTGTTTTTCGCATCTTAAATACTAATGATGACTGCGACCATTTGAAGAGACAAACATCCCTAAAGTCATCTTCTTTTGATAAGATGAGCATTTTCATCTATCGTGCTGACCTGCTCCGCAAAACACAAACAAGTTAGACATCAGCTATGTCAGATTGTTTGGGAAATAGAAGACTCTTCTCAAAACTCTGACACTAGCTATAGGTGTTTATGGGTGCAAACGGTGCAACATCCGTGGGAATGGAATGGCTTCACGGATATGCTTAGTACCTGCCACAAAGGTTACCATACGCTCGATACCAATACCAAAGCCACCGTGCGGTACAGAACCGTATTTACGAAGGTCAAGGTAGAATTCGTATTCTGAGCGGTCCATGCCCAATTCATCCATCTTAGCAACCAAGGCATCATAGTCATCCTCACGCATGGAGCCACCGATGATTTCTCCGTAGCCCTCTGGAGCTAGCAAATCCGCACAGAGCACGCGCTCAGGATTACCAGGAACTGGTTTCATGTAGAAAGCCTTAAAGCTAGCTGGGTAGTTGACCACGAAGGTCGGTACGCCAAAGTAGTTTGAAATCCAAGTTTCATGAGGTGAACCAAAGTCATCTCCGTGCTCAAGGTGTTCATAGTCCGTATCTTCATCTGCCTCGTGTTCTTGCAAGAGCGAGATGGCATCGTCATAAGACACACGTTTGAATGGCTCGGCAATATAACGTTTGAGGGCATCCACATCACGCTCAAGCGTTTCAAGAGCCTGTGGCGCACGGTCAATCACACCTTGAATGAGGGCCTTAACATAAGCCTCTTGCAAATCAAGCGACTCATCATGTGAAAGGAAAGAATACTCCGCATCCATCATCCAGAATTCTGTCAAGTGACGGCGGGTTTTTGATTTTTCCGCGCGGAAAACAGGCCCAAAGTCAAAGACACGGCCAAGAGCCATAGCGCCCGCTTCAAGATAGAGCTGACCAGATTGGCTCAGGTAGGCTGGTTGACCGAAATAATCTGTCTCAAAAAGCTCTGTTGAATCTTCTGCTGCATTTCCAGACAAGATTGGGCTATCAAACTTGATAAAGCCGTTTTGATCAAAAAATTCATATGTCGCATAAATGATAGCATTGCGGACTTGTTGCACCGCATTTTGTTTACGTGATCGTAACCACAGATGACGATGATCCATCAAGAAATCCGTTCCGTGCTCTTTTGGTGTGATTGGGTAATCCTGAGACTCACCGATAATCTCAATATCAGTAATATCCAGCTCGTAGCCGAATTTTGATCGCTCATCTTCTTTGACGATCCCTGTCACGTAAACAGATGTTTCTTGACTGAGACGTTTGATAGTGTCAAATTTTTCAGCACCTGCTTCTTCGCCAAACTTTTCGAAGAAATTTGGTTTAAAGGCAACACCTTGGAAAAAGGCTGTTCCATCACGAAGTTGCAAAAAGGCGATTTTCCCTTTCCCAGACTTATTAGCAACCCAAGCACCGATAGTGACTTCTTCTCCCACATATTGACTAACTTGGTTAATGGTAATTAATTTTCTAGACATAACTTTCCTTTACTTTGTATTTTTCTTTGACAACTATGACGCCATATAATCCTGTAAACGGCTAATAGCTGCTTTCAAGGTTTCGAGATCAGTGGCATAACTCATTCGCAAACTATAAGGCACACCAAAACCAGCACCTGTTACCAAAGCTACTCCCGCTTTTTCTAAAATGTCATTGGTAAAATCTGTAACATCCTCAAAACCCTTCATTTCCATAGCTTTTTTAACATTTGGGAAAAGATAAAAAGCACCTTCAGGTTTTATGACTTCAAAGCCAGGAACGGCCGCTAAAAGCGGGTAAATGGTGTTTAGACGCTCTTCAAAGGCTCGTCGCATCTCCTCAGCTGCCGTTTGATCACCTGCTAGGGCCTCGATGGCAGCATATTGTGCTACTGTCGTTAAGTTAGATGTCGTTTGACTCAACATTTTTGACATACCAGCAATCAGCTCAGGATCTCCCACCGCAAATCCCACACGCCAACCTGTCATCGAATACGTTTTCGCAACACCATTAACAACCATCGTTTGCTGACGAAGCGCTTCTGATAAACTCGAAATCGGCACAAAGGTATTATCGTTATAGACCAGGCGTCCATAGATATCGTCAGATAAAATCAAGATATCATGCTCTAAAGCCCAGTCTCCAATAGCCAACAACTCCTCTTTGGTGTAAATCATACCAGTAGGATTTGATGGGGAATTGAGTAAGAAAACTTTGGTTTTCTCTGTTCGTACAGCTTCCAATTGAGACACAGTTGCCTTAAACCGAGTTTCCTCGCTGGTTTCCACAAAAACAGGAGTTCCTTCAGCCAACTTCACCTGATCAGCATAAGAGACCCAGTAAGGCGTTGGGATAATCACCTCATCACCAGGATTTAGCACAGTCATAAAATAGGCATAAAGAACAAACTTAGCTCCCGTTGCAGCTAAAACCTGATCCCTGGTCACCTCATACCCATAGAAGGTTTTCATGTAAGTAGCTATAGCGTCCTTAAGTTCAGGTAAGCCACTGGCCGGTGTGTAAAAACTAACTTGATCATTGGCAATCGCCTCAATGGCTTTTTCTTTGATCAGTTGAGGCGTTTGAAAATCAGGCTGACCCAAGGTCAGATTTAAGATATCTCGCCCTTCATCTTTCAAGGCTTTGGCACGCGCACCTGAAGCCAAAGTAACACTTTCTTGCATGGTTGTGATACGATTTGCTAATACCATTTTACTCCCTTTCTGAAACACCTCTTAACTGTTTTTGCCATCGGCTTATCTCGATAATAGATAACATCAGTAGTCCTATTATAGCAGAAAATCCGCGACATCTGATAAGATTTTTTCACTTTTTTCAAGGTAAAGAGGACGCTCCTCCCCAAGAAGTGCTAAAAC
This sequence comes from Streptococcus hyovaginalis DSM 12219, assembly GCF_000420785.1. GTDB lineage: Bacteria > Bacillota > Bacilli > Lactobacillales > Streptococcaceae > Streptococcus > Streptococcus hyovaginalis. The sequence continues at coordinate 100,428 of NZ_ATVP01000003.1, read as the reverse complement.
AGAAGGACCATAATTTTTTTCCATGAGTCGGCGATCTAAGAGGATAATTGCCGATTGTTGCTGTTGCCTACGACTGGTTCTACCCATAGCTTGTTTCAAACGCATCATCATCACAGGCAAACTATAGGAAATAAAAGGATTCTTCCCTTTTTCAGATAAGAACTTAGTAACCTTTTGATGGAGGAAATCTTGTGGGTTTTCAAATGGCAATCGCGTGATCACAAGGATGAGCTGATCGTGCGAGCTAAAGTCAACACCTTCCCAAAAACTACCTGTTCCCAGTAAAATACTTGCCTTATCTGATTCAAAACGTCGTTTTATCTGGTGATTGCTGCCATCTTTTCCTTGAGCTAAATGAGGAACATGTTCACCCTCAAGACGCTGAGAAAGTTCCAGTAGCACCTCAGAGGAAGTTGTTAAAATCAACATGGGCTTCTGCAACTGCGCCAAAGCCATGATACGATCAGTTAAAATGTGATAGTAACTGTCTTGATCTCCATGTGGATCAGGAGATTGTTGATCAACCCAGATAGCTTGACGATCTGTCGGTAACTCTGCGACAACAGTCTGGCTGTAGTCCCCAAACCCTAATAACTGCGGCAACTGCAAATCAGGACTGATCGTTAAGGTCGCTGAGACAAAATAAACCACCTGTTCCTCTGGTAACATCTTAGAAAAATCAAGAAATGATTCCTTGCCGGCTTTCAGAGTGGTTTGACGCCTTGTAGGGGTATTGGTCACTTCTAACCAAACGGAATCATAGATCCTTTTCCCGAAGCAAGCCATACTCTCCAAGACTAAGCCATTCTGCTCCAGTTCATGAATATCACCAAAAATCTTTTGCCATTTTTCAGGACTGATCTCAAGACTGGTCGTTTGCTGTAACTGGATAACAAGCTGATTCAATTCATACTGCAAACTCTCCAAGAGACGGCGCCTTAAGAGTTCTGAACTCTCAGCTATCCTTTCCTCAATTTCAGTTAAAACCAGGTCAACAGCAACCTCTGAACGCGAAAAGGCTTCTAAAGCCAAAAAGAATTTTTGAGCTTCATCAATCACCAACTGAGCCCCCTCAATTAGGCTAGGATCATCTTCTAAGCGGGTCAGTAGATAGGCGTGATTGGTGATCAGCAGACGACTGGATTGCGCCTTTTGATAGGAACGCTGCCAAAAATCATGGTCCAAAAATAAAGAGGCCTGCGATAAATTGCCATCATGCCTTAGTTCGTCAAAGTACCATTGCAACCGTTGCTGTTGCTTAATAGCATCTAAGTCACCATCTTCTGTCTCAAATAACCAAACTAGGAGCTGCATTTTATAGCGATTGAGCAGTCGATTGGTATCCTCTTGATCCAAAGAAGCTTTGAAGGCATCTAACTTGATGTAATTAGCAGGTCCCTTGAGGCTATGAACAGCCGTCCCGAACACGTGATGTAAACGTTGGGCCTCTTCAGACATTATTTGATCTTGTAACAGCTTTGTTGGTACAGAAACGACTACTCGTGACAGTTCGGGATTTGCCAACAAAGGAATGAGATAGCCATAGGTCTTCCCAATGCCAGACTGTGCTTGGATAAAATGGCTCTTTTGCTTAGACCGCTGTGCCTCTGCTATAGCCTTTGAAAAGGCCAATTGTTGATCACGCTCTTCTAACCCCAATAAAGCAAGATTGGTCGAAAAGTCTTGCGAATAACATTTTTCCGAAACTGTAGCATTTGCTTTTCGGAGCACTAGACCAGCAACATCATCGTGCGTGTTAGCATCTAAAGGTTTTGTTAAAGGGATCTCATCAATGATCAAACGCGATTCGAACAAGAAGGCATCCGCATAGCGGCTTAATCGCTCCAATAAAATCCCTGGAAGCGATCTTATTTTTTCTTTGATGCGTAAAAAAAGCTGCGCTGTCGCCTGGGCATCTGCAATAGCCGTGTGGGCCTCTTCTAAGGGAATGCCTAGAGCTTTTGTCACCTCACCAAGAGAATATTTCTCAAATGTTGGGAAAAATACTTGAGCTAATTCAACCGTATCCACCCGCGGTGTACGTAACTCATAGCCTTCGAAAAATAAGTGTTCAGCTAGAAGATTGGCATCAAATTTAACATTGTGCGCCACAAAAATACAATCGCTAATCAAGTGGTAAATATCTCTTGCGACTTGTGAAAAGTCTGGTGCAAGAGCCAACTGTTCATCAGTAATGCCAGTGAGTTGTGTAATATGGTCTGTTAAAGGTTCATGTGGATTAACATCCGTTTGATAGGTTTCGATGATCTCGTCTCCCTGAAGAATCACGATACCAACTTGAATGATTTTTGCTGTGATCGAAGCTCCCGTTGCCTCCAAATCAATCACTGCATATTTGGGTTTCGTTTTATCCATAACACTAGAATTATACCATAAAACCAGAATGCCTCCATATCGCCACTAATCTTTCCGTAGTTCAGCTCAAAACCTCATGGTTTGACCTACTATCACTACCAAGCATGGTAATAACGGTTCATTGGCACTAAAAAAAGCCAGTAGCGGACTCACTTTAAAAACGCTTATCTCAAGTTTGGCGTTTAACCATTAACCTGATTAATCACTTTGCCCTCTTCAAAATAGGCAATCATATTTTGTGCAGCTTCTTGAGCCAAAGCCAGACGCGCATGCCAAGTCGCCGTTCCCGAATGGGGTGTCATAACTACTTGATCTAAGACAATAAGGTTTTCCTGAGCCTTGCCTTCAACCTGATAAACATCCAATCCCGCACCTGCAATATGACCTGATTTTAAGGCAGCAACTAAAGCTTTTTCATCAACTAAAGCCCCACGCGCAGTATTAATAAAGAAAGCTCCTTTCTTCATTTTCGAAAAGATAGCCGCATCAAACAGCCCTTCTGTTTCTGCTGTAGCTGGAGCATGAAGGCTGACCACATCTGATTGTGCGAGTAAATCATCTAGCTCATGATAAGTGACGCCTAAAGTTTTTTCCTGCTCTGCAGAAAGAGGTGTCCGTTTATAGTAAATGACTTTTGCACCAAAAGCCTGAACCATCCGAGCAACCCTTTGGCCAATACGCCCAAAACCAAAAATACCTACCGTTTTACCATTTAAACCATGGCTCAATCCCGATTTCAGCGACGTGTCAACCCAATTGTTCTGACGAAGCTGGCGATCAAAATACGAAACCCGCCGCATCGTATCCAACATTAGACTCACTGCCAGCTCAGCCGTAGGCATCAAAACGGATTGCGGGGCATTAGAAACCACAATCCCCTTTTTCTTAGCATGATCAATAGCAATGTGATCAAAACCAACACTGTGCGTCGAGATCATCTTTAAATGACTCCCCGCATCTATCAAGGCTTCATCAACGGGCAATTGTGTCGTGTAAAGACCATCATATGACGCTAAATGCTCTAGCAACCATTCTCTAGTATCTTCTAAAGGTGCATAATCGACATCAAATCTTTCTTTTAAATCCTGCAACCCCTCTTCCAGTGGTCTTCCCAAGATAACAATTTTTACTTTTGACATTGTTAAACCTCACTTTCTAATGTTATTCTATCATATTCTAGACCAAAGCAGAGAAATCCGATCAAAGGTCTATACTAGCAAATAACTTATCTTGTCTGTGCAATCACAGCATTTCTTCGCACATCTATAGCATTTTTGATACACTATAACTATGAAAATACATACTATTATTAACACCGTCGCTGGTGAAAATACCTATTTATTAGAATCTGATCATGGCGTACTGGTTATTGATCCTGGAAGTGATTGGCCAAAGATTGAGACCACTCTGCAAGAGATCAAAAAGCCTGTCCTTGCCATCTTGCTAACACATACACATTATGACCACATCATGAGTGTAGAAGCTGTTCGCCAACACTTCAACCAACCACCACTATACGTTTCCGAAAAGGAAGCCTCATGGTTACAATCACCAGAAGATAATCTTTCTGGTTTGCCTCGTCACGATGACATGGCTAACATCGTCGTAGCACCAGCTGAATACACTTTTGAGCTCCGTAAACTTTATACTATTGGTAACTTCAGTTTTACGGTTGTACCAACTCCTGGTCATTCTTGGGGAAGTGTTTCCTTCATTTTTTCATCTGAAGAAACGATTTTTTCAGGTGATGCCCTTTTCAAAGAGACAATCGGGCGTACAGATCTACCCACTGGTAATTTTGACGAACTGATCACTGGTATTCGACAAGAACTCTTCACACAGCCTAACCACTTTGCCGTTTACCCAGGTCACGGCCATAGCACGACTATCGCCCACGAGAAAAACTTTAATCCCTATTTCAAGTAAACTATAGTCAACTGAAACAAGAGAAGGACGAAAGTGCCTCAAGAAACGTATCGCAATTCGGCAATACTTTTCTGAGGTGTTTTTTAATGTGAGCCCATGTTTTCTCGATGGGGTTGTACTCAGGTGAGTACGGAGGAAGTGGTAAAACTCTATGTCCCTGCTCCTCGCATAAATCTTTTAGCTTACTCATCCTATGAAACTTTGCATTGTCCATAATGATAACAGATGGTTTACCTAAAGTGGGTAGTAAGAATGTTTTGAACCAAGCTTCAAAAAAGTCGCTAGTCATAGTATCTTTGTATGTCATCGGGGCTATAAGCTCACCATTTATGAGACCTGCAACTAAAGATATCCGCTGGTATCTTCTTCCAGAGACCTTACCTTTTATCAACTGACCTTTCAAAGAGCGACCATATTCTCGATAAAAATAGGTCTCAAACCCTGTCTCGTCAATATAAACAGGAGTCAGGTGGCTCAAGTTATTCAATTCTTTAAGGAACTGTTCTACTTTTTCAGGGTCTTGTTCATGGTAGGTAGAGCTCTTTTTTTTCGAGTATATCCCATAGCTTTGAGGGCGTAATGAATAGCGGTTGGATGACAGTCAAATTCAGAAGCTATTTCAGTCAAATAAGCATCTGGATGAGTTTCAAGATAGTTCTTTAATTTATCTCTATCAACTTTTCTTGGCTTGGTTCCTTTAACTTGGTGATTAAGCTCACCTGTTTTCTCTTTTAATTTTAGCCATTGATAGATAGTGTTGCGTGAAATATCGAAAATAACAGATGCTTCAGTAATACTGCCCGTTTTCTCACAGTATGCGAGAACTTTTTTACGAAAATCTAGTGAATATGCCATAAGAATATGATATCACAAATGTACTGTTTTTACTTCATTTTAGTATAAAAGACACTTAGTGTAGTAGAAACCACTAGGTGTCTTTTTCTCCTTTAAATCTTCAAGAACCGTCTCATAGATAGGACTGATCCCAAGGATCCGATAACTATTCCGATAACAACCATGGCCACAACGCCTACAGGGATGGCAAGTTCAGGACTATAGAGACTGAGATCTTGCTGAACCAGGCCTTGCATCAGGTAGTTATAAGCGATGATATAGAGGTAAGAAACCAGGACTCCTGGTAAAATGGAGCCCAACAAGCCAATCCAAGCACCTTCTAAAAAGAATGGCCCACGAATGTAGGAGTTTTTAGCACCCACCAGACGCATGATTTCAATATCACGACGGCGTGAAAAAATGGTTACACGAATAGTATTTGAAATGAGGAAAATAGCTACCAAGATCAGGATAGCTGTCCCAACCAAGCCCCAAATTCGAACCATTTTAGCTAAATTAAAGATGCGTTCAGTATCTGCACCACCATATTCGACGGAGTCAATACCACCTAATTTCTCAGCAGCGTCTGCCACTGGCTTGACATCTTCAGGTGAATCAGTCTTGACATAATAAACATCATACAAAGGATTTGCACCTTCATCAAAAACCTCTGAGAAGGAATCCCCCATTTTAGCTTTAAGATCTTCTAGCTGTTCATCTTTACTGGAGTAGTCTATCGCCTTGACACCATCAATCTCTAGTAGTTGGTCATACACCTTATGGTAATCCTTATTAACCGACTTTTTCCCAGAGCTATCCGTTAGCGTTTCTTGAGCGTCTGTTGAGTCAACATTTAAAAAGACATTAACCTGGACATTATCCTCAATACCTGAAGCCAATCTTTCCGTATTCAGAAGAACACCCGCAAAAAGTCCTACTAAAACCAGGGTAATAGAGACTGTGGACATGGCTGCAATGGTCATCCAACCATTGCGCTTCAAGCTTTTGATAGAGGACCATAAATGTCTGAAAAAGTTTCTAATCATTGTAGCCGTACTCCCCTTCCTCTTGGTCGCGAACCAGTTTACCGTTTTCAATCGCAATCACGCGATGACGCAAGGTATTCACAATCTGGGCATTATGTGTTGCCATCAAGATAGTTGTTCCTTGTAGGTTAATACGCTCCAAAACCTGCATAATTTCCATAGCAATGTCTGGGTCTAAGTTACCTGTCGGCTCATCCGCAATCAATACTTTGGGATTATTGACAATGGCACGCGCAATCGCTACACGCTGCTGCTCCCCCCCAGAAAGCTGATGCGGAAATGACCGCATTTTGTGCTTGAGACCTACCAAATCCAACACTTCCGTCACGCGTTTTTTGACATGCTTACGCTTTTCACCAATAACTTCCATAGCGAAGGCAACATTTTCAAAGACAGTCTTACGTTCAAGGAGCTTGTAGTCTTGGAAGACAACCCCTAGAGAACGGCGCAAGAGTGGAATTTGACGTTTCTTCATCTTTGCCAAATTAAATTCCCCAACCTTAAGCGATCCGCTGGATAATTTTTCCTCACGATAGAGAAGCTTGATAAAGGTTGATTTACCGGCACCAGAAGGACCTACAATATAGACAAACTCTCCCTGATTAACCGATAAGGTCAAATGCCGAAGAGCCGTTGTCGACCGACGATATTTCTTAGAAACATCCTTTAATTCAATTAAAGCCATAAATTAAGATACTAAGAGCGTTGAAAGCAGACGAAAAATAGGAGCGTGACGACATATGCGGGCATATGAGGAAGGCTGTCTTTTTTCGCTAGCTTTTAGCTCGAGTTCAATTTTTCATGAACCCATATCCTTTCCTTTCTATAAGTTCAAAGAAGAGATAAGCAAACTTACTATCTTCCCTTTTTAAAATGAAACGACTAGTCCATCCGCCATTTGAGATAGGCATCAATAAAGCCATCAATCTCACCGTCCATGACCTTGTCTACTTGAGCCACTTCAAAGTTAGTACGATGATCTTTTACCATGGTATAAGGCGTGAAAACATAAGAGCGAATCTGACTTCCCCAGGTAATTTCCTTTTTATCACCCTTGAGAGCATCCACTTCTTCAGCCTTCTTTTCCTGCTCAAGCTGGCAAAGTTTAGCTTGCAACATTTTCATAGCACGGTCACGGTTACCATATTGGGTACGGTCGACTGTTGATGCAACAACTATCCCTGTTGGAATATGGGTCAACCGGACACCCGTTGATACCTTATTGACGTTCTGACCACCGGCACCACCTGAACGGAAAGTGTCCATCTTAATATCATCATCACGGATCTCAACTTCAATAGTATCATCCAGCTCCGGCATCACCTCAACAGAGGTAAAAGACGTGTGACGGCGCTTAGCCGAGTCAAAAGGTGAAATACGGACCAATCGGTGAACACCCATTTCTGATTTCAAGAAACCATAAGCATTTGGCCCTTCAAAAGAAAGTGTGACAGACTTAATACCAGCTTCATCACCCGCTTGGTAGTCCAGCGTCTCAACCTTAAACCCTTTGGCATTCCCAAAACGCGTATACATTCGAAAGAGCATCTCAGCCCAATCCTGGGCTTCTGTACCACCAGATCCAGGATGGATTTCCATGATAGCATTATTGGCATCATAGGGCTCTGACAAGAGGAGAGTCATCTCATAACTAGCCATAATTTTGTCTAGTTTTTCCAGATTGTCTTCCAACTCTTCCTGAACAGAATCATCCTCTTCTAACATTTCCAAATAGAGCTCTGTCTCCTCAGACAGCTCCTCCATGTTGTGAAAAGTTTCATAAGTTTGCTTAAGCTCATTCAATTCTTGTGATATTTTTTGAGCAGCGACATTATCATTCCAGAAGTCTGGCTCAGTCATTCGGTTTTCAAGAAGCGCAATGTCCTCTTCCAAACGATCTAAGTCAAAGAGACCTCCTGAAGCTAGTCAACTTCTCATTGTTTTCTACTATTTTTTGGCGCATTTCAGCGATTTCCATGATAAACTCCTTAAGTTAATATAATCTTATTCATTCTAGCACAAAGCCCTTAAAATTGCCATTTCTGACGGACCAACTCCAACTCTTTGAGGCTATCCTCCTCTTTTAGGGAAAGGCTCCGCATGAAATCAAGCATGGCTTCATCTGGTTTTTTGACAATCTCACCCAGTGCCCAGATGGCTGTCGCGGTATGAATTGGATTGTTATTCTTATCAATAATCTCCACCAATTTAACCACAGCACTGCGGTCGTGGGCGTTAGCCAAAGCAATAATAGCATTACGCTGCAAGATATTTTTTCCACGCCAAGAAGCAGCAATTTGTCCAAACTTAGCCTTAAAGTCCTTGTTTGATAATTCCAAAAATGGAATTAATTCTGGCTGAGCAAGCTCTGGATCAATCTCACTAGCTAATGGATTGTCAATCCCGCGATTATAAGGGCAACAAATCTGACAAATATCACAGCCATAAATGACCGTCTTGATTTTCTTGCGGAATTCCATAGCCATCATGCCCTTGTCCTGAGTTTGGAAAGACAAGCAGCGGCGAGCATTCATCGTTCCATCACCAATTAAACAGGAGGTCAGACAAGCGTCTAAGCAGCGGCGACAATCACCACAGTCATAATCAACAGGTTGATCAGGTTCAATTTCTAGATTAGTAATGAGCTCCCCAAGATACATGTAAGAACCAAACTCTTTGGAAATCACCAATCCATTTTTGCCAATAAAACCAATTCCAGCTCTTCTAGCAACAGCTGTATCCACTAAGGCGCCCGTATCAACCATACCCTTATATTCAAAATCCTGAGTCAGACTTTCAATCGCCTCAGCTAATTGGGACAATTTTTCTTGTAGAACATGATGGTAATCTGTTCCCCAAGAATTAGGAGTAATTTTACCTCGTTTATACTGTGTTTTTTGAGGTTGGATGGGTAACTTATGGGGATAGGCCACAGCAATGGAAATAATAGTCTTAGCCGACTCCAAGGATAATTTAGGTTTGATTCTTTCCTCAATAACCTTGTGCTCAAAACCTGTTGTTCGACCTTCTTCAACCACTAAACGTAATGATTTTTCCAGATAAGAAAAATCATCAGCTGTTGTAAAGCCGATTTTTGAAATACCAATTTCGTTCGCTATTTTTTTGATTTCCGCCTTAAGTTCCATACTACTATCATAATGGAAAAATATAAAGACTTCAAGACCAAGCAATGGCTTATTGTAACAAATATTAAATTGTCATAACAAAAAAGAATATGTCAGGCTGAGCCGCAAAAATAAAAAAACCAAAAGAGGTGAAAATTTGGCTTCACCTCTCATAATTCTATTTAATATTGATCAAAATGATGGTAAAGATGATCAAGATCAGCTATTTCTTGTAGCAATTTTTTACCATTATCAGTATCTTTAACCAAGGTCCGATTTTCAACTAATTCGACTAAACGCTTGATAAAGATAATATCACATTTACCTTCTAAAACATCCTTAACAGATGAGAATGGTTTATGAGCAACTAATTCCAAGCCATAAGAATTGGAAATTAAGGTGTAGCCAGCAATACCAGTCGTTTTTTGATAGCCTTTAGCCAATCCACCATCAATGATGATAATACGACCATCTGCTTTAATAGGTAATTCGCCACCTTTTTCCTTAACAGGTGTATGGCCATTGACAATATGAGCACTTCCATCCAAACCAAACTCTGCTAAAATGTGAAGACAGATTTCTTGATTTTCCCGTAAACGATAATAAGGATTCTTTTCCTCATGGTGGCTTGCCTTGTCAGCAATATAATAACGTTCAAAAGTGGTCATCCGGTCCTTACCAAAAAGTGATGAAACCTCACCACACCAGAGATACCAGAAGACATCGGTTGCTAAATCAAAGTGTTGCTCCCGATTTTTGTATGACTCCCTAACTTGCTCTTGGAAGAAATCTAAGAGAGCCTTGCCTGAATAGATTTTCTTGCCAAAACGCATGGATTTAAAATGACCATTTGAATGCATTGGCATACAACCATGGAAAAGCAAGTGATTATTGGAAATATGGTACATTGAGCCTTTTGCCATCAGAAAAGCAATTTGACTCTCTAATTTTTCTGAGTTTTGGAAACGGTACATGAGCCCTTTTAAGATTTGCTCCTCTTCAGACGTTAAAACATCTGGCTGATCCCAAACCATTTTATGAAATGGGAAGGATTGTAAAGGATAGGTCTTTTCACCAATAGTAATGTTTTTCTTTTCTGGGTCGATTTTAGGGAATAATTGTGAAGTTTGCATGCCAAATTCTGGACGCCGCTTAATTAATTGGTGCTCCAATTTAAATTGCAAGAGGGCTTTCGCTTGCTGTAATTTATTAAGGGTCAGACGCTCTGTTTCAGAGATGACGTCACCATCTAAAATCGGGTTGAATACCTCTTCTTCCTTAAAGTAACGTTGGCTGTAATCAATAAGGCATCGGAGATTAATACCGTAGCGATCTTCGATTAGTGCTAACGAATTATATCTAGCCGCAATCCGAATGACATTGATCATACAAATATAGGAACCAGACATAGCTCCAATCCAAGTAATATCATGATTTCCCCATTGAATATCAATGTTTTGGAAACCTTTTAAGCGGTCAATAATAAAATCGGGGTATTGGCCGCGGTCAAAAATATCACCAACCACATGAAGATGGTCGATGGATAATCGTTGAATCAAGTTGGCAAACGCAATAAAAAGATTGTCTAACTGCTCTAACTCAATCACTTTTGAGATGATAGCATGATAGTAATACTGCTTATTTTTGTCAGGCTGCTCTTCCGTCAGCAACTCCTCCATGATATAGGCATAATCAGCTGGCAGCATCTTACGAACCTTAGAACGGGTGTATTTGCTTCCGATATGCTTAACAAATTGGAGTAAATCTAACAGATATTGGCAAAGTTCAGTTTCCAGGTCTTTACGGTCTAAAACTTCTTGCTGAGCTTGAATTTTTTCAGCAGGGTAGTATATATATTGGCAAAGTTGTTCAATATCTTTTTCTTTTTTCTCTGGAAAACATTCTTGTAGTTTCTTTTTAATGGAACCTGAGCCATTACGTAACAAATAATCAAATGCTTGATATTCTCCGTGTAAGTCACTTAGGAAATGCTCGGTACCTTTTGGTAAATGGCAAATGGCATCCAGATTGATCATTTCGGTAATAAGTGACGACTTGGTTGGAAATTTTTCTTTCAACAACTGATAATATTGAGACATGATTGGCAGTGGGTCCTTTCTATTTTCAAAAAACAATAACCTTTTAAAGAGGCCTCTATTACCATTTTAAAACTTATTTACCTAAATGGCTAGTAAAAAATGTAAGCGCATACATAAAAGAGAGCTTCACTTCTCTCCCCCTTTGCTTTATTTTTAAAGTACTTTTTCTGGGACTTGTCCCAAATGGTCGATAAGTTGATCAGCTTGCGACTGGTCAATCCCATATTGCTTATCCTTGATTGCCCAGACTTGCATTCCGGCAGACTTGCCAGCGCTGATACCCTTTTGACTATCTTCAATAATTAAACTATCAGCTTTATCTATCCCCAATAATCCAGCTGCTTTAAGATAAATATCTGGTTGCGGTTTTTGGCTGTCCACATCTTCTCGACTAAGAACAATATCAAAATAGGACAAAATTGATGCTGATTCTAAAGCAAAGAGATCATCATTCTTTTGCGTATTTGAAGCTAAGGCTAGTTTTAGACCTGCTGCCTTTAAATCAGCTAAAGCTTGTCTGTCTTCTGGAAAAATGATTTGGGAATAAGGCGCACAGTGCTTTGCTTTATAATCTTCATACTCCTGATGAAAGGTATCAGCTTGACCAACATGCTCATTTTCACTTAAAATCTTTTGCCAAACTTGCTGGAGATTGCCACCAATAAATTCTTTGGCTTCCATATGCTCAATGGAAATCCCTTTATTATCTAAAAAGGTTTTACGTCTTTGATAATAGAAACCTTCAGTATCAAAAATAACTCCATCCATATCAAAAATAATGGCTTTATACATGTTTTTCCTACTAAACATCTATTTTACCATAAATAGCCAAGTCATATCATTTTTGTTACAATGAAGCTATGACTAGATTAGCAATCATGAGTGATTTGCATGTCGATCTCAATCACTTCACAGACTTTGAAACCACAACCCTTATCAACTTACTAAAAAAAGAACAGATTAACCACCTTCATATCGCTGGAGACATCTCCAACCACCACTACGAGGTGTCCCTTCCCTTTCTAGATAACCTCCAGCAACACCTGCCTGTCACTTATAATCTTGGCAATCATGATATGTTAGATTTGACAGAAACTGAGATTGAGCATTTAGATTTTAAGATTCATAAGATTAATGGTAAATCCTTCTTAGCCTTTCACGGCTGGTATGACTATAGTTTTCAGCCTCAGAAAACATTCGATGAAAACCTTGCCTTTAAAAATCGTTTTTGGTTTGATAGGCGGTTAGATAGGGGGAAAACAGATTCTGAACTGACCGCTGACATTCTCAAAATCCTAGACATTACCCTATCTAAGCACCCCGAAATAACATTGATTTCCCTACATTTCGTTCCCCATAAAAACTTCCTCATGACCCATCCAAAATTTATCCCTTTCAATGCCTTTTTGGGTAGCCAAGATTTCCATAATCTTTTTGTCAAACACGGCGTAAAAGATGTCGTTTTTGGTCATGCCCACCGTTCCTATGGCAGTCAAACTCTTGATGGTATCACCTATCACTCTCGCCCCTTAGGTTACCGTCGTGAGTGGGATTTAACCATCGATTATGTCAACCAACATCCAGAACTCAATCCGACAGGGACATGGAATTTGTCAAAAAGGTACAATCTGGTCAAAAAATTGCCAGACTTTAAAAACTTTACCCGACAACAGCTTGAAGAAGAATTTCGACAGTCGCTAACGATTTTTGACTTCTAATCTCTTTTTTGATACCCTTTTCATGGAAAGCTTATCAGATTGGACAAAGGAGGAAGGCTCTTGTCGATTACTCTTATTCGAAAAACCTGGGATGGTCGCTATCAACCAAGTGATATCTACCTTAATCGCATCTATCAGGCAAAACTTTACAAAGACCAACAAATCAGTTTGGATGTGCCAGACACTCCTGCAACACTCAGCTTAGGCTGGGGGATTTTGACTAAATGCCAAGTTGCTGATGGTGATCAGATTATCATGAAGACTAATCCATGGTGGCTTGCCTTAGAATTAATACTCCTCATTTGCCTCGGACTACAGTTTAACATACTGTTCACTAATACTGACTATTTGCCTACGCAGCTCATTTTACTCTTGCTGCTCCTACTAAACTGTATTATCCCCAGATATAGACTGATTAAAAGCACTTAAAAAGAGTCTGGGGCAAAAGTTTGACACCAAACATAAAAAAGGAACAAGATAGTTTTCTATTGAACAGAATTCTATCTTGTTCCTTTTTTTATAATACTAGCAATTTCATAGAACTAGATATAGTCAAATGAATTAACTTTAAGACAAAGGACTGAGACGCGGGCAGCACTTGAGTAGGGCAAGGCGAAAGTGACGATGTCTCAACCTTAATTCAAAAGACTATAGTAAAGAATTTCTAAAATGAAACGCTTTGTTCCAGATTCTTTTTAAGAATATGGCTTCCCCTCTCTAATCTGAACATATCAAGGCACTGATTTTTACATTATTAAATCATAAAACTCTTACAAGTATTGATAGTAAGCGCTCCATAACGAGGTAACTAGTAATCCTATCACTCCTACAGTATACTGTTAGTAGAAAACATTCCAGAGTCAGCTTGACTTTGGAATGTTTTTCAATATACCTCGTTATTGGACGATTACTATTGATATGACAGTATTTCTAAGAGGTTTTCATATTCCAACATAAAGAAAAAGATTGAAGAAAAGGGGCTCTATAATTTCTATAGTGGGTACCTCCCCTGCAGAGGTTATCGGGCTTTTTGAGTGTACACAAAAAATTCCATATGACTTATAATGAAAAGCGACCAAACCATCATTAGAAAGAATCATATGGACAACTCTATCATACTACAGAATTGATTGGAATGAAAGATAAACACATCACCTTGAACAAGGTTTTTCAGCGTGAAACACATATCGAAGTCTTCGCAACCCTTGACTATCACCCGCTTAAGTGTAGACACTGTAAAGGAGATCAGATTAAGTACGACTTCCAGAAACCTTCTAAAATCCCCTGTATCGAAATTGGTGGTTTCCCTAGTCTCATTCGCTTGAAAAAGATGAGGTTTCAATGCAAGTTCTGTCGGAAAGTGACCGTAGCGGAAACAGTCTGGTTCAGAAAAACTGTCAAATCTCTGAGCCCCTCAAACAAAAAGTGGCACAAGCCTTGATAAAGCGAGAATCGCTCACTCATATCGCACAACAGTTGGCCATTTCAACCTCTACCGTCCACCGCAAATTCAACCAGTTCGTAGTCAAAGAAGACTTTTCTAAATTGCCTCAAGTTCTATCCATCGACGAATTCTCCTACCAAAAGGGCAAACTCGCCTTTATCGCTCAAGATTTTGAGACCAAGAAAATTATCTCCATACTGGACAATCGGCGTCAAACCACCATTCGAAATCACTTCTTCAAGTATTCTAAAGACGCAAGGAACAGCGTCAAAATCGTCACCCTTGATATGTCAGGGAGTTATATACCTCTTGTGAAAAGTCTATTCCCTAACGCAAAAATCGTCCTAGATCGTTTCCGCATTGTGCAGCACATCAATAGAGCACTCAATCAAACCCGCATTCAAATCATGAAACAATATGAAAAGGAATCACTTGAATACCGCTCTCTTAAATATAGTCAACTGAAACAAGAGCATGACGAAAGTGCCTCAATGAAAGTATGGCTATTTGGCAATACTTTTCTGAGGTGTTTTTTAATGTGAGCCCATGTTTTCTCGATGGG
This sequence comes from Streptococcus hyovaginalis DSM 12219, assembly GCF_000420785.1. Lineage (GTDB taxonomy): Bacteria > Bacillota > Bacilli > Lactobacillales > Streptococcaceae > Streptococcus > Streptococcus hyovaginalis. The sequence continues at coordinate 85,298 of NZ_ATVP01000003.1, read as the reverse complement.
GTTGTACTCAGGTGAGTACGGAGGAAGTGGTAAAACTCTATGCCCCTGCTCCTTAGACAAGACCTTTAGCCTGCTCATTCGATGAAACTTTGCATTGTCCATAATGATAACTGATGGCGTCTCCAAAGTGGGTAGTAAGAATTTTTGGAACCAAGCTTCGAAAAAATCACTAGTCATAGTGTCTTTGTATGTCATCGGAGCTATAAGCTCACCATTTATGAGACCTGCAACTAAAGATATCCGCTGGTATCTTCTTCCAGAGACCTTACCTTTTATCAACTGACCTTTCAAGGAGCGACCATATTCTCGATAAAAATAGGTCTCAAACCCTGTCTCATCAATATAAACAGGGGTCAGGTTCTCTAAATGATTAAATTCTTTAAGAAACAGGGCTACTTTTTCAGGGTCTTGTTCGTGGTAGGTAGAGCTCTTTTTTTTCGAGTATATCCCATAGCTTTGAGGGCGTAATGAATAGCTGTTGGATGACAGTCAAATTCAGAAGCTATTTCAGTCAAATAAGCATCTGGATGAGTTTCAAGATAGTTCTTTAATTTATCTCTATCAACTTTTCTTGGCTTAGTTCCTTTAACTTGGTGATGAAGCTCGCCGGTTTTCTCTTTTAATTTTAGCCATTGATAAATGGTGTTGCGTGAGATTTGGAATACAGCAGACGCTTCAGAAATACTGCCCGTTTTCTCACAGTATGCGAGAACTTTTTTACGAAAATCTGGTGAATATGCCATAAGAATATAATATCACAAATGTACTGTTTTTACTTCATTTTACTATACTACCCGAAGCTCATTCAAAAGGATAGTAGAAAACTTTCGATTCATGCATTCTACTCTAGAACCTTTAGGGAAACTCTAACCCCTAGACAGTAACTCGATAAGATGGTCAAACTCGTTCCTGAATTAAAAGGGTACTATGACCTTTACCAATTGCTCCTTTTTCACTTGCAAGAGAAAAATACCGAGCAATTCTTTGGATTGATTCAAGACACGTTACCTCAGCTCAATCATATCTTTAAAACTGCTTTGAACACCTTTATTCGCTATAAAAAATATATCTCCAATGCCATCCAACTTCCCTATTCGAATGCCAAACTGGAAGCAACCAATAAACTCATCAAGGACATCAAACGCAACGCTTTTGGCTTTCGCAACTTTGACAACTTTAAGAAACGGATTTACCTCGCTTTGAACATAACAAAAGAGAAGACGAATTTCGTCTCCTCTCGTGTTTAGTTATAAGTCACCACTACAGTTGACAATGAGCCAGAAAAGGTCCAAAATGGACTTTTTCTTCAATCTCATTTTTTTAGTTTATCTCTTAAATGGCGTTTTTATCTTGACCTGTTGCACGTTGGATTGCTTTCACAATTTCAACAACTACCAATGTCATTAAACTTCCGATAACAACTACTAACCACTGTGTGACTGATAAATGAGCCACGTGGAAGAAGTTATTAAATCCTGGAACGACCACTGTTGACATAAGCAGAACAAAGGCAATTGGAATTGACCAGTTGAATAAGCGGTTCTTAAAGAGACCAACTTGGAAAACAGATTGGTAAACAGACTTAACGTTATAAGCATGTACCAATTGGATCAAACCAAGCGTAACGTACGCCATTGTCAAAGCATCAGCATGAATGTCAGCATATGTGGTGTGTTCTGGGAATTTAAGAGCAAAGCCATAAACAGCAAGAACAATTAAACCTTGAAGTGGTCCTTGATAGATGATTGATTCTTTTACACCACCATCGAAGAAGCTTGATTTGCGTCCACGCGGTTTGTGTTTCATCACACCCGGCTCAGCAGGTTCCACACCAAGAGCAATGGCTGGAAGCGTATCTGTAACCAAGTTAATCCAGAGAAGATGAACTGGTTGAAGAACATCCCATCCAAACAAGGTTGCAAGGAAGATTGTCATAACCTCAGCAATGTTAGCTGAAAGCAAGTATTGAATTGTTTTTTGAATGTTTGAGAAGACTTTACGTCCTTCTTCTACAGCGACGATAATTGTTGCAAAGTTATCATCAGCAAGAACCATATCAGAAGCTCCTTTGGAAACTTCTGTACCGGTAATCCCCATACCAATACCGATGTCAGCTGTTTTAAGTGATGGCGCATCATTAACACCGTCACCAGTCATGGCAACAACTTTGCCTTCATTTTGCCACGCTTTAACGATACGGACTTTATGTTCTGGTGATACACGAGCGTAAACTGAGTATTGCTGGAAGACTTTTTGGAATTCTTCATCTGACAATTCGTTAAGTTCAGCACCTGTAAAGACATGATCTTCTGTGTCATTGGCATCAATAATACCGAGACGTTTAGCAATTGCTTCAGCAGTGTCTTGGTGGTCACCAGTAATCATGATTGGACGAATACCAGCTTCTTTAGCCACTTTAACCGCTTGGGCAGCCTCTGGACGTTCAGGGTCAATCATACCAACTAAGCCAGCAAATACCAAATCATTTTCCACCACTTCAGTTTCCATGGTAGGAATACTTGCTTCATATTTGTAAGCCATCATGAGAACACGAAGAGCTTGTTTAGCAAGAGACTTGTTGGTAGAAAGAATGGCTTCCTTATCGGCATCTGTAATAGGACGCACTTGATTATTGTCTTCAATCTTAGTCACACGTTTAAGCAATTGGTCTGGGGCACCTTTTACAGCAACAAGGTATTGACCATCTGCCAATTTGTGGATTGTTGACATGAGTTTACGATCAGAATCAAATGGCAATTCTGCAACCCGTGGTTCTCCGTTGAGAGCATCACGAACATCAAAGCTATGATCCAATCCAAATTGAACAAGAGCCGTTTCAGTTGGGTCGCCGATTAACTTACCAGACTCATCAATTTTGGTATCATTGGCAAAGTTCATGATGCGAAGAGCCATATTTGAGTGATCCAAATCATCATTGGCATCTTGAAGGCTACCATTTGTATAGAGTTTTTCAACAGTCATTTGGTTCATTGTCAAAGTACCTGTCTTATCTGAGGCGATAATCTCTGTTGAGCCAAGTGTTTCAACAGCAGGCAATTGGCGAATGATAGCGTTACGTTTAGCCAACACCTGTGTACCAAGTGAAAGGACAACTGTAACGATGGCTGGCAAACCTTCTGGAATGGCAGCAACCGCAAGAGCAACCGCAATCATGAGACCTTCAAGTGGGCTTTCATTACGAAGGAAGACGCCAACTACAAAAGTAACAGCCGCAATAACCAAGACAGCAACCGTCAAAAGTTTAGACAATTGGTTAAGGTTTTGTTTAAGAGGGGTGTCTGTTTCATCAGCATTTTGTAACATGTTTGCAATGTGACCGACTTCGGTAAACATACCCGTGTTAGTAACGACACCCATACCACGACCGTATGTAACGTTTGAGTTTTGGTAACCCATATTGACACGGTCACCAATACCAGCATCTTCAGCTAGTTCAACGTCTAAAGACTTTTCAACTGGTACAGACTCACCAGTAAGGGCAGCCTCTTCGATTTTCAAAGAGCTTGCTTCCAAAAGGCGCATATCCGCTGGAACAACATCACCCGCTTCAAGTAAGACAATGTCACCAGGAACTAATTCTTTAGAATCAACTTCCTTCACGTGTCCATCACGACGAACACGCGCTAATGGACTAGACATTGATTTAAGCGCTTCAATAGCTGCTTCTGCCTGTCCTTCTTGGTAAACACCAAATGCTGCGTTAATGACAACTACGAATAAGATAATTAAAGCATCTGTTAAACCATGCATCCCTTCAGTAATCACTGAAAGCGCTGCAGCTGCTAATAAGATAATAATCATCAAGTCTTTAAATTGATCCAAGAATTTTTGGAAAAGTGACTTCTTCTCACCCTCTTCCAATTCATTACGACCATACTCTGACAAACGTTGCTCGGCTTGAGCGCTCGTCAAACCTTTTTTGTTTGTCTCAAGAGCTTCAAGAACAGAGTCTTCCAACTGTGTGTAAAACGCTTGACGTTTTTGTTCTTTTGACACTTTTTCTCCTCCTTGGTCTTTTCTCTATAGAAAAAGACCTGTTTATTTTTAAACAAGTCTCGCAAATTAAGACTATGCCGGAAACAAACGTTTCGAAATGACGACATAATCACGATGACACCATATCACTGATACGATATGACCATCGTCGGCTACTCCCTTGATGGATATAATTATAACAGAAATAGCTCATCGACTCAAGGTAAATGAAAACTATTGTTTCATTTTATGTGAACGCCAGATATGCGTATCAATTAAGCCACAATAAGGATCGACGCTCGATACTCCTGTAAATTCAGATTCACCTGCTAGTTTTTTTACCAAGCTGGCAATAGTATTTGGTAAGCCATCATACGCATTGATGTAGGTTCCAACTTGTGGCATATCTGCCAAGGCAAATGGATGTTGTACTGACACGACGATTGTTGGGATTTCATGGACATAAAATGGCTGATCTGGTGTTCCTTTAGCCGCCGGCCAAATAATACGTTGGGTCGTACCGCCAGAATTGACATCAACAAGATTGATAATCAAATCATAATTATCCGTGATTTGAGCAATTGGTCGTTTAGAAGCATAGACATTTTGAATAGCTGCTGGACGTTCGTCTTCAGGCAGTTTTTTTATACGCTCTTCTGTATTTTCCCAGATCGATACTTCATGTCCCGCTTGTTCTAACAACTCTTTTAAGGTGTCAGCTGCACGTTTTTTGCCAGAGTTAATCATCGCACCAAAGCCACCCTTGTAACCTTCGACTTCAACTAAAAGAATGCGTTTGTAGCGTTCTGGTGTGACTGGGAAAATGTCTTTTTGTTTATCTTTGACCAGCGTGATTGCCTTATCAGCTACTTCATCTGAAAGGCGTTTAGCCTCGTCTGTGCCAATCTTTTCTAAGGCTTCTTCTTTTGGAAGCAAAATCTCCTTGCGACGACCTTCAAATTGATGTAAGCCAAGTTTTGCTTTCAACCCTAAGGTACGACGAATGGCATCGTGCAGACGTTCTTCTGTTAAGAGACCATTTTCATAGCCTTCTTTCATCCAACGGAAATCTTCATCAGGATCGTTGAAAAATAAGAAGAGATCGCATCCAGCTTCAATCGCTGTTGGTAGAAGTTCACGACGTGGAAGCGATGCTGTCATCGCAACCATATGAGAGGCATCGGTTACGATAGCCCCATTGTAGCCCAGCTCACCTCGTAGAAGTTCATCAAGAAGTGTTTTATTAAGCGATGCTGGTAACATATCATCCAAATCACGCTCAGGGTGCATTTCTTTTTCAACATTTGGCAGATGAATATGACCTGCCATAATACCTGGAAGACCCGCTTCAGTCATTTCGCCATAAATACGCCCAAAGGTCTCCATCCACTCCTCTTTTGACATAGGGTTAGACGCATATGAAAGATGGTGGTCTCGTTCGTCAATGCCATCACCAGGGAAATGTTTAGCAAATGGAATAATGCCATGTTCCATGATACCGCGCATGTATTCTTTTGAAAGGCTGATAACTTGCTCAACTTCAGCTCCCCATGTACGATTAGCAATAATAGGATTTCTCCAGTTACGACTAAGATCCATAATAGGAGCAAATGACGCATTACATCCCACGGCTGATGCCTCAAGTCCAGCGATACGCCCTAGTTCATAAGCATACTTAGGATCGTTAGTAGCGGCAATTTTAATCTCATCACCAATTTTGGTGCCATCTGTGACTGCCCCATTTCCCCCTGATTCTGTATTGGCTGCAATCAACAGAGGGATTTTTGATTTGGTTTGTAAAATGTAATTTTGCTCCCAAATGTCCGCTGCTGGACCAGGAGCATACCTTACTGCTGCAAATTTGTAATCCGTCATCACTTGAGTTAGATACTCTTCTGTACGACTAGAACCCATATTAACAAAAAGCTGACCAATTTTTTCATCTAAGGTCATATTTTTAAGAGTCGCCTCAACCCAATCAATAGCTTCTTGATTTAGGTTGTAAGGCTTTTTAGTTAAGTCTACTAAATGTGTCATCGTATCACTCCTAATCTAAATGTTTCCAAAACGTTTCTTTTAGGCTTTCTAAGCCTTCTTTTGTTACCTGACCAGCGACAAAAGCTGGTGAAAATGTTTCTTGTAATGCTTTCCAAGATGCTGCTTCTTTACCAACCAAGATAGGGTAAAAAGCCACTTTATTTTGCTCAGCTGCTGCTAAATCACCAGGTGAGTCTCCCACCATTACAAGATGATCTTTTGAATAGCCATCTTGTAGCAAGCTAGCAATAACATCTTCTTTCTTACCACGGTCTTGACAGTAAAGGTCATCGACATACTCTAGCAAGCCTTGATCGCGCCATTCCTCTTCGACAGCTTCACGATTGGCTGAAGAGACAACATACACCTTCCCAAGCTCGTGAAGTTTTTCTAAGCCTGAACGAGCACCTTCAAAAGCAAGTGCCTCACCCTTGTAAGATTTAATTTGCCGATTGACTTCGTTAGACCAATCCAATGCCTTCTGTAAATCATCTGATGGTTGTTGAGCCAACGCTTGCTCCAGAGACGCATTTGATAGTGATGTGGTAGTGGCTACCCAGTTCTTCAAAGCATCAATGCCCCCCAGACCTGCGTACTCTAGCCCCATCACCAATCCGACAAAACGATTGACGCCTCTTGTACGAGAGTAAAGGTTGATATTATCCCACTCTTTCAAAAAAGCTTCTTTTTTTGTAACCTCGAAAAACTGAGCTGCTAGTGGTCCAAAAAAGAGCTGATGTTTGTAGGTCATGGTATCCATGGCGCAGCCATCTGAGTCTACGCAAAAGACATATTCTTGCTGTTTAGACATTTTTCCCCTTTCATTCTTATCTTCATCTGATAATGCAATGCTGCTTAAGGATTAAAACAGAGTGCCAGACAATCCGTTTTTACCCAGAAGTCAGCGTTTTCTGGCAACGGTATTTCGCCCAAAAATAAGACAGACCGTACCAATCGTTTTAGCTGAAATTCTTTGAAAATGAAGCTACTAAAAAGGTATTGGTATTAGATTATCTAACCTTTCAATCGTTTCTTATCCTTCTATGGTATAAATACTATCTAGCAACCTCACCGCTATAGCAGTCTGATAGAGCACTCTTAATCATCTAAAGATTTCTGATAACGTGAGGCAGGAAGCAAAGTACCTTACCTCATTAAGTTTTAACTAAGTAGAATAGTTTAGTGCAATAATTGTCGGACTTGTAAAATGAATTAACTTTCAAACAAGGAACAAAAAGACTCGGACTGTACTTGATACTCAATGAAAACCAAAAGAAAACTAGACGACACAGATAGCAGATAGAACTGGAGTTCATCAAATCAAGTCAATAAGATCTGCTTTTGATTTTCGAAGCGTATGGGTAGGGCAAGTCAAAAGTAACGAAGCATCAAAGTTAATTCAAAAGACTATACAAGTCTCGTCAACCTTGCGGAGGTGGGAGTAAAATAATTCAGTGGATTATTTTAGCCCGAACCTAGATATAGCGGAGTGAGGATAATCGATTTCTTTGACATCACGATTTTGTCCCACTCCCACTCTTATTCATCAAACAATCACAAACACACATTCTGTAGGGGCAATCACCAACTCGCCAGCCGAAATGAGTTCTGCTTCTAAATTCGGTAATTTGTTGTCTTCATCTAAATTCAAGACCTTACCATTCAAACACATTTCTTTTGCACGTTTGTCACCGTCTTTTCCTGACAAGCGATATACTTGAGCATCTTTTTCCAAAGCCAAGGTAGTAGCTTTCGTTTCTGAATTATTAATGACCAAAATTGCTTTGCCATCTTGTCCATCTTTACGTGAATGCACAAAAACATGCGCCCCTTCATGGATTGGAATTTGACTATCAAATACTTCTGAACCCATCAATCGATTCCAAAATAGAACTGCAAAATAGTTCGGACGTGGATCAAACACTTCTCGTGCCAAGTAACCATAATCAGAAGAGGCTAAGGTGTTATGGAAGATAACGCCATTTGTCAAACAAGCAAATGTTCCCAGCTCATTAAGGGTACGCGGCACATCAAGATAGGTTGACGCCCAAGTATTGCCGCCACCACCAGCATCTCCTGACTCTGTTACCCACATTTCTGCCCCCGGAATGAATCGATCACGTAGGGGAAGGTAGGTTTTACAAAAGTTTGAAGCTACAGCTAAATAGGTTTCTGACAAGGCAGCTTCCACTGACCAATGCCCTGCTGGCATTACAGAAGCCAGACGTTCCGAAACCCCATTGTAGTAGTGATAAGAAAAGACATCTAAAGGCACTTTCGTTCCTTCTAACAAATCTTCACAGTTAACCGTTTCATGAGCAACCTGCTCAATGCCCCCGATACCTTTTTGCTGGCTTGGATCTCCAAAGACAATATCATCTCCACCTGTCGAACTTGGTCCTACTTTTAAGCAATCCGGATAATTCTCATCTAACCACTGGAAGAAAAGGTCTTGGTCACGGCGATAGTGTGCTGCTGTGTAGCCTTTTGGAAATCCAGTGTCTTCTAGGATATTGGGTTCATTGGCAAATTCAACAGCTTCTATCGGTACACCACATGACTGGCTTAGAGCAAAGATTTTTTCAGCTTCACTCGGATGCCATGGTTCCTCCGCCGTGTGTAAACCGGGACAGTTAGCCATGGAAATTTTCAAATGTCCACCAACTGCTTTAACAAAATCCAAAACACCTAGCCACTGTTCTTTTGTTAAAACATTCAGATAACCTTGTGGCGCTACTCCAGCAGTTTCACCATCAAAATCGTAATACGTTTTGGTTGACCAAGTTCCTGAGACACGTACCCATGCTTCTCCCAATTCTTTTGTCAAATAGCGTAGTTTCTCATTTGACAAATCAATCGGATCATACTCTTGCATAAGGTCCTTATACATCGCTGCGATTCCTTCATCAGAAGGTTCGACGTAAAAATCTTCCGTTCCAGCAATTTGCTCTTCTGAATAAGACTTCCAGAAAGTTCCACCTGTCACTTCTGCAAACTCAACATTATAAGAAACCAAACGAGGATTTATATCACGTATCTTGTCTAGCTTTTCTAGCTCCAAGGTAATCATTTCACCCATAAAAACTCCTTTATCTTTTCAAACCATGAACAATCACCAACGACGCATCAAGCGCTTAAATCATATTAGACGCCTGAATAGGCTGAGAAGCCACCATCAATTGGAAGGACGACACCATTAACAAAACTTGCTGAATTTTCATCCGCTAGGAAGAAAAGACCACCAATTAATTCTTCAGCTTCTCCAAAGCGCTCCATCGGAGTATTACGAAGAATTTTTTCCGCACGTTCTGAAGGTGAACCGTCTTCATTAAAGAGAAGACCACGGTTTTGATTGGTTACCAAGAAGCCTGGGGCAATAGCATTGCAGCGGATACCAACTTTTGAAAAATGCACTGCCAACCATTGCGTAAAATTCGAAATAGCAGCTTTAGCACCAGAATAGGCAGGAATCTTAGTTAATGGCGTAAAGGCATTCATGCTAGAAATATTGATGATATTTGCTCCTTTACGTCCCACCATATCTTGGGCAAAAACCTGAGTAGGAAGCAAGGTTCCTAAGTAATTAAGATTAAAGACAAACTCAATGCCAGCTTTATCTAAATCAAAGAATGATTTTGTTCCTTCAGGCAAATCTGTTTGGTGAAACTCATTGTCTGTCGTTGCTTTAGGGTTATTTCCCCCTGCCCCGTTGACAAGAATATCTGTCGGACCTAAATCCGATAGAACCGCTTGGCGTACTTCTTCAAGGTTGTCTTTATCTAAAACATTGGCTTTGTAGGCTTTAGCAACCCCACCAGTAGCTTCGATGTCGTCAACAAATTTTTGCGCTGCTTCTTGATTGAGGTCTAAAAGCGCTACTTTAGCACCCGCTTTGGCAAACTCTTTTGCCATATAACCACAAAGAACACCACCAGCACCTGTAACAACAACAACTTTATCTTTAAATTCAATAACTCTAGACATGATTTTATCCTTTCTTATTCTCTTAGATAGAAAAATAGTAAGCCAAGAGGATTATTTATCCCCAACCGTTTTTTCAGCGATACCAAAATCAGGGGTTTTACCAGCTGCTCGCATATTAGCTTCGTACAAACCATTGAAGTAAGTTGCACCAAGCGCTCTATCATACAAGCCATAACCAGGAGTCTTGGTCTGATCACCCCAGATACGACGCCCATGATCTGGACGGAGAGCGCCCTTCCAATCATAATCAACTAATAACTTCACGATAGCATTCATATCAATGTCACCGGCTTGCGACAAATGCGCGGTTTCTTGAAAACCCCAGTCCCCCGCAGTAACATTTCGTGTGTGCATAAAGTTGATACGATTGCGTTTTAGAGCATATTCTGTCATGGCAATCACATCATTTTGAGGATCTGATGCATATGAACCCACACACATGGTAATGCCATTATTTGACGAATCATAAATATCAAGGAAGCGCTCAACAGCTTCTTGACCAGTGATGATACGTGGAAGCCCAAAGATGCCATACGGTGGATCATCAGGGTGAATCGCCATTTTAACACCTGCAGCTTCAGCTGTTGGCATAATCGCTTTGATAAAGTACTCTAAGTTAGCCCACAAATCTTCTTCAGAAATATTATTGCGATAATTCTCAATAATCGCTTTCATCTCTTCTTTTGAATAAGATGAATCCCAACCTGGCAAGTTCAAATCATCTGCCACTGGATCAACCCCTTCTAAATCTTCTTTGAGAAAGGCAAGTGAGGTTGAACCGTCTGGAAGTGGGTGATTCAGATCAGAACGCGTCCAGTCAAAAACAGGCATAAAATTGTAACAAACAACCGGAATACCAGCTTCTCCAACATTTTTGATGGACGTTTTATAATTTTCAATCAATTCATCACGATTGGGTTTCCCTTGCTTAATGTCCTCATGAACAGGAATGGATTCAATAACTGTAATTTCAAGACCTGCATCTTCGACCATTTTTTTGAGTTCAAGGATATTCTCTAAAGGCCATGCCTGTCCGACAGGCACATCATAAACCGCTGTTACAATCCCCTGCATGCCTGGAATGGCTTTAATTTCTTCAAGTGACACAGGATCATTTTTCCCGTACCAACGAAATGACATTTTCATAATAATTCCCCCATACCTTAGTTATCTTCTAGCAAGATCCTTGCTGACGATAAGTTTTTTCTTTAATCGTTAAAATATTCAACAGCATTGTGATAAGCAATATCCTTAGCCATTTGACCTATAGCGTCATAATCGTTTGGAACTTCACCATCTACCATCCATTGCCCCAAATAAGAAGCAAGGATACGACGGAAATAATCATGACGTTGGTAAGATAAGAAACTGCGAGAGTCTGTTAGCATACCAACAAAATTTGCCAGGATACCTTGTTCTGCCAGAGCTGTCATCTGGCTCAGCATACCAGACTTTGTATCTGCAAACCACCAACCAGCACCAAACTGAAGGTAGGATTTGATCCCTTCTTCGTTAGTTTGGAAGTTGGCTAGAGTATTAGCAACAACAATATTGTAGCTAGGATTTAAGTTATACCAAATCATTTTTGGTAGATTGTTTTGTTGAGCTAAATGATCCAAAAGTCGATTCATGTTAATAGCCAATGCTGTTTGATCACCAAGTGAATCCACCCCGACATCACTTCCTAACTGTTGAAAAATGCCAGAATGATTATTACGCAAAGCTCCAAAATGAACCTGTGTTACAAAGCCATATTGTTTATAAAGGCGACAAAGTTCTGCAAATACTGCCGTTTGCCATTGATTGATTTCCAACTGGCTTGGCTGATAACCTTCTTGAACAGTTTTCAAAAGATTATCCAGAGTCTCTTTATCAGCTTCTTCAAAGACAATCTCGGTAAAGCTAATATCACTTGCTTTGCAGCTTTTTTCAGCAAAATAAGCGACACGCTTTTCAAGAGCATTGATAACGTCTTGAAATTCTTCAATTGATACTGCTGTTACCTGACTCAATCGACGAATGAAATCAGTAAAGTTTCGATGTTCGATAAAAGCCTCATCTGGACGAAAGGTCGGTGCAACAGTCGTTTCAAAGCTAGCATCGTCAGCTAATTTTTGATGCCATTCTAAAGAATCCAAAGGATGATCTGTCGTTCCGATAAACGTCACCTGACTATCCTTAATCAGTTTACGTGGGCTAATCTTTTTAGTTTTTAGCGTTTCATTAATCCGATAGTAAATATCTTCAGCATTTTCTTCTGTTAACACCTCATCAATCCCAAAGACATTTTTTAACTCCATGGCTGACCAATGATACACAGGATTGCCATAAGAGCGTGAGAGACTGCGCGCAAAGGCTTTGAACTTATCTAATTTAGAAGCTGCTCCTGTGATATAGTCTTCAGAGACACCGTGCGCCCGCATGAGACGCCATTTGTAATGATCCCCACCCAGCCATAAATCAACGATATTGTCATAGACCTTATCCTCAAAAATTTCTTTTGGATCAAGATGGCAATGGTAGTCAAAAATTGGTTGATCCTTAATTTGATCATAAAGTTTTAGAGCTGGCTCGCTCGTTAACATAAAAGTTTCGTCATTAAATCCCATCTTATTCTCCTACAGCTGCAATAAATTCTTTTGCAATGTCAGTCACTGAATCATATCCATCATCAGCGACACGCGCTGCTAAGGCAGAACCAATACCTACAGCACAAGCCCCAGCCTTTTTCCAATCAGCAACATTGGCTACGGATACTCCCCCAGATGGCATTAAATCCACTTGAGGAATCGGACCGTGAATATCTTTAATGAAACTTGGTCCTACAATGCCTCCAGGAAAAATCTTGATGATCGAACAGCCAGCTTCCATTGCCGTAACCACCTCAGTCGCCGTAGCGCAACCTGGAAAGTAAAGATTTTTGGTTTCTTTTGCCACGTCTTGAATCTCAGCAGAAAAATGCGGACTAACTAAGAATTTCGCACCAGCAACAATCGCTTCTTTCGCAAGTTTAACTGTCATCACAGTTCCTGCCCCAATAACGACATCGTCGCGGTTCTCAAACTCTTCTGTCAAATCACGAATAACCTGAGTAGCATTGGGCGTTGAAAAGGTGATTTCAATATTTCGAATCCCTCCCTCAATAGCACGTCGCGCAATCTCTTTCGCATCATTTACATCTTTGCCACGTATAACGGCAAAGAAATAATTTTCTTTTAGAATATCTAACATAGACTCCTCCTTGTTTGTAATCGTTATCATGAATTAATTATAAAATTCATCAGATGATTTGTCAAGGATTTTCTGCTTAAATATAAAAAGATTGGGGTTATCCCCAATCTTTTTATATTTGCTATAGGTAGCTAATCATTCGTTAGATTTCGGCAGTCCATGTAGTTCAATTTTCTTGTCGTACTAGTCATCTAACACAGTTTGTCTGACGGTTAAGATATGAGACATCATACTATCATAAGCACCTATTGGATGCCTTGCTTTAATAGCGTTTACGATATTGCGATGAGCCTCAATACTAGCCTGTTTCATCTGATGATTTGTATAGTCTTCATTGATGATTTGTATGGATTCATTAATCACAGGAATCAAACTTTTAACCGCAATGTTCCCACTCATTTCCGCTATTAAACTGTGGAATGCCACATCTAGCTCTAAATGTTTTGGATCATCAGCTTTTAGTGCTTCTTCAATAGCCAGAGCAAGTTTTTCCAAACGTTCAATGTCTTCTTCTTTAGCAAATTGGGCGGCGCGTTCAGCAATTCTTGGTTCCAAAAGATACCTTAATTCAAATAAATCTGTCGTTAATTTGACGCGATCTTTGACAAAAGCAAATCCAAAGGGATCTTCAGCAACTCCTTGTTTTGAACTAATATAAGTTCCTGAGCCTTGTCTAACCTCTAAAATATTACGAGCCACAAGACTTCTAATTGCTTCTCGTACGGTACTACGCCCCACATCTAGCACTTCTGACAGATCGTATTCATTTGGTAATTTTTGTCCAACTTCAAACCCCTGCTCCAAAATAAATTGCAAGAGGCATTCTGCTGTTTTCTCAACCAGTGGACGCGCTGCCATAATTGTTTCTCCTCGTAAAATAAGTTTATGGGGATGTTTCAATCCCAAATGTTTAATAATTGTAATAACGTTAACTTGACTATTGCAAGGTTTTCCAGAACAATAGAGTCATGGAATGGACACATGGTTGTTTCTTGTTCTCCTTGTTGCTTAGACTTCATTTTAAAGTCTGTTACCCAAGCGTTGTCCCTACTTCCAACACACTAGCTGTTTCCATTACGCTCACTTCTGTACGTAGTAGCGTACAGGCGGCAGGTGAGCTAGTGATTAGAATTCTCTTATGCGAGGCTGTTGGTCCAACGTGTTTCTGGGAACCTTACAGTAGTCAAGAATCTTTCCAAATACAAATGAAATGTTTTGTCGGCTTAGACGTTAGCTCTACCAAATTAGATGTCTGTATCATGCTGAGTGATACAACAACTCCCTTTACAGCTTCTCTTCCTAATGACCTAGTAGGTGCTTCTGAAATCAAGAAACAAATTCTCGAACTCAATGACATCTATTCGTTTGAACGCATCGTCATTGGAATGGAAGCCACCAGTCTCTACAGCTTTCACCCTGCCATGTTTTTTCATGAAGACAGCGACTTGAAAGCTCTAAAGGTTGAAGTCATGGTCGAACAACCCAATAAGATTAAGAAATACCGGGAGGCCTTTGAAGAAAACAAGAATGATACCCTTGATGCCTTCTACATTGCCGATTATTTCCGTATTGAGCGATTCTCACCTGCTTTTCTCAAGTAAGAGAAATACATGGCGCTCCAGCACTTGACCAGAACCAGGCTTCAACTCATTGAGCAGTTGACCAAGACCAAGCAGCACTTTATTGAGAACATCTACTACAAGTGCAATACCTTATCAACTGAAATCAAGAATGAGAATCTAACGAATTCTCTTTGGTCTAGCACAATCATCTCTCTAATGACAGAAGACTACTCCCTAGACGAATTAGCCACTATTGCTCTCGAAGATCTGGCAGAATTTCTTCAGAAGCTAGGAAGAGGACGATTCAAAGCGCCTGAAAAGCTAGCTAAAGCCATTCAAGCGGCCATTCGTGGTTCTTATCGCCTGCCTAAGCTCCAACAGGATTCTGTCAATGTCATTCTTGGGCTATTGGCTAGAGAAATCAGAAATCTGGAACAAATGATTAAGGATATTGATAAAGCTATTGAAGACATGGTCGAAGTCATTCCTGAATACCAGTGTTTAACTTCTGTGCCTGGTGTTGGTAAAGTTTACGCTGCAGGAATTATCGCTGAAATTGGACAGATTGAACGCTTTAAAGACCATCCTCAAGTCGCTAAATATGCAGGATTGAATTGGAAACAGAATCAATCTGGGAACACTAACTCTCAAAATACGAAACTTGTAAAACGAGGCAACCGCTATCTCCGTTATTACTTAGTTGAAGCCGCCAACTCAGTGAGGCGACATGATAGTGAGTATCAAACCTTTTACATGAAGAAGTATCAAGAAGTTCCTAAACATCAACACAAACGAACCATCGTCTTAACCGCTAGAAAATTTGTGCGTCTGGTGGATGCGGTACTACACAGCCAACTCTATACGCCACCAAGGAGACTTATGGAAGATAAGTGATTATCGCACAAGTCCTGGATAAGCTGGTGAAAAAAGCGATTTTCACTAGGTGTTTTTAGTGCACCCTTTTTTCTAAAAAATCAACTAAAAATTAATCAACTTTCTATTGACTTTTTACCACTAGACTTAAACCTTTTATGGCTATTATACTACTTTTTAGCTTTATAACCATAATTCGGAACACTATCCCAGCGTTTTTTAAAACTCCTAACAATACTCTTTGGCTGACGATTTCTTGAAAACAGTCCTTTGTGATTACCTTGTACTCTCAGTATCATCAGATTTGTTTCAAAATCAGCAAAATTCCACACTTGCTCACCTACGAGATTGGCAATTTCATCAAAGACTTTATGATTCATATCATAAAAATCAATTTGGAATTCTTCTGTATAAGGGATATTCCACATGGAATGAAGACCTGGAAGGGTATCTGCTCCGTATTCTGTCATGATGATTGGTTTATCTGGATAAAGCGCTTGCCAATCTTCTAACTCTTTCCGCAAGCCTTCTTCTGCTTTTTTCAAATCACCGTGATGCACATACCAGCCGTAATAGCGGTTAAGGCAAATAACATCAACCAAATCCATAACTTTATCATGTTCTGGATCAGCCATCATGATATTAACCAAGGTTACAGGGCGTTTTTCAGGATCTAAATCCTTGTATAGCTTAATTAGGGGTTCAAAGTACTCGTGCGCCCCGTCTTCATGACTCGCTGGCTCATTAGCCACGACCCACATAACAACCGAAGGATGATTCTTATCTCTTTGAACCAATTCGCTAATCACTTGTTCATGGGCCGCTTTCGTCTCTAAACGTTTCCACGTCTCATTGCCTCCTCGAGATGCATCTAGCGAAGCATTAAAATTGTGGAAAAGCCCGACAGCAGGAACTTCATCGATAACAACAATCCCTAGTCTATCAGCTAAGCGCATCATCTCTTCAGAATAAGGATAATGTGAGGTTCTAAAGGAATTGGCACCGATTTCTTTAAGCAAGTTTAAATCAAGCAAATTAGCTGCCTCATTCAACCCACGACCATTGATAAAGGTATCTTCATGTTTTCCGAAACCTTTAAAGTAAAAAGGTTTTTCATTAATAAAGAATTGACCGTCCGCCACTCGAACACTTCGGATACCAAACGGCTCATCATAAACATCTAAAACCTTACCATCCTTGATAAGTTCAACATGTGCAGTGTAAAGATAAGCATCCAAAACTTCCCATAGACGAACATCTAGCAGCTCAGCCTGCCCATTTTCCAAGACGGCAACTTCTTGTTGATTTTCATCAAAAATACTTACTTTAACATCATCGACAGGCTGACTGCTGGTCACATCCACTTTTACAACAGCAGAAGTCATATCATCAGATAGTTGGCTCGTGACAACAAGATCTGAAAGATGGATTTTAGGGCGAATCACTAACTTCACTGGGCGATGAATCCCCGCATAGTTGAAGAAATCAAAGTTCTCCTGAACTTTCTTTTTAAGGCTACCATCTTCTTGAAGTTCTTCGCTATAATTCCCAACTGGCAACGTCGTATAATTGAGTTCATTATTTGCACAGATAGAAACTTTGAGACGACTTTCTTTCATCAAATGATCAGGAATAAGCACCTCAAACGGTGTAAAGCCGCCGCGATGTTCTCCAAGCAATTCCCCATTCACATAGACTTTGGCATAATGAGTTACAGAACCAAAGCGTAAAACAGCTTCTTGCTCTTTGGTAATATCAGGAATCTCAACAAAACGTTCATACCAAAAATCACCAATATAATCTCGCTTAGCTTGATCTACAAGCACATCGTTAAAAGAGGTCGGAACAGTCATAACCTCATCTGAAGCTAAGAGCTCTTGGGGATTATGGTCACCAAGTTTAAAATTCCATAAACCATTTAAATCATAAACATTACGTGTTTTCGTTAAAATTGGGTATAACATATCTTTTTCTCCTTATCGTTTAATATCCAAGTCACCTTTTTTCATAAACTGTTCAATATCATCTTTAGTGACGATATTGATGTCACCTTCAATGGTATGTTTAAATTTGAAGCTAGCCATACCGAGTTCTAAAACTTCTGGAACTGAAACATTTTCAAGCAATCCATAAATAATCCCAGCCGTATAGGCATCGCCAGTTCCTACGCGATCCAAAACTTGAATAGCCTCCCTATCCGTTTCATGTAGGATAGCTTCTTGAGCATCATAGAGGTAAGCTTTTAACAAGTACTCATTCGTTGCGCCAATTTCTCTTTCTGTAAAGGCGATGTATTTCAAACCATACCGATCAGCCATTGTCTCTAAAACGGTTAACAGAACCTCACGATCTTTGTAAGGTCTCGTCAATCCTAACTCATCCTTCAAATCCCCTCCTTTATCCGTCAATAGGGAAACAGGTTCAATCCCGATACAGACATCCGCCAGAGCAACCAACTTAGACAGATCGTCACGCGCTTGTTGAAAAGAGTCCCAAAGGCTTTCTCGGTAATTTAAATCAAATGAAATAGGGATATTTTTTTCCTTTGCCTTAGTCATTAAAGCAAGAGCAATAGCGTAAATATTGGGATTCAAAGCTACCGTTATGCCACTAACATGAAGCCAATCCATATCCTCAACAATAGCCTCTAAATCATAATCTGATAATTGCGACTCGTAAAATGACGAGAACTTGCGATCATAAAGAACACGACTATTTCTTAGGGAAAAACCTTTTTGATAGTAATAAATCCCCAATCTATCCCCACTTTTCACCAAATGTTCTTGTCCAATTTGGTGAGCAAATAAGAATGATTCTGCCATATGTCCCAAGTCATTATCAGGAATAGCTGACACCAGAGAAACCGTATGCCCTAATTGCCCCAAAGTCGATAGAACATTCAATTCAGATCCACCAAACTGACAGTCTAATTGAGTAGCCTGTGTCAATGTTTGATGTTGTGGGGGCGACAATCTTAACATGATTTCACCAAATGCAACAACTTTTTTCTTCAATTTTCTATCCTCCTTTAGTATAAAAGCAGTTGCTTCAAAAAGGGCAACTGCAATTCATTTTATTTATCATCTACTGGATATTTTGATAAATCAACATAATCCATATCTGACAATGGAACATTTTTAGCAATAGCCATCGCACGTTCTTTATCACGAGCCGCTTTCATCGTATGAATTTTTTCTTGAATTTGAACCATCGTTTCTTTATCAAGTTTATAGAATTTCATCAAGAAAAGTGAGACCAGTAAGAAAACTGCTGGGATAATGGCAAATAAAATAATTGTCATCATTTTCAACTCTGGTGTCAAAGGTGTTTCTGCCGTTGGATAGTCTTTGGCAAAACCAATTGAAGTAAGAGCCCAACCCACAACCATCGGTGCAAAAGAAGATGCCACTGAATCCGTTAATGAGAAAATGGTTCCAATCATACCTGAAACATACCGCCCTGAGACAGACGTTTCATAGTCTGAAATATCAGCTCCCATCGTCAAAACAAGACCTGACGGTGCTGATGAGAAGTAACGTGCAAAGATATAGGCAATAACAAAAGCAACGCTATACGGTGTCCATTTTGTAAAGCTCAAGCCACCTTGTTCACCGAAGAAAAGAAGAGCCCCCATAGCCATTAAACCAACGATACCAATCTGCAGAGCTAAAATATAAGCACTTCGAAGCCCTCTTTTACGCGCCACACTGGCTGCAAAGGTTGTTACGAGTATATTTGGTATGACCATCATCGCTGAGATAGCACCAGATAGGGCATAGTTACCAAAAAGAATCCCAAAGAGCATGACAGTGACAACAGCATCACCAAACAATTGTGTACAGAATTTAACAAGAGCGGCAGACAAGGAAAGGACTTGCAAAGGTTTATTTCCTTTAATAACTTGCCAGTAATCTTTGAGTGATGTTTTCTTGTTTTTCTCACCACCTAGTCCAAAGTATTTAGAATTATCTTTTTTCCAAATACCAATAATGGCAAATACGGCAAGGACTGCTGAAATAAGGATAACCTCCCACATCAACTCAATAAAGAAACTTTCCGTAAAGCCGCCATGTTTTTTGACTAAATAACTAGAAACGACAATCTGACTTCCTGAAAATAAAATAGCTGTCATGATACCATCAACAATGTTAAAGATAGGACGTTGCTTGGGATCATTAGTAAGAGCAGTTTGACCAGCTTTGGTAATGGTTTGTTGCATAGAATAACCAATTTTATGGATAATTAAAGCCACAATAAACAATGGCATAACCATTCCTTTACCAAAATGATGGATATTGAACAAGAATAGAAATGATAGAGCTGTAATCAAGTTACCTAAGACAAGAATAGGACGATATTTACCAAATTTAGTATTCGTCTTATCAATTAAGGCACCGATAGCTGGGTCAATAAACCCGTCAAAAATACGAATATAACCCATCAACTGACTAACAAAAATAGCCGCTAAACCAAGGACACCTGTAGAAAAATAAGCAACAAAACTAAAGGCTACCAGATAAATATTGGTAGACGTATTATTTGCCGCAAATAAAATAATCTGCCACAGTTTCGCCCGATTGTAGGTAACATCTTCACTTCGATCTTTTTTATGACTCATCATAAGTCGCCTCCTTGAAGCTTTCTTGTGAAAGCGTTTTTATTTACCTATATTCTATTATTCATCAGATGATTTGTCAATATATTTTTTGTTTAAAGTTAAAAAAAGAGTGTTTTTTAGCAAAAACACTCTAAATTCATCTGATAATTATTGTTTGAGATTACTTTTATAGACTATCCTTTATTTCGCTTCCCAGCGTAAACGCATCTGATAGTCTGCCAAGGCTTCTTCTGCTTCAGGATGGGGTAACAGTTGGTAATGAAGTATTAACTCCTGAGCAGATTGATTCAGTTCAAATTGTGTGGTTTTAGTAACCAAACGCTGCAATCCTAACGGAGACGGGATTTGGGCTGCCGCAAAATTTCCATTTTCAAATTTCATAATGCTCTGAGGCTTGCTAAAACGAGTAACCATCAACTCTTCTTCGTTAAACTTAAGAACCACCCGCTCTTTTTCCGAATTAGTATAAATGAGATAAGAAAACTCACCTTTTTCCTTATACTCCCCATCTGCTTCCTCATGAACCATATCAAGGTCATGATCCATCATAATTTTGTTATCAATGATAATTTTCATAAAAGCTTCCTTCAATTTAGTCTTTACATTGTACCAATTTATGAGGATTCCAGCAATTTTTGCTATAATAAAATCAACTTATGCCATTGAAAGGATATGCTATGAAAGAAAAAGTTTTCCGCGATCCCATCCACAATTACATCCATGTGAAAGAGCCTATCATTGCACAATTAATCGATTCCAAAGAATTCCAACGCCTACGTCGTATTAAACAAGTCCCTACAACTTCTTATACTTTTCACGGAGCCGAGCACAACCGCTTCTCCCACTGTCTTGGTGTTTATGATATTGCCCGTCGTGTAACAGAGATTTTCGAACAACAATACGCTGATAAATGGAATCCCGAAGAATCTCTCATTACAATGGTAGCAGGCTTGCTTCATGACATTGGACATGGTGCCTATTCCCATACTTTCGAGTTACTCTTTGAGACAGACCACGAAGCCTACACACAGGAAATCATTACCAATCCAGAAACCGAAGTCAACGCTATCCTGCGTCAAGTATCGCCTGATTTCCCAGAAAAAGTCGCCAGTGTCATTGACCATACCTATGCTAACAAACAGGTTGTTCAACTCATTTCCAGCCAAATCGACTGTGACCGCATGGACTACTTACTTCGTGACTCCTACTACACTGGCACTTCCTACGGACAGTTTGATTTAACAAGGATTTTACGCGTTATTCAACCTGTTGAAAATGGTATTGTTTTTGCTAAAAATGGCATGCACGCCGTAGAGGATTATCTGATTGGCCGTTACCAAATGTATATGCAAGTTTATTTTCACCCCGCCAGTCGTGCTATGGAAGTTCTCTTGCAAAATCTTTTAAAACGTGCTAAATTTCTTTATCAAAATCATCCACAATACTTTCAACAGACATCTCCAAATCTCATCCCATTCTTCGAAAAAAATCCCAGTCTAGCAAACTACCTAGCTCTAGACGATGGTGTCATGAATACCTATTTTCAAAGCTGGATAACTAGTGAAGACAGCATTCTAAAAGACTTGGCTAGCCGATTCATCAATCGCAAGCTCTTAACTTCAATTAGTTTTGATGAGGAAAATGCGTCGCAGTTAAATGAAATGATAAAATTAGTGAGGCAGACCGGATTTGATCCCGATTACTACACAGGCATTCACATCAATCTAGACTTGCCTTACGATGTCTATAAACCTAAAAGCAACAAACCACGTACACAGATAGATATCGCTGAAAAAGATGGAAGCAAAGAAGAGTTATCAGCCTTATCACCACTAGTAGCATCTTTATCGGGTAATATCCATGGTGACCGACGATTTTACTTTCCAAAAGAAATGTTGCAAACAGATGATTTATTCACACAAGACAAGGTAAACTTCCAAAAATTTATCTCTAATGGCCACCTGACCAGCACCCCATAATCTAAGCTCTGCCATGACAAAATGGCAGTTTTTTAGTAAACTAGATAGGAAGCACTTTTTACGGAAAAAGGAGACGACTATGTCTATCAAACTTGTTGCCATTGACATCGATGGCACTTTATTAAATGAAAACAGAGAAATCACACCCGAAGTTTTTGCTGCCATTCAGGATGCTAAAGCAGCTGGTGTTAAAATTATCATCACAACAGGACGTCCTATTGCAGGTGTTACAACAATGCTTGATGAACTCAATCTGCGTGACAAAGGTGATTATGTCATTACCTTCAATGGCGGACTGGTTCAAGAAACAGATACAGGTTCTGATATTGTCAAGGTTCCTCTTTCATATGAAGAGTACCTTGACATCGAGCTAATGGCGAGAAAACTCGGTGTTCATATGCACGCCATTACAAAAGACGGCATTTATACAGCCAACCGCGATATTGGAAAATACACTATCCATGAAGCAACCTTGGTGGATATGCCTGTTTATTACCGCACACCAGAGGAAATGGCAAATAAAGAAATCGTTAAAATCATGTTTATCGATGAGCCAGAGGTTCTTGACGCAGCGATTGCTAACATCCCAGAAGATTTTGCAAATCGCTTCATGTTGGTTAAGTCCAAACCATTCTACCTTGAAGTTGTCGATAAAGGTGTCAGCAAAGGCAATGCTATCAAAGCACTTGCTAAACAACTTGGAATTTCTATGGAAGAGACTATGGCTATTGGTGATGAGGAAAATGACCGCGCCATGCTTGAAGTTGTAGGAACGCCAGTTGTGATGGAAAACGGTGTGCCAGAACTCAAAAAAATCGCTAAGTACATTACCAAATCAAATGAAGAATCTGGCGTCGCACATGCTATTAGAGAGTGGGTATTAAACTAATGACATATTCTGTAAAAATCGGTATTTCTGCTGAAGAACACGATCAGTTTGTAATCAATCATCCACTGACTAATATACTACAATCTAGTTCCTGGGCTAATATTAAAGATACTTGGGGAAATGATCGTATCGGTTTCTACGAAAATGATCAATTAGTGGCAGTCGCTTCTGTACTAGTCCAACCACTTCCTTTTGGATTTACCATGATTTATATCCCTCGTGGTCCCGTTATGGATTATGGCAACAAAGAACTCCTCACATTTGTCATTGAACACTTGAAAAAATACGGTAAAAAGAAAAAAGCGCTTTTTATCAAGTGTGACCCCTTTATTCTCTTAGCCGATCATAAAGTCGATGAAGAATCCAGCGACAAGACTTTCGGTCAGCAAGTTATCAACAATTTGATCGATGCCGGTGCTGAATGGACAGGGAGAACTGAGGATTTGGCGCAAAATATCCAGCCTCGTTTTCAAGCAAATATATATGCTGATGCCTTTTCCGAAGCTGCTCTCCCTAAGAAAATCCGCCAAAGCATTCGCACATCACGCAATAAAGGTGTTGAGATCATCTTTGGCGGTATGGATTTAGTCGATGATTTTGCTAAATTAATGAAGAAGACTGAGGATCGTAAACAGATTCAT
Organism: Streptococcus hyovaginalis DSM 12219; assembly: GCF_000420785.1. Taxonomy (GTDB): domain Bacteria; phylum Bacillota; class Bacilli; order Lactobacillales; family Streptococcaceae; genus Streptococcus; species Streptococcus hyovaginalis. Next base: position 61,488 of record NZ_ATVP01000003.1, on the reverse strand, counting down.
TTACGCGGGAAAGACTACTACCAAAAGTTGCTTGAAACTTATGGTGATCAAGCCTTTATCACCATGGCAACCGTCAATCTCCAAGAACGTTTAGAACTAATACAAGAGAACCTGAATGCAGCCTTAAAACTGCACGAATCCTTTACCGAGGAAACTCCCCAAAATAAGGTCAAATCAACCGAAAACGATATCAAGCGTTACCAAAAAGATATTGCCTTTTTCAAGGATAAATTGTCTAAAGGGCAAGAAATCGTTCCATTAGCAGCAACATTGTCACTTAACTATGGCCAAACATCAGAAAATATTTATGCTGGAATGGATGAGAACTACAGACAGTTTAACGCCCCTTTACTGACTTGGTTCGAAACAGCTCAACATGCCTTTGAAATGGGAGCAAGATGGCAAAACATGGGAGGAATTGAAAACAAACTCGATGGTGGCTTGTATCAATTCAAATCCAAATTCAATCCTATGATCGAAGAATTTGTGGGCGAATTCAATATCCCCGTCAATCCATTGCTTTACCGTCTATCCAACATCGCCTATACCTTACGCAAAAAATTAAGGAGCAAACATTAAAATGCCTGTTAAAGAATTAACTTGGGAGATTTTCGATAACTTTGTAAACCAAGCCAGACATCGAAGTTTTGAACAATCTTCAGAAATGGGATATCTTTTAGAAAAAAGAGGCTATCAGGTTTCTCCTATTGGTTACGTTGATAATAACGATCTCGTTCAAGTCGCAGCAATCTTATATAGCACCCCTGTCGCTGGTGGCCTTTATTCGGAAATTCACTACGGTCCAGTATTTGACGATATTAAATACCTCCAGCCATTTCTTGAAGGTTTAAAAGCATTTGTCAAACAACATAACACTATTGAACTTGCTGTTAAACCTTATGATAGCTATCAAAATTATGATGATAATGGCAATGAAATATCAGATAAAAACCAAGAGTTACTGGCTATCTTTGAAGAAGCTGGCTACCAGTTTCAAGGGTTAACAAGTGGTTTTAAAAGTAGCGACTGGCATTATGTCAAATCTTTAGAAAATATTGAACCAACCAAACTTTTAAATAGTTTCAGCAAAAAAGGTAAAGCACTTGTCAAAAAGGCTAATACTTTTGGTACAACTATTCGTCAACTTGAACGTCATGAATTAGATATGTTCAAAAAGGTCACCTCTGCTACTTCTGATCGTCGCGATTACGATGATAAACCTCTGGAATACTATGAATACCTCTACGATGGCTTTAAAGATAAGGCTAAATTTCTTGTAGCAAGCTTAAACTTTCAAGATTATCTCAATCACTTAACAACAGATCAAGAAAAATTAAAAGCTAAGATTACTAAACTTGAAAAGGACCTAGGAAAAAATCCTAACTCAGAGAAAAAACGGAATCAGCACCGTGAATTTAGCAGTCAATCAGAAACTTTTGATACTCGAAAAGCGGAAGCTAAAGAATTGATCAGTAAATACGGAAATGAAGATGTCGTGCTAGCAGGCAGTCTCTTTATCCAAATGCCACAAGAAACAACCTATTTCTTTAGTGGCTCTTATCCTGAATTCAATAAATTCTATGCACCTGCCCTGCTTCAAGAATATATTATGAAAGATAGTATTGAACGTGGCATTAAAAACTATAATCTTTTGGGCGTTGAAGGCACCTTTGACGGGAGCGATGGAATCCTACGTTTTAAACAAAATTTCAACGGTTACATTGAAAGAAGACCAGGCAGCTTCAACTACTACCCAAAACCACTCAAATACAAAGCTTATCAAGTCTTAAAAACACTCTTAAGGCGAAATTAAAGGTAAACTGATAAATAGCAAAGGCTTAGCAATCTCGTTTTTGATAACGTGTTGCTAAGCCTTTTACTGTATTCATCAACTGCCTCTGATTTCATATCCTACGTTTATCTCTCAGAGAACTACCACCGTCTTTCTAAAAATAGGATATCACAAAATATAAATAGTTATCAGACCTATAGTAGTTTCCTATTTGTTAATATCAGACGTCTTTAACTGAAAGTCTGACAACTGCTACTGGCATGATTTAGTAACTTTCAATTTGAAGAATACTGCAGAATTTTTATCAGAAGAACTAACTGTCTCCTATTCAAATAAATTAACTAACGAAATAGGAAAGAAAACGTCTAATCATTTTCAGTTATCTATCAACAGGGATATAAGCTACAACTTCACCATGATAAGCTGGTAGCAATGACAGCATTAAACTGAATTCGATGAAAATATTATAATAAATCTTGCTGTTTATGGAACAGCAAAAAAACAACCCAACCGAAGTTGAGTTGTTTGCTAAAAAGTTAGCTTAGAATTCAAGCAATGCCAAGAAGCTTTCTGCTTCAAGTGAGGCACCACCAACAAGTGCGCCATCAACATCTTCACATGCCATGTATGAAGCAACGTTTTCAGGTTTTACTGAACCACCGTATTGAACGCGAACTTTGTCCGCAACTTCTTGTCCAAAATCTGCAGCAACGACATCACGAACAGCTTTACACATTTTTTGAGCATCATCTTGAGTTGCTGATTTACCAGTACCGATAGCCCAGATGGGCTCGTAAGCAATCACAAGTGAAGCCACTTGTTCAGCTGACAAATCTTTAAGAGCTGCTGAAACTTGTGCCCCTACGAACTCTTCAGCTTTACCAGCTTCATAAGTTTCAAGAGACTCACCACAACAGATAATAGGTGTCATGCCATTTTTAAAGATAGCATGCGCTTTTTTATTGATGTCTTCATCAGTTTCATGGAAATAGTCACGACGCTCTGAGTGACCAATAACAACATAATTGACACCCATTTCAGACAATACTTTTGGAGATGTTTCACCAGTGAAGGCACCAGCATCCTCAAAATAGCAGTTTTGAGCAGCAACTTTGAGTTCAGAATCCTTAGCGAACCACAATAAAGCATTCAAGTCAACAGCTGGTGCAGCAATAGCTGCTTCCACTTTATCTTCAGCTGGTAATTTCCCTGCAATAGCTTCCACAAATGCTTGAGCTTCTTGAGGATTTTTATTCATTTTCCAGTTTCCGGCAATGATTGGTTTACGTGACATTTCACATACCTCTTCTAATTTTATTGTACCATTATATTTTATCATAAAATGACCGTAATTTAAAGAAATTGCTTGAATAAAGTTAGTCCTTTCACAAATTAGTTTCAAACACCTACAAGCAAGATTACCTCCGTCTTAGAAAACTTCCAATTATAAAAATGTTTGTATAGACTAAGACAGGGAAATACACTAAAAACCCATATCAACTTTCTATAGACCCATATGTAGTTCTTCTACAGATAGCAAAGAAATCAAAAAAGCACCCCTTGACGGAGTGCTTCAATTAGAAGTTGTCTGACTCTAATTGTTATTTTGGGAAAACTTAATGTATAAAATTAAGCTTCGATTTCTGAAACGATACCTGAACCAACGGTACGTCCACCTTCACGGATAGAGAAAGTAGTACCTTGTTCAACGGCGATTGGGTGGATCAATTCAACGTCAATAGTAACGTTATCACCAGGCATAACCATTTCAGTACCTGCTGGTAATTCGATTGAACCAGTTACGTCAGTTGTACGGAAGTAGAACTGTGGACGGTAGTTGTTGAAGAATGGTGTGTGACGTCCACCTTCTTCTTTAGTAAGGATATAAACTTCACCTTTGAATTTAGTGTGTGGGTTGATTGAACCTGGTTTAGCAAGTACTTGACCACGTTCGATCTCATCACGTTGAACACCACGAAGAAGGACACCAACGTTATCACCAGCAAGACCTTCATCAAGTTGTTTACGGAACATTTCAACACCAGTAACAACTGCTTTAGTGATTTCGTCTTTGATACCAACGATTTCAACTTCGTCGTTGACACGTACAGTACCACGATCGATACGACCTGAAGCCACAGTACCACGACCAGTGATTGAGAATACGTCCTCGACTGGAAGAAGCAATGGTTTGTCAGTATCACGTTCTGGTTCTGGAATGTAAGAGTCAACAGTTGACATCAATTCCATGATAACATCTTCTTGAGCTGTATCACCTTCAAGCGCTTTAAGAGCTGAACCTTGAATAACTGGAAGATCATCACCTGGGAAATCGTATTCTGAAAGAAGGTCACGGATTTCCATTTCAACCAACTCAAGCAACTCTTCATCGTCAACCAAGTCAACTTTGTTCATGAAAACGATAAGGTTTTTAACACCAACTTGGCGTGAAAGAAGGATGTGCTCACGAGTTTGTGGCATTGGTCCGTCAGTTGACGCAACTACAAGAATAGCTCCGTCCATTTGAGCGGCACCAGTGATCATGTTTTTAACGTAGTCCGCGTGTCCTGGAGCGTCGATGTGAGCGTAGTGACGAGCTTCAGTTTCATACTCAACGTGTGCAGTGTTGATTGTGATACCGCGTTCGCGTTCTTCTGGAGCAGCATCGATAGACGCATAGTCTTTAGGTTGGTTAACTGCTGAAGGCAAGCGACGTGCCAATACAGTTGTGATAGCTGCTGTCAATGTAGTTTTACCGTGGTCAACGTGTCCGATTGTACCAATGTTAACGTGTGGTTTACTACGATCGTATTTTTCTTTTGCCATTTTAGGAAAAGCCTCCAATAAAATATATTTTATAGATAGACAGTAGGCAATACGGTCTAACTTTACCCTCTTATTCTATCAAAATGTCGCAGAATTGCAAGTCTTTTGTGCCTTTTTCACTATTTTCACCTATTTTGTGAGGTGATGATATGGTTGAATTTGAACTGATTGACCAATATTAGATGCAAAAATCCAGTCTCTATCTTTCATTTTAGCTAAATTTTCAGAGCGTCCACTAATCAAAATTCCTGAAAAAGTAGCATCTTTGAGGGTCTTATTCGTTTTTACGTAAGCATTAGCCTCATCCTTAATCAGCACCCTCTTCTCTCCATCACTACCATAGCTACTGTCTAACCATAATGATTGACTTCCTTTCTTCAGATGGTGTCGGAACTGCTTGAAAGCGCTAGGAGATAGCCTCCCTTCATCGTCTCCCATAACCCCTAAAGTATTATCCATAGCAAATTCTGTTGTGTCGAATTGGCTTTTACTACCAATCCAGTACCAGTTGACTAACACATTTTTAGGAACCATTTTCTGAATTTCTGAGTAAGTGTAGGGTTTGTCAAAGGTCACAGCTACTTCGACTGCTTGATTAGGCATTTTTTGGATAACATTCAAATCCTGCGTCACCACTGGATCTACTTCGTCTGTATAAGAATGATTTATATTGTAAAAAACTGGTATTTTAAGCTGTTGTCCTTGACTATATACACCCGTATTTTTAGAATCCCATAAGCCCCAAGAAGTGCTGTCATGGCTTGATGCTTGTGTTAGAGAGTACTTAACCTTCATTGGTTCAAAAGGAACTTCAATCCCATCAATATTTTTGACACGATTAGATTGAAACTCTCCAGAAAATAAACCCGAAGCATTAAAATAATAATTTTTATAAAACATATTTGGGTAGGCAATATGATTCAGGAATTCATAGCGTTCTAAAATACGCTGTCCATTCTTGCTGGTTAACTCTACCAAACCTTTAACTGCTAATCCCAAGAACAAGGTAGCAAGTAGCGCAGCATAAATTGCTGTTTTTATTGTATGCTTGCGTTTTGATTTTTTAGCTATTTTTTCAAAATGACTTAGTGAATTCATAAGTTTTCCCTTCTTTCTCTATCAATTTTTTTAATTGTTTTCTAGCTCTAGATAATCGCATTTTTACCGTTGCTTGCCGAATGTCTAGCAAACCACTTATTTCTTTAATGGAAAAATCTTGGAAATAAAAGAGATCAATGACAAGAAAATAAGTTTCAGGCAATTGTTTTAAAATCTCTTCTAAATCACTAGTATCTTCCTGATCGAAAGGGGTTAGCGCAGATTGGGTAAAAAATTCTTTTCTTAAAATACTTTGGTAAGTCATATGACGTCGATAGTTATCAATGTATTTTCGAATGGCTGTCCGATACATCCAGGCACGCAATTTTTCAAAAGGTAAATCAATATCACTTTCTAGTAATTTGACAAATAAATCTTGCGAAATGTCATCAGCATCTGCCTTCAAAGCACCTCCTTTTTGCAAATAAAACGAAATCTCTTTGGCTATTTCGACTAGACTTTCTTCGTAATCATCCAATTTCACGCTTATCCCTCACCACCTTTCACTAATATAACGATTCACAACACCAAAAGGTAACAAAAAAACCAGAAAAATCTGGTTTTATAGGTCTTCTACTTCTACTTTAGCAGCTTCTCTTTCTGCTTCTTCTATGATTTCAGCACGTTTCTCATTGGCATCAATATTTAAGACAACAGCGATAGCTACAGATAATACCAACAAGCTGTTCCCACCTTGAGAAAAGAACGGGAAAGTTACTCCTGTTGACGGAATTAAACCAGATATACCACCGATATTAACAAAAATCTGCATCAACATCATGCCACCAATGCCGATCGCCATCATAGCATTGAAAGGATTTTTAGCTTTGACACCAACCAGGATAATCCGTAACACCAAAAAGAAAACTAATGACAAGATCAAGCAAGCACCAATCATACCAAACTCTTCCATTACGATTGAAAAGACAAAATCGGTAGTTGCCTCAGGAAGGTAGCCGCGCTTCTCGATTGAATTTCCAAGCCCCAGACCAAACCAACTTCCGTTACTCATTGCATAATAAGAATGGGCTAATTGATGTCCTGAATCTGTCACATCATTGAAAGGATTATAAAAGGCGCTAAATCGTTTAGCAACATAACCGAAGACTGGAACCTTAGCCATCGTTTCCACACCAACAACTCCAATAAGACCTAAAAATAGAGCTGAGGCTACGGTGATACTTAAAAAAATCGCTGAAAACCATCTGTAACCAATACCGCTAACCGTGATCATGATTAAGACTGTTAACACGATAATAGCCGCATTTCCCAAGTCGGGTTGAGCTGCTACAAGACCAATGAGTAGCAGAGAGACCATTCGCCAATCCTTGAAATCCTGAGCCTCTCTCGGCCACCAGCGACGTCTGGTCAAAGCCTGATAATCGTAAACGGCAATGGACTTTTGACGTCTACTAAAATGAAAGGCCAGATACCATACAATCAGCAATTTCAGATATTCAGCAGGCTGAAAACTCATAGGACCAATGACGATCCAACCATGTGCTCCGTTAACCTCTTGCGTAAAAAATCGCGCGACAATTAACAAAATAACCTCAACAAAGATCGCTGCATTGACCACTCTGGAATTTTTTAAAAAGTTCAACTTTAACCGATAAATAAAAAGGATGGCAATCAAACTGATAATCCAAAAGACCCCTTGATTAATCATGGAAGCAAAAGGATTGAGTCCAAAGTCAATTAATGTTGCACTGGTTGTGGAATAAATAATAATCAAACCCAAAATAGATAAAATGAGATAGGGTAAGAGAATGGAATAATTAAGAAGATGTTTTTTTTCAATATGCATAATTTTAGTTCTTTTTCTGTTAATGACATTAGCATTATATCATCTTTCAAGGAAAAGCCAAACTGAGAAGATACTATCGGTAAGATGGCCATTATTAACGAAAAGGAACGAGGAAGGACACATCACAAGTTGAATGCGCTCTTTCTCGCTCCCTTATGTTAAGTCGGTTAGGTTGACCATCGGGCAAAAGCCTAGTGACTACACTATTACTATATCAACCGATCCACTCGGCCGATCATTCAAAAATGTCATCTCTCCAGTCCCAGTGGAAAGTAGTTGGACACAAAATCCAATATATCAACTGTTGATTAACCAAAAACATATTAACGCAGTGGTTGAATTGGTTAAAAAGATTCCCCAAACCTTTGGAGTTATTCAGGGGGCGTTAAAAGTTCCAGTAAAACTTTTAACACCTGAGCCTAGAAACAGGAAAGCGAGGCGGTCTGGGAAGGAAACGTTTATAGGTCACCAACAAGGCTTAAGACTTGTTGACAAATTCTTTTTCAATCTTTCGAGTTAAGTCTACTCCCATTTATCCGCTTTTTCTGAAAAGTTATACGATCGACGGGTAATGCCTGACTTTAAACTACTGCACTAGTTATCTCAATCTTATCTTAGCCTGAATTTCGCAAACCAGTGGCAATACCATTAATCGTGATATGAATGAGCTTAGTATCTGACTCACTCAACTCTCCAGCCCGTAATCGCTTGATCAACTCAATTTGAACATAGTTGAGAACGTTGAAGTATGGCAGGCGATAGTCTAGGCTGGCCTTAAGATTTGGTAATTCTTCCAAAAGGTCCTCGTGTTGTTGGATAGCTAACACAACATCTTTTGTTAATTGCCACTCGTCTAAAAGAGTTGCGTATACATCTCGAACGGCCGGATCTTCTGCCATCTGAGCATATTGGAAAGCAATGTTCATATTAGATTTCGATAGCACCATGTCAACATTAGCTAATAGAGACTTGAAGAATGGCCAAGATTGATACATTTCTTGCAATTTCGCCAAATGGCTTGGATCTTGATCAATATAGTGTTTGAAGCTGGAACCAACACCATACCATCCAGGAAACATAACCCGATTTTGTGACCAAGAGAAAACCCAAGGGATCGCACGCAAGCCAGAAATTTCGGTAATTGTCTTACGCGCTGCTGGACGAGAACCAATATTGAGACTAGATACTTCCTTTATAGGACTTGCCTCAAAGAAGTAATCATAAAAATGCGGATTGCCAAAGACAAGATCTCTATAAATGTGATTACTGTCTTCAACAATGATGTCCATAGTCGCACGGTAATCATCAATTTTAGTTGGATCAGTAATCATTTGAGTCACCATACGATCCAATGTCGAAGAAACTAACATTTCCAAGTTATAGTAGGCAGAGTCTTTATTACCATATTTTGTACCGATAACCTCGCCTTGCTCAGTCACACGAATACGATCTTTGATGGAGCCAAATGGTTGAGACGTAATGGCGTCATAAGAAGGCCCACCACCACGACCAACAGTTCCTCCACGACCGTGGAAAAAGGTGATCTTGACACCAAAGTCTTCGCCTAATTGGGTTAGTTCGTTTTGAGCTTTATAAAGTGTCCATCCTGAAGAAAGGTAACCCCCGTCCTTGTTCGAGTCTGAATAGCCCAACATGACTTCTTGATAACCACCTTGATCTGCAATCCAGTTTTTAACAATATCAAGACCTAGATAATCAGTCATAATGGCCTTAGCATTGTCCAAATCTTCAATGGTCTCAAATAGTGGAACAATTTGGATGCGGGCACTTTCCTTATCCAGTAACCCAACTTCTTTTAGCATGATAGCTAACTCAAGCATATCCGATACTGTTTCCGTATGCGAGATGATATGCTGTTTGATGATCTCTTCACCTAGTTGGTCTTTTAGTTCACGCGCCGTCTGATAAATAGCCAGTTCTTTTTCCAATAATTCGGATTTTGGTGCATTGGTTGCGCCCAGACATCTCGGATCTTCTGTCAGTTCGTGTAAAAGAAGGTGACATTTTTCGTCTTCCGATAGGGCACTGTAATCTTGTTCAATATTTGCTGATTTTAATAGTTCAGCAACACAGGCTTCTTGCACACTGGAATCCTGACGTAAGTCGATAGTTGCCAAGAAAAAGCCAAAGACATCAACTGCCTGCAGCAACTCTGTGAAGTCCCCACTCAACAAAGTCTCTGTTTTGTTGGCAATCAAAGAATCACGAATAGTGTCTAAATCTTCCTTAAATTCTCGTGATGTTTCATAGTAATCTTGGATAAGTTCAGGATCTTTGGAATGTGATTGATGGTAACTAACTGTGTGTGGCTGTTTTTTGACTTGGCTTAACTTAGTCAATTTCGGAAGAGTATCGTCTTGATCCCCTTTGATTCTAACTAGTGTGTTAACAAGTTTAGCTTGTAGATAAGAAAAGGCTTTTCGATAAGGCTCATTTTCACGGAATTCCGATGTATCCTGTGATTTTTCAGCTAGTGCCATCATCTCTTCTGACACTTCACCAAGTGTACTTGAAAGAGAGACTTGACGATAGAGACTTGTCACCTTTTCGATATAGTAAGTGAGAATCACCTCACTTTGTAAGGTTGCCGAGAGCTTTAAGGTTTGAGCTGTAACAAAGGGATTCCCATCACGATCACCACCGATCCACATCCCCATTGTAATCGGTTTAGGATTCTCAAGAGCTAGCCCATGCTTTTCAGCCAATTCTTTGTACTCCCTTGTAAGCTTAGTGATTGCCTTTATTAAAGAAGTATTGTAATATTCCATCACATTGGTGATTTCATTTTTTACCTTAAGTTTCTTCTCTCGAATAATGTCTGTTTGCATGATAATCTGAATATAACGACGCAGATCAGCATACCACTTATCCTGGTTAATCAATCCTCTCTTCACATCACGATGCTTCCTAAGCAAATCGTGAATCTGATTGGTCAACTCTAACATGGTTTTACGTTGAACTTGTGTCGGATGAGCTGTTAATACAGGAACAACATTCAAATGGTTAATGTAGTCATTCGCATGCTCACTTTGTGCCACAGCTTCCATCACTGTAGATAATTTACCTAAATAGTCTTTATGCACATTGTTTTGGTAATTGACTTCATAGGCTAAGTCCACATCTTCAGCAATATTGATTAACAGAGGTAAAATAGCAAAATAACGCGAGATAATAATCATATCTTCAGTACTCAAATCAGCGATTTGCGTTTGAAGATTTTGATAATCCATTTCTTGTGACAACTGTGTCAACTGCTTTATTTTGTCAAAGGTATCCTCACCCACCATATGAGAAGTTGTTTCTTCTAGAAGTGTCGTTAGTATAGCAACTTCTTCTTGTATCAGTTGCTGGTTGCTGCTGCTCTCTAATTTTTGTATCGTCACAGAACTCACTCCGTTTCTATTATCCTTACGGATTATCATATCATTTTTCAAAGCTAAATGTCACTTGATTTCCCTAATTTTTTCACAAATCCTTTTAAGTATATTTTTCAAATCTGTTATACTATTAAGAAAAGGAGAATCCAATGAAATTAAAAAAACGTGCCGACTTCCCTGAAAATGAACTTTGGGATTTAACCGCTTTATATAAAGATCGCCAAGATTTTCTCTTAGCCATCGAAAAAGCTTTAGGAGATATTGATACCTTTGTCCGTGATTATCAGAACAACTTGAACTCAGTTGATGATTTTACACAAGCTCTGATGGAACTTGAACAGATTTACATCCAAATGAGTCACATCGAAACCTACGCCTTCATGCCGCAAACCACTGATTTTTCAAGCGAGGAATTTGCTGAAATCGCAAAAGCTGGTGATGATTTTGCAACCAAAGCTAGTGTGGCTCTCAGCTTCTTTGATACAGCGCTAGCTACTGCCGATTCTGCTGTTTTAGATGAACTAGAAGCTAATCCTCACTTTAGCGCAGCCATTCGCCAAGCTAAAATCCAAAAGAAACACCTCCTTGATCCTCAAGTGGAAAAAGCCCTCTCAAACTTGCGAGAAGTTCTAGGTGCCCCATACGATATCTACACTAAGATGCGTGCTGGTGATTTTGCTATGGAAGATTTTGAAGTTGATGGCAAAATCTATCAAAATTCTTTTGTTAGCTATGAAAATTTCTATCAGAACCACGAGGATGCAGAGATTCGAGAAAAAGCCTTCCGCTCTTTTTCTAAAGGGCTAAGAGCACATCAAAATGCTGCTGCCGCTGCCTATCTTGCCAAGGTTAAATCTGAAAAATTAATCGCAGACATGCGGGGATACGATTCTGTTTATGATTATCTTTTGGCAGAACAAGAAGTTGACCGCAGTATGTTTGATCGTCAAATTGACCTTATAATGGCCGAATTTGGACCCGTAGCTCAAAAATACCTCAAGCATATCGCTGAAGTTAACGGTTTAGACAAAATGACCTTTGCTGACTGGAAATTAGACATCGACACTGAGCTCAATCCAGATGTTTCTATCGACGATGCTTACGAATTGGTCATGAAATCAGTCACCCCTCTTGGTCCAGAATATATCAAAGAAGTCGAACGCTATCAAACCGAACGCTGGGTTGACTTTGCTGCAAATGCAAATAAAGATTCTGGTGGCTATGCAGCTGATCCCTATAAGGTTCACCCTTACGTACTCATGAGTTGGACCGGACGTATGTCAGATGTTTACACCTTGATTCATGAAATTGGACACTCTGGACAGTTCATTTTCTCTGATAACAATCAATCCTACTACAACACCCACATGTCAACTTACTATGTCGAAGCGCCATCAACTTTCAATGAATTACTCTTAAGCGACTATTTGGAAAACCAATTTGACACCGCTCGCCAGAAACGTTTCGCTTTAGCTCATCGATTAACAGATACCTACTTCCATAACTTCATCACTCACTTGCTTGAAGCTGCCTTTCAACGTAAGGTTTATGATTTAATTGAAGCTGGCGGTACTTTCGGTGCAGAGACACTGAACACTTTCATGAAGGAAGTCTTAACCGACTTCTGGGGTGATGCTGTCGAGATTGACGACGATGCGGCTCTTACCTGGATGCGCCAAGCTCACTATTATATGGGACTTTATAGTTATACCTACTCAGCAGGCTTGGTTCTCTCAACAGCTGGCTACCTAAACCTCAAAAACAACGCCAATGGAGCTCAAGAATGGTTAGAACTCCTAAAATCGGGTGGCAGTAAAACACCACTTGATACGGCCATGATCATCGGTGCTGATATTTCAACCGACAAACCTCTTCGAGATACTATCCAATTCTTGAGTGACACGGTTGATCAAATCATTACTTATAGTCAGGAGCTTGATTATGGTAAAACTCAGTGATTTTATCGTCAAAGGACAGGACGGCAATGACGTCTCACTCGAAGCATTCAAGGGAAAACTGGTTCTGATTGTCAATACGGCCACCGGATGCGGGCTGACACCACAATACCAAGGCTTACAAAACCTTTATGACACCTATAAAGATCAAGGCTTTGTCATTCTTGATTTTCCCTGCAACCAGTTTATGAATCAAGCACCTGGTACTGCAGATGAGATCAATCAGTTTTGTAGCATCAACTACCAGACGACATTCCCACGTTTTGCAAAAATCAAAGTTAATGGTAAAGCAGCTGATCCCCTCTACCAATGGCTAAAAGAAGAAGCTAAGGGACCACTCGGTAAAGCTATCGAATGGAATTTTGCAAAATTTTTAGTTGGTCGAGACGGTACCGTTATCAAGCGTTTTACCGCCAAGACAGAACCTGAAAACTTGCGTTCTGATATCGAAAGCCATCTAAAATAAAAAGAAGTAAAAACATTATCTTCGAATGATTTTGGGGACACCGCAATCAAAAACAAGTAAAAAAAAGACAGCTAATCTCTTTTCTTACTAACATCGTCTATTCGACAATGTTCCGTTAGAGAACAAATATAACAAACTCTTTTTATCTCTTACTATAAATTGCATATGAAACATAAAAGCAATCTGAGATTATCCCCTGAATCTAAATCTCTTTAGATTAAAAGTCTTGACGATGATATTAGGATAAAAATCTGATGTCAATGTAAAAAGCGAGTAATATTGTTTTTCTGTCAGACAGAATCCCATATTACTTGCTTTTTAAAGTCTAATCGATTGTTTCAACAGTTGGAAATAACTATTAAAAGTGGGGTTGAACACAATGTCCAACCCCTATCATTTTAATTAGCGACTTCTTGGTAAAAGACGATTTTATCCCCATCAGACACGATCATATCTTCAGCTCCTTTTTCAGCCATCTTACCGTTTATGTCATACATCCAGTAAAGATTTTTGCTTGGGTCTTGCTGATGTCCGTCAATTTCTGTGACAAAGCCATTGTCATCTTCGACGTCAAACCCCTCCTCAAGAGCGTCCATAACCGAGTCATCTTTGTCCACTGTCACTTCTTTTGTGCTCTCTTTTTCACCTTGTGGCTTTACAGACACAGTCACTTTGATGTCGTCTGAAGAATCCGTTAGCTTTGCTTTTTCATTATTAGCACAGGCAGTTAATAAACAGATGGAACTAATGAGGGCGATCGGTGTGATCATTCTTTTCATGATAAAATCTCCTTAAAATAAACGTTAGTATGGGATAAAACAAAAGTGTTGATAAGGCATGGTTTAGATTAAACGGCAGTCCTGCTACAACATAGGACCACCAGGGCATTCCCCAAAAAAACGCCATCAAACTATCAATAATCATACCATATAAAAAAGCGGTACACATTGATAAAAGTGATAAAAAGTAGCGATTCCATTTCCTTATGGTCAGGAGTCTCCAAAAGACTAACAGCAAACCAAAGCTAATGATTTGAAAAAATACCCACGGTCCAAATCCTAATAAAAAAGAGGAAATCAACATTGTTAGTCCCATCACCAAAAAAGCAAGTCCTAAATTTTCAAAAGTCACTAAAAGTAGAAATAAAGCTGTAATCGGTTGGATATTTGGGAACGCCGCAAAGGCATAACGTAGTACCACACATAAGGCTGAAAGCATGGCAATCTTACTCATGGTTTGAACAGTTAAAAATCGTTTTCTTGGTTGTACCATAAGAGTATTATCTCAAATAAATCCCCATTTGACCATGGTAAGAAAAAAATCCTTGATAATTCAAGGATTTTCTAGTATTTTTATGAATTAGCTCCAAACCTGGTCAATGACTTCTTTAACCAAGGCCAGTTTTCGCCATTGATCTTCTTCTGTTAAAATATTACCTTCCTCAGTTGAAGCAAAGCCACACTGTGTTGAAAGCCAAAGTTGATCCAGAGGTAAGTACTGGCTCGCTTCCTTAATACGTGAAACCAACTGTTCTTTATCTTCTAGTTCTGGAAATTTCGATGTGATAAGTCCCAAAACAGCTACTTTTTCAGGATCTTTAAAGGCTTTTAATGGTTCAAAGCCACCTGAACGCTCTGTATCAAACTCTAGGAAATACGTTTTAGCTTCTTCATCCGCAAACAGTTCTTTTGCTATAGGATCATAGCCGCCAGATGACGCCCAAGTCGAATGATAATTCCCACGGCAAACATGGGTGTTAACCAATAGCCCTTCTGGGATATTTTGGTAAACATCATTGTTCAAGGTTAAGAAAAGTTCTGCTAGCTCATTACGAACCTCAAGTTTCGTTTTACCTTGTGGTTGTCCCCAAGCCGTCAAGAAATTATCGTCAACTAAGACACCCCACGTACAATCATCAACTTGCAAGGTTTTGAGACCAGCATCTACCAAATCCGAAATCACTTGCAGATAAGCATTTTTGAGATCCTCTCGTAATTCCCCAAAATTAGGATAAATATCATTCAATTTTGCCACGTGCTCCTCATCGCGGATGAGTTCAAAATAAAATTGAGCAGGAGCTGGAATGGTATATTTTGCTTCTACAGTTGTGTTAAGACTATCGACATATTCTTTTAGAAAACGGTAGGCTGCTACAAAAGGATGATTTTCTCCTGAAATTTTACCAGCAATCAAAGCTGAGTCTGCCTTGGTTTCTTCACCATGGAATTGGTAACCAGAAGCTGCTTGAATATGATCAATCCCTTGAAATCCCCAAAAGAAATCAAGATGCCAGTAAGCACGACGAAACTCACCATCTGTGACCTTTTCAAGTCCAGC
The DNA here is from genome assembly GCF_000420785.1 of Streptococcus hyovaginalis DSM 12219. Classification (GTDB taxonomy): domain Bacteria; phylum Bacillota; class Bacilli; order Lactobacillales; family Streptococcaceae; genus Streptococcus; species Streptococcus hyovaginalis. The sequence goes on along the minus strand of NZ_ATVP01000003.1, from coordinate 45,809 downwards.
AGCGATCTGCTTATCAACCAAATCTTTGATAGCGATATCTTCGACTGATTTGAGATCTTCTGCAGATAAGTTCCCAGCTTCAAAGGCTGAGCATGCGTTTTGCAACGCTTCTGGACGAAGAAAAGAGCCAACATGTTCAAAATATTTTTTCACCATAATAATCTCCAATGTAATGTAATGCTTCCATTTTAGCAAAACACCTTATAGTTGAAAAATATATATAATTTATAATTTTATATAGTTAAAAACTATGTAAATGTAACAAAATGATGACAAAATGGCTTTACAATAACTTTTTGGGGTTACTTACTTTGATTTTTTATATTTTTTAAGTTACAATAGCGGAGATGAGAAAGAGAATAAAACCAATTGTTGTCTTTGTCTTTCTAGGATTCGTGCTAACACTTTTAATTGCAACAAAACTTTTCGCCATGTACGAAAGAAATGTGCAATTAACTGCTGCCAAAAATACTATTCCAACCATTAGCTCTAGTTCCCAGAAAAATAAAACAACATCTTCAACCCAAAAAGTAGAGGAAATTACTTCCCTTGATCCCATCATCGATGTTTCTGGTTGGCAACTTCCAGAAGAAATGGATTATGATACCCTATCCGAAAATGTTTCAGGTGTTATTGTCCGTGTTTTCGGAGGATCGGGAATCGGTATTGATAACAATGCAACCAATGCTAAAGGTGTTGACAAATCTTACAAAAAACATATTGAAGAATTTCAAAAGCGTGATGTTCCAGTAGCTGTTTATGCCTACGTTATGGGAAAAAGCGTGAAGGAAATGCGTGAAGAGGCCCGTATTTTATATGAAAAATCATCTCCCTATAAACCAACCTATTACTGGTTAGACGTAGAGGAAAAAACGATGACTGATATGGATAAAGGTGTGGAGGCTTTTCGTCAAGAACTCGAAAAACTAGGCGCCAAAAATATCGGAATCTATATCGGAACCTATTTCATGGAGGAGCACAGTATCTCCACAGATAAGTTTGATGCCATATGGTTTCCAACTTACGGAACGGACTCCGGTTATTATGAAGAAGATCCTCACACCGATCTTGATTACGACCTTCATCAATATACCTCACAAGGCTACGTTGAGGGATTCGATAAAGTGCTCGATTTAAACCGAATTGCTTCTAATAAGAGCATCGGTGATACTTATGAAAAATTATTTGGACAACGCCCAAGTCAAAAAGCACAAGAGTAAGTTCAAGCTTAGTCTATTGACAGACTGAGCTTTTTTCGTTACACTAAATTGTATTCGATTTCATTTTAATGAAAGTCGTCTACTTTTTACAGTTTAATACCACAAGGGAGTGCCTTTTGGCTGAGATCACAAATGTGAAATCCTTATCAACCTGATCTGGTTAGTACCAGCGTAGGAATTGTGCCCAACAAGACATTTGATAAGACTCCCACAGTCCATTTTGAAGGGAGTCTTTTTATGTCTAAAAACCTGATTTCATTTGTTGAAGCGGCCATTTTTACCTCACTTGCCATGATCCTGTCTTTCATTCCAGATTTTGCCAGTTGGTTTTCGCCCTCTTTCGGGGCAATTCCTCTAGTCGTTTTTTCGCTACGTCGTGGAACAAAATATGGACTTCTAGCAGGATTGCTATGGGGCTTGCTTCATTTTGCTCTTGGAAAAGTCTATTATCTAGCACTTTCTCAAGTTTTAATCGAGTATATCCTTGCTTTTCTGTCTATGGGAATCGCCGGTCTCCTAGCGACACCATTTCAAAAAAAATTACAGGCTAATCAAAACAAACAAGCTTTTATCACCGGTGCTTTAGCGGCCACTCTAGCTGTTTTGACAAGATACTTTTGGCATTTTATAGCTGGGGTTATCTTCTGGGGTTCTTACGCTCCCAAAGGAACATCTGTCTATTGGTATTCTTTTGTGGTGAATGGAACAGCTGGTTTAGCAACACTTATTCTTGTGCTTGTGAGTCTGGCCCTTCTTATCACTCCACAAGCCAAATCATTTTTCCTCGCTAAGGGACGCTAAAGTTTCCTTTAAGTATACTGTGGTATAATCTAGGGTATGCCCGTCTCAAAATATTATCGTAAGAAGAAAAAACGTCGTCAGCTGGTAGTTATTGGCATTTTTTTGCTCATTTTACTTGCTGGTTTTAACCTTTATCAACACTATGCTATGCAGCTACTAACCTATCCTACCAATCAAACAGCGTATGTTACCCCAGACCAAGACCTACGTGATCGGCGATTTCAAGCAACACAAAATCCATTGGAAGCTTCCAAAACGGTAGCCATCTCTGGCTATCGTGAGCATTTTATTAAAGGAAAAAGCCGACTCTTTGCTGAGATCACTGTTGCTGATGGGACCTATTATCTGCCAGCAAGTGAGGTCACCATTATCCAAGACAATCCCATTAACCAAGCTATTGCGGATCTTAATTACCCTAAAATCCCTACTAGCCAAGATAAGAAGGAATTCAGACAGTTGCTCTATGCCACCATTAATCAAAAGCCTAAAGGCATTATCATCCACGAAACTGGAAATGATGGCTCAACACTTGATGATGAAATCACCTATATGGTAAACAATTACCGTCAATCTGGTGTTTTCGTCCACAGCTTTATCGATGCTGATAGGGTTGTGGCTATTGCTGATACCAATAAGATGGCTCAGGGAGCAGGTCCTCAGGCTAATCCCTATTTCTTACAATTTGAAATGACCCGAGAAGCTGATCCCAATCGCTTCCTTAGGCAACTAGCCAATGCTGCCTACTATACGGCACAAGAACTCCATCACTACCATCTACCAGTTACGGTAGGTCAAGAAGATGGCCAAGGCACTATCTGGACTCACGATATGGTCTCGAGATACCTTGGAGGTACAGATCATACTGACCCTGTCGACTATTGGACCAGCATGGCTAACTACTACTGGGGAGTGGACTATACTGTTGACGATTTCACACAGTTAGTTCAAACCTATTATAATCAACTATAAAGACATAAAAATGGTATAATGTGACTTATACTATTTTTTATTTGGAGGCATTTATGTTCGCATGGCTTAGCCGCTTGGCTAAAGGTATTGTTATCGCACTTGGGTTTATTCTCCCTGGTGTTTCGGGAGGCGTCTTAGCTTCTATCTTAGGCTTATATCAAAAAATCATTGCCTTTCTAGCACACCCTACTCGTGATTTCTTTAAAAATATTCTCTTCTTCCTTCCTGTCGGCATTGGGGGAATTCTTGGAATCGCCCTTTTTTCAGCACCACTTGAATGGCTATTAGCTCACCATCAAGTTGCTACCCTTTGGGCCTTTACAGGAGCCATTGTCGGGACATTGCCTTCCCTTTGGCAAGAGGCTACTCTAGAAGGACGTCGTGATCAACTTGACTGGGGAATCCTTATTGGCACCTTCTTCATTTCTGGGCTACTCCTTTTCTTCTTAAACGACCTAGTTGGTACCATACCTGCTAGCTTCGCCAGCTTCGTATTAGCGGGAGCTTTGATTGCATTAGGTATTCTTGTTCCTGGTCTAAGCCCATCTAACTTATTGTTAATTATGGGATTATATAGCCCTATGTTGACAGGCTTTAAAAATCTTGATCTCCTTGGGGTTTTCCTACCAATTGCCATCGGTGGTGCTATTACCATGATTCTTTTTTCAAAAGCCATGGATTACGCCCTTGAAAACCACCATTCTCGTGTCTACCACTTTATTTTGGGCTTGGTTATTTCAAGTACTCTCTTAATTATTTTGCCAAATCCTCGTTCAGTCGAAAGTATTTCTTATGCAGGCGCAGGTTTTGGAACGTTCATTTTAGCACTTCTCCTTTTCCTAGGTGGTATTGCTCTCGGGGTTTGGATGAGTCGCCTTGAAGGAAAATACAAAAAATGAGTAAGAAAACAAAAATCAAAAAAACCTTGGTTGATCAAATTCTTGATAAGGCAGGGATTGCACACGATAGCCTTGTCATCAATGCCAAAACAGGGCAACTGCCAGAAGATATCGCTCGAGAAGATGTTTTTAAGACATTAGCCCTAATCGGCGATAAAACAGGTCCCATTATCGGTATTCTCCCCATTACAGAACACCTGGCTGAAAAGAAATTGGCTAAGATTTCTGGCAACAAAAAAGTTCATATGATCCCCCAAAAAGACCTACAAAAAACTACTGGCTATGTGCACGGTGCTAATAATCCTGTTGGGATTCGGCAAAAACACCCATATTCTATTTACATTGATGAAAGTGCTCTTAAAAAAGGTAATATGATCGTCTCTGCTGGAGAGGTTGGACGTTCCATCAGAATTAACAGTCAAACCTTAGCTGATTTTGTCCAAGCAACATTTGCTGATATAAAGGAGTAATCATGTCACTTATCGGAAATCTTATTTGGTTTATCTTCGCTGGTCTTTGGTCCTTTCTCACTTGGACAATCTCGGGTATTTTGCTTTGTCTAAGCATCGTCGGTATTCCACTAGGGTTGCAATGCTTTAAAATAGCTAGTTTTGGTCTTTTCCCTTTTGGTAAGGAAGTTGTCATCTCGTCTCGCAATACCAGCCTCATCTTAAATATCATCTGGATTGTGCTCTTTGGCTGGGAACTTGCCATTGTACACCTAACAACTGCTTTTTTCCTTTGCATTACAATTATCGGCATTCCTTTTGCAAAGCAATGCTTAAAACTCACGCAAATGAGTCTCTTCCCTTTTGGTATCAGAATCGTCAAGGAGTAAACATGCTACTATATTTCGTACGACACGGTAAGACCGAATGGAATGAAGAAGGGCGTTTCCAAGGGGCCAATGGCGATTCACCCTTGCTAAAAGAAGCTTACGCTGATATTTCTAAATTAGGTCAGGTATTAGCTCCGATTACTTTTGATAAGGCCTTCAGCAGTGATTTAAAGCGCGCAAAAGACACAGCACAACTACTAATGGCTAACAATCACAAACCGCAAGTCATTACTGAAACAAAGGCGTTGCGGGAATGGGCACTAGGGAAATTAGAGGGACAAAAAATTAGTCTCGTTGAAGCTATCTATCCTTCTCAAATGCAAGCTTTTCGTCAGAATCTTGGCATCTTTAGACCTCATTTATTCGAAGCAGAGTCTGTTTTCCAAGCCACACATCGTTTGGAGACTTTCCTTAAAGAAAACCTATCTCTTCAAGAAGACCATGTCCTCCTCGTTGGGCACGGTGCTCATCTAACTGCCTCTATCAGGTACTTATTAGGCTATGAACCCGCTCAACTTCGGGCTGCCGGAGGACTAGATAATGCCAGCCTAACCATCTTAGAAACAGATGACCTAAGGCATTACAAGCTCCTTTCTTGGAACGACACTAGCCACTATAAATCGTAAAAAAAATCTTTGGGAAGCTACCACTTCCCAAAGATTTTTTAATTAGCATATTTCATGCGCAATAATTTTTCTTGTTTTTTATCTAATCGTAATAAAATAACCACTTTATCAATACTCATATTGCTTTCCAATAGACGCTCTGCTGCCATCATCAAGCCATTATTAATCCCCATTTCAAGAATAGGGTTTTGTTTGTCATTGACATCAAAGATGAACTTATTATCAGGGAGATCAAAGAGAACTTTTACAGCTCCAAACAACTGCTCAAAACTATCGATCGCCACATCATAAACTGGCTTTGTCCCAGCTTTCAGAGTACGGCCGCGATGGTTAAACCACATGGCATGCCATCCGCCATTTTTAGCCCCCATCACATCATTATCATAAGAATCTCCGACATATAAGGTCGTCGCTGGATTCATATCAAACTGCTGAGCCGCTAAATTGAAAATTTCTTTTTCAGGTTTTTGAAATCCTGTTGCTTGGCTCACAATCACCCGCTTAGGATCAACATAATCATAAAGACCAAGTTTCTTCACTTTCTTCAATTGATGCTCTGTAGGGCCGTTAGTGATAATACCAATAGGAACATGCTTTGATTTGAGAAAATCAAGTGTCATACGCATTTCATCCAGCATGGTGATATTTTCTAACTCATGTTCATAGACCTCTTGAAAATGGTTGCCTTCTACTTCATCGATCTCACGGTAACCAAATTCTAGCAAGGTTTCTTTACAGCGCCAGAATCGGAAATACTCCGTCGTCCACTCCCCCGCCATGACACGTGGAAAACCGATATCAGAGTAATGTCTGAAACGAATGTATGCTTGGTTCATTTTAGTCATGTCAAAATCAGCAAAACATTTTTCCATAGCTAGACGATAGGGTGCTTGTTGATCGTAAATGGTATCATCGACGTCAAAAACAATTGAAGTGATCATGAATCCTATATCCTTTTTCTATTTTTTCAAACGTGACTATTATACCATTTTCTCCACTTTTTACCAAACGCCATCCTAATAATAGTGAATTATCAAGTGTTTTGTGTTACAATAAAGTGATTATTTATTGGAGGATGTCATGTCTAAAGAACATATTGAAGAATTAAATGACCAGGAGATTGTCCGTCGCGAAAAAATGACGGCTCTTGCCGAGCAAGGAATTGATCCATTCGGAAAACGTTTCGAACGTACCGCAAATTCTGGTGAATTAAAAGCGAAATACGCTGATAAAAGTAAAGAAGAATTGCATGATTTGAACGAAACTGCAATTGTAGCCGGTCGTTTGATGACAAAGCGTGGTAAAGGTAAGGTCGGCTTTGCTCACCTTCAAGACCGTGAGGGTCAAATTCAGCTTTATGTTCGTAAGGATACTGTCGGTGAAGAAAACTACGAAATCTTCAAAAAAGCGGACTTAGGTGACTTCCTTGGAGTTGAAGGCGAGATCATGCGTACAGACATGGGTGAACTTTCTATCAAAGCCACAAAATTAACCCATCTTTCAAAGGCTCTCCGTCCTCTTCCTGAGAAATTCCATGGATTAACAGACGTTGAGACCATTTACCGTAAACGTCACCTTGATTTGATTTCTAACCGTGAAAGCTTCGATCGCTTTGTAACACGCTCTAAAATCATTTCTGAAATGCGCCGTTACCTTGATGGCTTAGGTTTCCTTGAAGTCGAAACACCTGTCCTTCACAATGAAGCCGGTGGGGCTGCTGCTCGTCCATTTGTGACACACCACAACGCCCAAAACATTGATATGGTACTTCGTATCGCAACAGAATTACACTTAAAACGCTTGATTGTTGGTGGTATGGAACGTGTTTACGAAATTGGACGTATCTTCCGTAATGAAGGAATGGATGCAACTCACAACCCAGAGTTCACTTCTATCGAAGTTTATCAAGCCTACGCTGACTACCAAGATATCATGGACTTGACAGAAGGTATCATCCAACATGTTACCAAAGCTGTTAAAGGGGATGAGCCAGTCATTTATCAAGAAACTGAAATCAAGATCAACGAGCCATTCAAACGTGTCCATATGGTTGATGCTGTTAAAGAAATCACTGGCGTTGACTTCTGGCAGGAAATGACTTTGGAAGACGCTGTCGCAGCTGCTAAAGAGAAAAATGTGCCACTTGAAAAACACTTCACTTCTGTTGGTCACATTATCAATGCCTTCTTTGAAGAATTTGTTGAAGAGACGCTTATCCAACCAACATTTGTCTACGGACACCCTGTTGAAGTGTCGCCGCTTGCTAAGAAAAATGACAAAGACCCACGCTTCACAGACCGCTTCGAACTCTTTATCATGACTAAAGAATACGGTAATGCCTTCACTGAATTGAACGACCCAATCGATCAATTGTCACGTTTTGAAGCTCAAGCTCAGGCCAAAGAACTTGGTGATGACGAAGCTACTGGCATCGACTACGACTACGTTGAAGCTCTCGAATACGGTATGCCACCAACAGGTGGACTTGGTATCGGTATCGACCGCCTATGCATGCTCTTGACGGATACCACAACGATTCGAGATGTCCTCTTGTTCCCGACGATGAGATAAATAAATTTAAAATGCTTATCAGCCACCAGCATAACTGGTGGTTTTCTTGTATATCTCTGTGAAAACAGATCCAGTCTCTATAAAATTAGATCGGTACTAGAAGTCACATTTTTTCATCAGTAATCACGTCTCTAAAACTTGATGTCATACCAATCAGCAAATATTACAATCATTCTTTGACAGGTGATTTTCCTTTATCCCTGTTTCAAAAAATGTTACACTGGTCTTATCATTTCCAAAGGAGCAATCAATGTCCAAAGAATACCTTGCTTATCTTTCTGCTGCTATCTTTATCTTATATGGTATTTTTGCCAGCAAATGGTTATTTGTTTTCCTTGGTGCTATTTTTATTGTCATCGGGATTGCAGACCGTCTACAACATAAAAATAAGATTGGTAAATAACACCAATCTTATTTTTTATTTCTTAAATTCTTGAACTAATACTTGAAACTCTTCGTTGGTCAAGGTAATCCCTTTACCCATTTTGGTATGATCAGGACTCCACGACCTAATATCAAACTTTGGTTCTGCGCCATTAAAACTGACGCGGTTTAACTCTTTGGTCCAACCCTTGTCATTTTCTGAGAGTACCAAAAGTTTTTCCACAATTTCGAATGAAAATTCTGCCATAACTACCTCCAAAGTAACTATTAGTAACTCTTTACCCATTATAACGTTTTTGGAGAAGATTGCACAATAAAAATTTTAGTATTAGAATAGGACAAGCTCAAAGAGGTGTTTTTATTTTTGTATTGAAATACCAAGACAGTTGATTTATTTACAAAAACTAGTGACACATTGGTATTATTATGGTATTATGATAAAGAATCTATTGTAGGAGTTGTTATGGCAAGTCATTTGAAAAAACATACTCTGCCAGATGAGCAACATCATCATGAGCAGGAATTAGAACAAAAATACCAAAGTTACCATGACTTTGAACATAATAACATCAAAATGAGAGAGTTGGCTTTTTTTGGTCAAATTGCTATTTTCTCTATCTTTACGGTATTGACAGCTTTTGTTTTGCTTAGCTTCAATTTAGGAGCATATATAGCTTTTCCAATCGCAATGCTAGTGGCTACAGCACTAACGTCTATCGTCTATCAAGTTATTATTACCTTTGTTAAAAAATAACCCTTTCACTGAAAAAGTAGTTCAAATCACTGTCACTCATCTAATGGGTGATTTTTATTGCACTCTTTAGGTACAATAAAATCTAAAAGTCACTTTGTAAACTAAAAAAGATAAGGTAGAGCCTGTGCTCTACCTTATCTTTTTTAGGATTCTTGATCCTCATTATCATAATCAATAATGATATCATCGACTTCTGCTGTCGCTTGGACATCTTGATTACTTTCAGTCTTTTCAGCATTAGCGTTCCAGTCAGCAGCTTGATTCATTTTTTGAACTGTCTTTTCTTTAACTAAGTTGGCTTTTTCTTTAACTTGCTCCAAAACATCTTCTGCGGTCAACTCGCCATTTTCATATTTTGATTTGTAGTCGTTAAATTTCTCAAGCGCTAAATCTTTATATCCTTGTGCTTTTTCTTTAGCTACTTGATTATAAGTTTCAGGATTTTCTTTATAATCCGTAATAAATTCACTAGCTTTTGATTTAGCTTGTTTGCCTTTGGCTGTACTGAAGAAATAAGCAGCTGCAGCACCGGCTGTTGCACCTAGCAACAATGATTTTACTAATTTTGCCATATCTGTATCCTCCTAGATGGTTTAGTCATTACTCTTCTTGCCAAATAATTTGGAGCCTATTTTTCCTGTCACATAGGTTTTTCCAACAGTCCCTAAGCTACTTCTTACACCACTTGTCTTAGTCCCAATTTGTCTTGCCTTGACATTCAAATCAGAAACACTTTCTGACAAATCTGCAATTGCCACAAACAAGGGATCAATGGTTGAGACCTTACCATTGACATCTTCCACTAAAACATTAGCCTTTGCTAAAATGTCATTCGTTTGGTATAGGGTGACATTAACGTCACTGGTCAAAACTTTAATGGTTTCTTTCGTTTCGTCGACCGTCTCAGCGACTTTCTTTAACACTAAAATGAGATAAATCACCAAAGCAACAAAGGCTAAAGCGATAATCAAAACAGATATCCCTATCAAGTTCATTATGTTCTCCTAACTTTTCTTTGTATAATATGGGATGTCTGATCGTTTTCTACGATACCCCCATAATGTGACACCTACAATAATCAGAATGGCTGACAGCCATTGGGAAACCCGTAAACTTCCAATCATTAGACTATCTGTACGCATTCCTTCAATAACAAGTCGCCCGATGCCATACCAAATAAGATAAAACAGACTAGGATCGCCCTTTTTTAAGACATTTGGTTTATGGCGAAGACTAACAATCAGAATAAATCCTACGAGGTTCCAAAGCGATTCAAAAAGGAAAGTGGGTGTACGGTAAGCTCCGTCAATAAACATTTGATCACGTATAATAGATGGCAAGTAATCCAACTGCGTTACCGGCTTACCAAAGGCTTCTTGATTGAAGAAATTCCCCCATCTTCCTAAACTTTGAGCAATCATAACACCCGGAGCCGCAATATCTAAGAAATCAATGGTATCAATAAAATGATAGCGTGTAAAATAGTAAAGCACAATAGCACCAGCAATTAAGCCTCCATATATGGCAATACCGCCATTCCACACCGCAAAAATTTCTGATAAATGGTCCTTGTAATAACCCCATTCAAAAATCACGTAGTAGATGCGAGCACCAAGGATAGCTATGGGAAAGGCTATTAAGATAAAATCAAGAACTTTATCTGGATCAATCTTCTTACGAGGTGCTTCCTTCATCGCTAAATAGACAGCTAAAACAACTCCTGCCACAATACAAAGTGCATACCACCGTATCTCTAGAGGCCCTAATTTAATCGCTATCGGATCAATCATTTTCAGCCTCATTTCTAGAAATAAGAGCTGTTAGGCGATCTTCAAATGTTTTGGTGGCATCAAATCCCATGAGTTTCGCGCGATAATTCATAGCGGCTGCTTCAATGACAACCGACACATTTCGTCCTGTTTTAACTGGGATACGAACACGTGGAATATTGACGCCCGAGAATTCGATTTCTTCATTACCATTTCCTAAACGATCGAAAACTTTTCCAGCTTCGAAGTTTTCTAGATAAATGGCTAACTGCACTTGTGACGAATCTTTGACAGCACTTGCACCATAGAGGCTCATGATATCAATAATCCCCACACCACGAATTTCTAAAAGGTGGCGTAAAATCTCTGCTGGCTCACCCCAAAGTGTTTCTTCGTCTTTGGCATAGACATCCACACGGTCATCCGCTACAAGACGGTGACCACGTTTAACAAGCTCCAGGCCTGTCTCGCTCTTTCCGATGCCAGAGTCTCCTTGAATAAGGACACCCATGCCATAGATGTCCATAAGGACACCATGAACACTGGTTCGTTCAGCCAAACAAGAATCGAGATACCAAGAAATATCACCAGATAGACGACTTGTCGGCACATCACTGGATAAGACTGTCACACCATTTTGGGTAGCGGCCTCAATAATTTCCTCTTGAATCGGTAAACCACGAGATACAATAATGGCTGGTGTTTCAGGTTTAAACATTTCCCTCAAGACTTGGAAACGATTATGAGGAGTCATGGCATTTAAATAGGACCACTCTTTCATCCCAACAAGCTGAACACGCTCTGGTGCGTAATAATCAAAGTAACCAGTCATTTCTAATCCTGGCCTTAAAATATCTGAAGTCGTGATTTGTTTTGACAGCGATGCTTGCGTCCCATAAACCACTTCTGACTTGATTTTGTCAACAAGCATTTGAACTGTAACACGCATAAAGTCTCCTTAACTAATAGCTTTATTTCCACATATTATACCACAATTCAGGGGAAAAGTAAGCGCTCCCCGGCTCTATCTCTTATCAAAAAAGGGCCCTAAAGCCCTTCTTACCAATACCAGCCATCATCATTTGAATGGTTTTCTCTGACATTTCTACGACGACGCTTGGTCACTTTCGAAGCTCTTCCCACATCATCTTTATAAGGTAAGAAGATCGCTAGGATAAAATAGATCACAATTGGGAACTGGGCAAACAAGCAAGAAATCACAAATAAAGCGCGTACTAAATTGAGATCCCAGTCAAACTTATCTGACAACCCAGCTAGTACACCAGCAAGTACCTGACCACGTTTTAGGCGGTAAAATTGGCTTTCCATCATAACTCTCCTTTATTATCATAAATGATACAATCATTTCTTGAACATTTTTTAATAATAATAGTATACAACAGATGATCATAAAACAAATCAGCCTTACGACTGATTTGTTTTTACGTTATTGATGAGGTATCCTTGGCACTTGCCACAGCGGTAATGATTAAGATTGACGCGCCGTTTTCTAAGGTAAACTTGGCCACATTTCTGGCAAGAATACGTGTAGTTGTAAGAGTCTTCGTACAACTTGGGCGCATACCGTATCCCATCAACTTGTTTTAGAAGGATCTTAAATTCTTGGTCGCGATGCCTATAGCCCTTACCTTGAAAATAGAGATGGTAATGACAGAGTTCATGTCGAACAATCTGACGGAAAAGGGCTTCTCCAAAGACCTCCAAATGTTTATGATTAAAGTCTAAGTGCCCATCATGTGGAAAAAAACGTCCGCCAGTTGAACGTAAACGTCTATTCCAGACGGCTACATGGCGAAATGCCTGTCCGAAGTCCTCTCTTGAGACCATCTGTACGTACTTAGTCAAGTCCATGTGGTTTCAAAAGACTCAGCCCAATGCGGTTGCGCTCGAGATCCACTTCTGTCACCCAGACAGTAACAATCTCACCTACCGCAAGAATGTCACTCGGATGAGGTTGCGCCATGGGACGACCTTTGGCATCACGCTTGCGTTTAACCATACGGGAAATGTGAATGAGACCATCTTCGTGGACACCAATATCGACAAAAGCTCCGAAATCGACAATATTGCGGACCGTTCCTTGTAATTCTTGTCCAACCTTCAAGTCCTTGACATCCAAGACATCCTGACGTAAAACAGGTGCCTCAAAATCATCCCGGAGGTCACGACCTGGCTTAAGCAAATCTTGAATAATATCGTTAAGAGTGGCTTCTCCAAGTCCAAGCTGTTCTGCTGTTTCAACAATATCAAGTGCCTGTAGTTTCCCTTTAGCCGATTCATTTAAGTCCTTAATAGCAAGTTGTTTAAAGAGCTCTTTAACAGCAGCATAAGATTCTGGATGAACACCAGTATTGTCCAACACATTTTTAGCACCTGGGATGCGAAGGAACCCAGCTGCCTGCTCAAACGCTTTAGCCCCTAGACGAGGAACTTTTTTGATTTCAGCACGTGATTTAATGGCACCATTTTCTTCACGATAGCTCACTATATTCTCAGAGATGGTTTTATTGAGCCCTGCTACATGAGCAAGGAGGGCTGGGCTGGCTGTATTGACATTAACACCGACCTGATTGACCACTGTATCAACGACAAAATCAAGATTTTCCGCTAATTTTTTCTGACTAACATCATGTTGGTACTGACCGACACCGATAGACTTGGGATCAATTTTGACTAATTCTGCCAAAGGGTCCTGAAGACGACGGGCAATGGAAATGGCAGAGCGTTTTTCGACCGTTAACTCTGGAAACTCGTGACGAGCTAGCTCTGAGGCCGAATAGACAGAGGCACCTGATTCATTAACAATGACATAAGATACCTGTGGAAAATCCTTGAGGACTTCAGCGACAAAGGCTTCACTTTCACGGCTAGCCGTTCCATTACCGATAGCAATGATCTCAATGGCATAGTTCTGGATAAGTTCTGCCAGTTCTTTCTTAGCAGCTTCGATTTTTACTTGGCTTGCTGGCGGTACGGGGTAGATGACATGTGTGGTCATCAATTTTCCTGTTTGATCAACGACCGCTAATTTAGCTCCTGTACGAAAGGCTGGGTCAAACCCAAGGACCATTTTCCCTTTTAATGGTGAAACCAAGAGGAGGTGACGCAGATTTTTTGAAAAGAGTTTGATGGCACCATCTTCAGCTGTTTCTGTTAATTCTGCACGAATACGGCGCTCCATAGCTGGAAGGATTTTTTTCTTGCAGGCTTCTTGGACGATCTTGTGAATATGGTCATTCTTCTCCTTGAAGCGAGCCTCATAAAAGCGAAGCATTTTTTCCACATTGTGTGCAAAAGCTACTTTGAGAATCCCTAACTTTTCCCCACGATTAAGAGCTAGAATACGGTAACCTTGAATGGTTTTCACAGCCTCTTCAAAATCGTAGTAAATCTGGAAAGTCTGCTTGTCATCTACTTCTTGATCCTTAACCTGGGATATGAGTTTACTATTAGCCCAGATCTCATTGTAAGTCCATGAACGCAATTTACTATCATCAGCTAGCGCCTCAACTAAGATATCACTAGCCCCTACTATTGCCTTTTCAGGTGTATCAAAACCCTCTGTAATAAAGGTTTCTGCCTCTTTTTCAAGATTTGGGACATTTTGTAAGATGAGACGTGCTAACGGAAAGAGGCCGGCTTCACGCGCTATAGTCGCTTTGGTACGACGTTTTTCCTTATAAGGTAGATAAAGCTCTTCCACATCTGCCAATTTATCAGCTGCTTCAATAGCTTGACGTAGTTGATCGGTTAACTTCCCTTGTTCCTCTATTTTAGCAAGGACAGTTTCTTTACGCTCTGATAGAGTCGTCAAGGATTTATCCAGATCAATAATGGCTTTGATTTGAACTTCATCGAGATTACCCGTTTTTTCTTTACGATAACGAGCAATAAATGGGATGGTGTTTCCCTCTGCAGTCAAGGTTAACACCTGTTCAATTTGATGACTCGCCAAGCCCAAGACTTGGGTGAGTTGATTAAGATTTTGATTTTCCATAACTTAATTATTATAGCTCAAATCCACTCTTTTGACCAGATTCATTCTCGCTCGAAACGTCTGCCCATATCTGTCAAAGCAGGTCAAGATGTGAGGTTTATCAACACTCTTTTCAAATGCAAACGACAAAAAAACTTCAGCGTAAATCATTTAAATGATTACGACTGAAGTCTGAAAGATCATGTTTAGACGGCTGCTTCAACGCACAAGTTCAAGTGACACTCTGTTTAATAAACTGGAGACTTTGTTTGACTTGTTTTTTGCCAAATCAAGCCAGCAATGAGACCAACTAAGGCTGGTAAAATCCATCCCATGCCAAGTTCAAATAACGGTAATATTTTGGCCGCTAACTGAATTAGAGCTTGAATGGGAGCTAAGCCACTGATAACTGGTGGAGTGGCATTTAAACCATCTACAATAGCTGCTAATAAGGTAAAGAGAACAACAGACTGATAGACTTTTTGTGAGACAGGAAGCCATGCTGAAGCGAGTCCTAACAATACCAAAACAATGGCTAATGGATAAATAAACATTAACACTGGAAGAGAAAGTTGGATAATCTGTGTTAAACCAACATTAGCAATAATCGCAGGTAAAACTGAAAAGACAACCAGATAGAACTGATAGGATTTACTTGGGAAGAGTTCTTCAAACGTTTCCGAACAAGCTGTTGTCAAGCCAATACACGTTTTGAAACAACCCAAGAAAACAATGAGGGCCAAAACACCATTTCCTAAAGCGCCAAGGTAATGTCCTGTAATTTGTGCTAAGGCAATTCCCCCATTTTCACTAATTGCAAAGGCACCCAAGCTGGTGGTTCCAGCATAAGCTAGGAGGGTATAGATAAGTCCCATAAGTCCCATCGCAATCAAGCCTGATTTGGTCATTTCAATGGCCATGCTTTTGGAATTTGTAATCCCTTTTTGCTGAAGTGCTGTGATCACGACAATCCCGTAGGCCAGGCCAGCCAAGACATCTAGGGTGTTGTAACCTTCAATAAAGCCTTTTAAAAATGGGGCTGATCGATAAGCTTCGCCAACAGCTGCGCTGCTAACAGAGCCGGAAGGATTGATCAAGACGAGTAAGAGAACAATACCCAGAACAACAAGGAATGCAGGGTTAATGTATTTCCCGATGATATCAATCAATTTGCCCGGTTTTTTAGACAAAACATAGGCTAATCCAAAGAAAATAATCGAATAAATAGCCAAGGCGGGAGCTTTCATGCCATCGCTTAATAGAGGAGCAAAAGCAATCTCGAAAGAGGTTGTCGCTAGACGTGGCATAGCAAAGAAGGGACCAATCACCAAATACAAGGCCACTGTAAAGAAATAAGCAAAAGGTTTTGTGACCCGACTAGCCAAATGAAATACTCCCTTGCCGCCAGAAAGACCAATAGCCATTATACTCAGAAAAGGAAAACCAATGGCTGTAATCAAAAAACCAATATTGGCCGACCAAATGTTAGCCCCTGCTTCTTGTCCCATATGAACTGGAAAAATGAGGTTTCCTGCTCCGAATAAGATACCAAAGAGCATGGAACCGATAAAGAACGAATCGCTACGTGATAAGGATTGTTTCACACTAATGCCTCCATATAAAAAAGTGATACCAGTATATCATGAAATGAAATATGAAAACAATAGTATTTTTCAAAAAATCTAAATTTTCATGTAGCGTTACAATTGATGTGAGACCTGAGAATTCAAAAAGAAGATTTCTTAATTTGATAAGAGTACCACCTACTCACCAAAAAGGAATCTTCTCATGACTGGTATATCACAAAATCTTCGCTATTTGCCACATACCCTAGAAACACGCTACCACGCTGTTAAAACCTATCGAAATGGAGCTTCTATCGCTTTCATCTGTCGACGCTACAAGGTCTCAAAAATCTCGCTCATGCGGTGGAATAAGCGCTTTGACGCACGAAAGAATCTTTGAAAGACCAGTCTCATCTACCCCTAACACCACATCCAAACGCTCATACCCAGCAGGAAATAACCTGAATCAAAAATTGCATCAGAAGAAATCCAAAGCAATCCTCATCGAAATCTTCTACAAGCTCAAAACCAATAAGGGATACGATCAGCACGCCTGCTCATTTTTTCGGATTTTGAGAAAGCTTGGTGTCTTTAAAGTCCCTAAAACAAAGCAGAAAGCCTATGTTCCTAAAAGCTACCATACTCCGACCGAGCTAGGAGTCAAGTAGCAAGATGACCTCATCAAATAGATAAAAACCTATCTGTACTGCTCCAATCGACTCCCTATGCAAACTTTAGGCTGGAAATTTCCTATCGATAATCAGAAAAGCTTTACCAGGAGCGATCTCCTAGTAAAGCTTAACAAATGGATAACTTCAAAATCACCTTTTTGGTCTCACATCATTGACCAAAGTACATTTTTTGATTATATAAAAAGCAAGAAATTAATATAAAAACTCTAACGCTTAAGGTAATTCAAAGCAACTTCAACCAAACTACCTTGTCATCTTAGGAATAATGGCTTGTTAAACCAAGTTTATCTTGTCGGTTGATAAGCCAGTTTTTCTCCATTTTCTTTTAAAAATGTTGGTAATTCTGAATCTGGAATTTGGCGAATATAGAGATTCGATCTAATAGTCTCATCATCCTCACGGCAAGTTGATAATACTACGTACTTATCAGAAGAATTGATTTCTACATCTTTATTCTGAGTATGTGCTTTTTCACGAACCTCTTTTAATTGCTCTTCAAATTGTGCTGTACTATCAAATGACGTTCTGTAAAAAGCAGTTGTCTCAGGTACAATAATTAAAAAAGCAACTTCATAATAATATTTCCGTTCAGGGGTTTCAATAACTACATAAGGATGTTCATCCATATAGGATTGCTGGTCATAATAATTGACATCATTAAACATACGATGGTCAGCAACCTGACTTCCTCTGGCATGACCGAATAACCAAGTCAGACTATCAGAAAAATTTTTGTTATTATCCATATCCATGAAAACAGTCCCCATTAAAGGTTCATTAGCACCTTCAAAGGTCTTATCAAGATAGGTTTCATTATCTGTAGTTTGAACAATAGGTTCGTCAAGTTGTGTTCCTGGTGCATAAATATAGCCAATTGTGTCAGCGTTTTTAGCTTTTAACCCTGTAAACTTATTACTTAAATAGTTTTTTTCTTCAGAGCTAACAGTATAAGCTGACTGCGCTGTATTTTTGGTGGTTTCTTGTGAGGATGCGTTAGATGACGACAGAGTATTTGCCCCACATCCAACCAAAGTCATCACCATCATAATGGTAAAGACAATTCTTAACCATGATTTTTTTAATAAATTTGTTGTTCTCATCGCTTCTTCTTTATTCATCACATATAAATTAGTATACTCAAAAAGGTTGCCTATTAAGAGGCAACCTTTATCCTAAAGACAAGATTGGATTATTTTACCGCACTTGTTTTTGGAAGAACTTTTTGTCCTTTAGCTGTATCAGCTTTTGCAACTGATTTAGCTGCTGGTTTAGCTGCTGGTTTAGCTGCTGACTCATCCACTTCTTTATCGGTTACAGAATTACCATAAACATAACCATTGCCGTTTTCGTCAATTCCACCTTTCAAGTTGGTACCTTGTGCAGTTGGAGCTGTTGCTGGTTTGGCGATGATAGTCGCTTCTCCGTTTTCATCCAACACAGGATTGCCGTTCGCATCTTTTAGAACATCGTAAATCAAATCAGATGTTTGTGACGGTGCGGTCACAGATTCTCCTTTTTGAGTGATTTCAACTGTTCCATCTGCTAGGAATTTATCAATATTTAATTCAGGTTTTTCAGGTGCAGTAACACCTCCAAGAGCAACATGATCCTCTGTATTTACAGTAGTTCCATTGTCAAGAGCAAATGCTGGTGCTGCTACTGCTGCAAGAAGTGCTACTGTAGAAAGTGACACAAAAACTTTTTTCATGATATATTCTCCTTTTCTTCTCCTAACAAAACTCTTTATTGTGATTAGGATGCTTATATTTTATCAGATTATTTTTTCTTTTGCAATATTTTTGGGGGAATTTTCAAAATAATTAGTCGATACAAAAAGGAAAGGGCACTGCCACTTTCCTAAGCATTAGTTTAGCTCCACTAACTCACCAGTTTCCAAATAAACCAAACGTTCACAGATATTGGCGATATAGTCACCAAAGCGTTCGATATGGTTCAAGATGGAAAGGTACTCTGTACCGTTACGGATGTGAACATCTTGGTATTTCATTTGAGATACCATATCTTTAGATAACATCCAGTAAGCATCATCTAACTTTTCATCTTCTCTTGCTAATGCTCTAGCAGATTTAGCATTGTGGTCTGGGAAAATAGTAATAAGCTGATGCAACATTTGTAGGGCATTCTCTCCCATTTCTTGCAGCTTTTCCTCAAATTCGGGTAAGCGAGCATCGTCATTTAGACGCAATACAGATTTGGCTATTCCTGCAAAGTGATCACCCATTCGTTCTAAGTCTGAAGATGAGGCCATGATCGCAATGACAAATCGTAGGTCCGACACCATTGGTTGTTGTAGGGCTAAAAGATTGGCACAAGCTACTTCGATCTTGATTTGATAGTGATTGATCTGTTCGTCTGTGTCAACAACGACTTGTGCTAATTCCAAATCATGATTGATCATCGCTAGTAGGGCCTTTGAGCCATTTTCAAGGACAGCTTGACCCATTTGTAAAAAGTTGTTTTCAAGGGCAGCTAATTCTAAGTCAAATTGTTCTCTCATAACTTATCCTTTCTTAGCCAAATCGGCCGGAAACGTAATCTTCTGTTCGCTTGTCTTTAGGATTGGTAAAAATATCTACTGTATCTCCAAACTCGCAAATTTCACCATTGAGGAAAAAGGCTGTTTTGTCTGAAATACGTGAGGCTTGTTGCATGTTATGCGTAACAATGATGATAGTATAATTCTGCTTTAATTCTTGCACCAAATCTTCAATTTTCAAGGTTGAGATAGGGTCTAAAGCTGAAGTCGGTTCATCCATGAGTAGAATATCTGGTTCAACTGCTAATGCACGTGCAATACAGATACGTTGTTGCTGACCACCTGATAAGGACAAGGCACTTTTATTGAGTTTGTCTTTAACTTCATCCCAAATAGCTGCGCCTCGCAAGCTCTTTTCGACAAGAGCATCCAACTCCGCTTTATCTGTAATGCCGTGAGTACGTGGTCCATAGGCGACATTATCATAGATAGACATGGCGAATGGATTAGGTTGTTGGAAAACCATGCCGACACGCTTTCTAAGTTGATTGAGGTTCATATTTTTTCCATAAATATCATCGTCATCAAGCTTGATATCACCATCGATACGGCAGTTTGGGACCAAGTCATTCATGCGATTAAGGGTCTTTAAGAAAGTTGATTTCCCACAACCAGAAGGTCCAATACAGGCTGTGATCTGACCCTCAGGCAAATCAATCGAAATATCTTTTAAGGCTTGAAAATCGCCATAATACAAATCAAGGTGTTTAACGGAAAATGTTCCCATTTTAAGCGCCTCCTTTAACTAATCGACGGGACAATAGGCTAGAAATCATATTAATAATCAAAACGGTGATAATGAGAATAACACCTGTCGCATAAGCTTCATTGACATGTAAGCCCTCACTAGAGAGCATATACATGTGCAGGGCTAAAGAACGCCCTGACGACAATAGGCTTGTCGGTGTGTTGGTAGATGTTCCCAAAGTATACATGAGAGCGGCAGTTTCACCAACAATACGACCAATTGACAAGATGACACCGGATAAGATACCTGGCATAGCAACTGGTAAAACAATCTTAAAAACGGTCCGTAATTTACCTGCACCAAGACCAAAGCTGGCCTGACGCATACTATCACTGACAGATAAGAGGGCCTCTTCTGTCGAACGGATAATGAGTGGTAAAACCATAATAACTGATGTTAAAATTCCCGAAATCAGTGAGTATTGGAAGCCCAAAAAGACCACGAAGAAGAGCATCCCGAAAAGGCCAAAGACGATAGATGGGATACCTGATAAGGTATCCGATGCGATACGCACATACTTGACCCATCTGGAATCTTTGGGCGCATACTCGACCAGGTAAAAGCCAGCAAAGACACCGATTGGTAGGGCGATTAACAAAGAACCAAAAACCAAAATCACCGTTGAAATGATAGCTGGCATGAGTGAAACGTTTTGACTAGTGTAGGTAAAGTCAAATAAGCTAGGAGTGATGTAAGGTAGACCATTGACCAGAATAAAACCAATGACCACAAATAAAGATCCAAATGTTAAAAAGGTAAACAAATAGACCAAGGCTTTTAAAAGACGATCAGTCATGATTAGATTTTCCTTTCACATAAGCAAAGCATCCGTTAATGATTAAGATGAAGACAAATAGGATTGCGGAAGTTGCGATGAGGGCTTGTCGGTGTTGTCCAGAAGCATAGGCCATTTCTAAAACAATATTGGTCGTCATAGTCCGTGTTCCTGAGAAAATACCTGTCGGAATAATCGGTTGGTTACCTGCCACCAAAATAACGGCCATGGTTTCTCCAATAGCACGACCAATCCCTAAAATAATCGCGGATAAAATTCCTGATTTGGCAGCTGGGAGAACCGCTTTGAAAATACTACGTTCATGGCTCGCACCAAGGGCCAAACTTCCTGTATAGTAGGATTGTGGAACCGTTCTGATAGCGGATTCTGACAAGCTGATAATGGTTGGTAAGATCATGATACCTAGCAAAAGGGAGGCTGTTAAAACACCCATACCATTACCACCCCAAGTTCGGATCCAAGGTACCAAAAGTTGGAGGCCAAAGAATCCGTAGACGATCGAGGGAATGGCTGCCATTAAGTTTACTGCTGACTTTAAAAAGCTATAAAGCGATTTCGGGCAATAATAAACCATGAATACCGATGTGAAGATACCTGTCGGAACCCCTATCACAATAGCGCCTATTGTAATAACAATAGACCCAACGATCATAGGTAAAATCCCATAACTGGCAGGAGTATTCGAAGGTGACCAGGCACTTCCTAATAAGAAGTTTCCGATCCCGTAATTTAAGATGAAGGGAATCCCATTTCGAAAGATAAAATAGCAAATCAAAAGTATTGCAACGATAGCTGTTGCAGCACTTGCAAAGAAGAGCCATTTAAAAAAGGATTCTTTAAAGGCTTGTTGTTTCACAGGCTGTCCTTTCTGTAAGGTTTCTATAGGCTGTTATCACATAATGGTTAGAAAAAACTTGACCATCATGGAAATGCCAGGTAACCCTTTTACAAGCTACCTGGCTCTGTTCCTCTGTAACCATATTCCCTAATTTCGAGATTATGCTACAGCAAAGAATGTTTAAGCTTATTTAGAGAGATCTGACCACTCTGTGATTTTCCCAGTATAGACATCTTTGATTTGAGACATGCTGATGTCCCCCACTTTGTTATCTTTGTTGACAACAACCGCAATACCATCCAAGGCAATCGTATCTTGGTGCAATTCTTTACCTTCGTCTGCTGTAAGCTCACGGGAAACCATACCGATATCGGCTGTTTTTTCTTCAGCAGCTGTGATACCAGCTGATGATCCGTTAGCTGTGATATCGATTGTGACACCTGGATTTACTTTTTTATAAGCTTCTGCTAATTTTTCCATCAAAGGGGCAACTGAAGTAGAACCTACGATCGATAATTTACCAGATTTGTCACCGCCACTATAGGATGCCGTCTCTGTCTTAGCTTCCACAAACTTGTTATCAGTGACTACTTTTTGTCCTTCTTTTGAGTGGATAAAGCTAATGAAATCTTGTCCCACTTCTGAAAGGTCTTTTGACCAGACAATATTGAAAGGACGCTGTAATTTGTACTCACCATCTAACACGGTTTCGCTACTGGCCTCGACCCCTTCAATATCAAGGGCTTTGACATTGTCGTTAAGTGAGCCTAAAGAGATGTAGCCGATAGCAGCTCCATTACCTGAAACTGTCGAGATAACGCCTTCAGTATTGTTTTGAATAACGGCATTCTTACTTGTGTTATCCACTTCGTTGCCATCTTTTTTCTCAAGAACTCCTGTGATTTCAGTAAATGCGCCACGTGTCCCTGAACCATCTTCACGCGAAACCACTTCAATCTTACCACCCGAAGAAGCACTTGAGCCTGATTGATTGTTTCCACATGCAACCAAAGTAACACCTGCTAAAGTTAGACCTGCAAGAGCTAGCATCTTTTTCATTTTCATAAGTTAAACTCACTTTCTAAAATCCATCATTTTGGGAGCATACTTAAAGCACTCCTTTTGTTTACAAAACTAGTATAGTTCTTTTATGTAAAGATTTTTTATGGATTTTTGTAAAGATTGTGTAAAGATTGTAGTTATAAAAAAAACGACCACTAATGTGATCATTTATTATAAGAGTTATCTATCTTCCCATACCGATAATGATAGGGAGAGACAGGGTAAAGGTAGAGCCTTGCCCAACCTGGCTAGTCACACTGATTTTTCCGCCTAAAGCTTCTGACAATTCTTTAACAATAGACAGTCCCAGACCTGTGCCACCTGTTTGGCGACTTCTTCCTTTGTTAACTCGGTAAAAGCGCTCAAAAATTCGCTCAAGCTGATAAGGACCTATGCCAATCCCAGTATCCGCAATACTGATGGCGATATGATTGGGATGTTCTATCAAGGAAATTGTCACCCTGCCGCCCTCGTCCGTATATCGGATAGCATTTGTCAGCAAGTTAACGATAATTTGCGAGAGCATGTAATGGTCTGTTTCGTAAATGAGTTTTTCAGGAAGATCTAGCTGAAAATCCAGGCCTTTTTCTGCCATTTTGGGACGTAAGCCCTGGGTAACATCGCCCAAAAAAGTGACCAAGTCAAAAGACGATAGCTGTGGCTTACTTTGCCCTATTTTAGATAGGGTTAGCATGTGGTTAACAATATGCTCTAAACGACTACTCTCTTTCTGGATAATCCGTAAGAAATCTTTTCTCAAATCGGCATCTTCTTCTGGCATGTCCATAAGGGTTTCTGCAAACCCTTTGATAGAGGTCACGGGGGTACGCAATTCATGAGACGCATTGGCAACAAAATCTGTATTATGCTGCTCATAAGCCCGAATCGGTGTTAAATCATACAACAGAACTAAGACATCCTTAAATTGTCCCTGGTGATTTTTTATAGGAACAACTGTTACTTCTAAAATCAGATCCGAGTCATTCAAGCCAACTAATTCTTTTTTGATCACCTCTCCTTTTTCAAAGGCTCGGTTAACCAATACGGTAATGTCCGATCGACGTAAATCTGCTAAAGTTTTGAACGTATGACTATCTAATGTTGGAAAGAAATTCCCTAGGGATTGACTCTGCAAGAGGATACGCTTGGTTCTCGAAACGACCAATAAACCCATACTAATATAGTCTAAAAAGGCTTGAAAATTAAGATCCTTATTCTGACTATCCTGATCACTAAGAACTAGATCTTTCTCGAGATTTTTTAAGCGCTTAGCCAATCGCCGTAAATCATCACTATCCTCAGAATACTTTAAAATCGTACTGCTGGTTGTCGTTAACTGGCTCACCTGATCAAATAGTCGGTACCAGGACCACATTTTAATCACATACCACATAACAACTAGCAGAGACAAGGTAGCTAAGATTAGCCAAAGTGACGATTTCTCAACATCAAAATAGGCAGCGACACTAAAGGAGATACCAAGCAGAAGAAACCCTATGCTGCTTTTCAGCCATGATACCATTACACATCTCCTTCAAATTTGTAGCCATAGCCTCTGACCGTTTTGATAATCTGAGGTGTCTTTGGGTTGTCTTCAATCTTTTCGCGAATTTTTCCGATATGAACATCTACCAGTCGCGTTTCCTGTCCAAAATCATAGCCCCACACCCTGTCTAACAGGCGCTCACGCGTCAGGGTCATGCGAGGGTGTTTGAGCAGATAAAGCAGGAGTTCAAATTCTTTTGGTGTCAAGTTAATCTCCTGATCTTTTTTATAGACTTGATGGCGCTCCACAAAGACAACCACATCCGCCACTCGAATCTGTGTATCAGGATCTTCGGATTCTGTCGGTGAGGTCTCCTGGGCAGAGCTTTCTTCTTTTTCGGTCCGACGTAAAATAGCTTTTATTCTGGCAATTAACTCCCTAGGACTAAAAGGCTTGGTCATGTAATCATCAGCACCGAGTTCTAACGCTAAAACTTTATCGAATTCCTCACCTTTGGCAGATAACATCAGAATGGGGGTTTCGACGCCAGATTTTCGGAGACGCTTGCAAACTTCAATCCCATCAAGCTGGGGCAACATGATATCTAAAACAATAAAATCAAATAATTCCTTACGAGCAATAGTCAGCGCGGATCGCCCGTCTTCAACAGTCGTTACTTCATAGCCTTCCTTGCTTAAATGATAGGAAACTAAAGTGAGAATATGCGGTTCATCATCCACGATTAAAATACGTTTAGCCATAACGCCTCCTTTCTCCTCATTATAACATAGACTACCCAATGGGTGGGCTGGGGTTATAGACAAAGTCTCCTTTCAGACTTTCCTAAGGTGTCTTGCTTTCTCGTTTCAAGGCTCGAACTTAAAACTGTCCACTTGACAGTTTTAACAGACGGCTCCGAAAGTCACTCCCCTGACTTTCGGAGATTGGGAATAGGGAACTGCTTAGCAGTCCCTCTAATCCTACTAACCTTTTAGCCTAATATCTCAAGAATCCGAATGGTTGAAGTAATAAGGGTTCAGGCATTTTCATCACAGTAGAAAATCCAAATTTTTGGCTTAGCTTCGCTCGCAAAAATGATTATTATTTTAGCAGAGCTACTCAGTTTATTTATCCAGATACTGTTATGTTGATAGCAAGCAAAAAAGAGATTGGGACTGCAACCAATCTCTTTCTATGATTAATAATTTAAGTAAGTTTTGATAGAATCTGTTGCGGTTTGACCACCATTTTCGATGACTACACGCTCTGCATTTTGACCAGAGGCAACCAATTTACCTTTAAGGGTGAATTTTTTAACTGTACCACCATTGATATGGTAGCTGACAACTTCATCACCTTTAGTTTGGAGATTGCCATTGACAAGGAGTTCTTCAATTTCACCACCCTCAAGTACAGAAATAGCATCAGCTTTAAGATTTTTAATTACCCCTTTAACCAAGGTTTCACCAGTAGAACCTGTTGTAGATACGTTATTATCAATGATAATTTTACCAACAGGTTTAGAGAATTGCATACCGATAGAGCCATTACCATGTGTTTTAATACTATTAAAGCGTGCTTCTGTGATAGTACCATCATACTGGTTAAAACCACGAGCGCCATTACCAAAGGTTTCAACTACTTGTTCTGCTACAAAGTTACCAACTGAACCAAAGTTAACAAAACCAATACCGCTAGTACCATAACTTGTTACCTTATCTTTGACAATCCAGTTGTCCACCTTGCCCCAAACATCAAGGACCATGTCATTAGTACCGTAAGTGGTCACAGGACCATTAGAAATGACTTCTTTAGCATAAGCACCATAAACGATGAAGATACCCCCAGTGATAAGGTTTGGTTGGCCATTAGGAATCATACCGTTTGAGTAGACATCTCCTGTTGTTAATTTTTCAATAGTGACACGTCCAGTTTCATCACTGAATCCAGAAATGAAGATACCTGATCCCATGACTGGTGCCATTGGACGACCAACAGAGACATTTTCTGCGGTAACAGTAATATGGCTATCTTCTGCTGGGTTAAAGTTGTAGACAGTCAAGGCACCTTGATGCACAACAACCCCATATTTCATTGGACGTTCTGTAAAATGACGGGCATCGGCTGATACGATATCAAGTCCATCAATGGTAAGGTTCAGAGTCTTGTTATTGCCGCGTGTAAGGACTTGAACCACACCAGTAACGGTCAAGTTACCAAAGTGAATCGCTCCCAAGTCCACTTCAGTTGAGTTGAGGTAGATGGCACGCTTGTCTGGTGCTGTTTGAATAGCCAAGTTAATCAAGGCGTTGTCTCCAGATAAGCCAACACCATCACCATCAACGAAGCTCAAGAAAACCGTTCCTTTTTTAGAAGCTTTGAGACTTTGTCCCTTAGCTAGCTGAATCGTTGTTGGTAAGCTGATGCTTTGTGTTAATTCAATAACGGGTTCTTTTGCTATAATTGCTTCTTGTAATTCAATTGCGCTTGACACTGTAACCATAATCATATCCTTCTTTCTGAAATTCTTTATCTTATAGAGTGTACACTTTTTATGAAAATTTTGAAAGCATTTTCTTTTTTGAGGTAACCGATGCTAACTTTATCAGTTCAAAAGGCATTTTTCCTTTTCCTTGTTCCTTGCTAACACCTCGTCAATCAAATGCTTTTTAAACCCACCTAAAGACACTCAACTGCTTGTTCAAATAAGAGATTTACTGT
This sequence comes from Streptococcus hyovaginalis DSM 12219, assembly GCF_000420785.1. Classification (GTDB taxonomy): domain Bacteria; phylum Bacillota; class Bacilli; order Lactobacillales; family Streptococcaceae; genus Streptococcus; species Streptococcus hyovaginalis. The sequence continues at coordinate 18,516 of NZ_ATVP01000003.1, read as the reverse complement.
GGAACAGATCAACCCATAACTTTTTTCTAAAATCATGACTTTATTTCCCTTCAAAATGTTTACGAACAATTGGCGCCACTTCTTCACCAAACAAGCGAATAGCTTCTAACACTTTGTCATGTGGCATTGATCCGATTGGAATATGAAGCATGAAGCGATCCAAATCAAGTGCTTCAATCAAGTCAATCATTTTAGCTGCAACATGTTCTGGATCACCAACAAACATTGCACCATCTGGACCAACAGATTGGTCATAGGCTTCTCGGCTTAGTGGTGTCCAATGTGGACGATCCTTAGCGATGTTATCCACCTCTGTTTTGGTCGGATAGAAATAATTATCAATCGCTTCTTGGTTATCTTTTTCAATCCAACCCCAGGAGTGCGCAGCTACTTTCATCTTACTCATATCATGACCATGTCTGCGGCCAATTTCACGGTAAATAGCTGCTAATTGACCAAAGGCTTTAGGGTTACCACCAATAGTTGCGTAAGCAATAGGAAGTCCTTTTTCCGCAATTTTAACGGTTGAATCAAGATTACCACCCGTTGCGACCCAAATCGGAAAATCTTCTTGAGTGGCTCTTGGGTAAACAGGTTTGTTATCCACATTTTGTGTGAATTTACCAGACCAAGTCAAGTTGGTCGATTCCTTAATTTTCAATAGCATCTCTAATTTCTCATCGAAAAGCTCATCATAATCACGCAAATCGTAACCAAATAGTGGGAAAGATTCGATGAATGAACCACGGCCCGCCATGATTTCAGCACGACCATTTGAAATGGCATCGATCGTTGCATACTGTTGATAAACCCGAACAGGATCGTTAGAAGATAAGATCGTAACAGCACTTGATAGGCGAATGTGTTTGGTATTAACTGCACCCGCTGCCAAGACTACCTCTGGAGCTGATACTGCAAAATCTTCACGGTGGTGTTCACCGATAGCATAGATATCTAAACCAACCTTATCTGCCAACTCAATTTCTTCAACCAAATGACGAATGCGTTGCTCGTGGCTGATTGGTTCTCCCGTTTCTTTTAGAGGAGTTGTTTCCCCAAAAGTTGTAATCCCTAATTCAATTGTCATTTGCTTTACCTCGTGCTTCATTTTTAACTATGCTTGTATTTTATCACTAACTAGTTATAATTTCAAGTCTAATGCTTGAAAAAGTAACTTTTTCTGTACGTTTTCATTGTTTAATTTTCAGATTTTTTTGATTATTTTGATAATTTGTATTGCATTATCAAATCATTTAAGGTATAGTTATGGCATTACATAATAAAAAAAGATTGGAGACACTCGCGATGGCTGTTTTTAAAACCCAAACCGTCATTATTATTAACACCAGGACTTAGCAACATGTGTGATTTCACATCTATTGCCAAGTCCTCTTCGTCTTGCGAGTGGATTGGCCGAAGTCTTCCACTCAATGAGCGGAGGACTTTTTAATTCCCCTACCTTCACTCATCTTAACAATGAGTCTTGTCTTTACAGCTAACACAAGGAGACTATCTATGACCGTTTTTTACAAGTTTAACCAACTTTTTAGAAATTATCTTTCTTACATCGTTGTCGCAGCTGCTGTTCTTGCTTTGACACTTCCGTCACTGTTCACCTGGGTTACCGGCTACCTCACACCACTGCTACAGTTCATTATGTTTACCATGGGACTCACCTTAACAGTCGATGATTTCAGCGAAGTTTTTCGCCGTCCAGCACGTGTCATCTTGGTAGAAATCTTACAATTTTTGTTTATGCCTTTTTCCGGTTTTGTTCTTGCTAAGCTTTTTAACTTGCCAGCTGATATCGCTCTTGGACTCATCTTACTCGGCTCTGTTCCCGGTGGCACATCATCCAATATCATGGCTTATCTAGCTAATGGTGATGTTCCCTTATCTATCTCAGCAACCTCAGTATCAACTTTAGTCGCGCCGCTCATGACGCCTTTGATGCTCACTCTTTACGGTGGCTCCTACTTTGAAATGAGTTTCTCTGCCATGTTCCTATCTGTGGCTCAAGTAGTGCTCGTTCCAGTTGTTGGTGGTATGGTAATCAATGCCCTCTTTGCAAAACAGACACAAAAAGTCAGCCTAGCAATGCCTACCTTATCATCTCTTGCAGTCCTACTTGTACTGGCTGGAACGGTATCCGTCAACAGAGATAATCTTCTGTCAACAGGCTGGGTTATCTTCCTAGTCGTTTTCTTACACAGCCTTTCCGGTTATGGTGTCGGTATGCTTGCTGCTAAATTCTTCAAGTATGATCTTGCCAGTCAACGCACCATGGCCATTGAAGTTGGACTCCAAAATACCTCGCTTGCAGCCAGTCTTGGCCTCGCACACTTCTCTCCTTTAGCCGCTCTTGCGGGTGCAGCTGGGACAATTGTCCATACGCTTTGGGGAACAATCTATGCCAACCTGTGTGCTAAAAAAGATGCCAGAGACGCTAAAACGGTCAAACAAACGACTGCCTACACCTCTTCTAATCAATTAGCGACAAGTAAAAATTAGTAAATCTAGCACAGTAGTTACTTCTTCTATCACAAAACGCCTAGAATCTGACAAAACAGAGTTCTAGGCGTTTTTTAGCGGTAGTTAACAACACTTTGCAGACTTTGTATCTCCCAACATCTACGATATTGAGGCATTTAAGGGATCACTAGCATTGCTAAAGCAATAATAAGCGGAATCGTCAGCATGGACATGAGAGTTGTCAGGCTAATCATGGCTAAACTAAAGTGATAATCTTTCTGAAATTTTTTGGCAAATACCACCAGTAAGACTGCTCCTGGTGTCGCATGGGCAACAACCAAGGTCATGGCAACTAAATGATCAATCGTCATCGGTAATAGCCGCAACAAGATAATCACTATGATAGGAATGAAAAGTAAGCGAAAAAAGCAAACTTTGTAAAATTCCCATGTTCTTAGAAAACGAGATAACTGAGCCTCTGCCAAATAAGTACCTAATACAATCATGACCAGAGGTAAATTGATATTAGACGCTAGAGCGATTGACTGGTCGATAAAGTGAGGAAGGGAAAATGGCAATATATGAAGCAATATGCCTGCGACAATCGCCAGATTGTTTGGGTTGGTCAAAAGCTTGGTAAAACTTAGTTGAGATTCCCTACCAGCGATCAACGAAATACCATATGTCCAAACCAATACATTAACAACCGCAATAAAAACAGCCATGTAGACAACTGACTGAGCACCGTACAAACGATCAACAATCGGAATCCCAATAAAACCAGTATTACCAAAAACCATCGCGTACTGACTCAAATAGCTTTGAGGCGATACCAGTCGTGAAACAGCCATCATCAAGATAGTTGTTAGTAGTGCTAAAACCCCCATCACATAGACATTGGTGAGGGTATCTGGCGTGAACTCCATCTGTAATGATCGCATGATGAGAGCGGGAGTAACAAGGTAAATCACCAAGTCTGATATTTCCTGGATGGTTTGCTTCCCTAGAAAACCGCGTTTATGCGCCACAAATCCGATCGCCATCAGAAAAAACATGACCATAATTTGATTAAAAATAATGGCAACACTCGTCATTTTTCAGATCTCCTTTCCAATAGCAGCCAAAGTCAATACGCCTTTTCTAGCTTTAGGCTAGTCATTAATATCATGATCAAATTCAGGAAGCAGCTACTGTCTTAATCAGCTACTTATCCACTGTGAGCTTCCCAAACAATCTCTTTGCTTAAAAGCACTTGGGACCACCTAATAGCAGCATTTTCACGCAAATATACCTAATAAGCCAATCTTGATGAGTTACACAGACAGCTACCATAACCCAGACACTTATAGCTTTTCGCAGTTCTGAACTTAAGAACAAGAACTTCCATTTGTCATTATAAAGCAATCAAAAAAGACACTATAGTACTATACTAGCGTCTCTTGGTATTATCCTACGTCCTATTAACGTCTTTTGCTCTTAAAAGCCATACGAAAAAATTGCTTAAAACTCATCAAGAAGGACTGCCCCATCATATAGGTCAAAATTTTAGACATCACCATCCATAAAAACATAGACAATAAAATCACCAAAATCCAACCATAAGGACTATCGGTAAAGACCTTTGGGAGGGGAACGTTGATCCCAAAAAATCCCGTTACAATGCTAGGAATGGTCATCAAAAGAGAGACAATGGTCAACATGGTCATAGTATCGTTAAGGTCATTGTTTAGGATATTATTGTAGGTTGCTGTCAATTGCTCTAGAATTTCAGAAGTCAGCTTGGTCATCTCAACTAGCTGATTGGCTTCAACCAAGGCATCATCTAGTAGTTCTTTTTCCGATTCCGATAAGTGGAAATAAAGCGATTGGTTTTTTAACCGTTCAATGATCACAGCATTTTGCCGGCTGGCAGATAAGAGAAAGACATTCCCTGTTTCTATATCAGAGAGTGCCAGCAGGCCTTGCTTAGTCGTTTTAGCCCGCAATTGCTGATTAATCACCTGCCGCTCATGTGTCAGCTTTTCAATAACTGAGAAATACGGATTGGCAATTTCAATCAATCCTGAAAATAAAAAATCATAAAGGCTCATGTCACGATTATCCTCAGCGATGCCTTGCAACCGTCTCACAATATAATCAGTATCTTTGGTAGACATGCTAATCAAGCGATCGCCCTGGGCAATGAAGGTCAGAGGAATGGTTTGGAAACTATTGTCCTCCTTCGTTAACTTCAGAACATGGTAAATCAGAATCAATTGTCCAGTCTTGCGATTATACTCAACATGGGCCAATTCGTTTTTATCCAGAGCATAGGCGGCCACTTCAGGATCAATGCCAAAATCTAGTGCAATTTTTTCTGCATCTCTCACCTCATCAATATCAATGTCAATCCAACTAAAGGTTTGGAAATGTTCCCGTGTAATCATGCCTACCCTCATTTGTTTTTGCTTCTAGTATAACATGATCGTACTAAATTTTCTGTACCTTTCTTTTGAAAAAAAGTAGTATAATAAGACTGATTTTATATTTGGAGGTGCCTTATGGCGATTTCATACAAAAAAGATGATAAACTTGAAAGCATGTTTGCTAACTTTGCCAAACTACCGGATAATATGGATTCTGACCCTAAAAAAAGGAAAAAAGACGATGACAAAAAAGAAAAGGATAACTAATCCTGCTAAAATTGACCTGGGCTTTTATATGGTACTTGGTGGCTTTGGTGCCCTTTTAGCGGATAACCTACCATGGTTATTTGCCATTAATACCTTTATCATCACGGTAGTTGCTCTCTGCCTGGACAGTCTTTTCCATTATGCAAAGTCTTGGATCAAGTGAGGTTTCTCATGTCGTTTTTGAATCAACTCCCCGATAGCGTCTTGCAATGGATGGCCATTTTTATGTCCATCATCATCGAGGCGCTCCCTTTCGTTTTGGTTGGTGCTATTTTATCTGGTTTTATTGAGGTTTACCTGACTCCAGAAAAGGTCACACGCTACCTTCCTCAAAATAAACTCCTTCGTATTTTATTTGGCACCTTTATTGGTTTTATCTTTCCCTCCTGTGAGTGTGGAATTGTCCCCATTATCAATCGCTTGCTAGAAAAAAAGGTGCCTAGCTACACAGCCATCCCCTTTCTAGCGACAGCGCCGATCATCAATCCCATCGTTCTCTTTGCCACTTACTCTGCCTTTGGTAATTCTTGGAGATTCTTGATGTTACGCTTATTAGGTGCTTCCATTGTCGCTATCGCTTTGGGGATTATGTTAGGATTTGTGGTAGATAGTCAAATTATCAAAGCCAATGCTAAATCCAGTCATTTCCATGATTATAGCGGCTATCCTCTTGGAAAAAAAATCTTTTTGGCCTTATCACATGCCATCGATGAATTTTTTGATACCGGACGTTACCTAGTCTTTGGCACATTGATTGCTTCTGCTATGCAGATCTATTTGCCAACGCGAATGTTAACGGCAATTGGTGCCAATCCTCTCACTGCTATCTTAGTCATGATGCTCCTAGCCTTCATTCTTTCCTTATGCAGTGAGGCAGATGCCTTTATTGGAGCTTCCCTCCTTTCTACCTTTGGCATGGCCCCTGTCATGGCTTTTCTTCTGATTGGTCCCATGATTGACATCAAAAACCTGATGATGATGCTCGGACGCTTTAAAACCTCTTTTATTGTGCAGTTTGTCTCTGTATCGGCCATTATCATTACCCTCTATTGTCTTATTTTAGGAGCTTTCGCATGATTCGTTTTCTGATTTTAGCTGGCTACTTTGAGCTCAGCATGTATCTTTACTTATCCGGAAAATTAGACCAGTACATCAATACTCACTATTCTTATTTGGCTTTTATCGCCATGTTTTTATCCTTTATCTTAGCTCTTGTCCAATTGGTTATTTGGATGAAAAATCTCAAGATGCATTCTCATCTGTCAGGAAAATTAGCTAAACTCACCAGTCCTATGATCCTCGTTCTTCCTGTCATGATCGGCTTGCTAGTGCCTACCGTGACACTTGATTCGACAACTGTATCTGCCAAGGGCTATCATTTCCCAACAGCTGTCGGATCCGTTGGTCGGGGCGAATCTGACGATGGCACTAGGGTACAATATCTCAAGCCAGATACAAGCTTGTATTTCACCAAAAATGCTTATCGAAAAGAAATGCAGAAAGAACTAACTGCTTATCAGAATCTCGATACCATCCATATCACAACTAAAAATTATATGGAAATCATGGAGCTCATCTATCTCTACCCCGATGTCTTTTCTGGAAAGCGCATTTCCTACACCGGCTTTGTTTATAACGAGCCTGACCACGAAGGTTACCAATACCTCTTTCGCTTTGGGGTTATCCACTGTATCGCTGATTCTGGTGTCTACGGTTTATCCACTACGGGAAATACCCAATCGTATGACAACAACACCTGGGTTCAAGTGACAGGAAACATTGACACAGAATATAACAGTCAGTTGGAACAGACATTGCCAGTTCTGCATATTGAAGATAGTCAAGAGGTTTCCGAACCTGATAATCCGTATGTCTATCGTGTGTTTTAAACCCATTTCTCAATAGAACCAATCATAACAAAACCCCTCATTGCCTGTCATTCAGTCATGCAATGAGGGGTTTTACTATTTAAATCAATCCTTCTAAAAGACCTTGCATAAAATCTTCAGAATTAAATTGTCCGATATCATCGATTTTTTCACCAAACCCGATTAATTTGACAGGAATATCGAGTTCTTGACGAATAGCCAGGACGACGCCACCCTTGGCGGTCCCATCAATTTTAGTCAGAACCAGACCTGTCAATGGGGTTATTTTCGAAAATTCCTTAGCTTGGCTAAGCGCATTCTGTCCTGTTGAAGCGTCTAATGCTAGAAGCGTTTCATGTGGGGCATCTGGTAGGACTCGCTTGATAATCCGACCAATTTTTTCTAGTTCTTTCATCAGATTTTCTTTGTTTTGCAAACGGCCTGCGGTATCAATCATCAAGACATCAACCCCTTCAGCAACAGCCTTTTCCAAACCGTCAAAAACGACCGAAGCAGGATCTGCTTTTTCAGGACCAGTAATAACAGGTACATCCACGCGACGTCCCCATTCAACCAATTGCGCTACTGCACCAGCTCGGAAGGTATCAGCTGCAACCAACATGACCTTTTTGCCTTGATTTTTATACTGATAAGCCAGTTTCCCAATCGAAGTCGTTTTCCCTACACCATTGACTCCAACAAAAAGCATCACGGTTAGGTCATCTTGGAAATTAATTTGTTCCTTATAAACATCATCTTTTTCGTAGATGTCTACCAACTTTTCAATGATGACGCGTCGCAAATCTTCTGGTTTTTTGGCCTTCTCAAGACGGGCTTCGTGTCGCAAGTCTTCTGTTAGTTGTGTTGCCACCGTTACACCAACATCAGATAAGATCAACAGTTCTTCTAGCTCTTCAAAGAATTCCTCATCAACCTTACGGAAATTAGCGAAAAATTCATTCAGACGGGCTGCAAATCCTGTTCGCGTTTTTTTCAGGCTACGGTTGTACTTTTCCTCTGTTGTTTCCTGCTCTGCTGTCACTTCAGTAGGAGTTGATGTCTCCACTGACGCTGGAGCTGTCCGGGTAGATATAGCTTCAAGTTCATAGGTTTCACCACGTTCAGCAGCTTCTGCGACAGCTGCTTTTTTAGCGTAATAATCTGCCATAATGGCTTCAAAGTGCGCATCATTGGAGACTGGATTGGCTTGGCTAGCTTCTTCTGAAAGAGACATTTCTGACGCACTCTGGCTATCTAGTTGTTCAGAAGTGATTGCTGCAGATAGCGACTCTGTCTCATCATCCTTGTCCAAGGAAATATCAAACCTATCCTTCCAATCAATATTAGGATCAGCCTCAAATTTAGTGACTTTGACTTCCTCAGGTTCATGCTTCATATCCTGATCGTCTGCAACTGTCTCATCAGAAAAGTCAAAACTGTCCTTCCAGTCAACAGCACTTTGACTATGACTAGTCAGATCTGACGACAGCTCACTGTCTTTCTCAACGGTGACGCCTTCAAATGAGGCATGCTGATCAGAAAAACTCTCCTCCTCAGGAATAGCAGTTGCTAAAATTTCCTCTTCAGGCCTTGGTGTCTGACTATCTGATGATTCAGCAACTTCCTCTTCCGAAGTTTGACTAAGTGCATCAGCTACATCTCGCTTTGAAGCTGTCAGATAGTCTTGTTCCTTGTCCTGCTCATCTTTTTTTCCAAATAATCGATCAAATAATCCCATTCTAATCCTCGCTTAACACATACTTTTCAATCGCTTCTGCAACACCTGAGTGATTGTTATCACGGCTAGTTATCCCATTAGCTAGCTCTTTAACTGCCGGAATGGCATTTTGCATGGCAATACCCAAGCCTGCCCATTCGATCATGCTTAAATCATTTTCTTCATCACCGATAGCCATCACAGACTCACGAGGCAACTCCAAAATCTCACACAAATGCGCTAATCCCGCTGCTTTATGAACACCTTTAGGCATGATTTCAAAGATGATTTCACGCGATTTAAAGGCCTCAAAATGCTCAAAAACTCTAGCTGGTAGCTCTGCTATCTTCTGATCTAAAAAGTCTCTATCGGCAACAATGACAATTTTATTGTAGATGATATCTGTTGGCAATTCAGACAGGCTAGCTAACGTTTTAAAAGTCAATAAGGGATTGGCTTCAGGATATCTGGATACACGGTCTTTAGCAGGTAAACTATAGACACAACCATCACTTAAAATATCCACAGGTAATCCCTTGGCACCTAAAAGTTCACAGAGTTCTACCACTTGTTCCCGGCTTAAGGTCGTCTGGGCAAGATCATGACCATCGTTACGTTGGATCAAACCACCATTAAAGGTAAGGCTATAATCCTCAGAAGTGTCCAAACACAGTTCTGCCAACAGATTACCGATGGCCCTCAGAGGACGACCAGTGGTGATCACCACTTTCACCCCCAGATTTCTGGCTTTTTGAATAGCTAGACGATTAGCCTCCGAAACAGTCTTGCCATCATCGAAAAGGGTGTTATCCAAATCAAGCGCTACTAATCTGATTCTTGACATGCTGCCACCAAACCTTCCAAATAATCTAAGACCGATTCTTGACTATTGTCTGCAATAAGCTCATCTGCTATAGCCTTTGCCTTATCAACACCATTAGCGGGAACAATGGCTCTTCCCGCATAAGCAAGCATTTCCAAATCATTATAATTATCACCAAAAGCAAGCACATTTTTCGCTGGAATACCATATTGCTCGCAAAGGCTATCCAAACCTGTCGCCTTATCATAAGCTCTTGGGATGATATCAATGCCATCAAAACCTGTGACAACCGCCTGAAAATCCGTTAATTTTTGATTTAACTGTCTTGTGAAGGCATGTGCTTTATCGTATTGGAATTTTGTAGAAACCTTTAAAATCTTATCAGTCACCCTTTTGATATCAACGACTTGGACATTCGCATAATAGTGGCGAGCACTTTTGAGATAGTCTGGCGTACTCGATTGTGGAACGTAGGCGCCATTTTTCCCTGACAAAAGGTAACCCTTGCAATCTGGATTGTTTTCCAACTCTGCTACAATCGCTAAATAATCCGCCGTTGCCATCTGCGCTTCAAAGATGAGGTTGCCCTCATCTTCCACAATACAACCATTTTCAGCTATAAAAGCCATTTGTGTCTCGAAATCTTTGAACAAGGTTTTCAAGGTTAGCAAAGACCTACCACTAGCCGCTACAAAACGATAACCTGCATCAGTTAGTTGGGGCAAAAGTTTGGCAAGACGCTCCTGATCATAAGTGCCATCAGGCCTCAAAAAAGTACCATCCATGTCTGTTGCAATAATTTTGGTAAACAAAAGCCCCTCCAAATGAATCCCTATCTCCTATATAGCACATGCACATTCAAATACTTGCTTAATCTACGTACTCCTTATTGTACCAAAAAATACGCTTTCATGGAAACATTAGGAAAATCAAAAACAGATATAAAAGATGTGTACTTTAAACGGTCCCAATAATACCAACCTTTTCATAGTGACTAGCCTTAATTCAATATTTCCTTCTTCTCTACAGTAAAGCATTTGCCCCAATAGAGGAAAAGAGAGGAGACAACCCTCGTCTCCTCTCTTGCTTATCTATAAGTCACCCACTACAGTTGACAAAGAGCCACAAAAAGTAGCTTAATACAATAGACCAGTGACCTCCTTTGGAGTCAACAAGAGCTGATACCATCTGAAAGCATCTTTTCTGGCCTATGCTTCTAAGTGACACCTTTGAAATTTTCAGCATCTTTCAGTCTAACTGACAAGACTTGAGAAACCCCCGATTCTTGCATGGTAACCCCATAAATGCTATCAGCCGCTGCCATGGTCCCTTTCCGGTGCGTCACAACAATGAACTGACTCGACTTATCAAAGCGATTAAGGTAATCACCAAAGCGTTTGACATTAGCCTCATCTAAAGCCGCTTCGACCTCATCCAAAATCACGAAGGGGATGGTTTTGACACGAATAATGGCAAATAAGAGAGCTAGAGCCGACAAGGCCTTTTCCCCACCAGACATCAAGTTTAAAGATTGGATTTTTTTTCCAGGTGGCTGTACAGAAATGTCAACACCAGCAGACAACAAGTCTCCCGTCGTCAAAATCAAATCAGCTGAACCTCCACCAAACATCTGTGTAAAGGTTTCCTTAAAAGAAACACGAATCGCCTCAAACGTTGTTTGAAAACGTGACGTGACTTCCTGATTCATATCAGTAATGGTTTCCAGAAGCAAGGTCTTTGCCTTATCCAAATCTGCTTTTTGCCCGCTTAAGAAATCAAGCCGTTGAGCTACTTCTTCGTGCTGTTCAATAGCCACTAAGTTAACAGGACCGAGTGCTTTAATAGCTTTTAACAAGTCTTTTAAAGCCTGCTTGGCAGGACCTACCTGATCTTCTTCAAGTACCTCACAAGCTGTCGTAGCCTGTCCAAAACTTAATTGATAACTCTCAGCCAACTCCTGTCCCAACTGTTGCAAACTCTGTTTCAACTGCTTGGCTCTGGTTTCTAACTGTGCTTGACGTCGAATATACTCTTCATTTTGCGTTCCTAAGGCATGAAGCTGATCTGCCGCTTCTTCTGCCTGAGCTTCTAAATCTTCAATTTCAAATCGCAGGCGAATATGTTCTTCCTCACTTTGCATTTTACGTGTTTGAGAAGCTTCCAGCTGGTTTTTCCATTCTGGGATTTGAGACACGTCTACCGACTCCCCGTGAGTCGACAAAGCCATCCGTAATTGCTCCTGATCCTGCTTAACCCGATCCATTTCTTGACTCAGTTTGTCCTGATCACGCTTCAAGAAATGTTCTCGACCTTCCAGCTCACGCTCAGATAATTTAGTATCGGATAAGACCTGTGTCAATTCCTGACGTTTATCCTCAATGCTGTCCTTATCATTTTTGATAGCCTCGATAGAGCGAGTGATCTCCTCTTTCTGCTGACCAATTTCCAACAGACGCTGTGACAGATTTTCCTTTGTCGCAGTCACATCCGTCAATTCTTGGTGACCCTCGTTAGCTACCTTGACATCATAAAGACGACTGATTTCAGCCAGTTGCTCTGATGCCTGTTGATAAGCCAAGTCCGTCCTTTGCTCCAACAGTCGGGCATCTTCTCCCTCTTGTTTCAAGTTGTCGCACTGTTCACGAGCCTGATCAAAATCTGCTTTAAGCAGAGCAAGTGCTGTTTCTTGCTCCTTTATCAGCTGCTCATCTGATGCAATGGCCTTCTGCAACTGTTCCAGCTCAACATTCACAAAGGTCGTATTTTTTTGACGATTAGCACCACCCGAGTAAGATCCCCCAGGCCTCAATTCGGTACCATCTAATGTTACCAAACGCACTTGATAATTAACCAAACGCGCAGCGCGATTAGCATGATCAATAGTGTCAAAAATAACGGTTAAGCCGAGTAAATTTTCCATAATATGGCTTAAGTCTGGTTCAAAGCTAGCTAACTCACTAGCGACACCTAAAAAACCTTCTTGTGTCTTTAAGGACTGTAACAAATGAGATTTTAAAGCACGTGGCTTGATAGTCGTCAAAGGCAAGAAGGTCGCCCTACCTAAACGCTTGCTTTTCAAGAGCTGGATAGCTGATTTAGCAGTCGCCTCGTCAGTCACAATCACATGCTGTGCACTGGCTCCTAGAGCGATCTCCATGGCCGTTTGATGCTCGAGGTCAAAGGAGAGATGTTCACTTACCGCACCAATAACACCGCCACCTAGCTGATTACGATTTTGCAGAACTGCCTTAACTCCAGCATAAAACTGACTATGATTCTTTTGGATAGCTTCCAAACTAGCTTGTCGCGCTTTTAAACTTTTCAGGTGATCATACTGGTCAAATAGTTGTGTTTGTTTATCCTGAAAGGCCTTTTCAGATAACTGCAACTTCCTATAGGCTTTTTGATAGTCATCCAAGAGGTGCTTCACACCAGCTTTAGCCTCCTCAAATGCTTCGAGCGCTTCCTTAGCAGACGCTAACATGGCTGCTTTTTTAGAAGTTAATTCCCTTAGCTCTTCCTGAGCTTGTTCCACTTCACGCTCGGCTTGTGTCAAGCGGTTTTCGATTGTGGTCAATTGGTTGGTAAGATCAGCTTCCTCAGACATCAAACCAACAAACTGTTCTCTCAACTGTTCCATAATATGGTCCGGCGATTGGGCAAACTGACTTAACTGTTTTTCCAAATCCTTGACAGCCGCTTGTTTACTAGTTATAGCCCGGTGCACCTGATCCAACTGACTAATCAAATGCTCATGTTCTGTCCGCAGATTCTCGAGACGGTCATCATTTTGTTCGATACGCTCTTGGAGATCTGCTTTCTTTTCTTGAGACTGCGATTCTTGTAGGATTCCAACTTGGATTTTCTTTTCCAAGTCAGCAATCAAACTGGTCAAGGAAACAATATCATCCTGACACCGCTGAGCCTTTTGAAGAAACTGATGCCGACGCATTTTCAGATCTTGATTATGCTCTTCCAAATCTTGACGCTGTTGATAGTAGGCTTCTAGTTCCTCCTGGGTCTGCTCCAATTGTGCTTCAAGATCTTCCAAATCAGCTTTGCCAGCAGCAATATCATGAACCAAGACACGAAGTTGCAAATCCTTACGCTCCCCATCCAACTGCAAGAATTGCTTTGCAGTCTCAGCTTGTTTGGCTAGGGGCCGAATCTGCTGTTCCAACTCGTAGATGATATCTTCTAAGCGGTCCAAGTTGTCCTGGGTCTGGTTAAGTTTGGTTTCGGTCTCTTTCTTTCGTGTTTTGTATTTTAAAACACCCGCAGCTTCTTCAAATATGGCCCGACGTTCCTCAGGTTTACTGTTGAAGATCGCCTCGACTCGGCCCTGTGAAATGATGGAAAAGGAATCTCTTCCTAGACCTGTATCCATAAACAAATCATGGATGTCGCGCAAACGAACTTTTTTACCCTCGATCAGATAATCACTATCACCATTACGGTAGATGTGTCGCTCTACAGAAAGTTGCTCTGGAGCATTTTTGATAAAACCGTCACTATTATCCAAGGTAACACGTACTTGCGCATAGTTCAATGGCCGTCTAGTTTCGGTTCCCGCAAAAATGACATCGGGCATCTTTCCTCCACGAAGACTCTTAGCTGATGATTCACCTAAAGCCCAGCGAAGGCTTTCAGTGATGTTAGATTTGCCCGAGCCATTAGGGCCTACAACAGCTGTGACCCCTTTATCAAAGGTAATTTTAGTCTTATCTGCAAACGATTTGAACCCTTGAATTTCGATTTCTTTTAAAAACATCTTAGACCTCGTCGATTGGGCCGAGGGCTTTTTTAGCAGCTTCTTGCTCTGCCATTTTCTTAGAGCGTCCTTGACCTGAACTTAGCACGACACCATTGGCTGTCACTTGCACTTTAAAACGTTTGGCATGGGCAGGGCCCTCCTCGCTGATAACTTGATAGCGAATGCTGATATCACCATCCACCTGTAACTTTTCTTGCAAGGCTGTCTTATAGTCCTTAACCTGCTCAAACTGGCCTTTTTCAACCTTAGGAATCATTACTAACTGTAAAAAACTTCTGACCGCATCAACTCCCTTATCCAAAAGCAGAGCGCCCAAAAAAGCTTCAAAAAGATCTCCAAGAATGGTATCGCGATTTCTGCCACCAGACTTCTCTTCACCTTTTCCTAATTTGATGAAGGCATCAAAACCGCAATCTTTTGAAAAACCTGCCAAACTCTCTTCCCGAACAATCATCGAACGCAATTTAGATAAGTCTCCTTCTGGTTTTTCAGGGAAAGAACGGTATAGATATTCTGAGATCAATAATTGCAGAACGGCGTCTCCTAAAAATTCCAAACGCTCATTGTGTGAAATATTTAGGAGGCGATGCTCATTTGCATATGAGGTGTGCGTAAATGCGGTATCGAGTAAACTGCAATCTGAAAACTCTATCGCGTAGTCATTTTTTAATTTTTCTTTTAAGGCTTCCATACTTAACTCCTTTACAAAAAACCTAATCAAATCTAATAACGTCTCTAGTTGCCGTCACTGGATCACTTTTTATAATTCTTCTCATTATATCAAAAAAGCCTAGCTTATTATACTAGACTTTGTCATATATATAGAAAACATATTAAAATCTTGACATTCTCTTAATACCATCACAGCTAAATATCAACCAAAGGTGTTGCTGTATCCGGAGAAGTATCCAAAACTTTAAAATCATGATTAACACCAAGTCCTGCCTGCATTAACTGCGTTTCCATGGTCATATGGGCTAGTTCTTTGATATTATTTTCCTTGCTCAAATGCCCTAGATAGATCTTTTTGGTCCGATTTCCCAGTGTGTCAATCATGGCCTGAGCACCCGCTTCATTAGATAAATGTCCAAAATCAGAAAGAATGCGTTGCTTGGTTTTCCAAGGATAGGAGCCTGCCCTTAAAATGTCAATGTCATGGTTAGACTCAATGAGATAAGCATCCGCATTTTCAACAATGCCAGCCATACGGTCGCTAACATAGCCGGTATCCGTGAGCATGACAAAACACTTGCCATCTTTCATAAAACGGTAAAACTGAGGGTCCACAGCATCGTGACTAACACCAAATGATTCGATATCAATATCACCAAAAGTAAGCATTTTTTCTC
Source organism: Streptococcus hyovaginalis DSM 12219 (assembly GCF_000420785.1). GTDB lineage: Bacteria > Bacillota > Bacilli > Lactobacillales > Streptococcaceae > Streptococcus > Streptococcus hyovaginalis. The sequence continues at coordinate 2,841 of NZ_ATVP01000003.1, read as the reverse complement.
GCGAAAAGATATGCTTTTGGCTACTATCAACCTTCCCTAACATATTGCGGGCATCCATAACTTCCCAGGTTTTTTCATTGGCATAGAGATCCAGATGGTATTTTCGTGCTAAAACACCGACACCCTTGATATGATCGGAATGCTCGTGTGTGATTAAAATCGCATCCAAATCCTCTGGACGCCTATCAATTTCAGCTAAAAGACTGGTTATCTTCTTACCAGTCAACCCGGCATCAACCAACAAACGTTTTTGTGGAGTTTCTAAGTAGAAAGCATTCCCTGTAGAGCCCGAAGCTAAAATACTGTATTTAAATCCTGCTTTTGTCACCTTAGTTGTCTGACTCCTCCCACTCTTCATCAACTTCTAGAATATTTTTCTCATACGGCAATACGATGGTAAAAGTTGACCCTTTGCCATAATCACTTTTAGCCCAAATAAAACCATTATGTTGTTTAATAATTTCTTTGGCAATCGACAAGCCAAGTCCCGAACCACCCTGTGCCCGACTTCTGGCCTTATCCACCCGATAAAAACGATCAAAGATCAATGGCAGATCTTTTTTAGGAATACCTAAACCTTGGTCAGAAATTGAGATAATCAACTGCGTTTCTGTCGTCCGCATGCTAACGATGATTTCACCACCATCTGGTGAATACTTAATCGCATTATTAATGATGTTATCAATAACCTGGGTCATCTTATCATTATCAATCTCAATCCAAATCGGAACCAGTGGATAGTTGCGGATAATTTCGTAGGATTTCCCCGCCTGCGTGTTTTGAAGTTTGATTTGATCAAAACGGTTCAAGATATAGGTAATAAAGGCTGTAAAGTTAGTCAACTCAACTTCAATGTGGCTATTGTCATTATCAATCCTTGATAGCGACAAGAGGTCTGTGATCATACGCATCATGCGATTGGTTTCGTCAAGTGATACTTTGATAAATCCCGGAGCCACGGACTCCTTTAAAGCCCCCTCATCAAGCGCTTCAAGATAAGACTTTACGGAGGTCAAGGGCGTTCTCAATTCATGACTCACATTCGAAACAAAGAGACGGCGTTCGCGTTCTTCTTTTTCCTGTTCCGTTGTATCATGTAAAACGGCTACCAGACCTGAAATAAAACCACTTTCTCTTTTGATTAGGGCAAAATTAATCCTTAAAACGGTAAATTCCCCAAATTCATCCACGCGATTTAGGGTCACCTCTGGTGTTTTTGTAATCAAATCATGATAAGTATAGGATGTCTCTTCTAAGATAGTCATGATATTCAACTGAACATCACCCGCTTCTGGTAAATTGAGCTGCTGCCGGGCCATCTCATTAATCATAATGATGTTACCCCTGCGATCAGTGGCCAAGACACCATCACTCATATAGGAGAGGATGCTGGAAAGCCTGTTCTTTTCTTGCTCTAGATTTTCATGAGTAAGACGAAAGACCTCTGACAAATCATTCAGATGTTGGGCCAAGATTCGAATTTCAGATGAGCCTCTGGTTACTTGATTAATAGCATACTCACCAGAAATGAGATCCCGAACCTGATCAATGAGCAACTGGGTACGTTTGCCATTTAAGGCTTCACGGACAATCAAAAAAACAAAAATCAGGACTAATACAGACATCAGTCCCGCAATAATCAGATCGCGAAATGTAAATATAAGGTTATCAGTCATGAGCTTTCATAAAGTAGCCTACGCCACGGCGAGTTAGGATGTATTCTGGACGGCTTGGTGTGGTCTCAATTTTTTCACGCAAGCGACGGATAGTGACATCAACTGTACGGACATCACCGAAGTAGTCATAACCCCACACCGTCTCAAGCAAATGCTCGCGCGTCATAACCTGTCCAATGTGTTGCGCCAAATGATAGAGCAACTCAAACTCACGATGCGTCAACTCCACTTCTTCGCCATTCTTTTTAGCAATAAAGGCTTCAGGAACAATCTGTAAATTCCCAATTTCAATTTCAGATGACGACGCTTGAAGAGACTCCTCAGCAACACTTTCAATCGTCTCTACGCGACGCAACTGGGCTTTAACGCGTGCAAGAAGCTCACGATTTGAGAAAGGTTTGGTCATGTAATCATCTGCCCCGATCTCTAAACCGATAACTTTATCAAACTCAGAGTCCTTAGCAGACAACATGATAATCGGAGTATGACTCGTTTTACGAATTTCTTTAGCAACTTCAAGGCCATCAATTCCTGGTAACATCAAGTCCAAGATCACTAAATCTGGTTTGACATCTTCAAACTGCTGAACAGCCTCATGGCCGTCAAAAGCAGTCACAATAGTATAGCCTTCCTTACTGAGATTGAATTTTATAATATCTGAGATGGGTTTTTCATCATCAACCACAAGAATTGTTTTCATATTAGATACCTACCTTTTTTCTGATTATATCAGATTATTGAGTAAATGAAAAACATTGACTATAGCGACAAACGGTGACAGAACTGACAAGAAGCCAAACAGGCAGAGAGGTACAAATAATTTTCAGAATATTTTAAACACTGTACCTTTGTCAATGATGTGAGACCTAAAATGTTATTTTGAAGTCTTCCATTTGTTAAGCTTTACTAGGAGCTAGCTCCTAGTAAAGCTTTTCTGATATCGATAGGAGATTTCCAGCCTAAAGTCTGCATAGGGAGTCGATTGGAACGGTACAGATAGATTTTCATCTGCTTGATTAGATCGTCATAGGAATAGAAGGTCAAGTGCTGGTAGAAACGTCGATTGCCATTTCGATGACTGCGCTCTACCTTTCCATTATGCCTTGGTGTTCGAGGGCGAATCAACTTGTGCTCAGTACCAAGTTCCTGACAAAGTAAGTCTAGT
>NZ_ATVP01000002.1 GCF_000420785.1 Streptococcus hyovaginalis DSM 12219 | reverse complement strand
CTGGTTTCACTTGATTTTGTAGATGAGTGATTTTCTATTGTGGTCGCTACTGGTTCAGCACCACTATTTAGAATATAATAGCCAACTATCATTACACTAAGTATAACAATAACACCAGCTAGTACGCTAAGTAGCCAAAGGAACCCTTTTTTCATAAATTAAACCTTTCTTCGCTTACCAACAAAACCAAGTCCTAATAATAAACTAACTCCCATAATTCCAAACAGTGAACTCTCATCTCCTGTTTCTGGTAGACTAGCTTGATAGCTTGTTTTACCTGCCTGATGGCGACTAACAATATTTTGGGTTATTTTCGCTGTAATAGCTTTGTTGTGTACGGATTGGTTCGTTTGAGAAGAAACGTTTTTAATATTAGCGACCTCATCCTCCGCCTTATCTTGTTCAGCCTTCAAGCCTAACAAGCTGAGATACTCAACATTCTTAGCATTGGCGTCAGCTTTCAAGGTTTCAAGAAGCTCCTTAGCCGTCTCAAGTTCTGCACGAAGTGTCTCAGACTTATAAGTGGCTTCAGCAAGCTGACTATTCAACTCAGCCAAGATACTATCCTTATTAGCAAGCTTAGTAGCAAGATCACTAGCCTTAGCACTAGCCGTATCGAAAGTAGCCTGAGCAACTTCCTGCTTATCTTCAGCATCAGATAAAGCAAGCTCAGCAACCTCTACCGCCTTACGAAGAACTTCCAAGGTCTCAGTTTCCTGAGTTAATACCCCCTGAGCCGACTCGTTAGCCTTAATAGCCTCAGAAAGCTCAGCCTTAGCAACTTCCAAAGCCTTAGCCTTATCTACTGCACTAGCCTTAGCAAGAGTAAGGGTTTCCTTAGCAGTCTGAAGTGACGCTTGGTCTATCGCAAGTTGCGTTTCAGCATCTTTTACCGCCTGCTCAAGAGCTGGAATATCCGCTGTACCAGACTGCAAGTTAGACAACGCTTTTTGAGCCTCAGCGAGCTTAGTTTGAGCCGTTTCGTAAGACGTTTGAGTTGAAGCTACCTTAGCTTTAGCGTCTTTATTGGCTTGGACTGCCAAGTTATAGGCACTCAGAGCTTTATCAAGAGCGTCACTAGAACCTAAATCAGTTTTGTCAAAAGAAGATAACCCTTCGGTATTTTTGACTTCGACTGTATTATAGTGGGTTTTTAGCATCCCAACTGGTGAAAGATGATTCCCAACACCAAAGTACTCTTCCTGACCACCATACAAATTTGTTATGTGTAGAGTATGACCCCAATGAGAGTCAGAATCTCGATAAAGCATAACAACCAATTCTTTAAAAATATTATCTTTTAAAAGATACATACTAGGGGTAGAACTACCATAAGAATACCCCCCCGACTCATTAACTTTTGAAACACCAAACTCTTTCGCAACCTGAGCAAGAGCATCTAAATCATGACCTATAGTAGTTATCTTGTCAAGTTTAGCGTTCCTACGTGCCACCTCAACAGAAGTAGACGACACACGCAACAACGGAGTTCCTAGCTGTCTGCGAACGTCATTAATAAGATTCTGAGCAAACAAACTCAACTCTAAAGATTCCTCGTAACTAAGGTTATTCACATCAACAATACGGTCATAATCTTTAGTATCCCCCTCATAACGATACCCTTCTCTACCTGCAAAGATAGTGTCTTCAAGAAAATAAGTCGAATCTGCCCAATCAGAAATCTTCTTCTCTAGCTCAGCAATCTTAGCCTGATTAGCTGTCACATCAACACCACTGAAAACGTTTCCGTAAGCCTTGGTTAGTTGGCGAATAGTATCATTATACCAAGAGGGAACAAAAATACTGCTTCCAGAATTCGTTTGAAGAGTATCGAGTGCAGTCTTAGCAGAATCCTCAACAGCCTGAGTAGCCTGCTGAGCAACAATAGCGTCAGAATAAGCCTTAGCCGTACTGTCGACATTACCCTCGGCACTAGCAACGACAGCTTTCTGGTCTTCAATAGCCTGAGGTCTGTTAGTCTCAGCCAACTTAGCTGCCTCTAAAGCACTCTTAGCATTCTCTACATTAGTAGTATCAGTCTCAACCTTAGCACTTAAATCGCTAACACTCTGCTCTAACTCAGCCGTATCAGCAGTAGTCGAAAGACCCTCAACCTTAGCCTCAGCATCAGCAACCGCACTAGCCGTCTTATCAGCCTCAGCCTGAGCACTAGCAACTACCCCTTCTTGCGTTTCTACTTTATTAGTAGCATCCGCAAGACTAGCTTCAGCACTAGTTACAGCTTCATTAGCAGTTGCCAAGTTTTGTTCAGCAGTATCAGCCTCAGCCTCAGCACTAGCAACTACCTCAGGAGTAACCGCACTAACTTCCTGAATCTGATTATTCAAATCAGTAATACTAGCATCATTAGCAGTTACAGCCTGCTCAGCACTAGCAACAACCCCCTCTTGAGCCGTTACCGCCTGATTAGCCTCAGTAGCCACAACCTTAGCTGTAGCAACCTGCTCAGCCGTCACCGTCTCAACTACAGGCTCAGCAACTACAGGCTCAGATACCCCATCAGTAGAAGGAGCCTCAGCTACCGAAGTAACCTCACTAGCGCCAACCTCATCAGCGCTAACAACACCACTAACTCCCGCTACACCTAAAGCCAATACCGATACAACCGCACCCGTACGCAACTTCTTAATAGTACCATGACCCCTAACTTCACTCTTTAACATAATAATTTTCTCCTTTTGATTGACTATCTTAAAAGACTGTTTCATCGGTATTTTATCACATTTTTCAGTCTTTTGCACACTGTTTTTTTAAAAAATTCAGTCTTTTATAGGTGGTAACACTCATGGAATAACCTTGTATGATAGTAGAGAGGTATTGCCATGACTAACAATAATAGCTTAAAAGAGTTTGTCGCTAAGCAAATCAGACATTTAAGACTGGAAAAAGGACTAACACAAGAATATCTAGCAGAAAAAGCCAATCTTGGATTTAACTATATATATCGCTTAGAGAGCAAACAGTTAAATGTTAAGATAGATACTATAGAGAAGATCATACAGGCATTAGAAGTGGACGCCAATACCTTTTTCAATGTCGAAACTCAAAATCGAGAAAATGAGTTTAATCATCTCATTCAAGATATTGAAAATCTTCCAAAAGAAAAAAGAGAGCCTACAATTAAAGCCCTCAGAGATATATTAAAACAGATAGAGTAAGCCAAGTTAAAATGACTTGGCTTTTTATTTTTCTAAATTTCCTTGGCACATAAAATAGAATTTATACGTCGTTTCAATTCAGAAGTAAGAAAAGTTATTCAATTTGCTCAACGGGATAAGATTGATATAACCGATTTCACTGAAGGTGCAATTATTTCAGGGAAAAAGAAAGGGAAATTAGATTCTGAAAAGCACATTGATAATATTGCAGATGTCAAAAAAATATTAGCTTATTTTGAATCTGAATTTGATTATCAAAAGTCCGTCATTCCTTACTATTTATATTTGTCATTTCAAACTGGTATGCGTTTTGGTGAACTACTTGGTATAACGTGGGACTGTATCGACTGGAAAAACAGTGTTATTCATACCTATAGGCGATATGATTCTACAAGTTATCAGTGGAGACCACCAAAGACAGCAACATCAGTACGAGCCATTCCAGTTAATGACAAAGTAATGCAAGTACTGAAGAGAATCAAGCAAGAGCAAAAACTTGTAGATGAAAAATATCACATTAAGAAATCTGATGATTTTGTTTTTTATGATAAGCTCTATGGTGTTCCAACTAATAATGCGGTCAACAAATATCTAAGGAACAGTTTAGTAAAAAATAACATTCAGCCAACAAATCTATCAGTTACAGGTATTCGACATACTTATGCCAGCTTCTTATTAGCTCATAATGTAGATATTTGGGTTGTCGCTAATGTTATGGGACATAAAGATATAAAACAAGTAACTGAGACGTATGGGCATCTTTTGAAAGAAAAGAAAGAGAAAGGACATGAACTCATCAGGGACTTGTTAAAATAAGTTGCTATTCTTTGAACAAATTTTGAACAAAAACAAAAAAAGCCTTATAAAACAAGGCTTATCGGGCATGAAAGATGCCGATTGCAGGGTTCGAACCTGTGACCTACGCGTTACGAGTGCGTTGCTCTACCAACTGAGCTAAATCGGCTGAACACCCTATATTTTAGCACTTGCTTGATGTTTGTCAAGAGTCATATGAATCCTAGTTATCGGAGTATTACTTAGCTGCTATTAGTTGTATTAGAAAGTTCTGCCTTCTCCATCTTTTTCTTTAAAAAATAAAAATAGAAACAAGCTAGACAACTATCTTTTAAGTATTACCAAAACCTTTTTGCTATGTTCCAACGATTAACTAGAAAGGAATCAATTTCAGAAATAGGTGGCACTTATAACCGAACCTTCCAAAAGAAAACAAAAAACAGGATTTCCTAGGAAACCCTGTTCAAAATGTTATACTATTACGCTTTGTTTGCTGAACCGAAGACATCGATACGTTCTTCAACAGCACCTTGAACAGCTTTCATACCGTCTGCCAAGAATTTACGTGGGTCGAAGAGTTTTTTAGCATCGTAGCCTGCTTCGTCTGCATCATAAGCACGAGCAAATGCACGTGTTGCATTAGAGAAGGCGATTTGGCTTTCAGTGTTAACGTTAACTTTAGCAACACCAAGTTTGATTGCCTCTTGAATTTGCTCATCAGGAATACCTGAACCACCGTGAAGTACGATTGGGAATCCTGGAACAGCTTCAGTCAATTTCTTCAAGTGGTCAAGATCAAGACCAGTCCAGTTTTCTGGGTAAGGACCGTGGATGTTACCGATACCAGCAGCCAAGAAGTCAATACCAGTTTCAACCATAGCTTTAGCATCTTCAACTGGTGCAAGTTCACCAGTACCAACGATACCGTCTTCTTCACCACCGATTGTACCAACTTCAGCTTCTACAGAAACACCTTTTGCATGTGCTAAAGCAACAACTTCTTTAGCTTTTTCAAGGTTTTCTTCGATTGGAAGGTGTGAACCGTCAAACATGATTGAAGTGTAACCAACTTCGATACATTCAAGTGCATCTTCGTAATGACCGTGGTCAAGGTGAATAGCAACTGGTACAGTGATACCCATTGACTCTACAAGGTTAGCAATAAGAGCTTGACATACTTTGTAACCACCCATGTATTTAGCAGCACCCATTGATGTTTGGATAAGAACTGGAGCTTGTTTAGCTTCTGCTGCGCGCAAGATAGCTTGTGTCCACTCAAGGTTGTTTGTGTTAAATCCACCTACAGCATAGCCGTTGTCACGAGCTGCTTGGACGAATTTTTCTGCTGAAACGATTGCCATTATAAAGGCCTCCTCTATATTTTTGGGGAAATTCCCCTTACGCTCCCTATTCTAGCACACTTGTGTCTAAAAAACCAGTTTTCTTCTAAGTTAAGCGTTTTCTTTAGAGAGGATTGAGAAAAAAATCACCTTTTTCAAATTATATAACAAACTACTAGAGTGCCTTGCTTTCTAGAAAATGAATGAAAAAAACCAAGTCAAAGACCTGGTTTGGGATGCGGAAAGGGGGACTTGAACCCCCACGACCTAAAGCGGTCACAGGATCCTTAGTCCTGCGCGTCTGCCAATTCCGCCATTTCCGCTGTTCTTAACAACATGAATTATTATATCAGCTGTTTTAATTGGTGTCAACACTATTTTTAATATTTTTTCAAAAACGCTTCAATTTTTTGACGATATGCTTGGGGATCTTTCGCAAAGGACTGGGCATGTTTTGCTCCCCTCACCACATAAAGTTCCTTAGGTCCTCGGCTAGCATCAAAGTTTTCATAAACCATTGATAAAGGCACAAAATCATCCTGATCACCGTGGATAAATAGAGTCGGTAAATGATTTTTCGCTAACTGATTAACGGCACTAGCCTCACCATAGGAAAATCCAGCTGTGAGTTTCGAAAGTGCTGATACCCCATATAAGATAGGAAATTCTGGTAATTGATACATACTCTTTGCCTGATAAGACACTTCGTCCCACACACTAGTATAACCACAATCTTCGATGATATTGACCACCTGTTCAGGAAGATTTTCACCACTAGCCATCATGACAGTAGCCGCTCCCATAGAGACACCAAAAAGTGTAATTTCTTGATCGGAGTCTTCAGCGACTAAGCTTTCTGTCCATTTTATCACATTTTCCTTATCCTTCCAGCCATAGCCAATGATTTTCCCTTGACTTTGACCGTGAGCAACATTATCAGGCATAAGGACATTATAACCCATATCATGAAACAACTTAGCATAAGGCTTCATGTCCGATTTATCATTGGTAAATCCATGCACTAAAATAGCCGTTTTTGAGGACTTCTGAGAGGCCGGTAAGTACCAGGCAACTTGTTTTAATCCCTGATTGGTGATGTGGCGTGTTTCTTTCGGTAGGTCATCAAAAGCTTGCTTCAAGGAATAAAGAGGACTTTTAGAACTCAACCCCTGGTTATTGATAAACTCTTTTTCAGAACGCACTTGAGCTACATAGAAAAAGTAGGCGCTAGCTCCTAACCAGGCCAAGAAAAGTACTGAGGTCATTAGCACTGCTAATCGTAAAAAAATGCCTTTCATGGCTTTATTGTATCTTAAAAACAGTAAAAAAGAAAGGTTAACCTTTCTTTTCACATTTATAAGAGAATGCTACCCATAATTGGGACAACGACTGTTACGATGACCCCAACTAGAACCAAAGCGATTGAACCCATTGATGCTTCAACATCCCCCATTTCTTGAGCGGCGGATACGCCAAGAGAATGTCCTGCAGTCCCTAGAGCAATCCCTCTAGAAATAGGATCCTTGATTCCGAAATGTTTAACGAGTGGTTTAGCCAAAGCATAGACAATGACAGCGTTTAAAATACAAGCCAAGGAAGTGAGCTCGCCTGACCCTCCCATCGCAATGGATGTTGGCATAGCGATTGCTGTTGTAGCCGCTTGTGGAAGCATAGATGCCGTTACCATATCACCTAAGCCAAACACACTAGACACAATATAAATACCATAGACGGCTAAAATACTACCTAAAGTGATGCCACCTAGAATTTGACGCCAATAGGTTTTAAGAACCTCGCGTTTCTTATAAAGTGGAATAGCGAAACAGATGGTTGCAGGCTCTAAGAAAAAGCTGATGATTTGACCGCCTTTATTATAATCGTCAAAGGAAATACCTGTTAATAAAAGAAAGGCAATCCCTAAAATCATTGATACAAATAAAGGTGCAAATAGGAAGAATCCTTTTGATTTCTTAAAGAGCACTTGACCAATATAGAATGCTCCGATTGAGAGCAGTACACCAAATACGGGAGAATCTTTTAAGAGTTGAAGTAAAGCATCCATGAGAACGACCTCTCTTCCTTATTTATAGTCTTGTTGACTAGTCATATAACTTTTTTCAGAGCTGTATTTCTTACTAGCAACATATTGTTTTACAGAAGCCCATACTTTTTGAGGGTGGAAAGCGATAAGAAGTTGGGTCATCCATCCTGTCGCTGCCAATAGGAATAAGGTTGAAATAAAGATCAATAGAATATCAAGAACAAAGTGGGCACGTAAGATGCCTAAAGAATTAATAACAGAAATACCAGCTGGGACAAAGAATAATCCGATATTATCAACCAAAGCATCTCCTACCTTTTCAACTTGTTCTAACTTGATAAGGTTGAAGCTTAAGGCTAAAAACAAGAGAACCAATCCAATGACCGAAGACGGCATGGTGAAAGGAAAGATACTTTCAATCCCTTTTGATACCAATACAATAATGGCAATGACAATACTTTGATAGATGATTGGATAATCTTTTTTCATTAGCTTTTCTCCTTTTTATAAATTGTTTTGGCTTTTGATGCTTTCATTATAGCTAAAAAAGAGCCCTATAGACTCTTTTTGGTGTAAAACGCTTTCTTTTTGGTATGAAATGCATTTTTTTCTTCTTGAAATGCTTTTTATAAACCTAATTGTGCTTTAAAGTCTTTTAAGTAGGAACGACTAACAGGAACTTTACCTCCATTTGACATGGTCACTTGGTAAGTTTGGTTGAACCAAGGTTGAATTTCTTTAATTTCCTTCTGATTAATCAAGTAACTACGATGTACTTTCATAAAGCGACTAGAGGTCAACACTTTTTCAAGAGAAGATAAGCTGGTATGTGTCGTATGCATGCCCTGCTTGGTATAAACTGTCGTCTCTTTCCCTTGAACCTCACAATAAATAATATCATCAAAAGAAATCAAATAAATCCGCTCATCTGTTTCTAAGGTCAAGCGACTGCTTTCTCTCACATCATCATGACTTGCTGGAACAGAAGAATTTGCTTGTAAAGCCTGCTTGGCTTTGGTAACAGCTTTTTGGATACGCTCCTGCTCAAAAGGCTTTAAAATGTAGTCTAGAGCATTGACTTCAAAAGCCTCAACAGCATGATTGTCATAGGCTGTCGCAAAAATGATCAGGGGCGCATTTGGCACTTTTTGCAAGCGTTTGGCAAGATCTAAACCACTTTCATCCGTCAGATGAATATCCAAAAAGAGCAAATCTGGCTGATCCGTTAAGATCAATTGGAAAGCATCTTCAATGGACTCTCCTTCTATAATATCGGAGACCTCATGTGTTTGTTTCAAGAGGTAACTCAACTCCATACGTGCTAAAGGTTCGTCATCAATAACGGCCACTTTCATTTTTGATCCTCCTTAAGGGATTGATTGGGGATGATGACACTGAATGAACTGCCTTTGGGACTAGATACAATGTTTAGTTGTGCCTCTGCCCCATAAAGGTTAATTAAGCGTCTATTGAGATTTTCAAGGGCAGAGCCAGTGCCCTTTTCAGATGGAACCACCTCTTTACCCAACTTTTCTATCAAATGTTCTGAAATACCTTGACCATTGTCTTTTACTTCCAAAGCTAACTGACCCTGATCGGTTAGATTCAAATTGACGTGTACGCGATTATGACTCTTGCGCCCTGGAAAGGCATGTTTAAGCGCATTTTCAACCAGCACTTGAATAATAAACGGCGGAACACTCGACTGGTACAAGTCTTGTGGAACATCTAGTAAGACGTGAAAACGATCTGGAAAACGAGCCTGCTCAATAGCAAGATAAGCTTGTAAGTGTTCCAACTCCTCTTCAACGGTAATCACATTATGTCGTGTACTTTTAATATTAAATCGGAAAAATTGTCCCAACTGTAGCAGTAGGTGACGTGCTTTCTCACTATCAATACGCATCAAGGCCGATATCGTATTGATCGCATTAAATAGGAAATGAGGATTTACTTGTGCTTGTAGCGATTTGATTTCAGCATCCTTTAAAAGTCCCTGTTCTAGCTCCATCTGACCTAGTTCCAACTGAGACGAAAAAATATTGCCCAGACCGGCAGCCAGTTGCTCTTCAACGTAAGTTAATTTTTCGGCATTGGTAAAATAGAGCTTAAAAGTTCCAACAACCTGCCCTTTAACAAATAATGGAACAACAATAGCCCCTTCCAAGGGACAATCTGGATAAGGGCAACCTATCTGTTCTTTATGGTGAACAACGTGAATCTCTCCCGTTTCAACAACTTCTTTCGACAAATCCGTCGCTATTTTCTTTTTAGGAATGTGATGATCACTAGCAGCACCCACGTGAGCCAAGATCGAATGCTTATTAGTCACACTAACTGCTGAAACGCGCATAAATCGTTTGATCTCTTCAGCGACATTTCGTGCGGACTCCGAAGTCAGACCTTGTCTAAAATAAGGTAGGGTTCGATTGGCCAATTCCAAAACATCGTGTGTTTGGATGGCCTTCATACTCTCTTCTTGGCGTAAAGTTCCAATAATGATCGACAAAAAGATGCCTGTTCCCAAAGCATTGACAAGCACCATAGGCAAAGCAATGGTTCTAATCAAACTCAATGCCTGTTGCTTATCCGGCAAGAAAAGCAAAATACAGGACATCTGTACCACTTCCATCAAGGCACCGCATAGACTACCTTGCCAAACGGCAGGGTAGGTGTTTTTTCGCAAACTTACTCTACCGAAAAACCCCGATAAAAGACCGATTAAAATCGATGAGATAAAGTAAGTATAAGGAACAGTTCCACCTTGCATCCAACGAACAGCACCAGAAATCAAACCAACCACAAAGCCAACCAAAGGACCACCAATCAGACCGGACATCCCAATGGTCAATGTTCTCGTATTAGCAATCGAGGAGTGAGGGGTCAGCGAAACCGCATTGCCACCTTCTATGGTCATTGGAGATGATACCAAGACACCTGTGAAATTGGAAATAATAGCAAATAAACTAAAAGTAACGATCAAGATCCACCGTACTTTTAAGGATTTCCGGTGGGACATCATTTTTTTATAAAAAGGGCTAATCATTAATAGATTAGCCAACAGTATAATAAGCCCCACACGTTCCAACAAAGGAAGTATCAACGAAACCATAACTAACCTCTTTTCAAGATAGTACTCACCTCAATCAAGAGAAAGAAGCTTTCTGTTTACAAGCCACAAACTAGCCTAGGCTTTTTGTTTCCACTCCTTCTAATGAAAGCGGTTTTCTTTAAGTCTTATTATAGCACTAATGTTTTGTCACATTCAACTCACTTTTGAGCGTGATTTTCAACAGCCGCTGTCACAAAGGCAGTGTAAAGTTCTTCTGCATGATTTGGACGACTCTGTAATTCTGGGTGATATTGGGCTGCCACAAAAAATTTGTTTTCTGGGATTTCAACGATTTCCATGAGACGGTTGTCTGGTGAAACACCTGAGAAAACAAAGCCAGCTTTTTCAAAGTCTTCACGGAATTTGGTATTGAATTCGTAGCGGTGACGATGGCGACGTTGTACCACTTCTTGATTATTATAAGCTGCTGCTGCTTTTGAACCTGGTTTCAACTTACATGGGTAAAGACCGAGACGAAGCGTTCCCCCCATATCCTCAATATCAATTTGATCCCGCATAATGTCAATGATCGGATAAGGTGTTTTAGGATCAAGTTCAGCCGAGTTGGCACCTTCTAGATGAAGAACATGGCGAGCAAACTCCACACAGGTTAACTGCATGCCGAGGCAGACACCTAACATAGGAACATCATTTTCACGCGCATAGCGGATAGCTTGGATTTTACCTTCTGTTCCACGTTGTCCGAACCCACCAGGAACAATGATACCATCCGCATCACCAAGTAAGTCTGCAACATTTTCAGCTGTCACATCATTAGCATTCACCCAGTTGAGATCAATAGCTGAGTCATTGACATAGCCTGAATGTTTGAGTGCCTCAACAACTGACAAGTAGGCATCTGGTAATTCAACGTATTTCCCAACCAAAGCAATCTTAGTTGTTTTCTTGAGGTTAAGCACCTTATCAACCATAGTTGACCATTCCGTCATATCTGCTTGCGGTGCATCTATTTTCAAATGGTCACAGACGATTTGATCCATCCCTTGTGCTTGCATGTTAAGCGGTACTTGATAAATGTGTTCAACATCCATTGATTCGATCACCGCTTCAGGTGCAACATCACAGAATTGCGCCAATTTATTTTTGACACCTTGCTCAACGGGATGCTCTGTACGAATGACTAACATATTAGGCTGAATACCCAGACCGCGAAGTTCCTTAACGGAATGCTGCGTTGGTTTAGTCTTCATCTCGCCAGCTGCTTTAAGATAAGGAAGAAGCGTTGTGTGAATGTACATAACATTGTCCGACCCCACATCAGCCTTCATCTGACGGAGCGCCTCAAGGAAAGGAAGGCTTTCGATATCACCTACAGTACCACCGACTTCAGTGATAATCACATCTGAATCTGTCGTCGTTGCAGCACGCTTGATTTTCTCTTTCAAGGCATCCGTAATATGCGGAATGACCTGAACAGTCGCCCCCAAATACTCCCCTTTACGTTCTTTGCGGAGAACTTCACTATAGATTTTACCTGTGGTCACGTTTGAGTATTTGTTGAGATTAATATCAATGAAACGCTCATAATGACCAAGATCTAGATCCGTCTCAGCCCCGTCATCTGTCACATATACTTCTCCATGCTGATAAGGACTCATGGTCCCAGGATCGATATTGATATACGGGTCAAACTTTTGAATCGTTACTTTAAGACCACGATTTTTAAGCAGGCGGCCAAGGCTAGCTGCTACAATACCTTTACCAATAGACGATACCACACCACCTGTTACAAAAATATATTTTGTCATCGAAAACTCCTCTATTTTTAAACATCATCACCAGCGACCATGTCGCCAGCTTCTTGAATATCGGGAAAGTCTTACTCTTTTAAAAGGATCATTAAAAAACAAAAATAGCCCCCTAGTCAAAAACTAGGGAGCTTTTTTATCATTCGACCTCTAAAGAGGTGCCCATGAAGTAATATAAACCAAATTCGACATTTTGTCAACTGGATATGGTTACTTACTCTTCTACCTCATCATCATCCGCAAAATCATCATCTTCTTCATTGAGTTCAACGTCTTCATCCACGTCATCATCAGCGATAATTTCATTCAACTCAGAATCGTATGATTCCACCTCAGATTTTTCATCGTCTGGGTTTTCTTCATCGTACTCAATGTCTGATGCTTCATCTGTGTAATCTTCATCTTCTGGATCATCATCATTGTAATCAATGGCATCCTCATCACCGTCCATGAAGGCATTAACGCGTTTTTTCTTGCGTTTTGGTGCATCTTCTCCCTCTTCTTCGAAGGTTAAGATTTCCTCATCAATCTCATCGATAGCATACCATGAGCGAAGGCCCCAACGGTTATCACCAAGGGGGATAAAACTACCATCAATATTTAAATCTGAGTAAAAATAGGGAAGTGACTCACGAATTTCGGCATCAGTCTTTCCAAGATAGACTTGGATTTCATTGACCATGTCGCTGAAATACATCTCATTGTCACGACCACGTTCTTCTAAAATTGCACGAGCAACTTCAATCATTGAAAGTTCGCTCTTTTCCTGACCAGCAAATACGTCTAATTCCAAGGTCTATTCTCCTTATGTTATCATTCCTTTCTATTTTACGCTAAAAACGCACTTTCGTCAAAACTTTTATTGTTATTTTCAGATCCTTTTTAAAATTTCATTACGCCAGAGACTGACCAAGTTGATCTGCCCTCAGTATTGCTGCTGTAAACTGTTCTGGATCAAATGGTGTATGCTTGTATTCATTAGTTGTCAAGGCTAGCTTCAGCACCACTGTCAAGTCTGACTCTGTCAAGCCAATATCGGATAGCGTCACTGGTAAACCTAGTGATTTATTAAAATTTGCTACCTTCGTTAGTTCCTCTACCTCATCAAAGTAGGCATGAAGCACCATAACACCAAATGCAACAACGGCGCCATGTAAGTGTTCACCTTCACGCTGGACAGCTGTCGTACCATTATAGAAAGCATGGGCGTGGCAAGAATTAAAGTAAAAATCAGGCTGATTAACGAGATTGGAAGCATATCCCGTTGACACAACAATCGCTAGCGCAATCTCCTCCACTGCTTTTGAGGGTAAATTATTTTCAACATCTTTAACCCCTTGCTGGCCGTAACGGTAAAAAGCATCTTTGGAAGATAGGGCAATTGCTCTACCGAGCACACCTGTATGCGATAACTGTTCACCACCTTGCTCATATTCATAGGCAGCTCGCTCTACCTCAGGCGCTTTGGAAATACCATCACCGACACCTGCCCAAAAATACTTAGCTGGAGCCTCAGCAATGATGCGAGTATTGATAAAAATATGAACTGGAACTTCTGGATAACCGTATTTTAAAAGACTATGATCGTCCTTATAAATAACCGAAATGGCTGTTCCTGCCGAACAATTTGAACAAATCGTCGGGAAAGTCATGATCTCTTTTTGAAGCTCATGAGCTACCATTTTGGCAGTATCTAGGGCCCGTCCACCCCCAAAACCAAAGATGATATCGGCACGTGCGATATCTGGGTTAGCTACTAACTTATCAATATTGGATTGGGTTGAATCGCTTCCGTAAACAAATTGACCCGTTACTTCGTAGTGGTTAGCCTCTAAAATCGTTTGAACTTCTTCAGCTGCACTAGCTAACGCTTTCTCACCACCAATAAGCGCTACACTCCTAACATGATAGGGTTTCAGAACTTCTGGAATTTCCTGAAAACAATCCACTCCGTAACTGTAATTGGACATTTTATTGGTTGTCATAGCGCTCTCCTTAAGAAATATTTTTTGAATTATCTAAAAATTCAAAATGTTACTGTCTATCATATCATTTTAAATGATAATTGCAAGGTCTTTTAAATCTTTTTAGATGAATTTTCCCCCAACCATTGTCAAATCAGAAGTGTGCTTTTATAATGGAAGATACGATAGATTAACAGAAAAGGTGGAGCTAAGGAATAAATGAAACGCCGTCCAGTCGCAAATCTTAAAAACGAGATAGATGCTGTCCTTCTAGCTGGTCGAATCCTTATGGAATCAGGAGCAGAGGTCTTTCGTATCGAAACCACCATGAACCATATTGCAGATTCTCTAGCTATTGAACAATTTGAAGTTTACGTTGTTAATCAAGGTATTATCGCCTCTGGAACAAACCAACTCGGTTACCAAGAATCCAAGGTCATGAATGTCAATGAAACAACCATAGATCTCGGAAAGCTAGAAGCTGTAAACGCCCTCTCGCGAAGCCTTTCTAAAAAAAATAAAGTCACCCCATCTTATGTTTTTCATAAACTGAAAGAGATTAATGAGCGCACCTTCTACCCCGTATGGGTAATCCTCGCTGCTTATTTCTTCGGTGCGGGTGGATTTTCATTAGCTTTAGGTAGTTCCCCCATCGATTCCTTTACCGCAGCAATGGCTGGGATCTTAGCCGGTTGGTTCATCCAAATTGCGACAACACGAATCCATACTCCCTTTCTAACAACTATTTTAGCCAGCGCTATTGTAAGTTTATCCGTAAATCTATTCTATTTTATAGGCTTAGGAGAAACAAGGAGCATCATTATCCTTGGCGCCTTAATGATCATGGTACCTGGTGGCTTTTTTGTTAATGCTATTCGCGAAATCTCTCACAACAATTTTGCCATTGGCTTCACTTTACTCATGTCTGCCCTAATGACTTGTATCTCCATTTCTGCTGGTGTTGCTGGTATGACTGAAATTTTGCCCTTTGCTGATCAGATGACAGGAACTTTCGCTGCTGAAAGCGTTAATGTTATTGGATTTTTTATCCGCACATTTTCGGCAGGTATTGGAACCATCGCTTTCTCTATCACTTATAATGTCCCTAAACGCTACCTTTTGGATATCGGTATCATCGGAGCCATCTCTTGGCTCCTTTATATGATACTAAAAGAAAATTTCCGTATGGATATTACAGCCGTTTTTATCCCTGGACTCTTTGCTACTCTAGTTTCAAAAATACTTGCTGCTAGACGCAAAACACCAATGACAATATTCTTATCGACCAGTATGTTCCCCTTGATCCCTGGACTAAGTTTCTACCGCGGCATTTATTTTCTGCTCACAGGATCAAATGATCTAGCCATGACTCACTTAAGAACATCTTTTATAACGGCGTTTGCCATCACCATCGCTATTAGTATTATCCAACAATTTCCGTTATCCCTATTTAAAAAAAGAAAAAAACAAGCCAGCTCCTAGCCACTATACCCCAAAGCGGGATAGAAAGAGAAACACATTTATGAGACTAGCTTCTTGCATTGAACAGGAAACTAGTCTTTTAATTTCTGTTGAACTAGAACCTCATTATAAATGTTCTGTGTATTTTGATAATCTCTATTTCGGGACATAGAGCAGATGATGCCTTTTTCCTTACAAGTTTGAGAGTCCGATTGGGAGGTATAAAACCATCCTTGGTCGCTATGAAGTATAATCTATCAGTTTGGGGCATTACTCAATGCTAACTACTCAGCAATATTATCTGGAATTAATGCCAGAAAAAAGCATCAGAAAAATACCAATGCTGTAAATAGTCCACTTCATACAGATTATTTAAATAATAAGATGAAATCAGTTAATAGAAGACATCCTGAGCTAAAACACGCTACTCCACACAAGTTAAGACATACTGGGGCAACTCTAGCTAAACAAGCTGGAACATCCTTGGAGGATATTTCTCGAGCTTTAACGCATAGCGATACTTTAATTACTAAAACATATGTTAATACATCAAACATCGTTCCTATGACTGTTGGAGAAATCGCTTATCGAAACCTCAAAAAGTGATGGTATGAATTTGGTGTGAAAAGTGGTGTGAATTTTGCTAAAAAATCATCAAAAAACACCCCATGGTGTGAACCATGAAGTGTTGTAAATACTGTAATGTAGCTGGTTCTTAACGTTTTGAGAACTGGCTAGCTTTACGTGCTTTCTTAAGACCTGGTTTTAAAAACTTTTGTTTGAATTAATTTCAAAAGCTACTAAAATCAACGTTTTCATGGGTTTTCAGAACTCAAAACTTCATCTAATTTCAACTAATTTCATCTGAATGGTGTGAATTTTACCCCAAAAATCACTGAATTGAGCTAATTTATACCGAAAAAGTTCACAACATTTAAATTATTCGGAAATGAATCAAAAATTAGATTTTAATCCGTTATGATGCCTACATAGCATTTGTAAGTTACCTCGCTCAGTTTTTCCACCTTTACTCCATGGCATAATATGGTCTCCAGCCATTTCTTTATAAGTCCAAATATGGGTCATGTGATCATACTGTTTGTCGGTAATACATATAGGGCAATTAGAGCTATTAGATTTTTTAGTTTCATTTGTCTGTTCTTTATATTTAGACTTCTTATCTGTTTCTGTAAATGCTCGAATTGATAGCAATTTTATCAATTCGGTTTTTTCTTTACTAAGTAAATATTCATAAATGCCTGATTTCTTTGAAACATCACTATCCTCATATAATTCAGATAGCCTTTGTTCTATATCAGAGGGATTGTAGGAATTATGGTTCTGTTGCAAAGTTTTAAATCTACTATCAAATAAGGTAGAATAATAGAAAAAGATAGCAGGAGGAATGACGATGAATCATTTTAAAGGAAAGCAATTTCAGCAGGATGTGATTATTGTAGCCGTGGGCTGCTATCTTCGTTATAACCTTAGCTATCGTGAAGTTCAAGAAATCTTATATGATCGTGGCATTAACGTTTCTCATACGACGATTTATCGTTGGGTGCAAGAATATGGCAAACTACTCTATCAAATTTGGAAAAAGAAAAATAAAAAATCCTTTTATTCATGGAAAATGGATGAAACTTATATCAAAATCAAAGGGACCTGGCATTATTTGTATCGAGCCATCGATGCAGATGGTTTAACCTTGGATATTTGGTTACGTAAAAAACGGGACACACAAGCAGCCTATGCTTTTCTTAAGCGGTTAGTGAAGCAGTTTGATGAACCGAAGGTTGTAGTCACAGATAAAGCCCCCTCTATTACAAGTGCCTTTAAGAAACTAAAAGAATACGGCTTTTATCAAGGGACAGAACATCGTACCATTAAATACCTGAATAATTTGATTGAACAAGACCATCGTCCAGTAAAGAGACGCAATAAATTCTATCGAAGTTTACGCACTGCCTCTACCACGATTAAAGGCATGGAAGCCATCCGAGGATTATATAAGAAACCCCGAAAAGAAGGCACTCTCTTCGGGTTTTCGGTCTGTACTGAAATCAAGGTATTATTGGGAATCCCAGCTTAAATCATAGATACCGTAAGGGATTTTATTCTTTATTTAAAACTTTGCAACAGAACCCGAGAAACGCTTTAAGACGAGACGTGAAGCTAAAGAAGCTGAATTGAAATTATCTGTTGATATTGAAAAAACTAAGCTTAATAAACACTATCAAAAGCCAATCCGCAAAGAAGATATTCTTTTCGCTGACTTCTATAAAGATGTCTGGTTAGAGCCATATAAAGCTGGACAAACCACAACAACAAATAAACCTCCAACTCTTGCTACAGTTTTCCAGACCGAGAATCTGTTTCGACTTCATATCCTACCACTTCTTGGCAAATATTCAATTAGCTACCTCAATGATAATAAGCAGCTAGTCCTCTCACTATTAACTGGGAAAGCAAATAGCTACGCGAATTTCAAAGCACTCCGTGGTTATATCAACTCTGTTTTTGACTGGGCGGAAGAACTAGAATATATCCCCGTCAATCGACTCCACAAAACAATTAGCCGTATTAAAGCCACAAAGAAACAGATGCTTAAAGAGAGTAAACGAGAAGAAGATTTAGCCCTCGATGAAGAAGAGCTTCAACTCTGGTTAAAAGCCTTTGATGATGATTTAAATCAAGGGCTGATTGAGTTTAAAGACTATGTCCTTTTCTATACCACATTCTTCTTATCAGATAGAAAATCTGAATCTTATGCTTTACAGTGGAAACATATTGACTTCAACCAAAATGAGATTCTAATAGAAAATGCTCTGGATAGATTTGGAAACGTCAAGTCAACAAAAGGAGGCAAGAAAACACTTTTTAACGCTCCCTTAGAACTTATAAGACTTCTTAAGGAATGGAAAGCCATCCAGCGGGAAGAACTAAAACTCTTTGGAATTAAACAGACCAATAATCAATTTGTTTTTACATATAATGACCGAAGCAACAATATTAACAAAGTAGTTCATATCGACTATCTAAACTATCGGATGAATTCCATTAAAAGACGACACTCTGAACTTGCTCCTGCTACGCCTCATAAATTACGACATACAGGAGCAACTCTAGCTAAAAAAGCTGGTCGGTCTATTGACGAAATTTCAGAAGCACTCACACATAGTGACCAGTCAATCACAAAGACATATATCAATACCAAAAACACTGTTAAACAATCAGTTGGTGAAACAGCCTTCCGCATCATCAAAA
Source organism: Streptococcus hyovaginalis DSM 12219 (assembly GCF_000420785.1). Lineage (GTDB taxonomy): Bacteria > Bacillota > Bacilli > Lactobacillales > Streptococcaceae > Streptococcus > Streptococcus hyovaginalis. The sequence continues at coordinate 202,719 of NZ_ATVP01000002.1, read as the reverse complement.
AGAGCTAAGGGAAATTTCAGGGAAACTTTTAATTTTAGAGCAAAAAAAGACACCCAAGATAAAAATCTTGAATGCCTTGAAACGTTGATATAATCGTACTGATTAACGTTTACTAAATTGTGAAGCTTTACGAGCTTTCTTAAGACCTGGTTTTTGGTTCATTGGATTATTTAAATGCAAATCCCTTTAATATCAACGTTTCTAAAACAAAAAATCACTAAAATTCTTATTTATACATAAATAATTAAACCCAAACGGTATCAAAAAGGTATCAAATTTCTAAGGTTTCGGTGCTTATAAAATAACGAAAATCTGTCTCAGCTATTGAGTCTTTTTTTATTGACTTTTTTTATGTATATGGGATAATTAAATAAATTACATAAAGGAGTTACATAATATGGTTACAGCAGAAAAAAACAGAGCTGTCACATTCCAAGCTAACAAAGAATTGGTAAGCGAAGCAATGACGGTATTAAACAAAAAAAATTTGACCTTATCATCTGCCTTGAGGTTATTTCTACAAAATGTCGTTGTCACAAATGAGGTTGACTTATTGACAGAAGAGGAGCTAGAAAAAGAAAAACTTTTCAAGCAATTTCAAGCTGAAATCAATAAAAATATTGAGGACGTTCGTCAAGGTAAGTTTTATACCTCCGAAGAAGTGAGGACTGAACTTGGACTATAAGAAATATCAGATTATCTATGCTCCTGATGTTTTAGAGAAGTTAAAAGAAATTCGTGATTATATTTCTCAAAACTATTCCTCAATATCAGGTCAGCATAAAATGGAGCAAATCATTAGTGATATAGAAAAACTCGAGGTTTTCCCAGAAGTTGGTTTTGATGCCGATGAAAAATATGGTTCAAAAATCAGCAAGTATCACAGTACTAGAGGTTATACCTTAAGTAAGGATTATATTGTCTTATACCACATTGAGGAGGAAGAAGGCAGAGTTGTTATTGATTACTTACTTCCTACTCGAAGCGACTACATGAAATTATTCAAATAGCACGTTAAAAGCCTTAGCAGTCTTGCTAGGGCTTTTTGATATTACAAATTGACTAGGAGCAAAATTAGTTCGGGCTGTTTAGATAATCTCAAGGCAGAGCCGACCCTGTATTGATAAACAATACCTTTGAGCAAACTGTTACCAATCACTCCACTTTCTCCTAGAGTAAAAGCTGAGAACCCTTCGGGGATTTAACTGAGGAAACTCAGGGGCAGCACCTCTACCTAATTCTCACAAAGAGAATTCTTTGAATGAATTGTCACCAACTCAAACTCAGTCTCAACTTGTTTCTAAAGTATCACTTTTTATTATCTTTTGCAAGTCTTTTATAGACATTCATACGTTCAATAGGTAACATCGTATCCATTGTCTTTATTAGCCTGTGATAAATGGCATAACGAGTATTAGCATTGGAGATATCAGCAATAAACTCTTGATACCCTTTAATATAATCTTCTTCATTAGTGGGTAAAATGCCTATCATCATCTTTGACTTATCTTTTGGATCAATATCATATCCAAATCTGATATTATAATTAGCCAGTTCATTCTTAATACGATAAAGCTGTAAGCTATTATCCTGAAAATTATTAAATTCTGGTACTTCAAATAAGGACTTATCAATTTGTAGATTGTCAGATGCTTCAGTATGGGAATAAACCCAACAAAGCAGAAATAAAAGGTTCTTACCTGTGTACACTGGTTCTATACCTCCTATATCTTTTTTTGATAAATCGTGATGAAAATAATAAGTCACTTCTTTTTTTGTCACGGTGGTTCTCCTTGCATTTTAAAATTTATTCCATGTTCTCTTGACAACAAGTAACCTAGGCTTTTTTAGCCTGTGGCGATCGGTCGTCAGCTTTTCAGCCTGCCGACTCGACTCCATCTAGTCTAAAATTACCTAGCTTGTTATCAAGAGACTTTCACGGCATAAAAGGTAACTAACTGTTATTATCAACCATCTTCTTAACTTGTCTGATTGCTGTCTTAGCTAATCCTACAGGGTTTATGGTGCTAATCAGTGAGACTGTTTCTTTGTAGATTGCTGTAGGCATAAATTCTTTAGCTTTTTCCTTCCAAATATCGGTCTGTTTCCTCAAAAACTTAATCTGTTCCTCCATTTTTTTAACTTTATCATGTAACAGTTTGTTTTCTTGAGTTAACTTGAGATTTTCCGAACCAGTTTCACGATATTGTAATAACTGCCTTGAAAGATCATTATTTTCAGACTTAACAACAGATAAGTCTCGTCTCAAATTGATATTTTCTGACATAGACTGTCTTGTCGTATGGTAGAGTTTATCAAATGTTTCTTTATCCAATTTCAATTTCCCATCAATCGTACGTTTTACTAGATTATCTTTTTTTAGTTCGTGAAGCTGAAATTTTTCAAAAGTCTGTTTCTGATTTCTAAATTCAGCTAATTCTTGAATTTCTTTTTCGTATTGCTCAAGCGTTCCTACAGTCTCCCATTCTTTATCCTCAAGTTCTGAAAGAGTTTGTTTTTTCGTCTCAATATGGCTTTGTAGCTCGTCTAATTGTTTATTAGCAACTTCGATATTACTATTTTTATCAGCAATTATCTTTTCTGTTTTTTCAAGTAGGCGTTGTTTTTCTTTAAATTCAGCAGTTTCCAAATGTTTTTTCTTACTGCCTACCTCACCACGTTGTAAGTCATAACCACGAGTTTTAAGATATTCAGGAAGTTCATCTTGAATAGCTCTTAATTTTCCCTTATCCCCAAAAAGTGCTTTTGAGCTTAACTTGCCATCTTTCATGGGTACAATGCCTAAGTGCATATGTGGAGTTCTTTCGTCAAGATGGACACTAGCATAAGCAATATTTGATTCTCCATATTTTTCAGCAAAATAGTCTTTAGCAGTCTCGAAGAATTCTCGCGTTTGATTATCGTCTAGCGACTCAAAAAACGTTTTATCTGAAGTAATAATCCATTCGTTACAGAGTACAGCATCTTTACGGATACCACGATTAGATAAGCGATTTTCATTAATATGCTCCTTTATTTGTTTGTGATAATTTTGTGAGTGGTCACGATTTGTTAGTTCATAATTAAGGTGAGATTTCTCAGGATCAATATCTTTATTTGAATGATTTTTAAAAACACGTTCATTGTGATTATAAATGCCACTCAATTGACCTGATTTCAATTTTATCATTCTAGCAGCTAGGTAGCTCATAATGTCGTTTTCCTTTCTCGGCTCAAAGGGTCGCCGAGATGGTGGCGAGATTGCCACCATAAATCAGTAACCCAAAGATTAGATTTCTTTCTTAGAAGATACGGCACTACTTCCATGTAAAGTGTAACTCACTAGCCTTTACATGGTAAAGGTGAGTTCTCCGAAGGGTCTTGCAGACAGCTTTTCGCTCCGAGTACAGGAGCGACTTCGAACCACCTTCCTAATTACAGGAGGAGTTTCGACTATACTCGCCAAGGCGAGTCGGCACTTAATCAGTGCCATAGGTCGGACGCTTCGCATTGTCCGACAACTGCCATCAGAAGATGGCAAACCCTACTGTCACTGATAAGGCGATTAAACTGACAGCAAAGGCAATTATCCATAATCGTTTCTGTCGTTCCAAACTCCTAATGTAATCTAGTAAATCGTATCTTTCTTGAATAAGGTTATTACGATTTTCAAGTGATGAAGTTAACTTATCAGCTAACTTATCTATCCTAATTTGCATATCTTGTTGTTCCTGTTTGCTCGTTTCCTTGAGTTTATTTAATTCATGCTCCAATTTTATGACATCATTTTCAAAAGGATAATCTTCCAGTATCTTAATGCCTATCAAATCAAGGTTTTCAACCTTTTGGTTGTCTCTGTATAAATGACCTTTCAACCTATCTCTATATTTTTGAGAACGTATGCGTTTATAGATGGATTGACTACTTACTCCCTGACTCTTAGCATAATCTTTTATCTTCATTTTCAACCTCGTCATCACTTGATACTACTGGATTTTCAACCATAAGGTTGAAAGCTATTTTTGTCTATCCGACCACCATAATAAGCAAGCTGTTTTTCTAGTTTTGGTCTTTCATGTTTTAACAAATCTTTCAGCAAACCTAAATAATCAGTATCTGATGTTTGATAACTTTCTAAAATCTTTTTGTATTTTGTTCTTGTATTCTTGCTAATCCTGTTCCACACCGATTTGTCACGTGTTAGAGCTAACAAATATAATTGAGCTTCAACAGGTAAACCTTCAAATTCGTATGGTTTAAAAATAACGGTGTTGAGAACTTCAAATATATCATTAACCGAGCGACTACGTAACTGAAATTCTAAGCGCCACCAGTGGTTAAATTGACTAGCAAACTCTTTATCTTTATCAGTACCATTTTGTAGTTGCTCCTTTTTCTTGTTATATAGCCTAACTTGTTTTTCAGAACGTGGAGCACCTAGATATTTTGTTTCTAACATTCCAGTACTAGAACGGAATTCCTTAGTTGCGGTTGGTCTCCCCTTTTTTTCGAGAACAAACTCACTACAATCAACCCCAAATAAATCAAAAGCTAAATCAGCACGTGATATTGAAATGTCTTCAAGAAATGGTATAATAGTATCTATAATTTCACTATCAACCAAACGGAGTTTATTGGGATTAAACTCCAAGCGAAATGGACGAGCCTTACGGTCTTGTCCTTTTTGTTTGTCATAATTCATATGGAGTACAACGTGGGATCCATCCCCAGTGGTAGCTCTAAACATATCAGTCATAGCAGTTTGAACAGTAATAGCTAAATGCGTTTCTATGAGTTGTTTCATAGCTAAATATTTTTTAGATTTGATATAGGCTGTCATAGTGATATTGTCTAAGCTGACTTTTAATTTCAAGCAAACCTCCTTTCTTGTCGGCGGTCGCCTATCGGCGCCGATTTTTTTGTCTGCGCAAAGGCCTACGTAAAATGACATTCTCGGGGGAGCAACCCCGAGCCGACCCCTTCGGAGTCGAACCATTTTCATTTTGCTCCAGCCAAACTTGCCAAAAAACGGGTGTAGCGAAATCCCACGAAATGGGAACATAGCGGGCTGTTAGCGGGCTGTTAGAGGCGCCCGAATATAAAAATTTCGTAGCACCTAAAAACATAGCCTCAAATTTCTTTTTTTAAAATATTTTCAACACTGTTTTCATATAGATTTTAAACTATCTTGGTAGCAAATATTTCTGTATTTTTTCTTGAAAGAGTTCATCAACATCAATTTCAAAAATATCAGCAATAGCTTCAATCCAATTTTCAGGAGGAAGAAGATAGGAATTACGATATTCCTTTAACCTGGTGCAGAATCTATTGAAATCTATAGTTGTTGTTTCTACGGTATGCGTGAGATTAAAGATGTTCTGATACAAAGCCAGATACCTTATATTAGTTTTAGAACGATAAAAGGCAACGTTATCCCAGAAAATACGACCTAGAGAAATTTCATTAGCTTTCCTAAGAAGTGCTCGTCTCTCATGTTCCTTCTGCTCTCGTGGCAGAAACCGACCTAAATCATCTACCAAAACATTACTCAAAACATCTGTATCTGTTTCTAGCAACGGGAACTCTAAATATTTCTTCTTGTCTGATAAAATCATAGCTATAAAGCTTTTTATAGTTGTTTGATTATCCAGTTTATAGCGCCAACTTGTGCGTTTGAGAAAGCTGAAACAGTCCTTTGTCTTTGTAAAAAACCGAAACAAATCAGTTTGCGTTAAATCATCAATGACATAACTCTGAAATGAGATATTATGACTAAATAACCATTGCTCAATACTATGACGTCTGACAGCATTATTATCAAAATATAGCTTTAGCATGTTTAAATCTCCTTGACATAAATTCTTGTTGGCAAGCACCCTGTAACTTGCGACACCATAATTTCTGTCTCCAATAAACCATATTCTTCAAGAATATCTCTAATACCTACAAAAGTAGGTTTGCTCATTTGTAACTTAGTTCCTAATTCTCGATTTGAAAAAGCCAAAAACACATCTCCATTTTCATCAAATTGACCTTTTTCTGCTGCCTTACGCTGCTCATCACGTAAGATTGCATAGGTTAGCTTTGCTTTAAAAGGTAATCCCAAATAATCAGGACTCGTATAGAAAACCTTAGGTACTAGATAATAATCATTTTCATAATCAATCATTCTGTTTACCTCTCAAATTGTTGTAGCCATTGAGCGACCTTGCGTTTATCGTACAAGGTTACACCATCAATCACCATGTGAGGCATGCCTTCCTTCTGCCATTTGATCACAGTGGTCGTGGAAACATCTAACCATTGACACAAGCCAGACATACGAACCATTGGTTTATAAAGCTCCTTATCTTCAAAGGCTTTTTCTATTGCCTTTTGAACCATAGTATCGTAACGGGCTAATAGCTCTTTTTCTTTTCGTTTTGGTAGCTGTAAAATAAATTCTTCTGTCATATAGAAATTCTCCTTTTTGTTATTTTATAAGCGCCGAAACAAAATAATTCCTTTTGAATTATTTGAGTTGATTATAAATTCTTTTTGAATTTAAGTCAAGTGTTTTTATTCTTTTTGAATTATTTGTGTTAAAATATATTTAGTTTTAACCAAAAACTCAAGAGGGGAAATTATGAACATAATTGAAGAATTAGTTAAAAAGAGTGGAAAGAAGCTAACTCAGATTAGTAAAGATACTGGGATAGCCTATCCTACTCTTTCGGGTTATAATCAGGGAATTAGGACACCTAAAAAAAAGAATGCCAAAATCTTGGCTGACTATTTCAACGTCTCTGTACCTTACTTACTAGGGCTTGATGATAAGCCAACTCTTAGAAACCCAGGCAATGAATCATTCTGGGAACATTTCAAAATGAAGCTAACTAAAGGAACTCTGGTCAGTGAAAACATTGATGAATGGACACCTTTTAAAGACGAGCTTGCTGTCATACTCAAGGAAATAAATCAATCTGATGAACTTGCTAACTATATTGATTTTATAGCAAGTAAAAATAACTTTAATCCTGTATTGGTCAAAGCTGTTAAGCAATTTATAGCAGATAAAGAAGATGAGTTACTACCTTACCTCATCAATACGTCAGGAAGCAAAGACTCCCCTTATCACTACGTCTGGAAAGCATGGGAGAACTCAGACGAATACAAAGAACAACAAGAAGCCAGAAAGCGTAAGAAATAGAATCAACAATTAGTCATTTTCGTTATTTTATAAGTGCCGAAACCTTAGAAAAATAAAGGAGAAATGACAATGTCCATTCACAAATACCCAAGCAAAAAAGCCAAAAATGGCTATTTGTATTTTGTCAAAATCTATATGACTAGAGACGGTCAACGTTCAGACCATATCAAACGTGGCTTTCGTACTCGAAAGGAAGCCAAAGACTACGAAGCTAGGCTCATCTATCTTAAGGCTTCAGGAAAGCTAGAAGAATTTATCAAGCCTTCTCAGAAGTCTTATCAAGAGGTGTTCGAGAAATGGTATCAAGCCTATCAAGATACGGTAGAGCCAACTACTGCTTCACGTACCCTTGATATGTTTAGACTTCACATTCTGCCAGTCATGGGAGAGTTGTCTATAAGCAAAATCTCCCCTTTAGACTGCCAGAACTTCATCACAGAAAAAGCAAAGACTTTTAAGAATATCAAGCAAATCAAGTCTTATACTGGGAAAGTCTTTGACTTTGCGATTAAAATGAAATTGCTTAAGCATAATCCTATGGCAGAAATTATCATGCCAAAGCGAAAGAAACAACGAATAGAAAACTATTGGACTGTTCAGGAACTCCAGGACTTCCTAGCCATTGTCCTTCAGGAAGAGCCATATAAGCACTATACGCTCTTTAGACTGCTTGCCTATAGTGGATTAAGAAAAGGGGAGCTATACGCCCTTAAATGGGCTGATATGGACTTTCAGAGCCAGGCTTTGAGTATAAGCAAGAGTTTAGGACGATTAGACGGTCATGCAGTCGAAAAAGGCACTAAAAACGATTTTTCGGTTCGCAAGATAAAACTAGACCAGGAGACGGTTTCCATTCTGCAAGAATGGAAATCCATCAGCCAAAAAGAAAAGGCACAACTAGCAATTGCACCTCTTTCTATCGAGCAAGATTTTATCTTCACTTATTGTACACGGTCAGGTTCTATTGAGCCACTACATGCAGACTATATCAACAACGTCCTATCACGGCTTATCAGAAAACACGGGTTAAGGAAAATCAGTCCTCATGGTTTTAGACATACTCATGCTACCTTGATGATTGAAATTGGAGTTGACCCAGTCAACACAGCCAAAAGGCTAGGTCATGCCAGTAGTCAAATGACTTTAGACACCTACAGTCATTCAACAGTTAACGGAGAAGATAGGTCCATCAAACAATTTGCGGACTATCTCAAGGCAAAATAACAATCAAAAAAGATGTAGAAGTTTTTCTAACACGGTATCAAAAAAGGTATCAAAAGCAAAAAACGACAAAAAAAGCACCTTGCAAGAGACTTGCAAAATGCTTGTAATCGTTGATGTAAAGCAATTCTTAACGTTTTGAGAACTGACTTGCTTTACGAGCTTTCTTAAGACCTGGTTTTTTACGTTCAACCATACGTGCGTCACGTGTAAGAAGGCCAGCGCGTTTCAATGAATCGCGGAAATCTGGGTCTACTTGAAGAAGCGCACGTGCAATACCGTGACGGATCGCACCTGATTGACCACCGTATCCACCACCATTAACGTTAACGAAAACGTCGTATGAACCTTCAGTTGAAGTCACTGCGAATGGTTGGTTGATAACAAGACGTAGGTCTGCATGTGGGATGTACTCTTCTACATCCTTTTGATTAACTGTGATTTTACCAGTACCTGGTACCAAACGAACGCGTGCAACCGCGTTTTTACGACGACCAGTACCTGCATATTGTGCTTGTGCCATGTTTATGTTGCTCCTTTCCTCTTAGATTAGATAAGTCCTGAGATATCAAGTACTTCTGGTTGTTGAGCAGCGTGTGTGTGCTCAGATCCTGTGAAGACTTTCAATTTCATACCTTGTGCGCGTCCAAGAGTATTGTGTGGAAGCATACCTTTAACTGATTTTTCGATTAAACGCACAGCGTTTTTAGAACGAAGTTCACCAGCAGAGATTTGTTTCAGACCACCTGGATACATTGAGTGAGTGTAGTAGATTTTATCAGTTGCTTTTTTACCAGTTAATTTAACTTTTTCAGCATTGATAACAATCACAAAGTCACCTGTATCAGTGTGTGGTGTGAAAGTTGGTTTGTTTTTTCCGCGAAGTACGCTAGCAACTACTGCAGAAAGTCGTCCAAGTGGCACATCTGTTGCGTCAACAACGTACCATTTGCGTTCAACTTGGCCTGGTTTAGCCATGAAAGTTGTTTTGTTCATGATTTCTCCTATTAACGAATTCGTTTTTGTTTACAAATGTGGTGGGTGTTCCGTCCCACGCAAAGGTATTTGGAAGGTTCCGGGGCCTTTCAAATGGGGTAAACAATACCGTCTAATATCATATCAAAAAACACTCGCTAAAGTCAAGTGTTTTTTCTTTTTATTTCCAAATCATCTCGGTGTTTTTCCAATTGAGAAAACAGCTAAAGTACCAGGTCCAACATGTGCTGAAATAACTGGACCTAAAGGTAATTGGAGCACACGCTTAACACCATCTTTTTCCAACAGTTTCTCCTCAATCTCTTGAGCTGCCACCGAGTCATTCGCATGAGCAACCACAACCGTCCCAAAATTTAAATCTTGAACTGATTTCTCAATCATTTCCCTGATGCCTTTTTTGCGACCTCTGACTTTGCTTAGGGGTGCTAATTTCCCTTGACTATCAATCCACAACAGAGGCTTGATACTAACCAGACTACCAACGATCGCAGAACTTTTAGAAAGGCGGCCTCCCCGCATCAAATGGTAAAGATCATCTACTAGAAAATGGCTGTATAGATAGGGGCAAAGGGACTTCATTTCGCTAGCAACCTGGTCTAGTGATAAACCTTGATCACGCTTTTCAGCAGCCAACATGACTAAAAAGCCTTCACCACCTGCCGCGGCTAAGGTGTCGACAATCTCGATACGAGCTTGAGGATAATCTTCTAAAATCATCTCACGCGCTATCACTGCAGACTGATAGGTTCCTGACAATACAGATGAAAAAGCCATGTATAAAATATCATTGCCAGCTTCAACTTCTTTCTGAAAATAAGCTTCAAAAGCACCAACATTAATTTGACTTGTCGTTGGTTTTCCACCATCTTTCATAGCTGTCAGTAAAGCTTCTGATGTTAACCGATCAGCTCCAACTGTTTCATAGGTCTTCTCATTAAGTGTAATCGTTAAACCCAGAATAGTCACATCATGGTCTTTAGCCCAATTTTCATTAAGATCTGCAGTTGAATCTGTCAGCAATTTAAAAGTCATGTCAGCCTCCATTAATTTGAACATCAAACAATTATTGGCTATTGTATCAAAAAAACTCGCACTTGGCGAGCTCATCAATCAATTGAATGCATCAATTCTTTTAATTTTTGAATTTGATCATCAGAAATATGCGGTAATCTCGGTTTCTTCATGCTAATACTTTGCGACATCTTATCCAAATCGGATTTTACCGTATTAACCCGCTCCTCTAACTCACGCGCCGGCACCCGAAGTGCCCCTTGTGAAAAGACCGTCCACTGCTCATTCAGGTCACTAGTTGCCACCTCAACAAGGTGTAAAGGATCATTAAGTTCAGCTGCTAAGCGCTCGATGTAGCTATCTGCCGTCTCATCTTCTTCCGTGAAAATAACTTCAACCCGATACTGGTCGTAACGCTGACGGCTACCCGGCACAAACTGCGCATCAAAGACACAAATAATATCCAGATGTTCAAAGTTAGCGTAATTATTAAGTTTGCGCAATAGCACATTACGAGCATCGTCTAACTGATTTTTCTTAAAGAGCTGTCGTGTCTCCTGCCAAAAGGCAATCATGTTATAGCCATCAACGAGGAGAATACGTTTTTTTACCATCCCTTTCTCCTTTTCTCGCTTAAATCTTGTTACGGAAAACCTCGTACATGAGCACTGCTGCCGCCACACTGGCATTCAGACTTTGTACATGCCCATCCATGGGGATGGTGATCATTTCGTCCACTTGTTTTTTAATGTTTTGGGAAATCCCTTTACCTTCATTTCCGATAATCAAGGCAAGCTTGCCGCTAGTATTCCATTTGTGGGATGGGGTACCATTCATATCTGTTCCAAAAATCCAGAAACCAACTTCCTTGAGCTTATCCAGGGTTTGGCTAAGGTTGGTCACACGGGCAATCGGGACATGTTGAACCGCACCAGTAGAGGTTTTGGCAACGACTGGCGTCACACCGACAGCACGGTGTTTGGGAATAATAATCCCTGCTACCTTGGTCGCATCCGCTGTTCGCAAGATAGAGCCAAAGTTATGAGGATCCATCAAGCCATCCAAAATCAAAATCAAAGGATTCTCTTCACCTTCTGCTTTTTTGAGAATATCATCCAACGCAGCATAAGCAAAGGCTGATACACGAAGGACAAATCCTTGGTGCACCGCACCATCTGTCATCTCAGACAAACTTTTCTTTGGTGTCCAAGAAATAGAAACCTTTTTTTCTGCTGCAAGCGCCTTGATTTTATCGACATTTTTCCCTTTAAGGTCATCTTGGATATAAAGTTTATTACCAGTGTTGGCTTCGAGGCTTTCAGTGACCGCATGGACACCGTAAACCATATCATTTTGTTCTTGTTCTCTGTATTTTTCTTTCATAAAACTATTATAGCATGGAATAGATAAAAAACAGGCCAAAGGACCTGTCTCTAAATGATAATCTTAAGCAAATACTTTCTTCAAGACTTCCCCTACCGTTGAGACACCGATAACTTGGATATTATTCGGAATATCAATGCCTTGAAGGGAGTTTTTGGGGGCGTAAATTTTAGTAAAGCCCAACTTAGCAGCTTCGTTGATACGTTGTTCGATACGAGTTACCCGACGAATTTCCCCTGTTAAGCCAATTTCGCCGATAAAGGATTCTTGTGGATTGGTCGGTTTTTCCTTGTAACTTGAGGCAATGGCTACTGCAACAGCAAGGTCGATAGCTGGCTCATCCAGTTTTACGCCACCTGCTGACTTGAGGTAAGCATCTTGGTTCTGTAGTAACAAACCGCAACGTTTTTCAAGGACCGCCATAATCAAGCTGACCCGATTAAAGTCTAACCCCGTGGTCGTGCGTTTAGCATTGCCAAAAACAGTTGGCGTTACAAGGGCCTGCACCTCTGCCAGAATAGGACGCGTCCCTTCCATGGTAACGACAATCGCCGATCCTGTCGCTCCGTCTAGACGCTCTTCTAGAAAGACCTGACTAGGGTTTAAGACTTCAACTAGACCGCCTGACTGCATCTCAAAAATCCCAATTTCATTGGTGGAGCCAAAGCGATTTTTAACGGCACGAAGGATACGGAAGGTATGATGACGCTCCCCTTCAAAATATAGCACTGTATCCACCATATGCTCCAGCATCCGAGGTCCAGCCAAGGTACCCTCCTTGGTCACATGACCAACGATAAAGGTAGCAATATTGTTGGTTTTGGCTAGATTCATAAGCTCTGCGGTCACTTCACGGACTTGAGATACCGAACCTTGCACACTTGAAACCTCAGGACTCATGATGGTTTGGATAGAGTCGATAATCAGAAAATCTGGCTTAATTTTTTCAATCTCAGCCCGGATATTCTGCATGTTGGTCTCAGCATAAAGGTAAAATTCATTATCAATATCACCTAGTCGCTCACTGCGGAGTTTTATCTGCTCTGCTGATTCTTCCCCAGAAACATAGAGCACTGTTCCACGATTGGCAAGTTGTGTTGATACTTGGAGGAGTAGCGTTGACTTCCCAATACCGGGATCACCACCGATTAAGACCAGACTTCCAGGGACAACACCGCCACCAAGCACTCGGTTAAATTCGTCCATATCTGTTTTAGTACGGGTATAGTTGATAGAATCAACATCTTTTAGTTTGGTTGGGCGTGTCTTTTCACCCGTCAAACTGACACGGGCATTTTTAACCTCTTGCACATCGACTTCTTCGACAAAAGAAGACCAGGCAGAGCAATTGGGACAGCGTCCTAGGTATTTGGGGGAGTTATAGCCGCACTCTTGGCAGACAAAACTCGATTTCTTCTTAGCGATAATAAGCCTCCTTGCCTATTTTCCAGTACTTCCAAAGCCACCTGTACGCACACCATCTGCTTCGTCACCATCTGCCACCAAAAAGGGGACAAAAACACCTTGAACAATGCGGTCGCCTTTTTCTAAATGCACTACTTGATCTGAAATGTTTTGCATTTGTGCAAAAATATGCCCTTCGTTATTAGGATTGTTATAGTAGTCCCCATCAATGACACCGACAGAGTTAATTAAAACCAATCCCTTTTTACGAGGGTTGGAAGATCGGTCGTAGAGATAAAGCACTTCGCCGTCTTGCATATAGGCTTTGACACCTGTTGGTACCAGCTTAATCTCACCCGGAGCGATTGTCAACTCTTGGGCCACTTTTAAATCATAACCTGCTGCATGAGTTGTTTCCCGTTTGGGAAGGAGGTCTTCTTGCCCCTCAAAAGCTGTAATCAATTCAAATCCACGTACTTTAGTCATTTTCTCTTCCTTATCCTTAAAAAATTCATTCTTCATTATAAAATATTCGAAAAATAAAAGCAAAAAAAGCCCAGTTAGTAAACTAACCGAGCTGCAAATGGATAACTGGATTTAATCTTCTACTTTGATGTCTTCTGGAATGGCGAATGTTTTTCTCTTCTTCCATTATTTATCCGGAATGACTTTAAAAAGATAGTAGGTGATAAAAAAGGTTAAGCCTAATAACATGATTTTGACCACCATTAAGGGAGCAAAATAGATGGAAATCCCCATCAGAAGATAGATTTGCCAAATAATTTTTTTCTTGCGTTCTTTCGCAATAGTCTTGGTTTCGGCATAATCAGCTACGTAAAATTGATACAATTTGCTTTGACGAAGTCGCTGTTCCATCTTGTGTGAACTTTTGGCAAAACAGACCCCTGATAAAAGCAACAAAGGAGTCGTCGGTACAATCGGAAGGACAATACCGACCACACCAATCACTAAACTTAGAATACCTGCTAATATATAAATGCTTTTTCTCATAATTGTCATTCTAACAAAACTTTCTCCAGGATGCCACAGATATTTTGTGCGTAAGCACACAAGCATAATGTTTGACATTTACAAAACCTTACGAAATAGATTGACAGTTGCTTATTAAAACGCTATCATTAGATTATGAACTGTTATTCTATCTCAGATAATCACAATAAGGAGATAACTATGAAATTAATCGGACTGGTGGGAACAAACTCTGCCAAATCTACCAATCGCAAACTATTGCAATACCTCCAAAAACATTTTGCCGACAAAGCTGATATCGAGTTAATCGAGATCAAAGATTTGCCAACGTTTAACAAGCCTTCTGATAAAAAAGTGCCCGATAGCGTTCTTGACATCGCTCAAAAAATCGAGGATGCTGATGGGGTTATCATCGGAACACCAGAGTACGACCACTCAATCCCAGCTGTCTTAATGAATGCTTTGGCTTGGTTATCATATGGAATCTTTCCGCTTCTTAACAAACCTGTTATGATCACTGGTGCCTCTTATGGAACCCTTGGTTCATCACGCGCACAATTGCAACTGCGTCAAATTCTTAATGCTCCTGAGTTGAAAGCTAACGTTCTCCCAGATGAATTCCTTCTTTCACATTCATTACAAGCTTTTGACAATGAAGGTAATCTCTTTGATTTAGATACTATCCAAAAATTGGATGCTATCTTCGATGATTTCCGTCTATTTGTAAAAATCACTGGAAAACTATCAAGCGCCAAATCATTGTTGCAAAAAGAAGCAGAAAATTTTGACTGGGAAAGCCTAAGCTAAGCGGGAGGAAATCACTATGAAATTTGTAGGAATAGTCGGATCGAATGCAGACCAATCATACAACCGTATGCTTTTGCAATTCATCCAACGTCACTTTAAAGTAAAATTTGAACTTGAAGTTCTTGAGATCAAAGATGTGCCCATGTTCAATCAAGACGAAGACCAGTCTGAAAACTTTGCACTCCGTTACCTTTATAATAAAATCACACGTGCTGATGGTGTTATTATCGCAACACCCGAACACAACCACACCATCACTCCTGCCCTTAAGAGCACCTTGGAGTGGCTATCTTTTGGTGATTTGCATCCCTTTGAGAACAAACCTATTATGATCGTCGGGGCCTCATACTATGATCAAGGAACCTCTCGGGCACAAGTACATCTCCGCAAAATCTTAGAAGCTCCCGGCGTGAATGCCTATGCCCTTCCCGGTAACGAATTCTTACTAGGAAAAGCAAAGGAAGCCTTTGATGACAATGGTGACCTTATCAACCAAGGAACTATCGATTTCCTAGGGTCTTGTTTGGATAATTTCATCAAATATGTAGGAGTTGTTAAACAATTGCAAAAACCAAAACCCATTGAACCCGAGGATCTTTACGTTACGAAACCCATTAAAACAACTGTCCAAGGGATTGACCCTGATGATCCTGACTGGTTAGACAAGGCTGCTAAGCAAGTCAATGCTGTCGAAGGCGATACTTATGTGAAATTGGATAACGGCCTTTTGACAGTTAATCAATTAAACATGTTCCTCAATGCCATGCCTTTTGAATTAACTTATGCAGATGACAACAACCAGTTCCTTTACTACAACAACCAACACCAAGAAGCTTCAACCATGCTTGGTAAACGGGTTCGTGAACAAGTTGGTAACCGTTTAGCAACTGTCCACGGCACACTACCTCCTGCACGGATGAAGAATGTTGAGTGGGTGGTTGGAAGCCTACGCAACGGAAACGAAGAATACGTTCGTACAATCGTCCCTGGAACACCACCAGAAATTATTAATACCCACAATTATCAAGCCATGTACTATCCAGATGGTTCCTATGCTGGTATTAATGAAATCATCTTTAACTTTAAGCCTTGGTTAGATTGGTATCTTGAAGCAACTGGACAACACCTAGCTGGAGGAAAAGCTCCTGCTGGTCATCCAGCCCCTGCTACTGACGCTACTTCAGGAGCTTCCGATGCAGGAAGCCATGATGCTACTCCTGCCGCTGTTGAAGCTGACGCCGTTTCAGGTGCTTCAGAACATTAAGTCATTTAAGAACGGGAGGTTTTCCCTCCTGTTTTTTCGCTTTAAAAGTATGTTCACTTTATCACAAAGGGAGATTTTATATGTCATTATTTCAAGAAAAAGTTTTAGCAGCTTGCGCCAAAAAGCAAGCACTTTTCGATGAAAGTTTGGGACGCTATGCCCTACGATCACTGTTTGCAGGAGCCTTTTTAACCATGTCAACAGCTGTCGGTATCATTGGAGCGGACGTTATTTCAAGTCAGTTCCCAGCTCTAGCTCGTTTTGTTTTTACCTTTATCTTTGCTATTGGTCTAGTCTATGTTTTAATTTTTAATGGCGAACTAGCTACTTCCAATATGATGTATCTAACAACTGGATCTTACTATAAGGCTATTTCCTGGAAAAAGACGACGATCATTTTACTCTATTGCACCTTTTTCAATCTGATTGGCGCTATCTTTATGGCTTGGCTTTTTAATCAATCCTTCTCCTATAGCCTGCTAACGGATAAATCTTTCGTTATCAACGCTGTCCAAATTAAACTAGCCAAAACCGATTGGATGAACTTTATCGAAGGTATTACTGCTAATATGTTTGTTAATATCGCTATCCTAGGCTATATGCTATTAAAAGAAGAATCTGCCAAGTTTTTTATAGCCATATCAGCTATCTTTATGTTTGTCTTTTTGATAAACGAACACCTAATCGCAAATTTCGCCTCTTTTATGTTAGCTGGCTTTAGTTCAGTTAAACACATCGAAGGATTTACCCTCCTAAATATTTTGCGTCAATGGACTGTCGTCTTTTTTGGTAATTGGATAGGCGGAGGACTGTTCATCGGCATTGCTTATGGTTGGTTAAATAAAAGCCAAACAAATCATGTAGACTAAAGTCATTTCTCTTAAGAAGATTGAAAAATCTTCTTTTCTTTTGCCCTTTTTTATAGGGGATATGGTAAAATGATTGCTATGAATACTTTGGTTTTCCAATTATCCAAAACACTTATCCAAGATCTCACTCAACGCTTAAGCCCCTACCAAACCAGCAATAACAATCCTTATGTCACTTTTTCTGCAAAATATATGGATGCTACTTTTCTTGCCTATACTTCAGGCAAACTAGTGATACAAGGTAAAGGTGCCAATTCTCTAGCAAAATATCTTGAATTAAATACAGATTCTTCTAAAGACAGCTCATCTAGCACCTCCCTCAAATCCGGACAAGACTTCCCTATGATTGGAACTGATGAGGTAGGAAACGGCTCTTATTTTGGTGGTATCGCTGTCGTTGCAAGCTTCGTAACACCTGATGATCATGCTTTTTTAAAATCACTAGGTGTGGATGACTCCAAACGCATGACAGACCAAAAAATTCAAGCCATCGCTCCTCTTCTAGAAAAAAAAATCCCTCATCAAGCCTTACTATTGACGCCACAAAAGTACAATCAGGTTGTTGGAAAAGGCTTAAAACACAACGCCGTTTCGGTTAAGGTAGCCTTACACAATCAGGCGATTTATCTACTTCTTCAAAAAGGAGTCCAAGCAGATAAAATCGTTATCGATGCCTTTACATCGCCTAACAATTATCAAAAATACGTTACCAAAGAAGCCAACCAAGTCACACAAGCAGTTACTCTCGAGGAGAAAGCTGAAGGCAAATACCTAGCTGTAGCAGTATCCTCTATCATTGCCAGGGCTATGTTCTTAGAAAACCTCAAACATCTGGGTGAAGACGTCGGCTTCCAACTACCGAGTGGTGCATCAAACAAATCCGATAAAGTAGCAAGTCAACTCTTGGCAGCTTATGGCATGAAGGGGTTGGCACATACTGCTAAACTACACTTTGCTAACACTCAAAAAGCACAAGCCTTACTAAACAAATAAAGGAATCCTAGACATGAAACGTTTTATTAAAGAATGGGGATTGTTCCTCCTCTTCATTACCATTTTTCTCCTTAGCCGGTGGTTGATCTGGTTCCCTGTGACTGTGGATGGGCATTCCATGGATCCAACCTTATCAGACAAGGAGCGTCTCATCGTTATCAAAACCGCTAAAATCGAACGCTTTGACATCGTCGTCGCTGACGAAGAAGAAAACGGCGAGCAAAAACAAATTGTCAAACGTGTTATTGGCATGCCGGGAGACACTATTTCTTACGACAAGGATACCCTGAGGGTTAACGGCCGTGAAGTGAACGAATCTTACTTAGATGACTACCTCAAACGTTATCAAGATGACAAGCTCCAAGCCACTTATGATTTCAACCCTTACTTCCAATCCTTAGCAAAGGCTAGCAAAGCTTTCA
Source organism: Streptococcus hyovaginalis DSM 12219 (assembly GCF_000420785.1). GTDB lineage: Bacteria > Bacillota > Bacilli > Lactobacillales > Streptococcaceae > Streptococcus > Streptococcus hyovaginalis. Next base: position 184,170 of record NZ_ATVP01000002.1, on the reverse strand, counting down.
CCCAAGACAGCTCTGGCCAAGCCACGTTTGAAGTAACCGTTCCTGAAGGACACTATTATCTCCTGGGTGATGATCGTATTGTTTCCAAGGACAGTCGCGCCGTAGGAACCTTTACTAAAGACAACTTGGTTGGCGAAGTGAAGTTCCGTTATTGGCCATTAACCAAGACCGGCACAGTGGACTAAATGAGGCGCAAGATCTGCATAAAATAATGTATTACCAAGGAGCTGAAAATTTGCCAGCTCCTTTTCGTTCAAGGGAAAAGTTATGACAACTTATTTTTCTGGTATTGTTGACCGTGTTATTTTTGAAAATGCCCATAATTTCTTTAAAATTCTCCTACTTGAAATCGATGATACTGATAGTGACTTCGATGATTTTGAAATCATCATCACTGGAACCATCGGTGAGCTCGTTGAAGGGGAAAGTTATACCTTTTGGGGAGAACTCATCCAGCACCCTAAATATGGACAGCAGCTCAAAGCGGAACGTTATGAAAGAGCTAAACCAACAGCTTCCGGATTGATTAAATATTTTTCAAGTGATCACTTCAAAGGCATTGGCCGAAAAACAGCCGAAAAAATCGTTAGCCTCTATGGCGAGGACCCTATCGATGCTATCCTTGAAAGCCCAGATAAACTAGCAACTATCACAGTTCTTTCTAAAAGCAATCGTGAAAACTTTATTGCCAAATTAAAAGCCAATTATGGTACTGAGCAAGTCTTGGCAAAACTAGCCCAGTACGGCCTACCATCAAAGATCACCTTACAGGTTTTTAACCATTATCAAGATCAGAGTTTGGCAACTATCGAAGCCAATCCCTATCAACTAGTCGAAGATATCCAAGGTGTCGGGTTTAAAATCGCCGATCAGGTGGCAGAGCACATCGGAATCACCGCTGATGCCCCTGAGCGTTATCAAGCCGGCCTAATCCACACTCTAGCCGAATCAGCTATGCAAACAGGTAATACCTATTTGGAAGCGCGTGACTTGTTAGCTAGAACACTTGATCTCCTGGAATCTAGCCGACAGGTGGCATTGGAACCAAGCCTTGTTGCTGCAGAGCTCACTCAACTGGCTAATGAAAGCCGGATCCAAACTATTGATACCAAAGTTTTTGACAATATCCTTTACTATGCTGAGGAAGGTATCCAAAAAAACTTACATCGGCTTTCTACCAATAACGAATCCCTTGATTTTTCACAGAAACAGTTGACAGAAGTGATCGACCACGTCGAAAAACAACTCGGTCTAACCTATGATCAGGTGCAAAAAGAGGCTGTTCAAAAAGCACTCACCAATCGTCTCTTTATCCTAACAGGCGGTCCAGGAACTGGTAAGACGACCGTTATTAACGGTATTATCGAAGCCTATGCTCAGTTACACGATGTGAACATTCAGCAAAATCAACCACCCATCATCTTAGCAGCGCCAACAGGTCGCGCAGCCCGTCGCATGAATGAACTGACTGGCCTTCCCAGCGCCACCATCCATCGGCACCTTGGCTTGACAGGCGACGGCGATGACTACCAAGCACTCGATGACTATTTGGATGCTGATCTTATCATCGTTGATGAATTTTCAATGGTTGATACTTGGCTAGCCAATCAACTCTTTAGTGCCATTTCCTCACGGAGTCAGCTAATTATCGTCGGAGACAGTGATCAACTCCCATCCGTGGGACCAGGACAAGTCCTAGCCGATCTCTTAAAGGTTCCGGATATGCCCCATGTTCGTCTAGAAAAAATTTTCCGACAGTCAGACGACTCTACTATCGTCACTTTAGCAAGCCAGATACGACAAGGACAGCTTCCAACAGACTTCACAGACAAAAAAGCTGACCGCTCTTTTTTTGAAGCCCAAGCTTTCCACATTCCACAAATGGTGCAAAAAATTGTTAGCTCAGCTCTTAGAAGTGGCATTGATCCTAGTGAAATTCAGATCCTCGCCCCTATGTATAAAGGCGAAGCCGGCATCGATAACCTTAACACTCTTTTGCAAAATCTTCTCAATCCCTTGGAAGATCGACTAGAATTTCCCCACAACAACCACTCATTTCGCCAAGGGGATAAGGTTATCCACTTAATCAACGATTCTGAACATAATGTGTTCAACGGGGATATTGGTTATATCACAGACTTATTGCCTGCCAAATACACAGACAGTAAGCAGGATGAAATCACTATTCAATTTGACGGTAATGAAGTTATCTATCCGCGCAATGAATGGGCAAAAATTACACTGGCCTATGCCATGTCTATCCACAAATCACAAGGTAGCGAATTTCAGGTTGTGATTTTACCATTGACTAGACAAAGCGGACGCATGTTGCAACGCAACCTCCTCTATACAGCGATCACGCGCTCAAAAAGTAAGTTGATCTTATTAGGTGAAGCAGCCGCTTTCGATAAGGCTACGCAAACACAAGGTGCACAGCGCCAAACTTGGCTTATTCCACGTTTTACAGAAGCATCCGATTCTTCTGTGCACAAGTTATCCACAAACCCTTCCCCAAACACCTCCAATTCTGAGGATAAAACAAGCATAAATCATCCAACAAAGAATGGGAAAACCATTGACAATACTGAGATATCAACCACTTCTGGAACTTATGAACAAGCTGTTGATAAGTCTGTTCATAACCCTCTTGATAACCCGAACCACTATCGCTTAACAGCAGCTAACCTCTTAACCATAGATCCGATGATCGGTCTTGAAGAAGCTGACTTTGCCCTCTTTTTTAAGAAACAGGAGACCAACAAATGACACAAGAAGCCCTACTCATCATTGATGTCCAAGAAGCCTTTGACCATGTCAATTGGGGACAACGCAACAACCTCCAAGCAGAAGACAATATGTTAAAGCTCATATCTGACTTCCGGAGCAATAGTCGGCCTATCATCCACATTCAGCATGTCTCTGACAATCCTGATTCTCTTTTCTACAGCAGTCGCTTCCAAGCCTTTAAAAAAGGATTTGAGCCACTAAAGAGTGAGCCACTCTTCCAAAAAACCGTTAACAGCGCCTTCATTGGAACCACGTTAGAAGACTATCTCCATCAAAACGCCATTAGCCACCTAACAATTGTTGGGTTAACCCTACCGCACTGTGTCTCTACGACCACGCGTATGGCTGCTAATTTGGGATTCGAAGTGACTCTGATTTCTGATGCAACAGCTTCATTTCCTTTAAAAGGCCCTGACGGCAAGATCATTGAGGCCAGAGACTGCCATTACTATAACCTGGCAGCTCTGAACGACGAATTTGCCACCATCAAAAATACCGCTGACTACCTTAATCATACCAAGCACTAAGCTAACCAACTAATCACAAAAACGACCATACAGCACAAACGCACACCATGAATGAAGACAAGATTCTAGGCGCGGCTCACTGTATGGCCGTTTTTAATTAAACTAATGGTTCTTCGATCACTGCCTTATCCAATAATCCCGTCACCGTGACGCCAAGTAAACGAATCCCCGAAGGTGGGCTATCTAACTCATCATAAATACGGTGAGCCTCTTGCTCAATAAGCTCAAAAGACTGACTGGCCTCTAGAAGCGTATGCCGTTTCGTTAAGGTGGTGAAATCAGAATACCTGACTTTGATAACAACAATTTTCCCTAATTTTTCATTTTTTATCAGGGTATCAGCAACCCGTCTAGCATTTTTCGAAAGCTCTGCCTTGATGTCCTCTTCGTTGTAAAGTAACTTTCCGTAAGTTCGCTCACTCCCAATGGATTTACGAATACGATTAGGTTTAACAGGAGAATCCGAGATGCCGCGTGCCTTGCGATATAAATCATAACCAAAGCGACCAAAATGGTCAATCAGGGTCATTTCAGACAAGGCAAGCAAGTCTTTACCTGTTTTGACACCTAGTGCCTGTAACTTTTCCACAGATTTTTTACCAACACCATGAAATTTGTCAACAGGCAATTCTTCTAAAAAGCTTTGAGCATCCTCTGGTAAAATCAATGTTAAACCAGCCGGTTTCTGAAAGTCTGAAGCTAATTTAGCCAAAAATTTATTGTAAGAAACCCCAGCCGAACAGGTTAAATGCAATTCTTTCCAAATGTCATGTTGGATCAGCTTGGCAACCTTGACCGCCGACTTTATCCCTAATTTATTGTCGGTAACATCCAAATAAGCTTCATCAATAGACATAGGCTCAACTAAGTCAGTATAACGCTTAAAAATTTCTCTGACCTGCATGCCAATCTCACGGTATTTGGCATAATTGCCAGATATAAAAACGGCCTGTGGACAACGTTCATAGGCTTCTTTTGAACTCATGGCCGAATGAATACCAAACTGTCTAGCTTCATAGGAGCAGGTCGACACCACTCCTCGACCTCCTGTTTCCCTGGGATCTTTGGCGATGACAACGGGTTTACCTTTCAAGTCAGGATTGTCACGCACTTCCACCGCAGCAAAAAAAGCATCCATATCAATATGGATAATCTTTCGACTGGTATCATTGATAAGTGGAAAAATCAGCATGAAATATCCTTTCTAAGATTACCTTCAATCATTTCTACCTCTAAATTATACCTTTTTCTGATAATTTCTGCTAAATTTACAAATTTATAATACAGTTAAAGGTGTTCTTCACAATCTGTACTAGAAAAGAAAAATCACCTTGTCAAGAAATATGCTTGTGAAATCGCTTTCTGGTTGTTATAATATTATGTGTAAAATGTAACAGATAAATTTGTTACTAGAATCGAAGGAGAATTTCTTATGGCAACTGTAAAAACAAATACAGACGTTTTTGAAAAAGCTTGGGAAGGCTTTAAAGGAACTGACTGGAAAGAAAAAGCAAGTGTCGCTCGTTTCGTGCAAGCTAACTACACACCTTATGACGGTGACGAAAGCTTCCTAGCTGGTCCTACTGAACGTTCACTCCACATCAAAAAAGTCATCGAAGATACCAAAGCAAAATACGAAGCAACACGCTTCCCAATGGATACGCGTCCAACTTCAATTGCTGACATTCCTGCTGGATTTATCGACAAAGAAAATGAAGTCATCTTTGGTATTCAAAATGATGAACTCTTCAAACTCAACTTCATGCCAAAAGGTGGTATCCGCATGGCGGAAACAACTCTTAAAGAAAATGGTTATGAGCCTGATCCAGCAGTACATGAAATCTTCACTAAACATGTGACAACTGTAAACGATGGTATCTTCCGCGCTTACACATCAAACATCCGCCGAGCTCGTCACGCCCACACTGTTACTGGTCTTCCAGATGCATACTCACGTGGACGTATCATCGGGGTTTATGCCCGTCTTGCCGTTTACGGTGCTGACTTCTTGATGCAAGAAAAAGTTAACGACTGGAATGCTATTACAGAAATTGACGAAGAATCAATTCGCCTTCGCGAAGAAATCAACCTTCAATACCAAGCACTTGGTGAAGTAGTTAAACTTGGTGACCTTTACGGTGTCGACGTTCGTCGTCCTGCCGAAAACGTTAAAGAAGCTATCCAATGGGTAAACATCGCCTTCATGGCAGTATGTCGCGTAATTAACGGTGCTGCAACCTCACTAGGACGTGTACCAATCGTTCTTGATATCTTTGCAGAACGCGACCTCGCTCGTGGAACATTCACCGAATCAGAAATCCAAGAATTCGTTGACGATTTCGTGCTTAAACTTCGCACTGTAAAATTCGGTCGTACTAAAGCTTATGATGCTCTTTACTCAGGTGACCCAACCTTCATCACAACATCAATGGCTGGTATGGGTAACGATGGTCGTCACCGTGTTACTAAGATGGACTACCGCTTCTTGAATACTCTTGATAACATTGGTAACTCACCAGAACCAAACTTGACAGTTCTTTGGACAGATAAATTACCATATGCTTTCCGTCGCTACTGTATGGCAATGAGCCACAAACACTCTTCTATCCAATACGAAGGTGTAACAACAATGGCTAAAGATGGCTACGGTGAAATGTCATGTATCTCATGTTGTGTATCACCGCTTGATCCAGAAAATGAAGAACAACGCCACAACATCCAATACTTCGGTGCTCGCGTTAATGTTCTTAAAGCGCTTCTTACAGGTCTTAACGGCGGATACGATGATGTTCACAAAGACTACAAAGTATTTGAAATCGACCCAGTTACAGATGACGTCCTTGACTTTGACACTGTTAAAGCTAACTTTGAAAAATCACTTGATTGGTTAACAGATACTTACGTAGACGCTCTTAATATCATTCACTACATGACTGATAAATACAACTACGAAGCTGTTCAAATGGCCTTCTTGCCAAGTCACCAACGTGCTAACATGGGATTCGGTATCTGTGGATTTGCCAACACAGTTGATACATTATCAGCTATCAAATACGCTACTGTTAAACCAATCCGTGACGAAGATGGCTACATCTACGACTACGAAACTATCGGTGAATTCCCACGCTGGGGTGAAGACGACCCTCGTTCAAACGAATTGGCAGAATGGTTGATCGAAGCATACACAACTCGTCTACGTAGCCACAAACTCTACAAAGACGCAGAAGCAACTGTATCACTTCTTACCATCACTTCAAACGTTGCCTACTCTAAACAAACAGGTAACTCACCAGTTCACCGCGGTGTATTCCTAAACGAGGATGGTACTGTAAATACTTCTAAAGTAGAATTCTTCTCACCAGGTGCTAACCCATCAAACAAAGCTAATGGTGGTTGGTTGCAAAACCTTAACTCACTAGCAAGCCTTGACTTCTCATACGCTGCTGATGGTATCTCATTGACAACACAAGTATCACCACGCGCGCTAGGTAAAACATTTGACGAGCAAGTCACAAACTTGGTCACTGTTCTTGATGGTTACTTTGAAAACGGTGGTCAACACGTTAACTTGAACGTTATGGACCTTAACGATGTTTACGATAAAATCATGGCTGGTGAGGATGTTATCGTTCGTATCTCTGGATACTGCGTCAACACCAAATATCTCACACCAGAACAAAAAACAGAATTGACACAACGTGTCTTCCACGAAGTGCTTTCAATGGATGATGCCATCCAAGCTTAATCCTACAAAACCTTGCCCTCCGGGTAAGGTTTTTTGTTAGGGCTTCAAGCCAGTTTTTATCGGTAAGAAAACCACCAGCTCAGCTGATGGTTGACGGGTTTTTGAGCATTCTGTTATTGAACTTATAGTCAATCAAAAAGCCAGTTCATCTGAAACTGACTTCTAACTAGGTATCTTCTTAAAATCCCTAATCTCCTTGATTTAATGTGTTAATTATAACAGTCATTAACTCTTGGCGTTTTGCAATCCATTCTGGACGGTCATCCTTTTCATAAGTTCGATTGGTTAGAAAGATAACTGCTTGTTGCTTTTGACGGTTGGCCATAATGAAGGGCCCAGTATAACCCGTATGATCAATCCAATCACCATCTAAATTCCAACCCAAAGTTCGTGTTTTAGTGAGAGATGGGCTTAAATTCTCCCACAAATTTTGAGCAAAATCATCTTTTAAATAATGCTCTAGAAATTTCTTCAAGTCCTCAAGTGTTGAAAAGAGCCCGGCAGACCCCGCATGTTCTTTTAATACCTTTGCTTTAGGATCATGGACAAGACCATCGGCCACACCTTTGCTAGTAGGCACAGCTCCTAATCTTGGACCAAAACTGGTCTGGTCCATCTGCCAAGGGGCGAAGATAGACTGTTCAAATAATTGGTCTAGTGATAAACCACTAAACTCTTCTAACATAAAACCTAACAGGAGAAAGTTAATATCAGTATAAAGAAAGTCTTTCTTATCAGTGACGCGAATGTGATTGATGGCTGTCTTCAATTCATCAGCAGTCAACCGATCTCGATTGGGAATAAAAGGGTCGATACCTGACGTATGTGTCAAGAGTTGGCGAAGGGTCGCCTCTTCATTTGAAAAATCTGAGTAATAATAGGATAAGGGATTATCAATGTCTAACTCACCTTGAGCCAATAAAAAAGCAACCACGGTTGCAACCCCAACAACTTTAGAAACACTGGCCAAATCATAAACTAAATCAGATGTAACAGGCCTTTTTCCGTCAATAGTTCCAATATAATGTTCTTGCCATTGACCGCGATTATAGATCGCTAAACTAGCGCCATGGTAATGATTTTCTGAAATCTGTTGTGTTATTTTTCTTAGGATAGCATCCATAGGCCTTATTTAGTGAACCAAATTTCAATATTACTTGGATCAGAAACCACAACCACACTGGCCTTCTTATCCATATATGGTGCCAATCCCTTAGCATTAAAATTGTCATATAAAGCGACGAGATCAAAGTCTTCTGAAACCTGACACTCTAAAATTTCAATATCCCAGGTAACCTGAGGCTCAATAGCGAGATCAGGCCCTTGACTTTTCTTAAATTGCAGATGTAAAGGCACTTGTCCATCAAAAAGCGTTTGGTAAAAAGCTTGACTGGCATCTGGATCAGTAACATTTAACATAATGCCCTCAACAACAAAATCTGACAGTCCTTTAAAAGACTCATCTGCAACAAGGTCTACAGACGTTACTTCCTCTAACTCTTCTACAGAAGATTCTCCATAGATTAAAATAGCATCCCCTTGAGGAGATACAGCTTCGAAAGCATATCCTTTTGGACCTTTAAATATACGCTTAGTTTCAATACCACGAGCTAACAATTGCGCAATGTCGTCTACAGCAGCCTTTATGACCACTTGATTCAGTTTTTTTGTGCCTTCAACCGCACGTGTGCGGTAGGTTGGCGATTCCTCAATGGTAAAGCGAATATCACCAGACTGATAACCCGATAGAAAAGCGAGTGCATTTTCTTCGCTGACTAACTTCATTCCAAGTGTCTTTTGAAAAAAAGCGAGATTTAAATCTCTTTCTTCCACACGTATAACTGGAGATTTGAATGTTATATTTTTAAATAATGACATGATTTCCTCCTCATTCTTACCTATTGTATGCAAAAATTCTCTGTTTGACAAGAAATTATCGGCAAGTGTTTCATTTTCATCCACCTGATTTACATTTTCAGGATTTTCAAGTAAAGTGATAGCTATGCAAGATTATCTCTTATTACATTTCATTCAAGGTTTGCTTATTATGGCGATTATCGTCATCTCAACCTTCTTAATTCATCACATCAAAAAACATCACATCAATCCCTTCAAACGCTTTTGGACAGGCTTTGGCATCGGTTTAACAACAGATTTGCTCGATACGCTAGGTATTGGTTCATTTGCCACAACAACCACCTTACTAAAAGCTACCAAACTTATCAAAGATAACAGCATACTCCCTGGAACAATGAATGCTGCCCATGTTATCCCCGTACTGGTCCAATCCCTATGCTTTATCTTAGTGGTCAAAGTTGAACCGCTCACCTTGATTAGCATGGCAACTGCCTCCTTCATCGGAGCTTTGGTGGGCCCACGTTTGACCAAAAATTGGCACACACCAACAATCCAAAAGATTTTAGGGACACTACTTATTATTGCAGCATTAATTAGCGCTGATCGTATGTGGACAAATCCTGGAGCTGATATCCTAGAAAGTGCACACGGACTTAGTGGCCTTTGGTTGCTTTTGGAAATTCTTTTTAACGTTATTATCGGTATATTAATGACTATGGAATTAGGCAATTACGCTCCCGAGCTCATCTTCTTCTCACTGATGGGCTTGAGCCCTGCGGTCGCAATGCCAGTTATGGTGCTAGATGCAGCAATGATCATGCTAGGATCGACCATTCAATTTATGAAGAATGACCGTATCAATTGGGATGGTCATGCTGGCATGGTAGTCGGAGGGGTTACTGGCGTTCTCATGGCAGTCGCCTTCCTATCATCATTAAATCTCAACAGTCTGAAAACACTAGTCATTATTATCGTGCTGTTCACTGGTATCATGCTCATTCGCTCTTCGATAAAATCTAGCCTCTATAAAGACTACTAAACAGAAAAATCCCTAGCTTACATGACCAGGGATTTTTAAGGCTATAAAAAAGATTGGCGAGTGAGTTCTCTCCAATCTTTTAGTCATTTTTAAGAATAAAGCAACTTGTAAAGTGCTACTGCAGCAATGGCTGCAAGGATTGGTGCGACAGATGGTACCCAAGCATACCACCATCTTGAGCTACCTTTATGTTGTCCTAAAACGGATTTTGGCAAGAAGTGGTGAAGCAAACGTGGACCGAAGTCACGCGCAGGGTTAAGACCTGGGCCAGTTGGACCTCCAAGACTAGCCACAAGAGCCATTACAAGGAAACCAAGCGCCAAGTGAGCAACTGCTTGACCAGCATTAAGGTGAGCACCAAGTTGAACTTTGGCTGTAATATCAGAGGCATCTAAACCTTGAGTGGCAGCAAATTGAGCAACTTCAGCACCAAAATAGTTTTTCGTCATTGAGATAGCTGCAAAGAAAAGAACAAATGAGCCAAAGAACTCATTGATAAAGCCATTGATTTGTGCTCCTTTACGTGTGTCAATAACCTCAGTATCTAGTGAAGAAATTGTTGCAAAAGAACCCAAAATAGGACCTGAAGCCTCAGTAGCTTGGTAATAAGGGCGATAAGCTGCCACAACCACTGCTTGACCAGCAATGGCACCAAGAAGTTGTGCGATAATATAAGGAGCTACTTGAGCCCATGGGAAGTAGCCTGAAACAGCCAAACCAAGTGTGAAAGCTGGGTTAATGTGGTTACCAGAAACATTACCAAACATAAGAGCTGGGATCATAACCCCCATCCCGTAACCAACAGCAATGGTCAACCAACCACTAGCATGTCCTTTAGTTCCTTTTAATTCAACGTTGGCAACAGCACCATTACCGAGAATGATAAGGATAGCTGTTCCAAGAAATTCTGTAAGATATTTTACAGTCCATGTAACATCCATGTTTTTTATAATCCTTTCAAATTAGTGAATTTTTTAGACAACCACCATTCTATCAAGTATAATGAATAAAGTAAAGATAATCCCAAAAATAAAAACGTTTACTTTATGAGGTTTTTTATGAAATATAATCAATTTAGTTATATCCCACCACAACCCAATATTGCCTTAACAGAGCTTCAGTCACTAGGCTTTGAAGTCGGAAACCATGCCAATTTCAGAACTAATCTTGAAAACTTTGTACGTAAAATCCTATCCCTTCGTTTTCGAGATACTGATTACGCTCTCTCAGAAATGATTGCGGACTTTGAAACGGATCTCCTCACCTTCTTTCAATCCAACCAGGAACTCACCGAGGCGCGTTTTTATATGATTGCTCTTCAACTGCTAGAGTTTGTCCCGAATGTTGACTTCATAGATGCTATCACATTTGCTAAAAAAATCACCTTCCCAGTGCCCTTTGATCAGACTGTACTTTCCCTCCACCATCTCCTTGGAACTCGTACCAAGTCTGGAAACTGCTTGATTGACCTATTGATTGCCCAAAACCTGATTCCCGTAACCAATGATTATCATTATTTTAATGGTAAAAGTCTAGCTACTTTTGACACACATGACCTTATTCGTGAGGTCGTTTATGTGGAATCTGGTGTTGACACAGATTTGGACGGTCAAGTTGATCTGGTCAAAGTCTCCATCATTCGACCAAAGACAAGCCATAAATTACCTGTGATGATGACTGCAAGTCCCTACCACCAAGGAGTCAATGAGCCTGCAAGTGATCGCTTAACCCATAAAATGGAAGGGGAACTCCTCAAGAAAGAAAAGGGAAGCATTTCTGTTGAGACCAAAGACATCACTCTTTTAAAATCAGACAATCAGTTACAAGACGTCCAAGAAGTTCAAGAGTCAGAAGAAACCTTCCTCTACCCTAACAGTTATACGCTTAACGACTACATGCTAGCTCGTGGTTTTGCTAATATTTACGTGTCAGGCATCGGTACCATCCAATCTGACGGTTTTATGACGACAGGAGATTATCATCAAGTCCAAGCCTATAAAGCAGTGATTGATTGGCTCAATGGACGAGCTCAAGCCTTTACAAGTCGTGATTGTAAACGCAGTGTTAAAGCTACTTGGACAAACGGAAAAGTCGCTACCACAGGACTTTCTTACCTAGGAACCATGTCAAATGCCCTGGCCACAACGGGTGTCGAAGGGCTTGAAGTTGTCATTGCTGAAGCTGGTATTTCATCTTGGTACAACTACTACCGTGAAAACGGTCTGATTACTAGCCCTGGTGGTTATCCTGGAGAGGACTTAGACACCCTTACAGAATTTACCTATTCGCGCAATCTAGCTGCTGGGGATTATCTGCGTCACAATGCCAAGTATCAAGAACTTCTCAGAGAACAAAGCGCAGCTATTTCCCGCGAAACTGGAGATTACAATCAATTCTGGCATGACCGTAACTATGTCATTCATGCTGACAAGGTTAAGGCGCGTGTGGTTTTTACACACGGTACCCAAGACTGGAATGTTAAACCAATCAACGTTTACAACATGTTCCAGGCCCTGCCCGATAGTGTGTCAAAACACCTTTTCCTCCACCATGGTGCCCATCTCTATATGAATGCCTGGCAATCTATTGACTTTAGGGAATCAATGAACGCCCTACTGAGTCAAGTTATCTTGGGACAAGACAGTGACTTTAATCTCCCAACAGTCATCTGGCAAGATAATACCCAAGAACAAAGCTGGCAGCAATTAGAACATTTTGGAAGCAGTATCTATGAAGAACTCTCTCTAGGAACCACCCAAGATAAGATTCAAAACCACTATGAGGATGATACCTTCAAACGTTATGGCAAGGACTTCAATCGTTTCAAGGCAGATTTGTTTAACGAGAAAGCCAACGCTATCACCATTGATTTGGAACTACCTAAAGACATCCGCCTTAACGGTCGTATCAAGCTCAACCTTAGAGTCAAATCAAGTACTGACAAAGGATTGCTGTCGGCCCAAGTCCTTGAGACTGGCTCTAAAAAATATCTCCAAGCTATTCCCTCTCCTCACGGAAACAGCGTTGACAACGGTCGCTTCTTCCAGATGGAAGCCTTGAGAGAGCTGCCATTTAAGGAAGCTAAACACCGCGTCATCACTAAAGGCCACCTTAATCTCCAAAACCGTAATGATTTGATGACAATTGAAGAGATCACTCCCGATCAATGGATGACTTTCGCGCTAGATCTGCAACCAAGCATTTACCAGCTAAGCTCTGGTGATAAACTACGTCTAGTCCTTTATACTACAGACTTTGAACATACCATTCGGGATAACTCCGATTATCAGCTAACTGTTGATTTGGCAGCATCTCGCATTCTTATCCCATTTGATGCCTAAAAACAATCGAGGCTGGACCTAAGTCCAACCTCGATTTTTAGTTGTATTTATCTTTTATCACATTAAGCTCGTTAACTAAAGGGACAGAAAATGTTTTATCAAATTTGAGAGACCTATGTCCTGCAATCGTTATTTGTTTATGAAGGGAGGCTTTTCAAATGAACCCAGGACACGCTTCTTATCTCTGACGCCTGACAATGTCAATTACTTATGTGCGTGAACAAAGTCAACAGTGAGACCAGTTGAATTACGTACCAACTCTTTCACATCAGGATTTTGAAGGCCTTGTGTGTTGAGGTAGTAAACTGGGTTGTAAAGGGCATTGTCGTAAAGAGCTTTTTCAGCTTCCTTATAGTTCTCAGCGGCAGCTTGTTTATCCATAGCGTTTTCTGTGATGGCAGAATTATAAGCCTTATCGTAATCAGCATTAGAGAACTTACCATAGTTGTAGGCTGCATCAGATGTGAAGAGACCGTAGAAAGTAGATCCTTCTGGGTAGTCACCACCCCATGATACCAGAGCAACTTCAAAGTTTTGATTTTTAGTATCTTCTAAACGTTGTTTGAACGTCACAAATTTCTCTTCAACAGTCAAACCAGGAAGCGCTTCTTCCCATGTGCTCTTGAGATAGTCTACTGCATTTTTCACTGATGGTGAATCAGAATCTGCTGTGACAGTCAAGGTCACTGAATCTTGTCCCAACTCTTTCAAACCTTCTTCAAAGAGTTTTTTAGCTTCATCAGCATCATAAGTATAACCAGGCGCTACAAAATCCGTTAAATCATCACCATTATCAAGTGTCTCAAGACCAGTTGGAACAAGGGCTGTTGCAGCTTTTGAACCTGTGTCGACAGCTGCTTCAACGATACCTTCACGGTCAGTCGCCAAGTTAAGGGCTTTACGGATCTTATCGTTCATCAAAGATTTAACATTACCTGTTTGGTTATAAACGATGTAAGTTGTACGGGCTGTTGGCACATCTACGACGTCTTTATTATTTTTGTTCGAATTGTAGATAGCAGATGTTCCAGAGATATCCGCAAAGTCTAGATCGCCCTGTTTATACATTTGAACGGCTGTATCAGGTTTTTTGATCACATCAACATTGACTGTCTCAGTTTCAACATTTTCAGCGTCCCAATATTCGTCATTCTTAACCAGTTTAAAACCACCATTTGAACCATTCCAACCTTCAACCTTGTAAGGTCCAGAGTAGATCATGTCCTCAGATGTTGTCGCATAATCGTCACCGACTTTTTCTACAAATTCTTTTTTCTGTGGTAAAAAGTTAGAAAAAGCAAGGTAATTCATGAATTGCGGTGCAGGGTTGGTCAAGGTAAAGATAACCTTGTTTCCTTCTGCTTTGACACCAAGCTTGTTGAGGTCTTTTTCCTCTCCACTGTTAATCTTATCCGCATTTTCAAGATGTGCTTCAACTGCTAAATACGCATATTCTGATGCTGTCTTAGGGTCAACAATACGTTGCCATGAGTAAACGAAATCTTCAGCTGTCAACTCACTACCATCTGACCATTTAAGATCATCACGAAGAGTTGCTGTGTAAGTTAATCCGTCTTCAGAAACATCTACTTTTTTAGCCAAGTCAGGACGGGTCCCATTTTTACCATCTAAACGCAACAAGTTACCACCAGAGTTCCCAATAGCAACGTTTGAATATTGGTCTGTATTTTTAGAAATATCCAAAGTTGAAATATCCGTTGGAACATACCAATTAATGGTATCCTTGTCTCCCTCAGCTGATTTTGAAGAACCACCATTACCACAAGCTGCCAAAACTGCCATAGAAGCAAAAGCAACAGCTCCATATCCTAAACGCTTCCACGTAGGTCTTGTTAAAAATGCCATACTTACGACTCCCATTTCTTTATCTTTTTCATTATTAAACAGACGAAATTTTCTAAAAATTTGTCTATGTTAGGTAGTTTAACATAAGTTTTTTTAAAAGGAAATACCTTTTTAGTAATTTTCTGAATTTTATTTCGATTTTATATTTAAAAATCTAAATGTCATATAACTGCATATAAAATGCTTACATGGTTTGTAAAGTGTATAAGAAATGGTTTCAGTTATATATCTACCTATTTTGAACTAATAGTCAAACATGGTATAATAGCAGTTGGACATCTACTAAAACGAATTTTAGTCACGATTGGTCACCATTTAAAAACAAATAGGGCTAAACCCTTGATACGAAAGGAATCTTAAATATCTTATGATGAATATGCAAAACATGATGAAGCAAGCGCAAAAACTCCAAAAGCAAATGGAGAAGAAGCAAGAAGAACTTGCTGCTACTACTTTCACTGGTAAGTCCGCTCAAGACTTAGTTGTGGTTGAGTTTTCAGGCGATAAAAAGTTGACCAACATCTCTTTCGCTGAAGCTGTTGTTGATCCTGAAGATGTGGAAACACTTCAAGACATGACAACGCAAGCTATCAACGATGCCCTCAGTCAAATTGATGCGGCTACGCAAAAAACAATGGGTGCATTCGCTAACAAATTACCATTCTAAACCTCAAAAAAGCCTTCTCCACTTGGAAAAGGCTTTTTTACTGGTCTTACTTGCTTAAACCTCTTTGGCTAACTCCAAGCAGGAGGATTTCACATGACAATGAGGGCAAGTTAGCTTACGTGTTTTTGGGGTGTGGGGAGCCTTAGCAAATGCCCGATAAGTTGGTTGGAAAGTCTTGTGACAAGCAGGACAAAGATAGAAGACCTGTCTTGAAAAGTAATAACTAACCCATGACAAGCCCACAACATAAATGACCCCGACAAACCACGCTAAAGACTTTAACCACGTGATTTGTGGGAACTGTTTGGCTAGGAAGATACTAACAATAAGCATGAAAACGAAAGCAAATGTTGTTGCTAATATTTTCAACTGTAGACGACAGTGTGCTTTTTGGTTTGACATGATGTGTGACATGTCTTGTAAAGTATCAACAGAGTAATCCTCTCGCTTATCCAGCCTGTCAAGCAGATTGACAGCTGTGTCAAGTTTAACTTGTTTCTGGTCAATCTCTTGCTTGAGTTCAGAAATACGGTCTTCCAATAGCAACTGCAAAACTTGGTCCGAGTGCTCTTCGGTTAGGATTTCTTGAATAGCCTTAATGGAAAAATCAAGATCTCTTAGGAAACAAATCCATCTTAGCTTTTCTAAATCCTGGTCCGAATAAAGTCTTCGTCCAACTTCTGTCATATTGCTAGGGAGCAATATCCCACGTTGATCGTAATACTGGACTGTACGAACAGAAACACCAGCTAGCTTAGCCATTTCTCCTGTTGTATAAGTTACAGACATCTCTTCACCTCCTTTAATAGTGATACAGAAAATAACTGACTCTAAGATTTCCCTAGCGGCCGAGCTCTATCCTACTCGTTTCTCTATTAAAGCCTGTTTCTTTATCTGTTCACCTGTATCCTACCACATGACCCAAGGTCATTAGCAAGACCTAACCTAAGATGATTTTTCAGTTTGTTTAAATGCCCTTGACAACTTCGTCAATCAAACAAATCACCTAAAGCAGCAAAAGGATTGTCCCCATGACTTTCCTGCTGCTGGGATAAGTAAGACTTGTTACTATCGAATTCTAAAAATGTTTCATAGACAAGAGCGGTCATGCGCGCATCTTCCAAGCTATCGTGACCTTTTCCCTTAATGCCAAGAAAATCCGCAACCGTCTGTAACTTAAGGTTAGCGATCCCGTTCAAATCACTACTCCTACGTTCAAATGCTTCATCGTACAAATCGACGGCATACTGGGCGGTCAAATCTAGACCATTCTCAGCTAAAATCGGCAAGTCCGACTTATGTGCATTGTAACCAACTAAAGAAGTGCCATTAACGAAGTCTGCAAAATCTGCCAGCACTTGCTCTAATTTGGGTGCATGCGCAATTTTCTCGGACGTAATCCCTGTCAAGCCATTAATAAAACTTTGCAAGGGCACCTCACTATAGACATAACTGTCAAAATGCTCCACTTCCTCATGGTTGACAAACTTAACTGCCGATAACTGAATGATATGGCTGATGTCATTTACTGTATTGAATTCTAAATCAAAGGCTACGTATTGCTCTAGGTTTTTCATCTTTTTCTTTCCTCTATTCTAAAAAAGACCCTTTCGGGTCAATCATTTACTTATTCTTTTTAAACATACGCGCAAAGAGCCCTTTTTTGACGGCTTCTTCATGCTTTTCCTGAATTTCTTGAGCCTCTGTGCGTGCTTGATGAGCCTCTTCTTTGGCTTCCTCAAGTTCCAACTTCAATGTTTCTTTGTCCTGCATAGCCGTCAAGGTCAATTGCTGCTGCTGGTCGATTTGCTTATCCTTTTCCGCAATCTGCACATCCTTCACGCGCATCTGCTCATCTTTAGCCGCAATTTGTGCATCTTTAGCTTTTAACTGCTCATAGAGACGCGTAATTTCTGAATTTTTCTCATCAATCAAGAGTTCCAAAACTTCACGTTGTTTTGTTTCCTCATCAATGGGATCATCTTCAAAAATCGTTTTTTTATAAATTTCTTCCAGTTTAATTAACCCGCTACGATTGACCACCGTCACGCCTTTGTCATTTTTGTCAATATCTTCTTCTGGAAGTGTCTTAATCCGGTTGTTTACCGCTTGACGACTAACGCCTAAAATTTCAGCTAATTCGCTGACTGTCTTTTCAATAGCCATCTTACCCTCTTTTTACTGCTTTTTCTTATAAAGATAGTAACACAAAGGCATTTTGATGTCAATTTGCCTTTTATTACCTTTCCAAAATCATTCTAAGTTATTCTGAACAAGAACTTATGCTAAAATAAGGCTATGACACATTTTGATACAATTATCATTGGTGGAGGTCCTGCTGGTATGATGGCAACCATCTCTAGCGCCTTCCACGGCAAAAAAGCACTCCTTCTAGAAAAAAATCGCCGCCTAGGAAAAAAACTGGCTGGTACTGGCGGAGGACGCTGTAATGTGACCAATAACGGCACCTTAGAAGATCTCATCGAGGGTATTCCGGGTAATGGCCGCTTTCTCTACAGTGTCTTTTCTCAGTTTGACAACCATGACATCATTGCTTTTTTTGAAGACAATGGGGTTAAACTCAAAGAGGAAGACCACGGCCGCATGTTTCCAACAACCGATAAATCTCGAACCATTATCCAAGCTTTAGAAAACAAAATCCTAGAGCTAGGTGGTCAGATTAAAACCCAATGTGAAGTGGTTTCCGTCAAGAAAAAGGACGATCTCTTTATCGTCAAATCCGCCGATACGGCATTTACCTGTGATCAGCTCATTGTGACAACTGGTGGTAAGGCCTATCCTTCAACGGGTTCGACAGGATTTGGCCACGATATTGCTCGCCACTTCAAGCTCGAAGTCACTGAAATCGAAGCCGCTGAAAGCCCACTCTTAACGGATTTTCCACATAAACCACTACAAGGCATTTCTCTAGATGACATCACCCTAAGTTATGATAAGCATGTTATTACGCATGATTTACTCTTTACCCACTTTGGTTTATCTGGTCCAGCTGCCCTACGTATGTCGTCATTCGTTAAAGGTGGTGAAACCCTTTCACTCGATGTTTTTCCCCAAATGACACGTGAAGACATTCAGCAATACCTAGATCAGAACCGTGATAAAGCGATCAAAAATGGGTTAAAGGGACTAATACCAGAACGTCTAGCCGATTTCTTCTCAGAAGGATTTCCCGAAAAAATTAAACAAATGGATCCTAAAGAGACGGAAAGTTTGATTGATAAGCTCAAAGAAACTAAGATTCCAGTCACTGGTAAGATGAATCTGACCAAGTCCTTTGTCACTAAAGGCGGGGTAGACCTTAAAGAAATTAATCCTAAAACCCTCGAGAGCAAGAAAGTTCCAGGCCTTCACTTTGCTGGTGAGGTGCTAGATATTAATGCCCATACAGGTGGCTTTAATATCACATCTGCTCTCTGCTCAGGTTGGGTAGCTGGGGCCCTACACTACTGATCAAATAGAACACTTGTCTTTTAAGAGCGATTAACCAAGTAAGCTCCTTAATCTTGCTTGGTTTTTTGATTGCCTCTATATTAGAATAAATACATAAGCATTCCCTAGCCCCAGTTTATGGCAATCATCTATCTTTAGCCTAGCTAGAAATCCATACAACACCCCAAAATAAGACCTTCGATAGCTCTAGAACAAGGCTTCCAAATCTAACGGTGCCAATTCATGCCTAAGTCAGACACCAGCAACGTCACTCTCAAATAGCAACCTTACTAAACCCTGCTCACCTATCGCCAACACTTTCTGGAATACACCCCAAACTGAAGCATCATCTAACCAAACACCTATGACTGAGTTAATATCGCTACTAGGACAAGCTCGTCATACGGTAAAGATTTTTTAATTGCCTCTTCGTTGACGATTTGATATACTTATATAGTTAACTGGTTAATAACTTTGAAAAGGAGAACTTTTATGGCAAAAAAATCTAAAATAGCTCGTTATGAAAAACAATTAAAACTCATTGAGCAGTACGCTGAACGACGTCGTGAATTAAAAGCTCTAAGTGACTACGAAGCCCTACGCAAATTGCCTCGCGATTCAAATCCAAATCGTTTGAAAAATCGAGATCATATTGATGGACGTCCCCACGCTTATATGCGCAAATTTGGTGTTAGCCGGATCAACTTTCGTCAATTGGCTCACAAAGGTCAACTACCTGGTGTAAAAAAGGCTAGCTGGTAATATTTTACAGCCTTTTGAAATGCCATTTTTATAAAGTAATAAATTCCAGTGAAATGAATCAGCTTTAGCAATAGAATTTTTTTAGAAAAAAGGTGTTGAACAATGTCAACACCTTTTTCTAATCGTTAATTACAATAAGTCTGCTAAAGTCTCTATGTCCTCTTGCGTCGTTGACCAACTAGTAGCAAAACGAACAACTGAATGGTTAGCATCATATTTTTCCCATACACTGACAACCACTGCTTCCTGCAAATGTTTCAGTTGGTTATTTTCTACAATGACGAACTGTTGATTAGTAGGACTTTCCAAATAAAACCGATAGCCCTTAGCTTTCAAGAGTGCCTTTAACTGGTCAGCAAAGACCAAGGCTTCTTTACCTATTCTGACATACAAATCATCTGTAAAAAAGCGATCAAACTGCAGACCAATAAACCGACCCTTGGCTAAAAGTGCACCATGCTGTTTGACAATAGCAGGAAAGTGCTTAGGCATATTTTTTTTAGTGTAAACCAATGCCTCTCCCATAAGGGCACCAAGTTTTGTACCACCGATGTAGAAAACATCACATAGCTCTGCTATGACTGGCAAAGTCACGTCAGTGTCCTTGGCTGCCAATCCGTAGCCCAGGCGCGCCCCATCTAAAAACAAAGGTATCTCGTACTGTCTACAGATCGTTGCCAAGTCTGTTAATTCTGACTTGGTGTAGAGAGTCCCATATTCCGTAGGATGCGTCACATAAACCATGCCAGGAAAAACCATGTGTTCATGCGTTTCATCTTCATAAAAAGCCTCAAGGTAGTCTGCCACATCTCTCGGGATGAGTTTTCCTTCATGGTGTGGGAGTGTGATGACTTTGTGACCAACAAATTCAATCGCTCCCGCTTCATGTGTCGCTATGTGGCCTGTCTCAGCAGAGATGACACCTTCATAAGATTTTAAAAGGCTATCTATCGCAAGCTGATTGGTTTGTGTACCGCCTGCTAGAAACTGAATTTGGGCATCAGGGCAGGCTATAGCTTGCTGAATTTTTGCTGTTGCACGCGCAGTATATTCATCCATACCATAGCCCGACTGACTGATATCATTTGTCTCCAGGATGACTTGTAGCAAGTCTGGGTGAACACCCTTATGATAATCATTTTCAAAATGTAACATGTCTAACCTCACTTTGTTTCGCTACTTTGTATCATATAATCCTTTAAGCCACAGCCCTTAATACCGCCATCAAGATAATACCTGTCAAAACTGCCAGAAGGATATTCTTACTCTTAGCTGCCACCCAAAAAGTAGGCAAAACTGCCAGTATTTCAAGCCAATTGAACTGAGGCAAGTGGCCTCGACGCTCATTAACTAAACTGGATAAGGTCAAGGCAAAAATGATACTTATAGGAAGGTAATTTAAAAAACGAATCAAGCTGTCTGGAAGACCTCTATATTTTATCAAAATAAAGGGTAAAACACGAGGTATCCAAGTAACGATAGCGCCTAAGAAGATACCTGCTAAAATGGTTTCAGTTGTCATTGCTTATCACCCCCACCGTGCAACCTATCAAAGTTGCACCCAAAACAACCATTGCTTCTGAAAGGAAAATCGTTAAGACCAGATAAGAAAGTGTCACAGCAGCCAATAATAAGATTAATGGCGTTCGATTAAGCCAGCGCAACATGCCAGATAATTGACTTTCAAAAATCGACACAAACATAGCCACCAAGGCAAAATCCAAACCTAGCACATAAGGATCAGGGATATAGGAGCCGACCATGGCACCAAGAATAACCGCTAAAATCCAAGTTAGGTAGGCAAGCACATTGTTCCCATGCATCCAAGCTACAGGAATATTTTCTCGTCTCACATTTTCTCCAAGTAGCACACCATAACTCTCATCTGTCAGTAAGGTACCTATAGCTATCCCTTCTCTTAGAGAAATGCCTTTAAAAAGGGTTGTAACATGCAAACTCATCAGTAAATGGCGCAGATTAATCAGGAAAATGGTGATCGCGATCGACACTAAATCCGCATTGGCTAAAGTCAATGCAGCAAATGCAAACTGGGCTGATCCTGCGTAGATAAAAATACTCATCAAGCCCATTTCCCAAGCCGATAAGCCACTACTAGCACCCACAACGCCGCAGGCAATCCCAATCGAAACATAACCAACTGCTGTCGGTAAGGAAGCCTTAGCCCCTTTGAGAAACTCACCTTTTTCCATAGATCTCCTCTTGAAATTTTCAGAATATTCTCTGATTATAACAAAAACACTCCCTGAACTCAAGGAGTGTTTCAGAATGGTTATAAAGTAGGAAAAGTCAAGCTAGGCTTAGCATTTAAGGACATATCGGCATGTCGATCTAAGTCCAGCTCAACCGCAGCCGCTAAAGCAATCATACCGGCATTATCACCACAGAGACGAAGCGGTGGAATCACAACGTTAACATCTGTGATTTCTTGCGCCAGACGTTCTCTCAAACCTTGATTGGCAGCAACCCCGCCGGCAACAACTAAGGTTTCAACAGGATATTTCTCTAAGGCCTTCTTAGTTTTAGCCAACAAAACATCTAAAACTGCTGCTTGAAAAGAGGCACATAGATCCTCTACTAAAAGCGCTTCTTCCTTTTGAGCGGCATTATGGTGAAGGTTAATAAAGGCTGATTTTAAACCAGAAAAAGAAAACTCAAGACTATCGTCATGGAGCATAGCTCTTGGGAAATCATAAGCGTCTTTTCCCTGATGAGCTAGCTGATCAATTTCCCGACCTGCAGGATAGGTCAAGCCCATGACACGACCCACCTTATCATAAGCTTCGCCAACCGCATCATCACGCGTTTCCCCAACAATATGGTAGTCACCAGGCGCCGTCACATAAACTAATTCTGTATGACCACCAGAAACTAACAAAGCTAATAAAGGATAGGTCAGTTGACCTTGCTCACGTGCCGCCATCAAATGCCCTGCCATATGATTAACCGGAACTAGTGGTAAACCGTGAGCCCAGGCAAAGGCCTTGGCAGCTGATAAGCCAACCAATAGCGCACCAACAAGCCCCGGTCCATAAGTGACAGCTACAGCAGATAAGTCTTTAGCTGTAATTCCAGCTTCAACTAAGGCATCGTCGATGCAGGTCGTAATCACCTCTACATGATGACGGCTAGCTACTTCAGGAACCACGCCACCAAATCGTTTATGACTTTCAACTTGGCTAGCGATAATATTACTCAAAAGCTCTGCTTCATTTTTCAAAACAGCCACACTTGTTTCATCACAAGAGCTTTCTATCGCCAGAATAAATCTATCAGACACAATAACTCCTTATTTTTACGTTTTTTAAACCACGATCGGACATCTCTAGCTTATGTTTTGTATCGATTACTTTCAGACATGGGCTGAGACAGCCCTACCAGTCCCTCATGCTTGTCCTTCTCTTTTCATGATAATAGCATCTTCCATAGGATGATGATAATAATTTTTGCGCTGCCCGACAGCTTCAAAGCCAAAGCTCTGATAAAGCTGGCGCGCTCGGATATTTGATGCACGAACCTCTAGAAAAATAGGCTGAGACACAGATGCCAACTGAAGCAGCAACTGCTTAGCCAATCCCTGGCCCTGATAAGCCTTCAAAACAGCAATATTCGTGATTTCTAACTCTCCAAATAGATCTTGAACGGATAAAAAGGCAATAATTCTATCCCCATCGGACAAGAAAAAATAATCGGTATTGTCCTGAGATAAATCATCTACAATCTGTTTTTGAGACCAAGGAGACTGGTCATACACCTCATCTAAGATGGCAAAAATACTAGCCGCTAGAGCGTCTCTATCTATATTAGACCCGCTTGATATAGGCATCTCTAGGACCTTCTTCATGCGTTTTTAGCCAATTTTCTTCAGCTTCTACCTTTTTCAAGTAGTTGGGCAAGAAAGCATCAACGTCAACACTTGGCAAATGCAAGGCCATTTTCCCAATCTCATAAGCCGATGGCAAGCTTGGCTGACAAATAGCTTGAGGCAACGCCTCTAAAATGACTTGCTGAAAGGGCGCCACTTCCCCAACAAAGATCACCTGATCGAAGGCCTTGGCTTTATCGATGATCACCTCAATACTGGCATATGTGTCCTCAGCAAGAGCCTTCCCATTTTGATAAAAACCCACATAAGCATGCTGACGACGTGCATCTATCAAAGGAATCAAGACGGTATCAGTCTTAACAGGCAGTGCTAGGGCTTGCAAACTAGATACACCAACCAGATCTATCCCTAAACTATAGGCCAAGGTCTTAGCTGTCGCTACTGCCACACGTAAACCCGTATAAGATCCTGGCCCCTGAGCAACAACAATCTTTTCCAAATCAGAAGGTTTCCAGCCAACTTGTTGCATCAAAAAATCGACAGTCGGCATCAAACTCGCACTATGGTTCTTTTGAACCGTCAAGGTCATATCTGCCTGCAAATCACTATCCTCTACTAAAGCCACGGATAAGGTCTGATTTGAGGTATCAAACGCTAGAACTTTCATTACAACTTCCTTCGTATCAAACTATTTCTTTATTATAGCATATTTAGAGAGTACCAAGCCTTCTCAAAATTTTTCCGCCAATGTTTTTACTATAGTATCTCTTTGTGGTATAATTTTAGTAATTGTACGATATCACGGTTAATGAATGACACACGCTTCATATAACAAGTCACCCTCATTTAGGGCGTCTTCTTTTGTTGTAGCTTCTTAACCTATTAGAAAGGACATATATGATTTACAAGGTTTTTTATCAAGAAACTAAGGACCGCAGCCCACGTCGTGAGACTACTAAAGTTATCTACGTGGAGATTGATGCCAAAGAAGAGCTCGAAGGGCGTATCAAAGCACGCAAGCTTATTGAAGAGCAAACAACTTATAACATCGAGCACATTGAACTGCTCTCTGACAATCACCTCGAATACGAAAAAGAACATGGTGTTTTTGAATTAACAACATTCTAAACCAAATTAGATAGAAAGGATTGGCACTAAATCAAGTGCCAAAAAACTATGTCAAATATCAATCTAAAACCTGAAGAAGTTGGGGTCTATGCGATTGGTGGTTTAGGAGAAATCGGGAAAAATACTTATGGAATTGAATACCAGGATGAGATTATCATTGTTGATGCTGGTATCAAATTCCCTGAAGATGATTTATTAGGGATTGATTACGTTATCCCTGATTATTCGTATATCGTTGAAAATATTGACCGTGTCAAAGCATTGGTCATCACCCATGGTCACGAAGATCATATCGGTGGTATTCCCTTTTTACTTAAACAAGCCAACATCCCTATCTATGCCGGACCACTAGCACTAGCACTTATCCGCGGCAAATTGGAAGAACACGGTCTCTTACGAGACGCTAAGATGTATGAAATCAATCACAACACAGAATTGACCTTCAAAAACCTTAACGTCACTTTTTTCCGCACAACCCACTCCATTCCAGAACCCTTAGGGATTGTGATCCACACCCCCCAAGGTAAAATCGTCTGTACAGGGGACTTTAAATTCGACTTCACACCTGTTGGTGAGCCTGCAGATTTGCACCGCATGGCAGCACTAGGTGAAGAAGGCGTTCTCTGTCTCCTATCAGACTCCACTAACGCTGAGGTACCTACCTTCACCAACTCTGAAAAAGTTGTTGGGCAATCTATCATGAAGATCATTGAAGGTATCGAAGGGCGCATCATCTTCGCCTCCTTCGCCTCTAACATCTTCCGCCTCCAACAAGCCGCTGAAGCTGCTGTCAAAACAGGGCGCAAGATTGTCGTCTTTGGTCGTTCAATGGAAAAAGCCATTGTCAATGGGGTCGAACTCGGCTATATCAAAGTGCCTAAGGGCACCATTATCGAGCCAAGTGAGATGAAAAACTACCACGCTAGTGAAATCCTCATTATGTGTACCGGTTCTCAAGGGGAACCTATGGCAGCTCTTGCTCGTATCGCCAATGGCATGCACCGTCAAGTAACCTTGCAACCTGGTGATACCGTTATCTTCTCATCTAGCCCAATCCCAGGTAACACCACAAGTGTTAATAAATTGATCAACACGATTCAAGAAGCTGGTGTCGAAGTTATCCATGGTAAAATTAACAATATTCATACCTCCGGTCACGGTGGTCAACAAGAGCAAAAACTCATGCTTCGTTTGATAAAACCTAAGTATTTCATGCCAGTACACGGTGAATACCGCATGCAGAAAGTTCACGCCGGACTGGCTGTTGATACTGGAGTGCCTAAAGACAATATCTTTATCATGGAAAATGGTGACGTCTTAGCCTTAACAAAAGATTCTGCTAGACGCGCCGGACATTTCAATGCTCAAGACATTTATGTTGACGGCAACGGTATTGGCGACATTGGCGCTGCTGTTCTTCGTGATCGTAAAGACCTTTCTGAGGATGGAGTTGTCTTAGCTGTTGCCACGGTTGACTTTAAATCTAAGATGATTCTGGCTGGTCCCGATATTCTTAGCCGAGGCTTCATTTATATGCGAGAATCAGGCGATTTGATCCGTGAAAGCCAACGCATCCTTTTCAATGCTATTCGCATCGCTTTGAAAAATAAAGAGGCTAGCATCCAGTCTGTTAATGGTGCCATTGTCAACGCCTTGCGTCCATTCCTCTACGAGAAAACTGAACGCGAGCCTATTATCATCCCAATGGTACTCACACCTGATAAAGAGCACAATGTTTCTAAATAAACTCAATCAGTTAGCCCAGCTAGCTGATTTTTTGCTAGCCAAAAAAGCCAGACAATAGTCCAGCTTCAACTTGAACAAGGGCTTTTGGAAAATGACCTAATAGTATCATCCTCGTCACTCGCAAAAATTAATATTTTATTTCCTTGATAGAGCCATTTTCCAAGAAATTAATCTATTAATTAAGCATTTGGATAGATATAGGTCACATAACCAGGCGTACCACTGGCTAGTGGATTAAACCAGCCACGATAATTACCAATAGATTGACTACCATTGTAGTTAGCCTCCATAACTTGAATATTGCCGTTGGCATCTATATCTGTCACATAAGCTACATGACCATAGCCGCCATCCGTCCAAACAATCAAGGCACCCACTTGAGGAGTCGTCCCAGTAGCAAATCCAGCTGCAGCGGCGCTAGCTGCCCAATCACCACCATTTCCCCAATTATTACCTGCCCACGGCGCCAGTGTTTTAGCTCCCCAAGTACATTGACCGACTGGGTAGCTATTTCCCACTGAAGAAACCGTTGACGTTGAAGTTTGATAAGGCCATGTCTCTTGATAGCCATAGGAGGAGGAAATATAAGTATTATAAGCCGTGTTATAGTTATAACTATACTGATATGGTGTCGTGTACTGATCAGCATTCGCAGTATTAGTATGAGCTAGGCTGGCAATCGATACCGTTGCAAGTCCTAAAGTTGCCATAAATGTTTTTGTTTTCATAAGATATCATTCCTTTCGTCTAATGTGACTTCACCATGATACCCCAGAAATATAACAAACGATTAACAAAAAAATAACAACTATAGTCAAATGAATTAACTTTCAGACAAGGAACTGAGACGCGGACAGTACTTGAGTAAGGCAAGTCGAAAGTGACGATGTATCAAAGTTAATTCAAAAGACTATATCTCATCGCAATTGCAAATAAGCTTTCTTTAAGATTATTGAAAGATTTCCTTAAGGAAAGTCTAGGCACCTAGTCACCTTGCTCACAAATACTTGATAAACTGATACTTAGTAACTCCCTGCATAGGAACATTCTCCAAGCTAGCATAGATCTGATAGCCATTCTTTAAATAAAATTCCTTGGCCTGGTAGGATTTCGTCGATAGGGTAATGCTAGTCACTCCGTTCTGCCTCGCTGCTTCTTCTAACTCTAGCAACAACTGACTTCCCAGTCCTTTCCCCTGTGCCGCTTTGGCTACCACTAAACTCTTGATATGGACGGTTTCAATGGATTGTATTGCCTGTAAAACAGCAAGAAGATTACCACCTTCTTCCTTAGTCAAAAGGTATTCCTTAGTGACTAATTTGGACATAGCATCACGACCAAAGGTCTCTTCAAATTGCTCGTCAAACACACGTTTGACAAATTCTTCTTCTCTCATAGGAGCTCCTCATTGAAAAAGAAGCCTTACGGCTCCTTCTTAATATAAATCTAAATAATTTTCAATTTCCCATTGTGACACAAATGTAGCATAACTTGCCCATTCAAGACGTTTTGCTTCCACAAAGTTCATGGTAATGTGCTCGCCCAGAGCAGTCTTAACCACATCATCTTCTTGAAGCGCTTTGATAGCATTATGCAAGGTTGATGGTAGATCCGTAATACCTGCTGCCTTACGCTCCTCAGCTGACATAACATAGATATTTGACTCTACTGGAGCTGGTGCATCAATTTTATTTTCAATACCATCTAGACCACACTCTAGTAAAACAGCCATTGCCAAGTATGGGTTAGCTGTTGGATCCACCGAACGCAACTCTAGTCGTGTTCCCATACCACGCGATGCCGGAACGCGGATAAGCGGTGAACGATTACGCCCAGCCCAAGCAATATAAACAGGGGCTTCATAGCCTGGAACCAAACGTTTATAAGAGTTAACAGTTGAATTCATAATAGCTGTATAATTGTAAGCATGCTTCATCAAACCCCCAAGGAAGTGATAAGCTGTTTCTGACAGTTGCATACCATTTTTATCTTCTGGATCAAAGAAAGCATTATTGCCGTTTTTATCAAAGAGTGACATATTACAATGCATCCCTGAACCATTTATACCAAATTTAGGTTTAGCCATAAAAGTCGCATACAAACCATGTTTACGGGCAATCGTTTTAACAACTAACTTGAAGATTTGAATATTATCACAAGCTTCTAACACATCACCATATTTGAAATCAATTTCATGTTGTCCAACAGCAACTTCATGGTGGCTAGCTTCAACCTCAAATCCCATTTGTGTTAACACGTTAACAATTTCACGGCGTGTATTATCCGCCAAGTCAGTAGGAGCTAAATCGAAATAGCCACCTTTATCATTAACATCTAGTGTTGGTTCACCTTTTTCATCTAATTTAAAAAGGAAAAATTCTGGTTCTGGTCCTAAATTAAATGATTTAAAACCAACTTTTTCCATATGTTTAAGCGAACGCTTTAAATTACCACGTGGGTCTCCAGCGAAAGGCTCTCCTTCCGGGGTGTAAATATCACAAATAAGACCGGCAACAGCACCATTTTCATCTCCCCAAGGAAAAACTGTCCAAGTATTTAAATCAGGGTAGAGGTACATGTCTGACTCATTGATACGGACAAATCCTTCGATGGAAGAACCATCAAACATGGCTTTATTTGAAAGCACTTTATCCACTTGTTCATCAGTTGCAGGAATTTCAACGTTTTTCATCGTTCCCAAGATGTCCGTAAACATCAAGCGCAAAAATGTCACATTTTTTTCTTTGATATCTTTTTTGATATCGGCCACTGTGAATGTCATTACTATCTCCTTTTAGGGGCTTTTCAGTGTTATTGACGTGTAATACCCGTAGGTAAACCGGTAAAGTGTGTCGAAGGATGATGAAATCCTCCTTGATTAAGAAGTTCATCATGAAGGATGCGACGAACATCGGCATCTGTTAAAGGTTTTTGCTTAACCCGTTTAGCCTCTTGGCGTTCGGCATATTCATGTTTAATCGCAGCAATATTAAGCCCTTCATCGATAAAGTCCTTGATCTCCAGCAAACGATCCATATCGTTCAAAGAATACATTCTTCGATTTCCTGGTGTTCGTTCTGGTGCAATTAAACCTTGATCTTCATAATAGCGAATCTGTCGTGCTGTTAAGTCAGTCAATTTCATAACCGTCCCAATTGGAAAAACAGCCATTGTGCGTCTCAGTTCTTTTCCTTTCATGTGCCCTCCTTTCTCATATATTATATTCTGAAAATTCAAACCTGTCAATAGTATATGTTAGTTTTTCTGACATAGAAATGAAAAAGAAGTCATTTTGCTTCTGACTTCTTCTCATTATAAACGTTTTCGGCATAAAATAAGCCATTACTAAAATCAATGCCGTGATTTTGCCAACCAATCCCTCATCTTGTTCACGTCCGTATTAACCACAATAGCAACAAACACACCAACAAAAGTCTCCCCTACTCTAGCCAAGGCATAAAGAATGGAATCTCCCGCCGGAACAGATAAAGCAATGATCAACATCGTTGCAACTCCACTAATGACACCTGAGGTATTATTAAAAGAGACATTGGTCATAATCGTTAACATCGTAAATATGGGAATAAAAATAAGCGTCACTAAAAAATGATGGGCAAAAAAATCACTCAAAATGAAATAAAGCAAGGCATATAATCCACCAATCGAATTACTGAGGACGCGCGAGGAACCAAAATGAACGCTCTGCCCAAAATCTTCCCTTAAGCTAAAGACCGCCGATAAGGCAGCAATCTGAATGCCATCTCTGCCCACTAAGCCAAATAGCAATATAACGAAAAAAACAGCAAGGCCAGACTTAAGGGTCCGCATCCCTAATTTAAATTTCTTGGGGTCAAATCGATATCTCTTAAACATATTACTATTCTAACATGATTTAGCAGAAATGTTTATCAAACACCTGAAAAGATTGCGACAAATGGAAGTGGACTCAACACTATTCAAAGACAAAACAGACTATCAAAAAAACGACGGTCACCCGTCGTTTGAGTTATTAGCTTATTTTTCTGTAAGGGCATCAAGTCCTGGCAATACTTTACCTTCAAGCAATTCCATTGATGCACCGCCACCAGTAGAAATCCATGAGAATTTCTCTGCACGGCCAAGGTTGATAGCTGCAGCAGCTGAGTCACCACCACCGATGATTGATTTAACACTTGGTTGTTTCACGATAGCGTCCATCACACCGATTGTACCAGCTTGAAAGTCAGGGTTTTCAAAGACACCCATAGGACCATTCCATACAACTGTTTTAGCACCTTCAAGAGCTTCTTCAAATTTAGCGATTGATTTAGGACCGATGTCAAGACCAAGGAATCCTTCAGAAACGGCTTCACCTTCTGTATCACGTACTTCAGTGTAATCTGCAAATGCATTCGCTTCTTTTGAATCAACTGGCAAGATCAACTTACCGTTTGATTTTTCAAGCAATTCTTTAGCGACATCAAGTTTGTCTTCTTCTACAAGTGAGTTACCGATTTCGATACCTTGCGCTTTGTAGAATGTGTAAGTCATCCCACCACCGATAAGAACTTTGTCAGCTTTATCAAGAAGGTTTTCGATAACACCAATCTTGTCAGATACTTTTGAACCACCAAGGATAGCTACGAAAGGACGTTCTGGTGTTTCAACAGCTTCTTGGATGTAAGCAATTTCGTTTTCAAGAAGGTAACCAGCAACGGCTTTATCAACGTTAGCTGAGATACCTACGTTTGATGCGTGTGCACGGTGAGCTGTACCAAAAGCATCGTTAACGAAGATACCATCACCAAGTGATGCCCAGTATTTACCAAGTTCAGGATCATTTTTAGATTCTTTCTTACCATCAACATCTTCAAAACGAGTGTTTTCAACAAGAAGAACTTGTCCATCTTCAAGAGCGTTAATTGCCTCTTCCAATTCGCTACCTCTAGTAACACCTGGGAAAGCAACGTCTTGTCCAAGTTTTTCAGCAAGTGCTTTAGCAACTGGTGCTAATGATTTACCCTCTTTGTCTGCTTCTTCTTTGACACGTCCAAGGTGAGAGAAAAGGATTGCACGTCCACCTTCTTCAACAATGTGTTTGATTGTTGGAAGAGCTGCTGTGATACGGTTATCATTTGTGATAACGCCATCTTTCAAAGGCACATTAAAGTCCACACGGACAAGGACTTTTTTACCTTTCAACTCAACATCTTTAAGCGTTAATTTAGCCATTAGTAAGACTCCTTATTAATTTTTTACAAAAACTATTATACCATATTTATTCCCAGAAACCTAAGATATGAAAGGAATAAATTAATTATTTCACATTTTTTCAAAGAAGATCTTCTCTTTTCATTTTAGAAATAATATGAGCTAAACCTTTTTAATCGTGTCAAAAACGAGAAACAACCAACATTGTATTTTGGTAAGCAAAAAAGAGAAGAATAGTCTTCCCATATCCTAAGTGGAAAGGTTCTTCTCCTGATTAAAGACCTTAATGGATTTAGAATTCTACCGAATCCGGATCTTTTTGAGTAGCAACACCTTGCACCTTGTCCAATTTATCTTCATCTTCATCCGAAATGACAAAATCAAAAATATCTAGATTTGAGGTGATGTTTTTTGGAGTCACAGATTTAGGTAGCGGTAAAAATTCTTTTTGAAGTGACCAACGTAAAGCAATCTGCGCCACCGATTTCCCATATTTATCGGCTAGTTCATTGGCTAATTCATTTTTAAAAATCGCTCCCGTACCTAATGGACTGTAGGCTTCTAAAAGAATGTCTTCTTGACGACAAAAGGCTACCAATTCATCCTGCGGACAGCCAGGAGCTAACAAAATTTGGTTGACCATCGGTTTAACTTTAGCCGTTTCAAACAAAGCTTCCAAATGATGTTGCATGAAGTTAGACACACCAATCGCACGAACTTTACCAGCCTCATAAAACTCTTCCATGGCTCTCCAAGTTTCAGCATTGGCTTCCTTCCAATTGTCACGAAAAGCCTTAGGATTAGGCCAATGAATGAGTAAAAGGTCGATATAATCAACCCCTAATTTTTGCAAGGATTCTTCGATGGAAGCTTTTGCCAAGTCGTAACTATGATTACTGTTCCAAACCTTGGTTGTCAAGAAAATATCTTTGCGTGCCACACCACTATCTGCAATGGCCCGACCAACACTGACTTCATTTTTATAAGCCTGAGCAGTATCAATATGGGTATAGCCCACTTTCAAAGCATGGCTAATCGCCTGGTAAGCCTCATCCCCATCTGGGATTTGCCAAGTACCAAAACCTAGTTTTGGAATGGTGACACCGTTTGATAAAATGTATGTTTCCATATGAGTTCTCCTTTACTTATAGCATTTTTAGTTTCTTTCTTAAAAAGCAGTCATTGGTGCAAATGAAGCTTCAATAATGCTTTCCACATCTTGAACAGATAGTGGAACAAATACGTGTCCAGATAGATCACCGTGATGAACGGCCAATTCACTCATTCTTGACACCAATTCTTTGCTAACAATACCTACTTCTGGTAGGGTCATAGGAATGGCCATATCCTCTTTGAAGAATTGATAGGTACGTTCTACTGCTTGACGGGCCACATCTTCATCATTGTCACCGTTAATTCCCCACACATTTCGACCATAGGCAGCAAATCTGGCATGCGTGCTAACATCAGTATCTAAACAATGTTTCATCCAACGTGGCGTCAAAATAGCTAGACCAATACCGTGTGTAATATCATAAAAAGCCGATAGCTCATGCTCAATAGCATGACAGGTCCAACCACCCTGACGACCTCGTTCTACCAAGCCATTAAGGGCTAAAGTAGATGCCCATAACAGATTGGCACGTGCTGTGTAATCATCTGGGGTTTGTAGAGCTATAGGACCGTGTTTGAAAACTGTCTTCATCAAACCTTCTGCAATATTGTCTTGAACATCTACCCCTTCTGTCTGATTAAAATATTGTTCGAAGAGGTGACTCAAGATATCCGCTGCACCAGCTGCCGTTTGCCATCTAGGAACAGTGTAAGTCAAAGTAGGATCTAAAAATGAAACACGTGGAATCAATTCCCAACCACCTGTTCCTAATTTCTCATTGGTCTCTGGATTAGAAATCACAGCACCACGGTTCATTTCTGTACCTGTAGCTGCCAAAGTTAAGATATCCACAATCGGTAACGCTTTGCCAACCTTGCTGCTATCTAACACAAGATCCCAAGCATCACCATCATAAAAAGCTGCCGCAGCAATAACCTTAGAAGCATCAACGACGGACCCACCACCGACAGCCAAAATAACATCTAGCTCATGTTGGCGAATCAACGCTGCTCCTTGACGGACAGAATCAATTTTCGGATTTGGAGCAATTCCTGACAGTTCAACAACCGTAAAATCTCTTTCATTCAAGAGACTCAAGACGCGATCGTAAAGTCCCGATTGTTTGATAGAACCTCCTCCATAAGTCAAGAGAATTTTTTTACCAAAGGGAGCAATCGCATCCGGCAATTCTTCCAAACGATCTTTACCAAATCGAATGTCTGTTGGTATTTGCAGTCTAAAATTTTCCATAAAAACTCCTTATTGTTTAAAAAGAACAGTTTCAAAATCAAACATGTCAGGTAAATGGTGCGAGATCGAATATTCAAAAACCTTACAATTATCCAAACTAACCACTTGCTCAACTTCCATTAGAAAGTCCATAACGTCTAGGGCCATTTTTTCCTTTTCCAAGTCATTAGGACGAACACCAGTGACCTTTACAAAAGCACTGTGAATTTTCCTTCCAAGAACCGTTTCAATATAGTGATAAACAGACGACTCTAAATGATCCCTCTTTAAATTTGGAATAATGTCTATAGGCATGTAAGTATACTCCATGATACTCGGCCGTGACTCAATATGTCTCAAGCGTACAATCTTATAAACGAAGTCATCCAGACCAATCGACAATTTTTCTGCCACCTGGGCATTGGCTGATATCACATCAAAGTTGATGACTTCTGTTCTTACCTTATCACCATAATCCTCTGTCGCTCCATTTAAAGTATAGACATGAGGTATCTGAGCACTCTTCCAATCGCGAACGAAGGTTCCGGATCCTCTCCGGCGAATCAAATACCCTTCTGCTACCAGTAAGTCTAATGCACGTTTCAAGGTCATTAAACTCACACCATACACTTGCGACAAACTTTTTCCATTTGGCAGACTGGAATGCACAGAATAGGTGTCATCTTGAATCTTTTGGCGAATATCACTAGCAATCTGTAAATATTTAGGCTTTATATGTTCGATGAGCTATCACCACCTTTTTATATAACATAACATTTTTAACATAAAAAATCTAGTCTTTTTTATTTAAAGACTAGATTTAGTTTATACATGCGAAATCCGTTGTCCAACTCTCCTGAAGTTGCTCATCCTCTAGTTCTAAGCCTCTCACTTAAAAATGATCACTAACCTGTTTGAGTTTATAAGAAACGAAGACTTGTTGGCAAACTCTTTTAACTATTAGTAAGCCTTTTGCGCCCTCAAATACCTCGTATAGCTCAAACAGCTATGCCTCTTGATTTCCCACCTTATAGCTTTCTCCTCTTGCAATAGCATTTAGACCATACTTTCTTAATAAAACAACTATATGGGCTTCCTAAAACTACCATCACCATTCACTATTATTTGTGGATCTTATCTCTAATACAAATTATCCTTTTCAAGCAGGACTACTATAATCACATACCAAAGAACAATCCAATCAGATAAGTAGCAGACATTGTCAACAAACCAAAGAAAACATTTCGTCGAATAGCTGGTCTTATCGGTGCATCCCCTAATTTCGCACTGGTATAACCTGTTAAAACTAGAGCAAGTGCTACCACAATGATGGTTCCCCAAATCCTGACCGAAATAGGAAGAAGAAGAACAGATAGCATAGGAAAAATAGATCCTGCAAAAAAAGCCGCAAAACTTGAAATGGCAGCGTGCCATGGACTAGAGAACATGTCATACTCAATATTATATTTTGCTTCGACCAAGTGTTTCACTGGATTAGTTGCAAATGCTTTTTTAACCATTTGCTGAGCCACACTGTCATCATGCCCATCTTGAACGTAGTAAGTATAGAGGCTTTCTCTGGCCAATTCTGGAGATTGGTGATAAAGTTCCCACTCCCGGTGTGTCGCTGCTTTTTCAGTATCTTTTTGCGTACTGACACTAACGTACTCTCCACCTGCCATTGAAAAAGCACCAGCAAGTATCGCTGCAGCACCCGTTAAAAAGAGTAACCATGTATTACTTGAAGCTGTAGCTACACCAATCACAACCCCAGCAATTGAGATGATACCATCATTAGCACCTAGTACAGCAGCTCTTAAGATATTTAATTTTGTAGAAAAATTTGTCATTGTCATATATCCTTGTCATTTTTTCGTTTCTTTTTTACAATAGTATTATGACAATTTCAGAAAGGAAATGACAGAAACAATTCAAAGAGTTTGTTCAATAATGAACACTTCTTGAAAAGTGTCCAAAAGCCTATGGATAAACGCATGCAGAGAACACAAGAAGCCATTTTTGAGGCCTTCTTTGAGCTTCTAAATCAATATAACTTCCACGACCTTACTGTTGGACAAATCATTGACAAAGCCAACATCGGTCGCTCTACTTTTTACAGCCATTTTACTAGCAAAGACGATTTGCTAGTAGCTGTTTGTGCCAATCTTTTTCATCATGTTTTTGTTGAGTCCTCATACGCAGAACATGTGGCAAGTAGCCATTCTTTAGAGAAAGAATCTCTCCATGATCTGTTAGCGCATCTTCTACATCATTTTCAAGAAAACAAAGAGAAAGTATCCACTCTCTTTAAGTTAGGTGATGACTATTTCTCAAGGAGTCTCTCACAAGAGTTGCAGCAATTTCTAGTGCCACTGATTATGCCTAGTTACATCTCCAAAAAAAATCTTCCTGAAAGTTTTATCCATAATCATATCAAAGCCAGCTTCACTGCAGCGCTTAGTTGGTGGTTAAAAGAAAGCCCTCAGACCAGCGCTGAAGATGTTGCCTCCTATATTTTGAATATCCTTTAATGTCCATCAGTATACCCTAAGCTCTTATCGTTTCTGTCGTAGTAATATAATACGGAAATGATAGGGCTTTTTAATAGACTAAAATCCTTTTATAGGAGACTCAGACTGACACACGCTGCTAGCAGATAACTGCATAAACCTTATATTAGAAAACGTTGAATATAGAGTCAACTTCATGTTGTCTGATAAGCCAAAGACACATCAGGTAGTAATTGATTAATCGTTTTGCTCGTGTGTTATGTTTGAAACAAAGATCATATAAGTGTTCAGAACCTCCTCGCCTTATAACTCTTCTCAGCTCTGAGACAGTGGTTCTTTTCAAGTTGATAGATCATTTTAACATGGACCTAGAAATGAGAGAACTAAATAGATCTCCATTGTTATTCGCCGCAATATTTTCTCCCCCAGATTGTGATTCCACGATCAACAGTAAAATAAAAAAGGAGAGAAAACTCTCCCCTTTTTATAGCAATTCAATTATTTTGCAATTTTTGCAAAGTATTCAAGTGTACGAACAAGTTGTGAAGTGTATGACATTTCGTTGTCGTACCATGAAACTGTTTTAACCAATTGAGTTCCATCTTCAGCTTCAGTAACTTCAGTTTGAGTAGCATCAAACAATGAACCAAATGAAATACCTACGATATCAGATGAAACGATTTGATCAGTGTTGTAACCGAAGCTTTCAGTAGCAGCAGCTTTCATTGCTTCGTTAACTTCTTCTTCAGTAACTTTTTTATCAAGAACTGTTACCAATTCAGTCAGTGAACCAGTTGGAACAGGAACACGTTGTGCGTGACCTTTAAGTTTA
Organism: Streptococcus hyovaginalis DSM 12219; assembly: GCF_000420785.1. GTDB lineage: Bacteria > Bacillota > Bacilli > Lactobacillales > Streptococcaceae > Streptococcus > Streptococcus hyovaginalis. The sequence continues at coordinate 146,535 of NZ_ATVP01000002.1, read as the reverse complement.
CCGTTAAGTTCTGGAATAACAAGACCGATAGCTTTAGCAGCACCAGTTGAGTTAGGTACGATATTTTCAGCAGCTGCACGTGCACGACGGAAATCACCACCACGGTGTGGTCCGTCAAGAGTCATTTGGTCACCAGTGTAACCGTGAACTGTAGTCATTGTACCAGCTTTAACACCAAATGATTTGTTCAAAGCATCAGCCATTGGCGCAAGACAGTTTGTTGTACATGAACCAGCTGAAATAACTGTTTCTGTACCATCAAGAACATCATGGTTAGTGTTGAAGACGATTGTTTTAACATCGTTTCCACCAGGTGCAGTGATAACAACTTTTTTAGCTCCATTTTCGTGGATATGTTTTTCAGCACCAGCTTTTGATGCAAAGAAACCAGTTGCTTCAAGAACGATTTCAACACCATCGTTAGCCCAGTCAATTTGTTCTGGATCGCGTTCAGCTGAAACTTTTACAAATTTACCGTTTACTTCAAATCCATTGTCTTTTACTTCAACATCACCGTCGAAACGACCTTGAGTTGTGTCATATTTCAACAAGTGTGCAAGCATTGCTGGATCTGTAAGGTCGTTGATGCGTGCAACTTCAACACCTTCTACGTTTTGGATACGACGGAATGCAAGACGACCGATACGACCGAAACCGTTAATACCAACTTTAACTGTCATTTGTGATTTCCTCCTTATGAAAATCAATAAATAATTATCTAGGGAACGAACCCTTAGTTATTGTGAAAATATTAACTAGTAAATCTACCAATTAACCTTTCAACATGACTATTGTATAATAAAATAATGTAAATTGCAAATACAAGAATTTTTCTGTAAAACAAAAAGAGCACCCTAGGGTACTCTTTTTATTCTGAATGCTTATTCACCAGAATTTTTCTTAATAATTTCTTCTTGTACTGACTTAGGAACATCTTCATAGTGGTCAAATACCATCATGAAAGTACCACGTCCTTGAGTTGCAGAACGAAGAGTTGTTGCGTAACCGAACATTTCAGCAAGTGGTACATAAGCACGAACGATTTGGCTAGTACCGTGAGCTTCCATACCATCAACACGTCCACGACGAGCAGTTACGTGTCCCATAACATCCCCAAGATTTTCTTCTGGAACTGTTACAGTAACAAGCATCATTGGTTCAAGGATAGCAGGTTGTGCTGATTTTGCTGCTTCTTTAAGGGCAAGTGATGCAGCGATCTTGAAGGCTGTTTCAGATGAATCGACATCGTGGTATGAACCATCGTAAAGTTTAGCTTTAACGTCAACCAATGGGTAACCAGCAAGAACACCGTTTTCCATAGATTCTACAAGACCTTTTTCAACGGCTGGGATAAATTCACGTGGAACCACACCACCGACGATAGCGTTCTCGAACTCGAATCCTTTACCTTCTTCATTTGGTGTGAATTCGATCCAAACATCACCGAATTGACCTTTACCACCAGATTGACGTTTGAAGAATCCACGTGCTTGAGTAGAAGCGCGGAATGTTTCACGGTATGATACTTGAGGTGCACCAACGTTTGCTTCAACTTTGAATTCACGTTTCATACGGTCAACAAGGACATCAAGGTGAAGTTCACCCATACCTGCGATAACTGTTTCACCTGTTTCAACGTTTGTTTCAACACGGAAAGTTGGATCTTCTTCAGCAAGTTTTTGAAGGGCGATACCCATTTTATCTTGGTCAGCTTTAGATTTTGGCTCAACCATCAATTGGATAACTGGTTCTGGAACGTTGATTGACTCAAGAATAACTTTTGCTTTTTCATCAGTCAATGAGTCACCAGTTGTTGTATCTTTCAAACCAACGGCAGCTGCGATATCACCAGCATAAACTGTTTCAATCTCTTGACGGCTATTCGCGTGCATTTGAAGGATACGTCCAATACGTTCACGTTTACCTTTTGAAGTATTCATAACGTATGAACCTGAGTTAAGAACACCAGAGTACACACGGAAGAATGTCAAACGACCTACAAATGGGTCAGTCATGATCTTGAAGGCAAGTGCTGCAAATGGCTCTTCATCAGAAGCTGGGCGCTCTTCTTCTTCATCTGTATCAGGGTTTACACCTTTGATTGCAGGAATGTCAAGTGGGCTTGGAAGGTAGTCAATAACTGCATCAAGCATCAATTGAACACCTTTATTTTTGAAGGCTGAACCACAAAGTACTGGGAAGAACTCAACATTGATTGTAGCCTTACGGATACTTTCCATCAATTCTTCGTTAGTGATTTCTTCACCTTCAAGGTATTTCATCATCAAGTCTTCATCAGTTTCAGCAACTGCTTCAACCAATTTTTCACGGTATTCTTCAGCTTGCTCAAGGTACTCAGCTGGAATATCTTCTTCAAGAATATCTGTACCAAGGTCGTTAGTATAAATTTCAGCTTTCATTTTGATCAAGTCGATGATCCCACGGAAGTCATCTTCTGAACCGATTGGCAATTGGATTGGATGTGCATTTGCTTGAAGACGATCATGAAGTGTGCTTACTGAGTAAAGGAAGTCGGCACCGATTTTATCCATTTTATTGGCAAATACGATACGTGGAACACCATATTCAGTCGCTTGACGCCAAACAGTTTCAGTTTGAGGTTCTACACCTGATTGCGCATCAAGAACAGTTACCGCACCATCCAATACACGGAGTGAGCGTTGTACTTCGATAGTGAAGTCAACGTGTCCTGGTGTGTCAATGATATTAACACGGTGTCCATCCCATTGTGCTGTTGTTGCAGCTGATGTGATTGTGATACCACGTTCTTGTTCTTGCTCCATCCAGTCCATTTGTGAAGCACCTTCGTGAGTTTCACCAATTTTATGGATTTTACCAGTGTAGTAAAGAATACGCTCAGTTGTAGTTGTTTTACCAGCATCAACGTGAGCCATGATACCGATGTTACGAGTTTTTTCAAGTGAAAATTCGCGAGCCATTAGGTTTCTCCTATTAATTTTATTTACTTTATTATTATAGCACGATTTAAGAAAAACGGATAGGCAGGACCTACCCGTTCGTGCGGTTTATTCATTGAACTCCCTATGTGAAAGAGTTAGCTGTACTTGAACCTATTTTCCCATAAATTAAAATTGTTTATTCGGTAAAGAATATACTGAGATAAAACTCTGACATTTACAAAATAGATAGATCCAATGCAACTTAATCTTACCAGCGGAAGTGTGCGAAGGCACGGTTTGCTTCAGCCATTTTGTGTGTGTCTTCACGTTTCTTAACTGATGCACCAGTATTGTTAGCAGCATCCATGATCTCTTTTGAAAGACGGTCTTTCATAGTGTGTTCACCACGAGCACGTGATGCATTAACCAACCAACGTAGGCCAAGTGTCACACGACGTTCTGGACGAACTTCAACTGGGACTTGGTAGTTTGAACCACCAACACGACGCGCACGTACTTCAAGTACAGGCATGATGTTGTCCATAGCTGTTTCAAACACTTCAAGAGCATCTGTCCCAGTTGTTTCTTTAATTTCTGCAAATGCATCATAAACGATTGATGCAGCTGTACCACGTTTACCATCAAGCATAACACGGTTGATAAGACGTGTTACAATTTTTGAATTGTATAATGGATCTGGCAATACTTCGCGTTTTGGCGCTCTATTTTTACGACTCATTTTTCCTTATCCCCCTTCTATTATCCTTTAGGACGTTTTGCACCGTATTTAGAACGGCCTTGTTTACGATCAGCAACACCTGCAGTATCAAGTGCACCACGAACGATATGATAACGTACCCCTGGAAGGTCCTTTACACGTCCACCACGGATAAGCACAACACTGTGCTCTTGAAGGTTGTGTCCAATACCTGGGATATAAGCTGTTACTTCGATAAGGTTACTCAAACGTACACGAGCAAATTTACGAAGGGCAGAGTTAGGTTTTTTAGGTGTCATAGTTCCAACACGTGTTGCAACACCACGTTTTTGTGGCGCTGATAATTTTGTGTGAACTTTACGGTGACTGTTGTAACCAATATTCAAAGCAGGTGAATCTGATTTTTCAACTTTAGATTTACGTGGTTTACGTACCAACTGGTTAATTGTAGGCATCTACATTTCTCCTGTAAAATTTTTAGTTTTGGTTGAAAAGAGCGATTGGTGACATCCTCTTTTCCGCGTGTACTTTTGCAACATTTGTCAGCACGTCTCTGTACACTTTTGAGAGACCAAAAGTAAAAAGTACCGTTTATTATAGTACCATATCAGACACCATACGTCAAATGAATATTCTTTGAAATTGCTTTTTGTTTTTAGGCTATGTATTAGTTATTAAGGTACAAATGCCACTTGTCATTAAGGTAGCAACGGTATACAAAACTAATCAAAACGATTGCATAACAGGCCGCCTCTTTAGGGGTGTTCGAAACGTTTAGTATTTCAAATGGAAATCTGCATCATTTTTAATAAAAAGTTAAGAACAACAGTCACTATATTGTGCAATTAGTAGAGGTAATTTAATACAGTGATTGAGTCGTTAAAAGGTCCCAAATCTTTTTAGTTGGTATAGCGTTTTAACAATTTTCATTACAGATTTGGATTCTGCGAAAACTGGAACATAGGAACGTCTAGCTAGCCTAATCACTGCATAATCACGTTCAAATAGTTCCTCACAAACAGTGTTCCTCCTATTCGTCTATTTCCAACCCAAAACTGTTGAACAGATAATTTTCAGGAGGCAATATAAACTGTGAAGATGTTGATAACCTATTTTTTCACGAGATACCCACTACCATTGACAGATAATCAAAAAGAGAGAACCTGAGTCCTCTCTACATGAATTGCTACTTAATACAATTATCGTTATTATTTATAACGTTTTTTAGATACAGCCATCGCAGCCAATCCTACCATTGTTGCCCCTGCAACCATAGCCATTGCAACTGGACGGTCGTTTGAAACTTCTTCAGAACTTGCAGAGGCAAATGTTTCTTCGACTGAATAAACACTATCTTCTGTAGCTGTTGTCGCTGTCGTTAACACTTTATTAGCTGCTTCTTCTGTATGAGACGCATCTTCTACCTCAGTAACAACTTCTTCATTTGAAGAAACAGGTGTGATAGTTGCGTTTTGAGATACTATTGGAGTTGTCTTTGATGCTTGTGTCAGTGCAACGGTTTGCCCTTGTGACAGTGTACGAACACTATCTGCTCCAGTTGTGAATGATACAACTGGAGTTGCTGTCGCTGATACCGGTACTGAAGAAACGGTCAAGAGCTGTTCTGTAGACGTAATCGTAGTACTTGAAGAAAGTTCAACCTCAGAAGCTGACACTGTGGCCGCAGAACTCGCCACTAGTGAATGAATAGCTACTTTGGCAGGTGTTGTTGCAAACACCCCAGTTGAAACCGCATCAGTTTGAGCTTTTTCAGCAGCTTGAAGATCTTTTAGTCGTAAATCAGATTTTTCCAAGTTCAGTTTTGCAGCTTCGTATGCTGTAACAACTTTACCTAAATCAGCCTTTAGAAGGTCCAAAGCTGAAACATTAACAGCCAAATCTGTTTTAGCAACTTCTAGATCTCTATTTAATGCGTCAACAGTTGCCTGTGTACGGTTAACAAGTTCAGGATCACTGTATTTTTTGAGTTGCTTCGATAATTCTGCAATCTCAGACTTCAAGGACGCTACCGTCGCAGATGAAGCTGTTGCAGACGCCTTCATAATTTGATATTTCTTCAACTCTGTCGTGAGTTTATCTTGAGCAACAACCTTTTCTTGTAAACGAAGTGCATTAGTTTGTTTCGCTTTTTCAAGTTGTGATACTAATAAGCTCTTATTCGCAGCTAATTTTGTTTTTAGAGCCGATAGCGAGTTATAGTTTTGACGAGATGTTGCTAATTGTTGATTTAATTTTTTCAACTTATCTTTTGCTCGTACAACCACTTTAGAAGACGCTACTGATGAGCTTTGTGATTTCAAATTAGTAATCTCAGTTTGAATACGTGACATCACTGATTCAACCGCTGAAATTTTAGCGCTATTATCAATAGCCCTGACGGAAACAACAGGAGTTGTGCTAAAGTTTGCCGACTTAACATTAGCAGATGGAATCACATAGATGTGTTGTGCTCGAGATGTTGATGAAACTCCTAAGTAATACGGACCATTATTGCTGTTTTGCAAAAGACTAATCGTATGACCGTAACGTGATGTTACATCATTGAAGAGCATGTAAACGATCGAATTATAGAAGTAGTTTTTAAGCTGATCTACAGTTCTCGCTGTGCCAAAAAAGCCTAAACTTTCATAGCCGCGGTTATCCGAAGCAAGCAATCCTACAGACTGAGCGTTTTTCCCGATAATGGCAGAACTATGTGGATTACTCATTGTTCCAAAACCTGTCCGGCTATACTCAGCTGCTACTGCAGTGGCAAATTGTTGTGCTGACTTTGTCACAGTTAAAGCAGTTAATCCTAATTGTCCACGCACATCATTCAAAATTTCACCAACAAACTGAGCCATTTCATTTTGAACATCAACACTCAAATTATTTGGATCAATATAACGTGTCTTATCTGCTGCTATAGATTTATAGCCATTTACCCCGCCGCCAGTATAAGAAACCCCATAAGTTGATGCTTTGACACCTGACTCAATTTGGTTTGTATACTTTGCAACAGCAGCGTTATAACCAGAAGAGAAAGTCCATCCGCTATTTTCAATAGCCTTCAAAGCTGGGTAAACTTGTGTCTTATAAGTACTTGGCAATACGATTTTATTTGCCCCAGCAACAGAAACTGCTTTAACAGTCGTTTGCTCTGTTTTTAGGCTATTAAGTTCACCTTGTTTCTTAGAAAGTTCTTCCTGTTTAGCAGCTAGTTGCTTAGCAAGATCTGCTTTAGCAGTTGCTGTTGCAGAAGCAACTTCTTTTTCAGCCACTGATACTTCACGTTCTAAACGTGATACTTCAGATTTAACACTCGCTAAGTCTGTCGAAATTTTATCCGGAGCTTCTACAAGAGATGTCAATTCATCCACTTTTGCTGCTGCTTCTGATGCTGCTTGGTTAGCTTCCGATGCCACCAAACTAGCAGAAGCCGCTGTTGCAGATTGTGATGCTGCAGCAGATTGGTCCACGGTGTTTACAGCAGAAACCGATTGGAATGTCGATGTTGTCGAAGCCAACTCTGACGCTAACTCTGAAAGATGTTCTGAGGTTGCTGTCGATTTGATAACAAGAGCTTCAGAATGCTCAGCAACTGCACTAACCAATTGCTGCTCAAGTGTTGCCACTTCAGAGGTCGCTGCTTCTGCTTCTAACGATTGTGACGCTATTTCACTTTCTTTTTCTGACAGTGCAAGGCTTGCACTATCAAGCTCTGCCTGATTAGTCGCGACAACAGCTGTTGCTTCTGCAACTGTTGTAGGTACAACAGTACTATCCGTCGAGCTTGTCGCAGCTGGATCTCCCTGAGTCAATGGAACAAGGAGCTCATCAGCGTGAACATCACCATGATTGGCTAATCCAAACCCCAAGAGGGCGATTGTTGACGTAGCAGCAAACTTGCCTGAATTTTTCCTTACTAATTTTAACTTCTTTAACATAATTTTCCGACCATTCTTGGTTATTTAGTGAACTGCTATTGCTCAATTCAGAACATAGAATTCACTCAGCTTAAAAAGAATAACACAGAAATATTTCATTTTTGTAACACTCATGTATTATTTTTATAATATCCTTCCATCATTCAAAAGTATTGCCAGTTTCAACAACTACCTTGCTGTTTTTTACATCTAATTCCGATACTTTTAGTAGGGATTTATAGGTCACATCCATTTTTTCTGTTTTGGCATTTTCCGCAAACACCGCAACACCTACAAGCTCACTCTCAAATTCGGCAAGTAAACTAATCATTCCCGTAACTGTACCACCACCTTTTAGAAAGTCATCTACAATGAGCACCCTACTTCCCGGCTTGAGACTTCTCTTGGAAAGGAACATTTTTTCAATACGACCGCTGGAACCACTAACATAGTTAACCGAAACCGTTGAGCCTTCTGTTATCTTTAAATCACGACGCACAATGACAAAAGGAACATTCAGTACATTGGCCACAGCATTTGCTAAAGGAACCCCCTTTGTAGCAACCGTCATAACAGCATCAATTTTTTGCCCTTTAAATGCATCTGCAATAATGCGACCAACATTGCGCAAGATCGTTGGGGTACTCAAAAGATCCGTCAAATAAAGATAACCTCCGGGTAAGATACGGTTACTTTCAGATAACTTTTGACATAAATCATCAACAATCACCAGTGCTTCTTCTCTCGAAATAGTGGGTGTGAAGATGACACCACCGCTGGCCCCTGTGACCGTTTCAATTTCCCCGATGTGACTTTCCTCGAAAGCTTTCTTTATGATAGCAATATCTTCAGATATAGAGGATTTTGCTGCTTCATATTTACTAGCAAAAGTGTTTAGGTTGGTTAATTTGTAAGGATTGTTAATCAAATAATTTGAAATAACGACCATCCGTTCACTACGTCTCAATTTCATTGGATCTCCTTTACACACCTGATGACAACTTTTCTCTCCGGTGACTGGTCTAACCACTCTGAATCATTCTGTATCATCATATCTTTTGCTTGTTATTATACCATAACGTTAAGAAAAAGCGAACATTATCCTAAAATGATGTCCGTTTTCTTCTTTTTTCTGTTTTTTAAAGTTTTGGTTTGTAAAATGAACGGTTATCCAACGCAAACAAACGCGATGTCATTTCTCCTTCGCCAACACGACTGAGTGCTGTCAGCATCATCATCATCTCAGCATCAATATTATCGATCATATGAATCATTTCAGCCTCCATGATGCGTGGTCGAATAGGACTGCCATATTCTAACTGACCATGGTGACTCAAGATAACATGACGAAGCACAGTCACTTCCTCTTTGGTATCATCAATGTTAAGCTCCACCAAAACCTTGGTGATTTCTTCATCAATCAAAGCAATATGGCCGATCAAATTACCTCGCACTGTGTACTCCGTATTTTCAGGACCTGAAAGTTCAATAACTTTAGCTAGGTCATGAAGCATGATACCTGCAAATAAGAGACTTTTATTTAGTTCAGGATAGATATCCCCTATGGCGTCCGCTAAACGAACCATGGTAGCCGTATGATAGGCAAGGCCGGATTCAAAAGCATGATGATTTGTCTTGGCAGCTGGGTAAATAAAAAATTCCTGATGGTATTTTCGGTAAAGGGCACGGACAATACGTTGCCAAGTTGCATTTTCAATTTTGAAAACCATCTGTTCTAAATACTCTTTAACATCAGCAACATTGACAGGTGGTCTTTCTCTAAAGTCGCTAGGATCATTGGGTTCCCCTGCCTGGGGTAAACGTAACGTAATCTGATTAACTTGCGGTGTGTTGTTATAAACTTCACGACGACCTTCCATGTGAACCACTTTACCTGCCGTAAAGGTTTCGACATTATGAGGCTGGGCATCCCAAAGGTTTCCTGAAATTTCCCCAGAATCATCCTGAAAAGTCATAGCAAGAAAATCTTTTCCTGCCCTTGTTTTTCGTAACTCTGCTTTTTTGATCAGGTAAAATCCTTCAAAAAGCTCATCCTTCTTCATTTGATTTATTTTCATAAAAATCCTCATTTTCTAATGGGGAGATACCCAAGAGGTTAGTTGTGGCATCATCTTGGTAGGTTTCGATAGTTTGAAGAGCTCGACGTATGGCCTTGGTTCTAGTTGTCAATAGGCTATCTACTGTTTTACTAGCAGTTGATAACTGTTTTTGAGCTTTTGTTAACATGGTCCCAAATTTATCGAATTCACTTTTAACATTCCCTAAAACCTTACTAATATCGTCTGCGTTCTTTTGAATATTAAGTGTTCTAAAACCAACAGATAGAGAGTTAAGCAAGGCCGACAAAGTAGACGGACCAGCAACAACAATATTTTCATCACGTCTAAGACTATCAAAAAAAGACGATTGCCTTACGACTTCTGAATATAGGCCTTCCGTCGGTAGAAATAGAATGCCAAAGTTAGTTGTTTCAGGTGGTTTGAGATACTTTTTATTAATGTCTTTGGCAAACCGTTTGATAGCCGCTAACAATGCCTTACGATGCCCCTCGATTTGTGCCTTGTCTCCAATATCATATGCTTCTTCTAAGCGATAGTAATCATCAAGTGGAAATTTCGAATCAATTGGTAAATAAACATACTCATTCTGATTTGATCCTGGTAACTTGATGGCGTATTCCACACGTTCATTTGAGCCAGACACTGTTACAAATTCACGCTCGTATTGACTATCTGTCAGGATATCCTCAATGATTTGTCCCAGTTGAAGCTCTCCCAAAATCCCACGTGTCTTAGTGTTGGAAAGAACTTTGTTAAGCGTTCCAACGTCCTTAGCAACTGTCTTCATCTCACCCAGCCCTTGGTTGACGGATTCTAATTGCTTGGACACGCTCTCAAAGGAGGCTTGCAGCCGGGTTTGTAAGGTCTTCTCAAGCTTTTCTTCCACCGTCAGCCGCATCTGCTCCAAACGCTTCTCATTGGAATCTTGAAGTTCCTTGACTGTACTGGTTAACTGCTCATTAATTGCTTCTAAACGCTGATCCGAACGATCACGGTTATCTGACAAACTTTGATGCAAGACATCTCGTATATCAGATAGTTGCTGATAGATATCTGTTTGCAAGCGATTGATGTCCTGATTTAAAGCCAGGCGTTGCTCATTTGTTGATGTTGTTAACTGGTATGACAATTGTTCGGATAAATTATCCGCGTGAGTTTCTAGCTGTTTCGTTAGATGTGATTCTAAAACTGACAGTTTTCGATAGAGCAAGAATGACGCGCCTAGACTAACTAGTAACAATAATAACAAAACGACTGACACAGTTGCTCCTTTCTGTTACCGTCTATCTTTTGTTTCGACTAAAACAATATAGCCACTTGATGCAGTGATAGTGATAGGTTGCCCTAGTGTTTCGTTGCTTGAATAGATTTTTTTCTTAAAAAAATTCGCTGACGTTAAGTCGTATTTAGCTCCTTGAATCGTCAAATCAGCATTGTCGCTAGTCATTAGCGAAAAATAAGACATGCCAGCTTGAAGGCGCAAAATATGCTGTCCTTTTGGTAGATAAGAAACATGGTTAGTTTCATCTACTAGATGAATTTGTTCCATGAACGGAGCTAATTCGGGATCGCTAGGCAAAAAAATATTCGACAAGAGGTGATCAACCCTCCCTCCAAAGACACCAAAAACAGTAGTTTGAGCAGTAGGCATCTCAGCAAAGACATGCTTCAAAGCTAACTCGGTATCCGTATCATTTTTCTCCGAAGACGATGAATAAACTTTTGCACCACTAGAGGCAACACGGTTTCTCTCATCATCCGAAATCGAATCGAAATCACCAACCGCCCAGTCTAATGGAAATCCTTTTTCAAGAAGCCTAATCGCGCCACGATCAATCCCCACATAAAGATCAAAATCACCTATCGGCGGCGAGTAATCGCCACCTGCCAACAAAGCGACTTTAACCATTTAAAGCCACACGTAAAGTCTCGACTTGTGATACCAAATCACTCGTCTTAAAAACGTAGGAACCTGCAACAAAAACGTTTGCTCCCGCATCGGCACACGCTTTAATGGTTTGATTATCAACGCCTCCATCTACCTCAATGTCAAAGGTCAACCCTTTTTGGTCACGCCACTCGGCCACCCGACTAACTTTTTCTAAACATTCAGGGATAAAAGCTTGCCCCCCAAAGCCAGGATTAACAGTCATGATCAACACTTGATCCACCAAGTCCAAAACCGGGATAAGCTGCTCAACTGGTGTACCAGGATTAATCACAACTCCTGCTTTCATGCCAGATGCCTTGATTTTTTGAAGAGCTCCATGGATATGCAGTGTGCTTTCCGTATGGATGGTCATGATATCAGCACCTGCTTGTGCATAAGCATCAACAAAACGCTCTGGATTGACCACCATAAGATGAATATCAAATACCAGCTTGCTATGCTTGCGCATGCTAGCAACCACATCTGCACCAAAACTGATATTTGGTACAAACTGCCCATCCATGATATCAATATGGACATACTCCGCACTTGTTTCTTCAATACGCTTAAGTTCAGAAGCAAAATTAGCATAATCCGCAGCTAAGATAGATGGAGCGATTTTATAATGTGACATGGTGACCTACTTTCTTTTTATGGTTTTGGTATATGTTTCACGACGATTTTCAATTTCACTGAGGAATTGAAGATAATTATCATAGCGAGATTGCCAAATATCTCCTTTTTCAAGAGCTAATTTGACACCACAGCCGGGCTCATGTGTATGACTGCAAGAACGGAATTTACAAAAATGGCTAGCCTTCCGAATTTCTGGGAAAGCCTCACTCAGATCTTCAACCGTTTTGACTTCATAGTCCAATGATGAGAAACCTGGCGTATCGGCTATTTTGCCATCGTAAACATCATAAAAGCTCACCGCACGCGTCGTATGGCGGCCGCGACCTAAACTATCTGAGATTTCGCCTGTTTCAAGTGCTAACTCAGGAGCTATAGTATTAAGAAGTGTCGACTTACCGACCCCCGTCTGCCCCATAAAGACCGTTACTTGATCTTTTAGCAATGGTAATAACTCTTTTTGAGAAAGCACAAAATCGTAGCCAATTCGGCGATACTGATCAGCAGTGATTTCCATTTCTGCCATAGAATCTAGCAAATCTAGCTTTGAAATATAAATAACTGGTCGAATGGACTTATGCTCCAAAAGTACCAAAAAACGATCTAGCAAGTTAGCATTGAACTCCGGCTCCTTAGCTGACATAATGACGACAGCTTGATCGATATTAACTATCGGTGGTCGAACCAGGCTATTCTTGCGGTCATGGATCTTCAGGATGTAACCTTCCGAGTTATCCTCAGCTGAAAAATCCACAAAGTCTCCAACATAGGGAGTCTGCCCTTTTTTTCTAAAATTACCTCTGGCTCTAGTTTGAAAAACCTGACCATCAGCCTCTACATAATAAAATCCTGCTAAGGACTTGATAATTCTTCCTTGCAAATGAGCTCCTTTATCATTAAAGTTACTCCCATTATAGCAAAAATATTACTAATCTTCATCAGCGAATACCATCTAATTCCAAATGGCTAAGCGAAAAAACGATCACATCAAAAAATTAAAAATAGCGATACACTCCGTACATCACTATTTTTAGGTCTACACTAAAAGTATTGCCAGCTCTTCTGAAATCAACCAGAATAACTGTAGAAACAAGCCAACATAGACAAGCAGAAAACACAGCTTTTGGAAAAATTTCAACTGCTGGCAAGAAACTTGGCAAATTATCACAAAAGCACCAAGAATTCCTAAAAAACGTAAGAGTAAACAGAGATAAGTCGCTGACAACAGATGCGCTATCGGAAATAAGAGAACTGACCAGAGGTAGAGATATTTGAAGCGCTTCACCCAGCCACCTTTTCGGCATGTTGCAGGCATTACTATAAAGCACGATAGAATAGTAAAGAGATAAAATAAAGTCATCACAAAAGGCATTCCGTTTCCTTCTTTTTATGTTGTTACCTATTTATTCGTTTTTTAAAAGAGAAAATTAGAAAATTTTATCACAATTCCAATAACCAAGATCGTGTTTTTCAACCACTTTGAGAAATGCAAGCAAAAGCCTCCATAAACTGTACAACGCACCTACCTCTCTGGCTAAGTAATCACCTATCTTCTAAACAAAGAGATGCACAAAAGGCTATTAAGACAAGAAAAACACCTGAAACAATGTCGTTTCAGGTGTTTTAATGACTGATATATTGAGACTATCTCTCAAACCAATGCCTAACGGTTATAGTAAAATTCACCGTGAGATTTAGTTTTCTGGTACTTTCAAAGCATCAGCAGTTGGGATGTAGTCCTTGCTACCAAGATATTCTTCTGCAAGATTTGCTAAAGTGCCATCTTCTTGAAGTTCTTTTATACGATCGTTGACAAATTTTTGAAGGTCGTCTTCACCATCCGCAAAGATGTAATAAATGTATGGTTTTTCTTCAGCAGCAATTTCAATGGTTTTCAAATTATCCAAACCTTGTGATTCGATAATGGAATTAACTGTTGGCGCATCGAACAATTTGAAATCTGTTTTGCCTTCATTAAGACCTCGAAGGGTTTGTGTGATGTCTTCACTTGAGAACTTCAATTCAACAGGATTGTCAGCGTGTTCTTTGTTGTATTCTTCCAACTGAGTTACTGTAGAGGTTCCTTGAACCACTTGTGTAGTATGACCACCGATGTCCTCGTAAGAAGTAATGTCAGAGTCTTTAGGCACTGCTAAAACAGCTGGTGTTGTTCCTGTTGGATAAGAATAAAGGTATTTTTGTGCACGCTCTTCTGAGAATGAAAGGTTATTTCCGCTCATTTGATATTTGCCTGCGTCAAGACCTGTAAAGATAGATGACCAAGCGATTTTTTGGAATTTAACTTCGTACTTATCTGAATCTTTAAAGATTTCGCGAGCCAATTCCACATCAAAACCTGTCAATTTACCATCTTTTTCGTAAGAGAATGGTGCAGTTGTACCAACTGTCGCAAAGACAACTTCTTCCTTACCTGATGAATCAGACGATTCTTTTGAAGAATTTGAATCTGAAGAGCAGGCTGCCAAAAACAATCCTGAAACAAGAGCGATACTTGCAATACTTAAAACTTTTTTCAATTTCATGGTGAAAACTCCTTAAATGATGACTTTTGAGAAACTCAAAAGATTTAGATTTATTATATCACTAATTGATCATTCTATTGACTAATTAGTTATACCGATTCATTATCATGCGATAGGCAAAAGCTATCACAGAAAGCAAAACCCTAGCTCAATAGCTAGGGAATCATCTATTTTAGAGAGTCACTGTGTAAGTTCTTAACATAGACAGCCTTATCAATCCACTCGCCGTCTTCAAACATAAACTGCTCTCGAATAACTTCGAGACGAAAGCCCAGTTTTTCAAGAAGTTGCCGTGACGGGTCATTTCCCAAGGAAACATGGGCTTCAATTCGGTGAAAATCTAAGCAAGGATACAAATGCCCAATCAAAGCAGACAATGCTTCACTAGCGTAACCTTGACGCCATTCTTGATTATGAATAAAGTAGCCCAATTCACACCAGTTCATGTTAGCACGCGCCAGTGTCACGATGTCAATCATCCCAAGATGTCTACCCGATTGAGTGAATATCGCTACAATGTACTGCTCATCATTATCGGCTAGTTGACGATGTCTGAGCACTAACTCTTCAAACCAAGTTTTAGTGCAAGGCATCATATCTATGTAGCCATCGTCATAGGCTGATTGTGACGGTTTACGCTCACTATAAGCTCGGTACCACACCTCGTAATCATCGAATGTGAGCGGTCGAATCACCAAACGGTCCGTCTGTATATTCAGTATCGAAAAATTCATCTAAACACCATCTTTCTATTTTGAATGGAGATTTTCCTCCATCTGCAAACAATCAATATGGTTTATCATAACTATCACAACCTTTCACCTTATTTATAGACAATATTAACAAAATGTTCAAGAACAAACATTCAGGCTGTTCAAGGCCTATCTTTTATCTCCAAGAAGTGAGATAATAAAGTCAGAAAATAATATTATGGAAAGGTTGATGACATCATGACTATTGCTCAATACGCTAAATCCGTTACCTATGGTGGTCTGGACGGTATCATCACAACTTTTGCAGTCGTTGCGGGAGCTATCGGTGGCAGTCTTGGAACTACTGCTATTATTATCCTTGGTTTTTCAAACCTTTTAGCTGATGGCTTTTCAATGGCAGCAGGTGACTATCTCAGCTCCACAACCGAAGATGGGGTCAATTCCAAACAAGCACTCAAAAATGCATTAGTGACCTTCCTTTCTTTCAACCTTTTTGGCCTAGTTCCACTACTTGCCTACCTATTACTAATCAGAATAGCGACTTTTTCCGACCAGATTACCCTTATCCTAGCCAGTCTTTTGGTTTCTCTAGCACTAATCACGCTAGGCTGGGTCAAGGCAGTTATTACTGGGCAAGCCAGAAAAACTGAAATCATTAGAACTCTGGTCGTTGGTATCGTAGCCGCTAGCGTAGCCTATGCTATCGGACAGATCTTGGGGACTATAATATAAGCACAAAACAGCTGCGGGGTGATACCCACAGCTGTTCTTTATTTCAAAATACATCAAGATACCTTATAAGTCAATCCTAGAACCCCATTGCTCATTGTAATGGATCGTTCCAAAATTAAGTTGCTTTGAGTATCTTTAAAGAGATGCAAGCCTTCACCAAGTGTTACTGGAGAAACAGACAGCTTTAACTCATCCACCAATTTTTCTTTCAACAGAAACCGGGCTAGGCGAGGGCTTCCCAAGAACAACAAGATCTTGCCCCTCTTGTTCTTCCAAAGCTTCTACTCCTCAATGAGATTATCAGTGATCAATTGCGTATTGTGCCAATCGGCTTTTTCAAGCTTCTGGAGCAGACAACTTTTTGTACTTGCTCAATCCAAGCCGCGTGATTTCTCTCATAAGCAGTGGCTTCAAGATTATCCAACATTGTTGGCCAGTATGCATGCATCATTTCGTAAGTAGCATGTCCCCAAAGCACTGTATCACAAGTCGAAAGTCCTTGATTAGCAAAAGTTTCCAACTCCTCATGATAACGGACAAAACTTATGTCCATAGCGCCTTTTAGCCCCCTCAACAATGCCATCCAATGACATGTGTAAAAAAACGCCTAACTTTTGCATAATGGTTTCCTATTTTCTAAGATTTGATGACAATCCCACTTCTTTGAGAGCATCCGCTAAACGACCAAAGTCTGCGATAGAGAGGGCTTCCCCACGTAGATTTGGCTTTAGCTCTGCTTTTTCTAAAGCTGTTTCCAACTTCACTTTGACATCTTCTGTTTTACCAAATCGGTTAGTTAGGTTGTTCCAAAGAGTCTTGCGTCTATGGACAAAACTAGCTTTTGAAACGTCAAACAAGAAATCCTCGTTCTGCACTTGAATCAAAGGATTTTCCCGACGAACCATCTTAAGAATGGCCGAATCAACGTTAGGTGCTGGCACAAAGACCGTGCGAGGCACGATGAAAGCCACCTTGGCAGTCATGTAGTACTGAACAGCGATGGATAAGCTACCGTAGGCCTTGGTGTTGGGCTCAGCAGAAATGCGGTCAGCAACCTCTTTTTGCATCATGACTACAAACTCTGTAAAAGGAATCTTACTCTCAATCAGGTGCATGAGGATAGGTGTCGTGATGTAGTAAGGCAGGTTGGCCACGACCTTGATAGGAAGATCTGGATTTTTGAATTTTTGAATCTCGGTCTGCAGATCGGCCTTGAGGACGTCTTTGTTGATGACTTGGACGTTGTCAAAGTCGCGAAGCGTGTCAGCTAAAATGGGAACCAAACGATCATCGATTTCAAAGGCCATCACTTCAGCAGCATTTTCCGCTAAAAACTCGGTCAAGGCACCGATACCGGGTCCGATTTCGATAACATTGACGTTCTCATCAATCTCCGCCGTGTCAACAATCTTCTGCAAAATGTTAGTGTCGGTCAAAAAGTTCTGACCGAATGATTTCTTAAAAGTAAAACCGTGACGCTCAAGGACGCTCTTCGTCACGGAGTAATCTGCAATTCTCATGTGTTTTCTTTCTATTCTTATAATACTTCAAGGAGTTTATCTTTTAGTTCTTCTAATTCCTTACCAGTCACACGCTTCTTATCCGCATACATTTCCTCAAATGGCAACCACCAAACCGGACCCTTGCCATTGTGCCCGTAATCACCTAAATCACCGTCTTTTCTCGGAAAAAGATGCCAATGTAAATGACTATCACCATTCCCTAGACTTTCAATATTCATTTTATCCGCTTCAAAAGCTACACTAACCGCTTTTGAAACTTCTGCCACTTCCGATAAATGCTTATCACGAAAATCTTGTGGCAAGTGATGTAACTCGGTCACATGTTTTTTACTCAAAAAAAGAGTGTACCCTTTAAAATGTTGGTGGTCACCGATAACCACATATCCCGTTTCCATCTCCTTGACGAAATAGGGATTAGTGTCTAACTTTATCATGTCGATACGATTACAAATCAAGCACATTGTTATCCTCTTTTATATCCCCCATCACTTCTTCAACCTCTGCTAAGGTCACTCCAAAAAGTTCTAGTCGTTTGAGGAGCTGTTTACCATTGCTATACCCGATACGGAGTTTTTCTCCCAGATACTCTCGACGCTGGCGACTGTCAGCCCCCATGATGAGACCTAGTCGCATGAGGTCAGACTTGGTAATGTCAAAATTATCCTCGTCATCAAAGTGCTGGGTAACTTTTGATAAAGCTTTGTCTAAGTCTTCGAAGCTGGCATGTTCGACACCGAGGGAACGACCCTTGGTGTTGGATTTTGGTGTTGCTTCGTCACGATTGAGAAAGGCGTGGCGGACAGTCGGGATAGCGTCCATGATGATCCGGCGAATGCGTTCACCACTATAGTCTGGATCTGTGAAGACGATGACACCACGAAGTTTATGCAATCTTTCAATGCGCTCTAAATCATCGTCAGAGATGGCTGATCCTCTTGTTTCATAAGTATCAACATCATAGAAGCGTTGAAGGTTTGCGGTGTCATCTTTGCCTTCTACGACCAGGACTTCTTGTATTTTTATTTTAGTCATAATTTTTCTTTTTTTTGAGTTTTTTCTTAAGTGATGACGGACGGTAGCAACCTCTTTCAGAGTTTCATCCCTAAGTTTTGAGCCAATGTCTTAAAACTTCCGTCAGGTAACAGTGATTACTCACTGTTATCTTTTCCACCACGGCGAATCTATCCTTGTTTCGCTCACTTCGTTCGCTCTTTAATCATTTAATCTAAAAAGTCGTTTGGCATTATCTGTCGTTGCTTGTGCGACCTCTTCTACACTAATGCCATGTAATTCTGCGATTTTTTCAACCACATAGCGGGTGTAGGCTGTTTTGTTTTCCTTACCACGTTTTGGCACTGGAGCTAGGTATGGCGCATCTGTTTCGACAAGGATTTTGTCCAATGGCAACTGCTGCGCTGCTTCTTGAACATCTGTCGCTTTTTTAAAGGTAACGACACCCGAAAATGAAATCATCATGCCTAAATCAACAAACTTCTGGGCCTCTTCTAGCGAACCAGAGAAAGAGTGCATGATTCCCCCGCGTGGACCGACTCCGGCTTCCTTAATCACTTGGTAAGTATCCTCAAGGGCGTCCCGAGTATGGACCACAAAAGGCAAATCTAAAGCTTTTGAAAGAGTAATCTGACGTTTGAAAACCTCGATCTGAACCTCTTTAGGGTCTTCCATCCAGTAATAATCAAGACCAATCTCACCGAGGGCAATCACCTTATCATGCTTGAGAACTTCTTTGAGATAACTTTCAACCTCATCATTGTATGAACCAGCTTCTGTCGGATGCCAACCAAGAGTTAAGTAAACTTCCGGATACTGGTCTGCAATCTCTAAAGCTCTCTCAATGGTCTCGCGGTCAAAACCAACCACGTTATGTTTGGTAACACCCATCTCACGCGCTAAGTACAACTCTTCTTCAACCCGACCGTCAAACTGCTCAACATTGAGGTGGGTATGAGTATCAAAAATTTCTAACATTTTGTCATCCTTTTTTACATTTCATAGCTATTGTCTGATCGTTACTTTTTCTATTATAGCATACCCTTGAAAAACACTATCGCTATTAGATAACCTATCAAAATTACTTTATCAAATCTACCTCAAATCTATGAAGAAATAGTAAAATTTGATCGCATAGCTAAGTAAAACATTTGCATATCTAAACTTCTGATATCATATTTATGCCACACAGTACTCTAAATTGTAGCAACCAAGGATAACATACCTCTAGAGAATTAACAGGTCATCAATTAATCCCCTCTTTAATGAAAACTTCTCATTTGATGTCGAAATCACTATTAATCCTTAAAGCACCTCAAAAACCTCCCCACTATATAAGTAGGGAGGTTATGGGATTAGGAGAACTTCGTTCTAATCCTCACGTTTTCTTATGCCTAATCCAAAGCCGAGTAAGCTCATGGCTAAGCCTGTTACCACAAAGGCAACTGCTGAAACATCACCCGTGTTTGGTAAGGCAGCTGGATAACTGTTTTCAGCCTGAGCTGCAGCTTTACGTTGACCTAGTTTGGCCTCTGGACTAGTCAGGCTCTTAACAACCTTGGTTGGAACCGGTCTGTCATAACCAAGTTGCTCTAATACCGCTGCTAGATCAAGTGCTGGGGCTGGGGCTGCATAGGCTGGCTCACCCTTATCTGTCACCAACTCTTCTTCTGGTGCGTCTAGAGTTGGATGAGAAGTAGGATCTTGGTAGTCACTACCCGCGGCTAGCTCTTGACCATTGGTGAAACCATCATTATCATCATCCGCAGCAAGATCGAAGATTGGGGCTGGATCTGAATAGGCTGGTTCACCTTTATCCGTCACCAACTCTTCTTGTGACACAACTGGCTCTTCTACAATTGGTTCTTCCGTTACTGGAGTATCAATAGCTCCAAGATTACTGAGTTCATCCACTAACTCTGCAATAGCATTTGGCGTCACAACATCTGCAGCAACATAGCGAGCATAGCGATCTTTAATAGCATTAACAGCTTCAGTACTAACTCCTCGTCCTAAGGCAGCCATTAGAGCAGCTTCATAAGGTTGGCTATCTACTTCAACATTTGGTGTAATCGGAACAAAGAAACGTAATTCAGAAGCAGAAGCATACTTATCTATCTCTGTATCATTGTTACCATACGAGCTTGTTGGAACGAGGATGATTTCTTTAGCTGCTATTGTCCTACCAAAATCAATGTACTTAGACTCAGCATCATTAGCCCAATCTGTGAAGCTAAAGCGATGACTGTTACCATCAATATCTGTAATAGCAAGCGTTCCTGATCTGAGACGACCATTATTACCTGATGCACGTGGTACATATTCAAAACGAGTAATATCAACCGGATTAGTCAATGTGACAGTTACTGGTTGATCCATGACAAAGGCTGTCCACTCTGAATGCCACAAAGTAGAGAGATCATTATCAAAGGCTAATAAAATGGATTGACTGCTATCTTGTTCAGACCCTTCATATGATTCAATATCATCAACTAAAACTTGTGTTTTCTTAGCTTCCAAGGCCATTCGAGCTGCCATAAGATTGTCGACAATAGCTCTAGCTTCTTCAACTGTGGTCGTAGTCGGACTCGCATCGATCATTTTACGCAACGCATCTTGATAAGCTTGATAAGACTCATTCGTGTAAAGATTAGCATCCAGAGAACCGAGGCTACTTTTAGCCATTTCAAAGATAAGGTTCGCATCTGGTTCCACCATCTCAATCCGCAAATTATCTAACATGAAGTCTCCATAGCCTTCAAAGTTAGACTGGTTGCCAGATGTACCTTTGCTATCACGTGGCGTTGATGTAGAGTAAATACCTACCCAAGTGTCTCCAGATGCTGCACCCGTAACATAAAAGCTGACATGTTTGGCGTGGTCAGAATCCTCCCATGAATTCGTTAATGGATAGGCTGTTAAGGACCCCGCAGACTGATTCAAACCTTCACCAATGATAAAGGCAAATGCATTCGTTGTGCCAGCCTCGTAATCAAAGGAAACTTGATAAGTTTTACCTGCTTCAAATCGGAAATTTTGAGGAATGGTTTGGTAGAGAATGGCGTTACGCCCATCAAGACCATTCGTTTTAAGACTCCATTTACCATCAATCACATCATCAATTTTCTTGCCATTCCAACCACGTTGTGTGTAAGGTTCATGTTTTTCAGCCAAGTGGGTACGGTTGTCTTGAACGTACTCCACACCACCTATAACAAATGGAAAGATTCCTTGTCCCACTTGTTCAAAATCTTGGAAGAAAACTCCGTCTGCTGTGTCATGTCCTCCCGCATACATGGTTGAGGCATTTTCAAAGATGCGAATATCATCAAAATAAGATAGGTCTTCGCCAGATTCACGCGCCAATGATAAGGTTACATTTGATACATCATCTCCAGTCGTAAAGTAAACATACATGTTTTGGAAGTATGAGGCATCATCAACCGTAGCATTTTGACGCAAAGTATTGTGAGCATTAGCTTGCACAAAGTTCACAGCAATAGATTTATTAGTAAAGTTCGTAACAACCGAATCACCAGTATTAACTGTAATACTTGCTCTAGCATCTGAACGATTATCAATTCCTACATAAGCTGCATAGGTCGTATGAGGTTTCAAATCTGTCAAACCTTGTGTCAAAGTAACTGTTTCAGAGTTGTTACCAATGGCAAGCATTGGATTATCTCCCTGTGAACGGATAATACGTGCAGCATCCGATGGTCCCTCTTTTTTCCAAGCATCTAAATTGCCAGAGTTAAATCCTGTATCATAGATATGCATACCTTCAGACCAGCTAACCTCCTGTGGCGCTTGTGGTTTGCGATAAACGACATATGGCGTATTAGCCAAAGCTTCTATTGCAATCTTGCCATCTATGACTTGAAGAACGGTTTCATCAACACGACCAAGATCAGTCAGACGATACAAATAAACAGTATCCGTATCCCAATCATCTGGCAACGTCCACTCAGAGAGCCCTCCAGTCTCAGAAAAATGATAAAGCTTGGTTTGGTCAGACGCTAAATCATCACCAACCGCCGTCCAATTCCACGGTATCAGATACTTGTTATTATCGTAAATGACTTTGCCATCCAGAGTCATCGTACGGTATGAGTAATCAGAAGAATTTGGATCATTTGATTTTCGAGTAATAACCAGTTGATTTCCAGAAGCATTTTTTAGCCTGATTTCCATTTCGGGAGTGAAATCATATGTGCTACCATTTGTTGTCATTTTAACGGTTTCACCATCTATCCAGTTGGTCACCTCAAAGTGTTGAATGAATTTGGTTGGAACATCCGTTCTAAAGAGGTTAGTGATATAGCCAGCATAATCGGAACGACCTTGCCATCCTTCAAAGTCCTTCATATCATAACCAAACAACAATGGTGCTACAGCAGATCCTCCATAAGAAGGATACTGACCTACCCAAGAATCTTTTTGATGATTGCGGATAAAACGGGCAATATTGGAATTGATCCCCTTTAAAGTTAAACCTCCATATGTTAAATCGGCTGCCCAATGCTGGAAAGTCGAATCATATTCCCCAGCATAACCCCATTCAAACGTTGCGCGCCAGCCAAGATCATTCAATTCTTTAGATAGAACATGGGTCATCCAAGCACCGTTATCACCTGATTGCCCGTTACCCCAGACATCCACATACACAAAGTCCATATCATCGCCGATAGCATTTCGCAAATCTTGGAAACGCTCAAAGCGACCATTAGCAAGATCATATGCAGCATTTATATTAATGCCTTGATCTAGCCAGTTCCAACCATAAGAATAGCCTCCAGCATCCGTCTTTCTCAAACGATCTTCAGTGAAGTAAATAGACTCCGGATAAGTTTCAGAAGCGTTAACATGAATACCTAGACGTGCACCATATGCTTTAGAAGCTGCCAAGAGAGTTCTAAAATCTTCTATACCACCTATTCGTTTTCCAATATCGGCATAATTCAAATGACCAGAGTCATGCCCTTCGGAACCGTAACCTTTAAGTAAGACAGACTGGCCTAAACCATCCGTGTGCAAGTTAATTTTCTTAATGCCATCAAGTGTCATGAGGAAGGGATTTTGTGCTTGAGAACCAAAGTTCATAGCAATACGATACGCTACTAAATCAGGCACATATTCCCAACCCATTGGATTATTCATAATATCACGATAGGCAATCGCACCATCTTGCCAGTCAACAACATTATCATCATTAACATCTTGTGTGAAAACTAATTTTGCAGAAGGTAATTCAAGTGTTCGCTCATCGTAAACTTGACCATTATAGCCACGTTCGTAAAGATAAGGTGACGACGTAATACCAACAAAATTATCCCCATTGGCAGAATATTTAGTTGCCTTAAGACGATCATAAGAAGATAAATTTGTAGAATATTGTGAATTAGACCAAACACCTACCGCTACTTTGTCAGTTGAGACAAAGCCGTACATAAAGCGTCGATTCAAATCAGCCATTGTACGTGTGACATCCAAATGACTATCTCCGACTATAGTCGTATTGGTGGAAAGTGCAGAGCCAGAGAATTTAGCACCATCTTGACTAGAAGATACTGACACGAGTTGCATTCCTGGAATCTCAATAGTTTCTAGCAGTTTACGCATATCATCAACTGTGCCACCATGTTCAATACTGTTATTGTTGGTAATCTTTGTAACATCAAAATGCACTTGATTATCAATAACTTTAATCTGTAAGTCAATAGCAGCATCAATCAGATTAGTCTCGTCTTTTACCACTAAATGGTAAACAGCGGTCGCATCATCCACCTTTTCATAACTAACATCTGGAGTTAGTTCAACACCGTTAATCTTAATTGTCCTAGATTCAATGAGTTGTCCATAAATATCTTCATCAGCATAGTGATAGGAACGAATACGTGGAAACAGTTTATCAACTTTAGCTTCAAGAACATCAGAGAAGATTGTTTCAAATTGTGTATCATCTTCGATGACGATGATACTTGTATCAACTGTTTCATCCACTGTTTCGACCGGGAGATTGTCCTGGTTATCCATTTTGATATCAACCATAGAAGGTTGACCTGCATTGCCCACTTTTAAAGCAATTCTATTAGATGCCCGCAACTCATCCAAAACCGTTTGAGGAATATTAACAGTATTAAAGGCATTCTCACCATTAACAGTTGCATTGAGTTGTCCGTCTACTTTCAAGCTAATAATTAATTGATTTTCTGTATCCTGTTTTGGATAGTTTAGAACACTATTTTCCAAATAGGCTGAGCCAGATTCTGCCTTGTACTGCCAATACCAACCGTACTCATCATAACCCACAAAAAGAGATTTGTCGGGGTTATGGTAGTTCATGAAGACACCAAATTGACCTTGTCCGGGTTGAGAGCGATCCACAAAATCAAGGGTTAGTGAAACCGTGCCATCCTCTGAGACAACAAGTCCCTCTTTTTCAAATGTTGCAACATTAGCAGATTTGTCATTAGCTTCTGTAGCATTCAGACGCTGGTAACGAACTCCGCCTGTTTCTTTAATAGCGACCTCACCTGCAATTGTTGAAGTGGGATACCATTCATCAGGTACTGTTTCTAACGGATGTTCCCCAACCTTAACATCAATTTTGGTCACCTCAGAGTCGAAGCTGCCAAGCTTTAAAGCAATTCTACCATTGCCAGACAAACTCTCTCTAACCGCAGCAGGGATTTGGAAGGCTTCAAATAACTCTTGGTCGTTATTGCTAGCACGTAGCAATCCATCTTGTGTATAGTGAATGACTAAATGGTTCTGGCTACCTTTTTCGGGAGCTGCCAAGCGATTTCCTTGGTACCAAGTCGATTCGGCAGGTGATTTATACTCCCAAAACCAACCATTTTTGTCATAGCCAACGAGAAGAGTGTTATTAACATCAGCATAATTAAGAAGTACACCGAAGCGTCCTTGCCCTGTTTCAGACTGTTCAATAAAATCAAAAGTTGCTATTGTATCGTCATCTAAAACCATTGCCAGATTATTTTTTTCAAAGACAGCAATATTCGTTCCATTATCATTTTCAGTCGTCGAAGATAAGGCTGAATAAACCGTTTCTCCAATAACCTTCTCCTCGACTTGACCAGGTCTCACAGAAGTTGACTCCCAATGCTGAATGGGCTCGCTTGGTTCAGCCACTCGTTCCTCACTGCTTCCGACTCCACCTGTATTCTCCCTTGTATTCAATGACTGATCTGTCTCCGGTAAACTTGTCTCCTCTTCAGGAGAAGAATCTACTGCTGGTTGTACCACAGTATCAGTATTTGCTAATACCTCCTGAGCATTCCCTGTATCAGACTGACTCTGATCTAAAGTGCTATTTTCTGTCTCTATTATACCTGGTTTCAAAGCAGTACCCGGAGTCGTTGGTGTTTCTACAACAGAGCTCTGGACTTCTTGTGAAGTATCTACAGAAGCATTGTTTTCCTCCGCTAATGCAGCATGACCACCATAAAGAAATGCTGCTCCAACAACAACAGAACAAACACCAAGCTTTAATTTACGAATACTAAAAAAGTGTTTCTTCTCAAAAAAATAGCGTCTCATTGCCTACCTCCTTTAAATTAATTATCCTAAGCACTTTTTGATAACGCTTTCAAAAAGTATAACACTTCCATCTTGTTATATCAACACTAATAGAGTTAATATATTGTTTGATCTTGGTAAAAGTTTAGTAAAAATCATTGAACAAGATTAATATCATGTGTGACATGACTACCAAGACAAAAAAATAACATCTGATACATAATCAGACGTTATTTGCTTACTATTTCTTATAAGACCCCGTCACAAAGTAAAACGGTACAGCAACCAATAGTGCTCCCAAGCCCCAAAGAAGTTGTTCACCACTAACTTGGAAGAGTAACCAAGCACTGACGAAAAGAGCTAAAACTGGGATAAACCACCCAAATGGTAATGTAAAGCTACTGGTCACCTCCTTTTTAGTTTTAGCAAACACAAGAACGGCTAAACAGGTTGGAATGTATTGCGCAAAACGCGAAATCGCTGAGATCATCGCTAAACTTGAGAAAGTTCCTGACCAAGCAATAGCTAGAACAATGATGGCCGAAATGATAATGGCCACATAAGGGGCGTTGAATCGATTTCGCTTAGCCACAACAGCTGGTAACATCCCATTTTCTGCCAAGGCACTACCTGAACGAGGTGTCAAATATACCGAAGAAATCAAGAGTCCACCCGTCGACAAAAGCGTTCCTGCAGAAATGAGGGCTTTCCCAAAACCACCTGCCACACGCTCAAAGGCATCCTGGATAGGAACAGATGAGGCCGCAGCCGCTTCAGGACCCAGAATCCCAATCGACACTATCTGTATTAAAACATAAAATAGGGAAACGACTAAGATACTTAGAAAAACAACCTTAGGTAAATTCTTCTTAGGATTCTCCATATCTCCCGCAGCAACAACAATCCCTTCAAATCCTGTAAAGGCATAAAATAGCGTTACAGCTGCTTGGCCAAAAGAACCACTGACGTATTCTCCTCCAGGGAACATTGGGTTAAAGTTATTTCCCTTGATAAAGAAAATACCGACTGCCACAAATAAGATCAAGGGTAACAACTTAGCAACTGTTACCGTATTAATGAGAATCTTTGAGAGATTAACCCCAGCAATATTAGTTGCGGATAAACCGATAATCAGAATACTGGCTACCAGCATCTTTCCTGTTTGAGTCGCAAAATATGGAAAAATAGAACCCAAAGCTGTGGTAAAGGCGACTGCCATAGTGGCTTGGGCAATCAAGCGAATGGCCCATGTAACAAAACCAACTTCGAAACCAACGAAATTGCCAAAAGCTTCTTTGGCATATAAGTAAGGACCGCCATCTCGATCAAAATAAGTGGCTGCTTTAGCAAAACAAAGGGCGATACTGATCACCAATAGAGCATCAAATAAGAGCACAAAGATAGAGGCAACCCCAATCAGTTGCACGCCCGAACTCGGGAGCAAGAAGATCCCTGAGCCAATAATCGCGGTAATCCCAAAGAGCAACATACTCCAAAAGCCCATAGGCTTGATTTGTTTTTTATCCATAAACTTTCCCTTAACCTTTTCCTACTTAATCTCTTCTTAACGGCACTTAGCTACAAATTGCTTGAAAATCTCCAATTGTTTGGCGTCTTCACGCCACATGTTTTCAGGATGCCATTGCACGGCCGTAATCAACTGGTCATCAGATTCAATAGCTTCCGTCACACCGTCAGCTGCTGTTGCTGTGACACGATAACCTAGTGCTACATCTTTTACCGCTTGGTGATGGCGTGAATTCACATAGGCTTTTTCTCCGAAAATACCATAAAACTCACTGTCCTTAGCAATAGTCGCAAAGTGCGTTGGAAAATGCCCTGGTGCGCTCTGCGAGTGCTTCATATAGCTATCTGGGTTCTGCTTGGCTAAATCTTGATAAAGATTGCCACCAAAAGCCACGTTAATAATCTGCAAGCCACGGCAAATCCCAAAAACTGGCTTTCCTAAATCTTTAGCTACCTCAACGATAGCTTTTTCATAGGCATCACGCTGATAAGCAGTACGGCCAAGTTCACGAATAGGCTCTTCATCATAGAAAGTAGGATCGACATCCGGTCCACCTGGAATGATAAAACCATCAAACAACGGGGCTGTTTCCTTAGCAAAGCCTTCTGCTTTTCGCGGATCATCTGGAAATGGTAAAATCACAGGAATGCCACCAGAAGCAATGACCGCCTCTTTCAGATCGCGTGGCGCAAAATCAGCATAAACTTGATTAATAATCGCTGATGGTTCAACAATACTATCAGCCGTTATCGCAATAATTGGTTTTTTCATCATAACTCCTCACACATTAAGTTTAATAGTATACCATGTTTTCTGAAAATTTTAACATTAAAAATTTAATTTTCCTTTATTGCCATTTCTGTGATAGACCGATACTTCCTTTGCCTCTCTCTTTCTTTAATGGTAAAATAAGCACATGACAAGAATTTTAGACAAGGATTTAATGGGCGATGAGGAACTCATCGAACGCACACTCCGCCCACAATATTTTAGAGAATACATTGGTCAAGATAAGGTGAAAGAGCAACTGGAAATTTTCATCAAGGCTGCTAAAATGCGTGACGAAGCTCTAGACCATGTTCTTCTTTTCGGACCTCCAGGACTTGGTAAAACAACCATGGCTTTCGTTATCGCTAACGAACTTGGTGTCAACCTCAAACAAACCTCTGGTCCCGCTATTGAAAAGGCTGGTGATTTGGTCGCTATTCTCAATGAGTTAGAACCAGGTGATGTCCTCTTCATTGATGAAATCCATCGTATGCCTATGGCAGTGGAGGAAGTTCTCTATTCTGCTATGGAGGATTTCTATATCGACATCATGATCGGTAGCGGAGAAACTAGCCGTAGTGTCCACTTGGACTTACCACCATTCACCCTTATTGGTGCCACTACCCGTGCCGGTATGTTGTCAAATCCCCTGCGCGCACGCTTTGGGATAAACGGACACATGGAGTACTATGAGTTAGAGGATTTGACCGAAATCGTTGAACGAACTGCCGACATCTTTGAAATGACTATCACCCACGAGGCAGCTATTGAATTGGCTAGACGTAGTCGTGGAACCCCTCGGATCGCCAACAGACTCTTAAAACGCGTGCGCGATTTCGCTCAAATCATGGGTGATGGCATTATTGATGATAAAATAACCGACAGAGCCCTCACCATGCTGGATGTTGACCACGAAGGACTGGATTATGTCGATCAAAAAATCCTCAAAACTATGATTGAGATGTATAATGGCGGACCAGTCGGCCTAGGGACTTTATCTGTCAATATCGCAGAAGAACGTGAAACCGTCGAAGACATGTATGAGCCCTATCTGATTCAAAAAGGCTTTCTCATGCGTACCCGAACAGGACGCGTAGCAACTACTAAGGCTTACGAACATCTCGGATACGAACGTTTTGAAGAAAAACAGTAAAACTGATTATAACGTCTAATCTCACTATACGGCGGTCGTCATCATTTCTTGATGTAGTGGTTGAATTGGATGTTTCAAAAGATTCCATGCCCCTTTTAATTATAGATAAGTTTTGCGGAGCAAGTCTCAGTACGTCGATTTTTCGCTCAGGAATAAACCTATTCAATTCTACAGGTTCAGCCCTAAAATGTGAGAGCAAGGATGCATTCTTTGTAATTGTTGGGAGTTCTTTAACACTCCCCTTTTTTAATGTCTCATTGGAACAAGGTTACCAATACCTCATGACAATTTGTTAAGGAAAGAACATTAATATGCATGATTTAACCAAAGGAAGTCCTATCAAGGTAATCCTTTTATTTACTATCCCACTTTTAATTGGAAGTTTTTTCCAATTAGCTTATAACTTCGCAGACAGTATCATCGTTGGGCAAACTTTAGGAAAAGAACCCTTTGCCAGTGTCGGTGCTACTGGTAGTTTAACCTTCTTAATTCTTGGCTTTGCTCAAGGATTGACAGCCGGTTTAACCATTGTCACTGCCCAAAAATTCGGCGCTAAGGATGAGAGCAGCATTCGCAGTAGCTTCGTTCACGGTCTCTTCTATTCTTTACTAACAAGTTTAGTCCTGACAAGCCTAGCCTTATGGTTTCTACGCCCTAGTTTAGAACTCATGCGAACACCAGATAATTTGATTGATCATGCCCAAAGTTTCTTAACGGCCATTTATGGCGGTATGATTTTTACGATTTTTTTCAATTATTTATCAAATGTGTTGAGAAGTTTAGGGGATTCAAAAACCCCATTGATTGCTTTGATTATCGCTAGTCTTATCAACATTATTTTAGACTTTATCTTTATCCTTAACTTCCACATGGGGGTATTCGGTGCTGGTCTCGCTACGATTATCGCACAAGCTTTCTCAGCCATTTATCTAGCCATTTATATTTATCGTAAAGTTCCTTATTTCCATATGCGCCTATCAGATTGGCGTTTGGACAAAACAAATCTCAAAAAACATGCACAATTAGGTTTTCCTATGGGATTTCAAGCCAGCATCATTGCTATCGGTGCTATCATCTTGCAAATCAGTCTCAACCAGCTGGGCACCGATGCTATTGCAGCCCAAGCCATTGCCAGTAAAACTGACCAGTTAGCCATGTTGCCGATGATTAACTTAGGGCTAGCTATGTCAACATTCACCGCACAAAATTATGGTGCCAAAGCCTACAAGCGGATTCTTCAGGGCTTGTATCGAACAATTATCATTGCTATCCTCTGGGCCATCTTCTTTGCTGCTATTTTAATTTTCTTCAATCGTTTCTTTAGTGGTCTGTTCCTGTCTGATGGTAGCCAAGCCGTTTATGATCTGGCCCTGTCCTATTATGTTATTAACGGCCTCCTCTACTGGATTCTAGCCATCTTGTTTGTCACACGAAGCTTTATTCAAGGCCTAGGTAAAGGGTTAGCGCCTACACTAGCAGGCATTATGGAGTTAGTCATGAGAGCAGGCATCGCTACCCTCGGCTCTATCTATTTCGGATTCAGCGGTATTGCAGCTTCTAATCCCGCAGCATGGATAGGAGCTCTTCTTGTTTTGCTACCAAGTACCTTTATTATGCGGAAACGTCTGAAGGCACAGGTTAAGGCACCCAGAGTGGAGTAATAACATACAAAAAACCAGAAGTCTCGAGCACTTCTGGTTTTTCTTTTTTATAGCTTGTTAGCAATTAAGCTGACAAGACTTTACGTCCTTTACGACGACGGCTTGCGAGCACACGACGTCCATTTTTAGTAGACATACGGTGACGGAATCCGTGTTTACGTTGACGACGAATTTTACTTGGTTGATAAGTACGTTTCACAGTGAATACCTCCTCATAGATTTTCGTATTCGTTTAGCCGGCTATTGTGATATCAGTTACTAAACATACCCTACTATTTTATAGGAATTCATATGCTCTGTCAAGGTTTATTTGCCTTATTTGCCAGTTTTTGATTGATGCGACGCACACTTTCTTTATTTTGCCAAGCAAAATAGAGGGCAATTAAACCATAAATAAGGAGAAATTGAAGGCTACCACCGATAATATAACCAAGCTCTAGGGGTAGCCAGGCATTATATAACAACATCCCCATAACCAAGCCATAAATCGTCAATATACTTAGGAGCCTCTTTTTGGCTTCTGACCATTTAGGATGTTCATTAATGAGAGCTGATACCCCCATCAGACCACTAGCTAGCCAATCTACCAAAGCATTCTCCCAAGTCGGCTCAAAACCATACATCAGTAGAGATAAGGTATACAAAAATGATCCAATGCCAACACCAACCATAAAATAATTAACCACTTTTTTCATCATTTTGCCTTCCTCCTATAAACCTAAGCGTTTTTCTAGAACTTTCAAATACCGTCTACTGACTGCTATCTTCAATCCTCCTGTTAAAAATGCTGTCATGTTACCAGAAAACGAGGCTTCCATCCGCTCTAAGTGCCGAATATTAATCAAACTTTGTTTAGACACTTGAATCATATCCTGACTGCCTACCTTTTCCTTAAACTGATACAAGCGTTGTCGCGTCGAAATACGACGATTTTGGTAATAGATAACAAGATAATTACCATCCACCTCAACAGCTCTCAAATCGGATAACTTCAAGATCACAATATCATCACTCGTTTTCACAGATATCACATCCGTGTTCCGTGTCTGAAAATCACCTAAATAGGTGACTAAATCTGCCACTTCTTGATCATAAGCAGATTTTTGAATACACACCGTCAATTCATCGACAGGCTTGTTTTCAAATAACCATTTCATGTCCTTCTCCCTTCTGTCTATCTTTGTACTTTTATCATAACAAATCTCTGCTAGCTTGTAACAACATATTGGATAAGTGGTCATATTGGCATGATAAGTGGTTCCTCTTTCTTAAAAATAGATACAAGAAAGACCTTTCACAATTAGAAAGCGCTAGACAATCCGTCAGTGTCTTGTCTCCGAACCTAAGACCATCTAGAGAGCTTTATAGAACAGAAACCTTCTATTTTAGTCGTATGGAAAGATGTAGATTGTCAAAAGCGAGGACTGAGATTTGATTGGCCATCCCAACGATCCATCCCGTCACCCTCCCTAACCCAAGGTAGTTACTGACTTAAAGGCATTTTATCCCTTTCATCATTTTGAAAGATATTAGTCAACTCCCCATGCCATATTAATGACTAGATTGATAATAACTCGCTGTTTCAATTAACTAAAGGGTATTTTCTAAGGAGACATCAATATTTCCATAATCATCTCCTAGTTAGTATCCTTCTCGATCAAGGCAACATCATTATTTCTCAAGCAATATTATCTCAACAAGAGTAGCAAAAAAGAGCTTGAGATATTTCTCAAACTCCAACAACAACTAATCTTCAGATAAGGTCACTACCACATAACGGTTAGGATCATCCCCTTCAGAATAAGAGGAAACACCGTCTATCTGCGAAATGGTTTTATGAACCGTTTTACGCTCACTATTACTCATTGGATCCATATCATATGGACGCCCTGACTCAATAACACGCGCTGCAATTTTTTGTGTAAAGTCAATTAAGGTCTCCGTACGATGTTCCACATAATCATGTACATTTATCGACACAGAATAGTGACGATCGTAATGATCATATAAATAATTTTGTGCCAACAACTGAAGCGCTTTTAGAACCTTGCCATGGTAACCAATCACACGCCCTGCCTCTGTAGTCTCAATTTGTAAGTTAATACGGCGACGACTGATTGTTGTCTCAATAGAAGCATCAACATCCATCTCATAGATAATCTTCTGAACATAGGCTGTCACCTGATCAGCTGCCGTCTCTAATTCTGCTGTCGTAGTAGACTCTTTGCCTTCGAGCGACTCTACTGTATCATCTGTTTCATTTTCAAGAATGACAAGACCTTTATCCGTTTCAACACCACGATCTTCGTCTGGTAAAACAATATCTGTCTCCTCTTGCTTATTTTGAGGTATCTCAGACAGCATCTCTGTTTCCTCGTCAGAAGAATCCTCTAAGTAATCTTCCTCATCATCTACCAGAACAATAGCTTCATTCAAATCAGATGTTGCCACTTCAGCTTCACTATCAATCGCAGTATCAGCCATAGCAGTAGTATCCTTATCCTGAGGAAGTATCATGCCTTCAGAAGATTCACCAGCCTTATCAACAATACTATCAGCTGTTTCTTGCGTTGTAGACCCCGCAACCTGCGAGTCAGATAACAAATCTTTTTCATCAAGGTCTGTTGTTGCTTTAGGGCGATCCTTAAAGATGCTTGTTACAGTCGTTGGTTTCTTGTCAGCGGCTTGGACATCTTCTAAACGTGAAATATCAACTTGTGCTGGCTTTTTACCAAAGCCCAAAAATCCTTTTTTCTCTTTTGAAATGACTTTAATACGTGCTTTTAAACGAGGAATGCCTAGCTCATTCAAGCCAGTTTCAATCGCTTCTTCGACATTTCTACCTGTAAATATAGCCATTTACGCTCTCCTTCCTATTTTCGACGCGCTTTTTTCTTAGCACGGCGAATACGAGCCTGACGCTCCCTCTCTTCATCTTCTAAACGTTTTCTCTCTGCAATAATTTTAAAAGGATTGTTTAACAAGAGGATTTGAACCACTTGAAAGGCATTTGATACTGTCCAATACAAGGCAATCCCACTAGCTAGGTTAACCCCCATCACCAAAATTAGAATCGGCATCACATAAGTCATCAAGGTCAAGGTGATATTGGACTCTTTAGCCGCCTTGTTCGTCAACCAAGTCGATAAGAAAGTGAATAATGCCGCTAAAATCGGTAGGATAAAGTAAGGATCACGCTCTGCTAGATTAACCCATAAAAAATGACCTTCTTTCAAGAAAGGCACCCGGCTCAAAGCCTGGTACAAAGCCATCAGAATCGGCAATTGAACTAACAAAGGGATAAACGACGCATAGGGATTAATGTCATACTTTTTATAGAGCGCCTGACTCTCCTCAGCCAATTTTAAGCGATTATCTGGCCCAGCATAGCGACGCTGCAATTCCCTTAACTCTGGTTGCAGTTCTTGCATCTTTTGACTTGATTTTAACTGCATATGGTACAAAGGCATCAGGATCAAACGAATGAGAAGGGTAAATAAAACAATCCCCAAACCAATCGAGCCACCAAAACCTAGGTAACGAATGATTTCTGCAAATAGATAAATCAAGCGATTCCAAAAACCTGTTGACGTTTCTGTCACCTGACTCGTTCCACAAGCTGTCAAGACCACTAAGGCCATTCCTAACATGACAAGAGTTTTAATTTTCTTTTTCAACGGTAGTTCCTTCTTCGTATAATTTTGCAAGTTTTAAGACATGTATCAGGTTTATTTTCATTTCATGATACGACATGTCCTCGACACCTTTACGCGCTATGACCACAAAATCATGACTGAGAAGCCCTTGGTCAAGCTCCATAACAAGGTGCCTCAAGCGACGCTTTATCCGGTTTCGCGTCACAGCATTTCCTAGCTTTTTACTAACAGATAAGCCCAGTCGGTAGTGTGGTTGTTGCTTCTTTAAATGATAGACCACAAATTTTCGGTTGGCACAACTTTGTCCTTCAGAAAATATAGCTTGAAAATCCTTTTCTTTTTTTACTCGGTATGATTTTTTCAAGATAATCTCCAAACATCTGTATTCTCCCTATTATAACAAAAAAACAAATAAAAAGCCAAAAGCCTTGCGACTATTGACTTTTAAACCTATTAGTGAAAGACATTTTCTTTGGCTTTCTGGATTTGCCAAAGAACCTGATCAAAACCTGTTCCCCCTAAAGATTGGCGTCTAGCCACGGCATTTCGACTATCCAAAACTTGATAAACGTCATCAGTAATTAGGTCTGACTGCGTTTGGTAGTCCTCTAAAGGAATGTCTTGTAAGAAAATACCTTTTTTACTACATTCCAAGACGAGGTGTCCCACAATAGCATGCGCTTCACGAAACGGTAGGCCCTTAGCGGCTAAATAATCTGCCAATTCCGTTGCATTAGAGAAATCTCGAGTTGTCGATTTGCTCATCACGTCTTTATTTACTGTCATTGTTTCCAGCATTCCTGTCATAATTTTCAAGGAAACCGTAACGGTATCAACAGTGTCAAACATACCTTCCTTGTCTTCTTGCAAGTCCTTATTATAGGCCAAGGGTAGGGATTTCATAACCGTCAGCAAGGCCATCAAGTCTCCATAAACACGACCAGTTTTGCCACGGATCAATTCGGCCATATCTGGATTTTTCTTTTGCGGCATGATCGATGACCCTGTTGAAAACGTATCTGATAAGGTTACGAATTGGTATTCGTGTGAACACCAGTTGATGATCTCTTCACAAAAACGGCTAAGATGCATCATCAAAATCGAACTGTTGCTGAGAAATTCTAAGATAAAATCACGATCAGATACTGCATCCAGAGAGTTCGCATAGGGCTTTTCAAAATCCAGTAAATCACTGGTCATTTGACGGTCAATCGGAAAGGTTGTTCCAGCCAATGCTGCTGCACCCAAAGGTGACATATCTGTATGGTAAAGATTGAAAGCAAAGCGCTCACTATCTCTTGTAAACATCTGATAGTAGGCCATCAAATGATGACCAAATGAAATTGGCTGAGCATGTTGCAGATGGGTATAGCCTGGCATAATAGTTTCAACATGTGCTTCTGCTAAATTAACCAAAGCCTGACGCAAGCCCAGTAACAACTTATCAATGTACTGCAATTGCTCTTTTAAATAAAGGTGCATATCTGTGGTTACTTGGTCATTACGCGACCGAGCCGTGTGCAATTTCCCCGCAACAGGACCAATTTTTGCTGTCAGCAAACTTTCCATATTCATATGGATGTCCTCATTGGCAATGTCAAACTGTAATTGACCCTCTTCTAACTCTGCCAACAAATCCATCAGGCCGTTTTTTATCGTTAGGGCCTCACTTTGAGTGATAATTCCAGTTTCTCCCAACATGATGACGTGAGCTATCGAACCTTGCAGATCCTGTTTTGCCATTTTCTGATCAAAACCGATAGAGGCACCAAATGCCTCTACCCATTCTGCTACTTCAGCTTCAAATCGTCCTCCCCATAATTTTTGATTTCCTGACATGGACTCTCCTTAATCTTTGTTAACTTGAGCATTGACCTGTGTTGGCAGTCCCCATAATTTGATAAAGCCAACTGCTGCTGCTTGATCAAAGCTATCTGCACTAGTATAAGTCGCCAAGTCTTCATCGTAAAGTGAATTTGGTGATTTTCTAGCAACGACTTGAGCATGCCCCTTGTACAATTTAACCTTAGCTGTACCATTAACAACCTTTTGTGTTTCTGCAATATAAGCTTGAATAGCTTGTGTCGCTGGACTGAACCAGAGAGCATTGTATACCAGGTTAGCAAATTCATTTTCAAGAACAGGTTTGAAATGAGAAACTTCGCGCGTCAAAGTCAAATCTTCGATATCTTTATGTGCTGCTAGCAAGGTAATCGCTCCTGGACACTCATAGATCTCACGAGATTTGATACCAACCAAACGATTCTCAACATGGTCAATACGTCCCACACCATGATTACCAGCGATTTCATTTAACTTTTGAATGAGCTGCGCTAGGCTATATTCCTGACCATTGATGGCTACTGGCTTACCTTCTTTAAAGGTAATGTCTACAAACTCAGGCTGATCCGGTGCTTCTTCTGGCGCTGTCGTAATCCCAAAAGCATCTTCGGGTGCTTGATTCCATGGATTTTCCAAAACACCACACTCGTTAGCTCTACCCCAGAGATTTTGGTCAACTGAATAAGGATTATCGAGATCTGCTGGAACAGGAACGTCATTTTCCTTAGCATAAGCAATCTCTTCCTCACGAGACCATTGCCACTCTCTGACGGGAGCAATCACTTTAAGTTCAGGGTCCAGCGCAGCAATGGCCACTTCAAAACGTACTTGGTCATTTCCTTTACCCGTACAACCATGGGCAATAGTTGTCGCACCTGTTTTATGAGCCATTTCCACTAATTTTTTTGAAATCAAAGGACGACTAAGCGCAGATACTAAAGGATACTTTTGCTCATAAAAAGCATGAGCTTGAAGTGCTAGCAAAACATAATCACTCGCAAACTCTTCTTTAACATCAATCACGTAAGATTCGATCGCACCAACTTTAAGAGCCTTGTCGTGAATAAAATCAAGATCCTTACCTTCACCGACATCCATACAAACAGCGACTACATCATAATCTTTTTTTAGCCAAGCAATGGCAACTGAGGTATCTAATCCTCCTGAATAGGCTAAAACTACTTTTTCTTTCGACATGTTATTTCTCCAAATTTTGTATATTTATTATATATGCAATATATTAATGCATAACAATTCATTTGTCAACTGTTTTGTATGATTATTTATGAGTTTTCTTATTATTATAAGTCCTAATCGCATACCATAGGAAAGGGCAGCTAAACGATGGCCATAAACAAATCAAGACCAAGGGGACACCACTTACTGTCGTCGGTTCCCTAATGTTCTTCCAAATAATTATTCTAAAAAAATTAAAACAAGGAACCTATTCGAAGACAAGAAATAACCATAATGACTTATCGGAAGCAAGAGCTTCTTGCTATCTGCTGACTTGACTGCAGTATAGCTGTTCTTCAAATAAGGAATATTTCGCATTTAATGAAGCCATACAGACAAAAAAACACCCACCTAAGTTAGGTGAGTGATCTTATGGGATAGCTTATTTTACTTTAGCTGTGCTTGTGATAACTTCGATTGCTTTTTTCATTGCAATGTCATGTTGAAGCATTTCTGGTGAAAGAAGCGAGCGAACTTGTGCTTCATCCATTTGATATTCTGCAGCAAGGTCTTTAATTTCTTTTTCAACTTCTTCTTCTGAAGCTTCGAAACCTTCTGTTTTAGCAACAGCTTCGATAACAAGATTAGTTTTCACACGTTTGTCAGCGTCAGCTTCATATTGTTTGTGGAGATCGTCTTGAGTTGTACCAGTCAATTGGAAGTACATGTCAGGTGAGATACCTTGACGTTGCATATTGCCCATGAATTCGTTCATAGCGCGGTGAACTTCGTCGTGTACCATTTCTTCTGGTAATTCAACGATTTCTGCATTTTCAACAGCAAGTTCAATTGCTGCTGTTTCGACAGCATCATCGTAAGCAATTTCTTTAGCTGCTTCAAGTTCTTTGCGGTATTTAGCTTTCAATTCATCAAGCGTTTCGACTTCCTCGTCGATATCTTTTGCAAGCTCATCGTCAAGTTCTGGAACTTCTTTTGCTTTGACTTCGTGAACGGTTGTAGCAAAGACAGCATCCTTACCAGCAAGATCTTCTGCTTGGTAGTCTTCTGGGAAGGTAACTTTTACTTCAACATCGTCACCAGCTTTTGAACCAACAAGTTGATCTTCAAAACCTGGGATGAATTGACCTGAACCAAGTTCAAGTGAGAAGTTATCGCCTTTACCACCATCAAATTCAACACCATCTACTGAACCAACGAAGTCGATAACAACAGTGTCGCCGTTTTCAGCTGCGCCTTCTTTGATAACAAGTTCAGCAAGATTCTTACGTTCACGTTCGATTTTCTCAGTCACTTCGTCTTCTGAAACTTCTTTAGAAGCATCAACTGAAACTTCAAGATCTTTGTAGTCACCAAGTTTAACTTCTGGTTTTGTAACAACTTCAGCTACGATTTCCCACTCTTGACCTTTTTCCATTGATTTCACATCCACCTTTGGTTGTGCAACAACATCAAGACCAAGTTCAGCAACAGCTGCTTCGTATGCTTCTGGCAAGATAGCATTCAAGGCATCTTCGTAAAGTGCTTCTTCACCAAAGCGTTGATTGAAGATAGCGCGAGGCATATGTCCTTTACGGAAACCTGGTGCATTCAAATCTTTTTTTACTTTATTGAAAGCTTGATCAAGAGCTGGTTTGATTTTATCCTGACCGATTGTGAATGTAACAACACCACGGTTAGTTGATTTGTTTTCAAATGATGTAGACATTAAGTCATTTCTCCTTAAAATTTTAGAATACAGCTTAGTTTACCATATTTGAATGATTTTTAAAAGTTTTTTATCAGTTTTCTCTTGAAAATAAAGGCATTCTCGACTTGTCATTAGCCTCTCTCTTATAACTTACAAATGCTTTTTTAGGTAATTTTTGGTAAACTACTTCTATGACATACATTGAAAATTATTGGAACAAATTACAACTTGAAGTAATTGCAGAAAATATCATATCAAAGACGGTTTCATTAATCCTACTTCTCATTCTTTTTACGATTTTAAAGAAACTCTTAGATACTCTCTTTACAAAAACAATTGAGCGATCCATCTCCTTTACAAAACAAAGCCCAATGCGCCAGCGTACCATGACAAAATTGCTCCATAACGTCATGAACTATGCACTTTATTTCTTATTGGCCTACTGGATTCTGAGCATTCTGGGAATCCCTGTCTCTAGCCTCTTGGCAGGTGCGGGAATTGCCGGTGTCGCCGTCGGACTAGGGGCTCAAGGCTTTCTTTCTGATATGGTCAACGGCTTTTTCATCCTCTTTGAAAACCAATTAGAAGTTGATGAAACTGTCGAAGTCGGAGACATCTCTGGAACTGTTGCCAGCATCGGCATTCGGACAACTCAAATTGTTGGCTTTGATGGGACACTGCATTTCATTCCAAACCGCAACATCAGTACTGTTAGCAATCAATCACGTGGCAACATGCGTGCTCAAATTGACCTCCCCATTTACACACATACCAATCTCGATAAAGTAGATGCTATTATACAGACCGTCAACAATGAGAATGTCTCTCGCTATCCTGAAATCATCAATTCACCAGACATTATTGGTGCCATTATGAATAACAATAACCAACTCGTTTTTCGGGTTAATATTTTCGTTCAAAATGGGCAACAATATCGGATATCTCCTGCTTTTTTCCAACTCTACCAAACCGCACTCTTGGAAGCAGGCATACAGCTACCAACAGTAACTCCCATTTCCCCTAGACCGTAACTCCATATCTCCTCTTTAACTTCGCATTATCAAAAAGTGATGACCGCTTTTAGGAAATTCTCTTAAGGTAGCCATCACTTTTTTTGCTAATCTTTATTAAAACTTCCTAATAGGATCCGCCGCATACTATCCGCTTCCTATGATTGAGTGTCTAATCGGGTTGCTGACCATCATGTGCTTTCCATCTACATTCTGACAATTCCATATCAGTAAAAGTGGCTGTGAAACTGGAATATTCAGGTGAACAAGCGTAAAGACCAAAGGTAATTTTTCCAGCCCCTTGGTAAAAGTGACAAATTCGCATCTGCTTGAAATAAACTCCGTCCTCTGAATTTTCAAAACAAAAATCCGAGCCCCGTCTACTTAGTCGAAACCACATGGACTTCACTTCAGCTCCGATTTCCGTAGTTGCCCAATCTGAATATCCTTGATTGGTAACTACTGATCCAAGATGTTGAAAATCTTCATTTTCATATTCAATCGAGCATTTAAGCCAGTTTTCCGAGTTCTGATAGACCACAATACCGCATTGATCAAACCTAGTGTGACTATCCGCAAAATCTGTCTTAACTGTAAACGAAAAATACTCCTCTTCCGTTTCCATTTGTAGAACAGGTGCAGTGTCATTAACAAAATGGTAGTAGGTTTTTTGCCAAAGATCAGTATGAGGCTCCGTCGTGATGGAAATACGATTTTCTGCTATTTTATAATCTTGGGGCGGACGTGTCCAAACTAAATTTTTTATTGCAAATTTTGGCATTGAATTAACCCTTTCTTATGTTATCCTCTTGATAATGTGCACGCGCGCCACCAATCAGTTTAGGACGACTGGCAAGGGCTGTCACGTGCGCGCCACCTAATTCTCTTTGAATAGGGCGTAATGGCACCTGCACACGCTTGACGTGCATGCCAATAGAGGTGTCCCCAATATCTAAACCTGCTTGGGCAACTACTTCTTCAACTTCAACAGGATCCGTCATGAATTTGAAAGCAGCCAATTGCCCACTTCCACCAGCATGTAAGCTAGGGAGGACATTGACAATTTCCAAATCTTTTTGTAAGGCAAATGCCCTTTCAACCACCAGGGCACGATTGAGGTGTTCGCAGCCCTGAACAGCTAGAAAAATACCCGACTTTTTTAGTTCCTCTAAGATCGTTTTCACAACAACTTCACCGATCTCCTGACTGGAATTCTGACCAATCATCCCACCAGCAACTTCACTAGAAGATAGGCCTAACACAAAAAGTTGGCCTTTTTGAATCGCTGATCGTTCAATAATATCGGTAACAATTGCCCGGGTCTCATCTGCTAGATGCTCCATTTCCATTGTGTCTTGCCTCACTTTACATCATTACTAACGATTACTAGTATATCAAAAATCAAAGGTTTAGTTTTAAAAGGGCTTTGTAAATCACAAATCCAAGGGCCATTCCAAAAAGATTTTGCAGGATATTACCCCATATACCCGCCCAAGCAGCGCCTAGGCCGTAGCCAAGGAAAAGTGCTGCTAAGAAGTACCAACCAACCATGGCTAAACTAGCTAATAGTAATCCTAAAAAACGCTTTTTCCCAGTCCAACCACCAAAGTATCCCTGAGCACCATGAGCAATAAGACTATGCACCATGTACTGCGGATAACCGAGCAAGAGGTCAATCAAAAATCCTGACAAACCTCCTACGACAGCACCGGCTTTAGAGCCTAGGTAAAAAGCTGTCGTATAAATCCCAACATCTAATAGGGTCAAAAAACCTGTTGGAGTTGGAACATGAATATAAGCAAGGACAACACTTAAAGCTGTCAATATCGCCCATAAACTTAATTGTTTTGTATTAGTTTTTTTCATACTGTGTTACTCCATAATCATTAGAAAACGCGATAGCTTGGTAGACAAAATCTTTTGCCGCACGGGTAGCTTCAACAATGGACAATCCACGTGCCAAACCACTAGCAATAGCCGATGCGAAAGTACATCCAGCCCCTTGATTATTACGTTTCAAGAGCGGAGCACAGAGGTGCTCTACTGAGCCATCTTCTGTTACCAAAACATCTAAAGCCTCATCTTCAGTTAATCTAGCCCCCCCTTTAATGACCACATGATGGGCGCCTATAGCTTGCAATTGAACAGCTGCCGCTTCCATACTAGCCGTATCAATAAGCGATAACTGAGATAATAGCTGTGCTTCTTTCAAATTCGGCGTTATCACAGTCGAAAGAGGAAAGAGCTGACGCATAAATTCCCCCATACGAGCCACTTCTTGATCCGCATTTTCCTTAAAAACCAAAACCGGATCAAGCACCACTGGTAAGTGTGGCCTCTCTTTCAAAAAATCCAATACAGACTGAGCTATAGCCTCATTCGGTAAAAGACCAACTTTTATCGCTACAAAAGGGACTTGAGCCAAGCTGTCTAGCTGCTTCTGAAAAATATCAGTAGCCACAGGAATAATCTCAAACCCTTCTTCAGTAACGGCTGTCAAGCATGTTTGAGCGACAAATCCATAGAGGCTATGAGCTGTGAAGGTTGCCAAATCAGCCTGCATACCTCCGCCACTCAAAACATCATTACCTGCAATCGTTAGGATGTAATCAGTCTTCATAGATAATCTCCTTTAGATAAAGACCGTTGCCTGCAGCCGTCGGTCCAGCTAAATCACGGTTACGACTCTCTAATACTGTCCGCACTTGGCTCACCGGCATACGGCCATTGCCAATCTTCAACAAGGTTCCAACCATGTTACGAACTTGTTTGTAGAGAAAACCATTGCCCGAAAAGGTAAAACGTAAAAATCCCGAACCTGGGTCTACGGTCAATTCAGCCTGAGTGATTGTCCTAACTTTATCGAGGACAGAAGTCCCCGACGCAGTGAAGCCGGTAAAATCATGTGTCCCGACCAAATCTTTCATAGCTTCCTGCATCAAAGCCACATCTAGTGGATAGGGATAGGCTGTTGCATAATGGCGCATCATGGGATTTTTGGGACGGCCTGTATCCACCAAAAATTCATAGGTTTTACTGTGTTTGTTATAACGTGCATGAAAGTCGTCAGAAACTAACTCTACTTTCACCACATCAATGTCCTCAGGACACTGTGTATCCAATCCAAAGCGTAATTTCTCCACATCACGTACCTGTGGCAAATCAAAATGAATAACTTGCCCATAAGCATGTACTCCAGCATCTGTACGACCAGCACCATGAATCGTGACAGGTTGCCCACTGTTTAATCGAGAAAGGGTCTTTTCAATTTCTTCTTGAACCGTTCTCTCGCCAGGTTGCCTTTGAAAGCCCGAAAAGAGTGTTCCATCATAAGAAATAATCGCTTTATATCGTGTCATAGTCATGATTATAACAAACTTTCTCAACTTCTTAAAGCAGACATTGATCGGCATTTCGTAAGACCTAACTAAAATGTTTAATAGACTCCAATAAATCACCCGTTTTTGTTATACTAATAAAAACGCTTACTTTTTATCAAAATGGAGGTATCTTATGTCCAAACTAAGTCATTGGCTCCTTTTACTCTGCCTAATCTTATTTGCTAGTGCCTTTTACCTTGATATCCTGACACTTTTCCCCGATCATTGGGGAACAACGGTCACCCTTTTCATTCTTCCACCCTTAGCTCTGCTAGGAATCTGCTTGACGATTTGGTATAAACACTGGGCCCACTTACTAGCTTTCATTCTCTTTGGCTTGTCATTTCCGCTGACTTTTTTGATAGCGAGTCTTTTCGAAGCACTGTCGTTAAACCTACCAATCAATGT
Source organism: Streptococcus hyovaginalis DSM 12219 (assembly GCF_000420785.1). Taxonomy (GTDB): domain Bacteria; phylum Bacillota; class Bacilli; order Lactobacillales; family Streptococcaceae; genus Streptococcus; species Streptococcus hyovaginalis. Next base: position 101,972 of record NZ_ATVP01000002.1, on the reverse strand, counting down.
TAACAACCTTTTAGTCTGGATACTTATTGCTATCCTAGCTATTATCCCTATACTCACTTACAAGATAATCAAGGAAACGGCACAAGCCAGCTGGTTCAAGAGCTTGATTACCTTGATCATTGGAGGGCTTTACCTGCATTTTCTCTATTTAACTTTGACATTATTATAATCGCTAAGCAAAGCACTCTTTGGCAAATGCTAAAGCGACATCGACCATACAATCCTTTCTTTCGAGGTTGACATCATTACTAAGTGTCCTCTCATCTAAACTTCGATCTTGAAATTTCCAACTGAACCAAAAAACTAGAAATGATTGATTTGTCGAAAGTCAGCTAAGGCTCTGATTGCAATATTTACGTAGAAAACCGACCGCTCACGCAGTCGGTTTCATTATTTATGACTGGTCACATGCCAAGCGTGACAGCAGAGACACTGGTAAGAGCGCACAAGAGACCTAGCTCCCCACTCTTTTTTGGCCTGCCGGCATTTTATGATGAACTATTCTGCACGAATCCTATCCGGAAAACTGGCCTTGTCCGAAGGGCATTCCTTGAGCCGTTAGCCCTGGATGGTTTTTAGCGATTTTTGACGACAGGTTCTGGTCAATTCGCCCTCCACAATCAAGAAAACTGTGATAAAAACCTAGTTCTTAAAACTATGAATCGGTGCTGGAATTTGTCCGCCACGGTTGATGAAGTCTGCTGACGAAGCCTGATTGACCTTCATGACAGGGGCTGTTCCCAAGAGTCCACCAAACTCAATCATATCGCCTTCTTTTCCAAGTGGAATAATGCGGACCGCAGTGGTTTTCTGGTTGATAACACCGATAGCCGCCTCATCTGCAATCATGGCTGCGATGGTTTCAGCTGGCGTCGTCTCAGGAATAGCAATCATATCCAGACCAACTGAGCAGATAGCTGTCATAGCCTCTAGTTTTTCAAGATTGAGCGAGCCATTTTGCACCGCCGCAATCATGCCCTCGTCCTCAGAGACAGGAATGAAGGCACCAGACAAACCGCCAACTTGGTTACAAGCCATAACACCGCCTTTTTTAACAGCATCATTGAGAAGAGCAAGGGCAGCTGTTGTCCCGTGGGTACCGACCGTTTCCAGTCCCATTTCCTCTAAGACACGCGCCACCGAGTCCCCAACAGCAGGTGTTGGAGCAAGTGACAAGTCAACGATACCAAACTTGACACCTAGACGCTCACTGGCCATATTGCCAACCAATTGACCGATACGGGTAATCTTGAAGGCTGTTTTCTTGACTGTTTCCGCCACCACATCAAAACTCTCGCCACGGACTTTTTCCAAGGCCCGCTTGACCACACCGGGACCTGACACGCCGACGTTGATGACGACATCTGCCTCACCGACACCGTGGAAGGCGCCCGCCATGAAAGGATTGTCCTCTACGGCATTGGCAAAGACGACCAACTTGGCAGCACCCATTTCAGATGCCTCAGCCGTCTCCTTGATGATGCGCCCCATATCCCGCACCGCTGTCATATTAATCCCTGACTTGGTGGAGCCGATATTGACAGACGAACAAACCTTTGAAGTCTGCGCCAAGGCCTGCGGAATGGAATTGAGGAGAATTTCGTCTCCTTTTTGATAGCCTTTTTGAACCAAAGCTGAAAATCCACCGATGAAGTCAATGCCAATCTCATGGGCAGCCTTGTCCAAGGCATGGGCCAAAGGCAGGTAATCCATCGCATCTGTCGCCGCACCGATCAGGGAAATCGGCGTCACAGACACGCGCTTGTTGACGATAGGAATTCCCAACTCAGCCGCAATCTCATCACCAACGGCCACCAGGTTCTTAGCCTTGGTTGTGATTTTCCTGTAAATCTTCTCCGCAGCCTTATCAATATCTGAATCAATACAGTCCAGGAGGGAAATCCCCATGGTAATGGTCCTAATATCGAAGTGCTGCTCCTCGATCATCTCAATGGTTTCAGTAACTTGTCTAATATCCATGGTCTACCTCTTACAAATTGTGCATGGCATCAAAGATCGCCGCACTCTGAATGTTGATTTTCACATTGAGCTCCTGACCGTAGGCCTCAAGCTCTGCACGCAAGGCCGTGAAATCCTTCTTCCCATCAGCCGATACCACCGCCATCATGGTAAAATACTCATCTAAAACGGTCTGAGAAATGTCATCGATATTCAAATCCAGATCAGCAATTTTGCCCGCAACACCGGCAACGATTCCCTTGCTATCTTTTCCAACTACAGTGATAATGGCTTTCATAGGTCTACCTCAATTAAAATTTTTTACATTTTATCATAATTTCGGCAAAAAAGGATAGAAAACCTCAAATTTTCCATCCTTAATCCGAACTTTTCGTGATTTTGTCTTTCAATATTCCGTCTTTCGTTTCTAAGGAGGGGATCAATCTGTCAAATCACTGGCTCAACAGTGACTTAATACGATTAATGTCCAGACGTTTCATTTTCAAAATTTCTTGATGAAGTTGCTGTAACTGCTCTGGTCTTGCCTTATCATAGGCTTCCATGAGCACACGAGGGACAATTTGCCAAGAGACACCATAAGCATCCCTAGCCCAACCACAAATCTCTGATTCAGGGACCGCTGACAAGTGCTCATAATAAGCATCCGCCTCCTCCTGTGTCTCTACATAGATCATAAACGAGAAGGCTTCATTGAAACTATTTTCACCACCATAGCCATGATCCATTAAAATGAGGTCTTGATCACCAATCCGTAATTGGCTGTAATTAATCTTAGCTGTTGCCAAAGGAGCCTCTCCATCTTTATAATAAGAAATTCGCTCAAGCTGACTATTATCAAAACATTTCTGATACGTTTTTAAGGCACCTTCCGCGAGACCAACTTGATGCTCTGAAAAAAGCGTTCCATCATAAGAAATCGTCGCTTTATATCTTGTCATAATGTTGATTATAACAAACTTTTCCAACTTCTCAAAGAGAGGATCGTAAACACTTTAGTTCAAAAGGCCTATTCTCCTTAGGATTAGTGGACTCTCTCTGGATGTTGCTACTTAACTTTACGGTTGATAACCAACTAAGAGAAGCGCTCTTTAGCAAATGCCAAAGCAATATATGCGATGCGATCTTTCGTTTCGAGGTCCGCATCATTACTAAGGGTTCTCACATCCCAAACGTCAGCATCTAAATTATCAGCTGAGTAGAAAAACTGGAAGTGACTGATTTTTCGGAAGTCAGCTAAAGCTGCAATAGCAGAGCATTCCATATCGACACATATCGCACCTTGAGCTTTACGTCTAGCCATCTTATCTACCGTTTCCCGATAGATACCATCAGTTGTCCATACCTTGCCTTCTGTATAAGAAACCTTTTGCTTGTCAAGGAAACTTTTAAAATCCTCATGAAAATCCTGGTTAACCATTATCTCATCGCTAGGGGAAAGGTAGTGAAAACTAGTCCCCTCATCACGAAGTGCAGCCCTTGGAATGATAATAGATGTCTCTGCAATGCTGCTATCAAGGACACCACAGGTTCCAAAGACTACTAAGTTTTTCATTCCCATCACAATTAAATCTTCAAGAACGGCAACACAACCAGCAGCACCAACATAAGAATTGAAAAAACCAAGTTTGTGCCCATCAACGTCTATTTCGTAAATGGAGATATCAAGATTAGCGACACTCGTTGTCACCAAATGCTTATGCGGTAACTCCTTTAAAATCCGCTCAAAAGTCCCTCTGGCGAAGCAAGTAACTACCGTTTCTGGGAAGTTCTTGATAGGCTCATTAACCATATCTGGATTTATAATGGCTTGTTTATCAGTGTCGAATTCTTCTAATAACATAGGCAAGTCTCCTTAGGAAAGTTTAAGATAGTTTAACACAATTTCATCGAAAATCAAGAACCTTAAAAACTCTCCAGATTTTGGAGAGGCCTATGAATTTAGTAACTTTTCAATTTCTGCAATATCTAACCGTTTCATTTTTAGAATAGCTTGATTGAGAGTTTGCATTTTTTCTTGTGAACTTGTCAATTGAGAAGCCATCATCATGCGAGGAACAATTTGCCAAGAAACACCGTAAGTATCTTTAGTCCAACCACAAATTTCTGCCTCAGGAACAGCAGATAAGTGCTCATAATAAGCATCAGCTTCTTCTTGGGTATCAACTAAAAGCATAAAGGAAAATGCTTCGTTGAAACTATTTTCGCCACCGTAGCCATGATCCATCAAAATCAAATCTTGATTCCCGATTCGCAGCTGACTGTAATTAATTTTAGCCTCCTCCAATAAAGCCTCACCTGACTGATAGTAAGAAATGCGCTCAACATAACTACCAACAAAGTATTCCTGATAAGTTTTTAAAGCATTTTCCGCTAAACCAACCTGATCCTCTGAAAACAGCAAGCAAAATGAAACCCTAAACGATTCCGTAATTTCTGGATTATAAGATAATTGCCATGATAAACCATATTTATCCCCAACCCAAGCATAATAGGGACTAAAATCATATTCATCCAAAGGCATAAGTTCACGTCCACCATCCATCAACCCTTTATAAATACGGTTAAGTTCCTCTTTAGAGGACAGGTCTATCATGAGCGAAATCGACTCATTAAGCTGGAAATAAGGACCTGCACTAATCGCCGCCATTGTCGTATCTCCTAAGTGAAAATGAATCATTTCCGCATCACCAGATGGCGTATCTGTAATTGTGTAGCTCCAGTCAAGGCCTGAATCGGGAAATAAACTCGTATAACGCTCCACAGCTTCTCGAGCCTCTGTGTCATACCAGAGATGGGGAATTAAAATTTGCATAGTATTGCCTCGCATTGTTTTGATGATTTATTATAACACTAAAAATCCCCAACCTCTAGTCACCTTACAAACTTCATCGTTTTGAACAGGAAAAAGGAGAGCTAGTCTAGCTCTCCCTTAGTATCCATTATAAATCATCTATAGCATCTTTAACCTTGTCAAAGAAGCCTTTTTTCTTCTGAGGACGGATACGATCTCCACTAGCTTCTGCAAAAGCATGAAGCGCTTCTTTTTGGGCATCGTTAAGCTTGGTTGGCGTCACAATATTGATTGTTACATGCTGATCACCTTGACCATTACCACGGAGACGTGGGGCACCTTTGCCTTTCAAGCGGAAAGTCTTACCGGTTTGTGTTCCAGCTGGGATGGTCAATTCAACATCACCATGAACAGTTGGAATATCCACAACATCACCTAATGCAGCTTGGACAAAGCTGACATCCATCGTATAGTAAATTGTTGAGCCTTCACGTTCAAACTTGTCACTCTTCATCACATTGATGATAACGAAGAGATCACCGTAAGGACCGCCATTGAAACCTGCTTCTCCCTGTCCTTGCAAACGAATCTGTTGACCAGTTTCGACACCTGCTGGAATTTTAACATCAACTTTGTGTGTTTCTTTCTCATGTCCGCTACCATGACAAGTTGGACATGGATCCTTGATCTCTTTACCAGTACCATGACAGACATCACAAGTCACTTGGCGACGCATCATACCAAGCGGAGTTTGAGTGTCCACATTGATAACCCCTTGACCATGACATCGGCTACACGTAACAGGCTGTGTTCCTGGTTTTGCACCGTTACCATGACAAGTATGACAAGTCGCTTCACGGCTATAAGTCACTTCTTTTTCTGCCCCAAAAATAGCTTCTTCAAATTTTAGGTTAACACGGTATTGAAGATCATCTCCCTGACGTGGTGCATTAGGATTGCGCGAAGCACCGCCACCACCAAAGAAACTAGAAAAGATATCTTCAAAACCACCGAAGCCACCAGCGCCATCGAAGCCACCGAAACCGCCAGCACCTCCGCCGAAGCCACCTTGGGCACCAGCAGCACCATATTGGTCATAAGCAGCACGTTTTTGGCTGTCACTTAAAGTTTCATAAGCTTCCTGGACATCCTTATATTTTTGTTCAGCACCAGCTTCCTTGTTGATGTCAGGATGGTACTTTTTAGACATCTTACGATAAGCTTTTTTGATCTCATCTTGAGAGGCATCTTTAGAAACCCCCAGACGATCGTAAAATTCAGTATTGTTCATATAAGATACCAAGCCCGTTAAAAGCAAAGTGAAAATAGGAAATCGGCAGAAAATCCTGATTTTCTAGACGATTTATCTTTTTCACACAGCTTTTAGGGAGGGTTCATTTCCTTTCGTTAAATAATAGACGAAACTCAGAAAGTAGCCCGTGTTCAGTTCAGAACACTTGTATTCCTTTCTGTAATTTCATCTCAAAGAAAAATAGGAAAGCGTCAGAAAACCTTGATTTTCTAAACGATTTATCTTTTTCATATATCTTTTGGGGTGGGTTCATTTCCTTTCTTTAATAAAGGTTCTTCTCTCAATAAATTACTAAGAAGTAGGAATTTTAATGACGGACGTCTTGCGTCCTAGTTAAAATTATCTTTTTGGCCCAGTCCCTAGCCCGTGTTCAGTCCAGAACACTTGTATTTCTTTCTATTCGTTAAAAGGTTTGTCTTTTGTTTTGATCATTTTCATAGTCGATTAGGGTCGCTACGTTCCCCTCTATTCTCAAAAACAGAGGCTGGGTTGCAACCTCTGTGATTGAATGTTTCTAGTTTTCTAAATCAAGGACAGCAATCAACTCGTCATGATCCAATTCACCCGTTTCATAGAATCCACAAGATGAATACAAAGACTGAGTAGCTTGATTTTCGGGTTCATAAGATAACCAAAAATAGTTTGCAGGTCCACATGGAAGTTGTTTAACAAATTGGATTGCTAGTTCAACAGCTTGCCTACCATAACCTTTTTGTTGATAATTTTTATCAATTATCAAACGCCAAAGATTATAATTTTGATCTGCTATATCAGGAGCGTCCTGCCAACATTTGCCATAGCCTATCATCATAAATCCAATCAAAGTATTGGAGTCGTAGATTCCAAATGGGAAGACTTGGGCTTCTGTTTGCTCTTTGAGAACCAGATAGGCTTCTGACAAACTAATCGAATTGCTAGCAACAAATTCTTGTTGTTCTTCAAAAACATCTAATTTTAAAATATCCCAAATGTTTTCTCCGCTTACTGCTTCCAATTTCAACATAGAATCCTCCGAATTGGACACCTCTCAGTTGCTATTCAATATTTTGTCCACAGAACATTGTTATGACGAGCTAGTAAAACACCTAGGTTATCCGCCATAGCAGTAACCATTAACTGATGAGCTACTTTAGTAGCCATCAGTTTTGGTGTGTTATTTCTCCGTAAACTCCCCATCCACGACGTCATCACCTGAATCGTCAGCTGCTTCTGCACCTTCTGCGCCTCCAGCTGCTTGTTGTGCTGCGGCTGCTTGTTCATACATTTTAACAGCAAGAGCTTGTGCTTTTTCGTTAAGAACTTCAAGTTTAGCTTTCATGTCTTCAAGGTTGCCTGATTCTTGAGCGGCTTTCAACTCGTCAAGAGCTGCTTGGGCTGCATCACGTTCCGTATCGAAACCTTTACCTTCTGTTTCTTTGATGGTTTTTTCTGTTGCAAAGATTGCTTGATCAACTTCGTTTTTAAGGTCAACTTCTTCTTTACGTTTTGCATCTGCTTCTGCATTTGCTTCAGCATCTTTCATCATGCGATCAATTTCTTCTTCAGAAAGACCGTCGTTTGATTTGATAACGATGTGTTGCTCTTTTTGAGTACCAAGATCTTTAGCTTTTACAGAAACGATACCGTTTTTATCGATGTCAAATGTTACTTCGATTTGTGGCACACCACGAGGAGCTGCAGGAATATCAGTCAATTGGAAGCGTCCAAGTGTTTTGTTATCTGCTGCCATTGGGCGTTCCCCTTGAAGAACATGGATATCAACGGCTGGTTGGTTGTCTGCTGCTGTTGAGAAGACTTGAGATTTAGATGTTGGAATGGTTGTGTTACGATCAATAAGTTTTGTAAAGACAGCACCCATTGTTTCAATACCAAGTGACAATGGTGTGACATCAAGAAGAACAACGTCTTTAACATCACCTGTAATCACACCACCTTGGATGGCAGCACCCATAGCAACAACTTCATCAGGGTTAACTGATTTGTTTGGCTCTTTACCAGTTTCAGCTTTAACAGCCTCAACAACTGCTGGGATACGCGTTGAACCACCAACAAGGATAACTTCATCGATTTCTGAAAGAGATAATCCAGCATCTGAAAGAGCTTGACGAACTGGTGTTTTAGTACGCTCTACAAGGTCACGAGTGAGGTCATCGAATTTAGCACGTGACAATGACACTTCTAAGTGAAGCGGTCCAGCATCACCAGCTGTGATGAACGGCAAGCTGATTTGAGTTTGTGTCACACCTGAAAGGTCTTTTTTAGCTTTTTCAGCTGCATCTTTCAAGCGTTGAAGAGCCATCTTGTCTGATGAAAGGTCGATGCCGTTCTCCTTTTTGAATTCAGCAACCAAGAAATCGATGATTTTTTGGTCAAAGTCGTCACCACCAAGTTTGTTATCACCAGCAGTAGCGAGTACGTCAAAGACCCCATCACCAAGTTCAAGGATTGAGACGTCAAATGTACCACCACCAAGATCAAATACCAAGATTTTTTCGTCTTTATCTTGTTTATCAAGACCGTAAGCAAGGGCAGCTGCCGTTGGTTCGTTGACGATACGTTCTACTTCAAGACCAGCGATTTTACCAGCGTCTTTTGTAGCCTGACGTTGCGCATCGTTAAAGTAAGCTGGAACTGTGATAACAGCTTTCTCAACTTTCTCGCCAAGGTAATCTTCCGCATAACCTTTAAGGTACTGAAGAATCATTGCTGAAATTTCTTGTGGTGTGTATTCTTTACCGTTAGCAGCAACTTTTTCAGAAGTTCCCATTTTTGACTTAATAGAAATGATTGTTTCTGGGTTTGTTACTGCTTGGCGTTTAGCGGCATCACCAACGATGATTTCGCCGTTTTTGAATGACACTACGGATGGTGTTGTACGGTTACCTTCTGGGTTTGCGATAATTTTACTTTCAGTTCCTTCAAGAACTGCAACAGCTGAGTTAGTTGTACCTAAGTCAATACCGATGATTTTAGACATGTGTTTTACCTCTTTTTTGTTTTTTTATAATACTCTCTTTAGGTGGTCGGGTCGCCAGCAGCCACCTGCGGTGTCTAATGGCTAAACTTTGAGCCTAAGTCTCAAAGTTTTCCCCGAAGATAACCTATCAGTTATTTTCTTTTGACCACGGCGGAGAGCATTGTGTTAGCTCGCTTTCGCTCGCTGGTTCATTCATAGTTTGTAGTTTAATGACATTTCGGTCAGGGGGCACGGCGACGAAGTTGCCAAGTCATTGCTTTCCGCTGTAGTAGGATAAATAGAACTGGTATCAGTTCTATTTATCTGGGGTCTGCGAGACCTCAGGCTCGCAGAGAAGGAATGGAAAACCGTAGGTGGTCGCTTCCGCCCTCACTACCTAAATAAAGCAAGGAAAATAATTAATTGTAAACCACCACCATGGCTGGTCTTAGCAATCGCTCGTGGAGTTTGTAGCCTTTTTGGAAGACTTCTGCAATGCTATCTGCTGGATGGTCATCATCTGCTGGGAGAGTTTGGACAGCCATATGGAAGTTATGGTCAAAACTTTCCACCGTAACTTCTTCCACGCCTTCTTCTTTGAGAGCTTGCACCAAGCTATCTCGTGTCATTTCAAGGCCTTTTTTGACATCTTCTGTCAGACCCTCAACAGCCAATGCGCGTTCTAAATTATCCAAGCTTGGCAAGATTTTTTTAGCTAAATCTTGTGAGCGGTAACGTTGGAGTTGTTGACGTTCTTCGCTGGCACGACGTTGAATGTTCTGCATCTCCGCATGCGCTCGAAGGTATTTATTTTCAAACTCATCTGCACGTTCATTGGCCAACTCCAGTTCCGATTTTTCAGAAGTAGTTTCCTCTTCTTTTACTGACTCTTCAACAGGCTCTTCAGTAACTGTTTTCTTTTCCACCGTTTGATCAACGATTTCTTCATTTTTTAAATCTTCTGACACCTTGTCACCTCTTTTATTTCTTTTATCTATTTCTTAATTTACTTCATAATGATTACCGCTTAGATAACGGTAATAATCTGCTAATTTCAACGCCAAAACTCTGCTCACAACATTGATCAAACTGACAACACGTCTATAATCCATCTCAACTGGACCTATCAAACTGAGTAGCGCCATACCACGATAAGGAATGACAAACTGATGTTTAATAACCGTTAATTCCGCCAGTGCTGGCTCTTCACTATTCGCAATTTGGATACTCGTTGTATCGTCTTCTGACAAGGAACTGCGCATTTCCAAAGCAACCTTTGCCTTATTATCTAAAAATTGGTAAGTTGAAAGATTCGCATAAGATAATGCATTGACCTTACCAGAGATGGTGACTGTTTCCTCAAATAAGGGCTGAAAAATATGGTCAAACAAATCCAGAATATTATCTGTGATTGTGAAATACTTTTGGATAACCTGAGGAATCTCCGTCCGCAGCTTGTAGTGAATATCCAAAATGACCTTACCTAGAAAACGGTCATCTACAAGATGTTTTAAGGTGACTAAATCTTTGGCTAAAAAATTTTTAGGAATGGCAAATTGTACCGTGACAGCCTTGGAATCATCCAACATCATAACTGCTAAAGCATCATGATTCGATAACTGTACAATATCAAAATGCGTCAGTCGTTGATGCTTTGGCTCTACATCTAAAATAACTGCTGTGTAGCCAGTCACATCAGCCAAAAGTTGACTCGCTGTGGTCAGCATATCTTCAAGCCTAAAGGCCTCATAATCAAAAGCTTTGATTACCTGATAAATGTCTTGTTCATCGATGCTATCCAAGCGTAAGGAATTCTGAACAAAGTACTGAAAACCTGCTCTACTCGGTAAGCGACCACTAGACGTATGCGCTTTTTCCAAAAAACCAAGTTTTTCTAGCTTAGCCATATCATTACGAATCGTTGCTGAGCTGGAGTCAATGGCGTCCTGAAGGGTCTTGGAACCTACAGGCTCATGCGTCTGGGTAAACATTTCAATGATTAAATTCAAAATATCATTTTGCCTAGGTGTAATCATAGAACCTCCCTTCGCATATTATCACTCTATCACCTCGAGTGCTAACCTATGTTCTTTATTATACACCTCTCCAACACAAAGTCAAGAGAAAAACACAAAAAATTAGCACTCTATTTATTAGAGTGCTAATCGCCTGTTTTATCGTATGTGGCGAGATTATATTCAGTAATGATACTTTCCAGTTGATTGGCATAATCATCATCTTGTGTGTAGTCATACCGATAGAAAGCCTGCGTCGCAACGCTAATACTAGAAGCGGTAGCTAAGATTTCATACAGTTTCTTATTTGCTAAACTACCATCTTTCAGGCCTGCCAAATAAATCTCCAATGCATGATCCCAAGAAGGGTAAATCGCATAGCTTTTTTCTGATTCAACGATATTGCCTTCATTACGCTCCGTATTTTTTAAACGAATGCTATCCTCTCCTGGCTTAGCCTCTACAGCAAAAAGATTGTTATATTTCGCAGCTAACAGATTTTGCCCAAAGTCTGAGTCGTACGCCGCCTGTGCAATTAAGACTGACGGACGAATACCATAATACTCTGATAAATCAACCACCTTTGGTGCAATTTGCTCAATAAAACGGTCATTATCAAGACCCGTTGATACCTTCTTCTCAACTGCTAAAGAGCCATAGTTGAGAGCAAGAGGAACAATAGCTGTCAGAAAAAACACGACCACAAGGCCAATAAAAAATGAAAATTTAAATCGTCGCCTCAAGGCTATCTTTCCTCCAATTGCTTAATGTATTCTTCCAAAGTAAGTTTGTGATCTGTCATGTAACGGGCTGAAGCTTTACCAACATATCTAAAATGCCAATCTTCATAACCAACACCCGTCTCGTCTGTCTTACCATCTAAAAATCGTAAGACAAAACCATAGTCTGGTGCCATCTCCTGAACTTGCATCATTGTTGCTGGGTCGGCTTGATTGAGAGCATCAACAGTACTCAAGTCTACAGCTAGTCCAGTTTGGTGTTCACTCGCTCCCGCAGGCTGAGAATAGGTTTTGACAAGCGTTTCAGCCTCTTCTTGTGTCAAACTAGGATCGCTAGCCATTTCTTGGTCGACGTAAGACTGGAATAGACTTTTCTGATACTCTACACTTCGGTAACCCGATATCAAGTGAAAAGCTGGATCAATAGTTTGAGCTGCTGCCAAAAAGTCACTCACTTGTTGCGCAATTCGGCTATCAACCGTAATGTTACCAACGGTGGTTAGTTCTGGGTTCAGCTCAGGAGTAATATTCTTACGATTCACTAAAATCAACTGCCAATCATCCGGAGAAACCTGGGGCAACTGTGAGGATTGCTTTGCAGACGACTTCGCCTCCGATGACTGGGTTGATGGTTTCTTAGAAGAGGCTACATCTCTATCTGACCCTTGGGTGTAAGAAACATCATCCTTTTTAAACCAAATCATCGCAGCTACGATAGAGATAAAAATAATACCCACTAAAATAAGATGTCTGGAACTTAATTTAGTTCTCATTAGCGTCTATAATCTCTCTTCCTTTTTCACGATAAGATAAATCCGCAACAGACTCAATTGTAAAAGCACCATCTTTATAAGTCACCACAGAGATGCTACCATTTTCAATATTTTGCTTCTCTTGACTATGATCAATCAACCACAAAAAGGTACCGATGGTCATACCATGGCTGACAACAATCGCATTGCCGCCACCTTGGTTCTGAATCGTTTGAGCAATAGCCTCAAACCCATCATAAATCCGTTTGCTCAAAACTTCCCAAGGCTCCGCCCAATTTGCCGTATCAACTTCCACAATACTTTGCGCAATTTCGTCATATGGTATTTCTTTTAATGAACGCCCATCCGAGAAAGCCACTGTTCTTGGTAATACTCCCTGGAAAAGTTCGCCATCATAGGCTCCATCAAGGCTACCAAAACACCACTCTCTGATACGTTTATCACGTGTATAAGGGAGATCTTCATTTTCTGTTTCCCGCAAAATAATTTCCATGGTCTGGATTGTACGCCCCGAGTCACTTGAAAACGCTGCGTCAAAAGGAATACCAGCAGCTTTTAAACCAAGGCCCAGTTCTCGGATCCCTTCCTCACCAAACTTTGTTAAAGGAGTATCAGACCAGCCCTGAGCGCGGCCAATTGTATTAAACATCGTTTTGCCATGTCTGGCAATGTATAGTTTTGTTTCTGTCATACTAACCTCCGTTTTCTTCCCTATCATTATACCATATGAAAAGCCTAAAACCATAATGCACAAGATCGCTATCCAAGATCTCTCTTCATCAGCGAACAACACAAAAAAGCTCACCCGAATAGATGAGCCTTTATTTCTAGTTCATTTAGGAGATTAAAACTAGAAGAGAGATTAAATAGGAAGGCGGGGTGGAGATTATTGAGATGTATCGAACAGTCAAAAATTTAAGAGAGAGTTCCCCGCTTCTATGTCTATTAGTTTACCACTATCAGCCAAATAAACCAGTCAAATGTCGCGAAAGGTCATTTTTTAATCATGAAATGCTTTCTTCCCATCTTGCAATCAGGGCTTTCATTTTCAAGCGCGATACCAGACAGGACTCACCGTTGTCAAAATAAGCCAGCTGATTCGCCTTATCAATTCGGCTAACATTATCGATATTCACCAAAAACGAGCGGTGGCATTGGAAGAACTTGTCGTGCATTTTTTCAATATCAGATATTTTGGCATAAAATTCCAAGCGTTCTGTGCGCGTTCGTAAAATGAGTTTATGTGCAATTTGAGATGTCTCAAAGTACAAAATATCGTGGAGAGGAACCTTAACCTGGGCCTTGGCTGACTTATAGTCGAAGTAATCAACATCTGTTTGAGCACTGCCAGACAAGGTAGCTGTATAACGAATGCTTTCACGAACCTGTTCTTTAAAATCGTCAGCATCTAGTGATTTGTCAATAAAATCATAGGCCGCAACCTTATACTTAAAACTAATCGGTGCAAATTCAGAGTGTGTTGTCACAAAAACAATGATAGCATTAGGATCTAGCTTTCGCACTTCCGAAGCAATTTCAAGGCCCTTGCGTTCTTCATCTTTAATTTCAATATCAAAGAAGAATAATTGGTGACTACCTCTTTCTGTGATATCTGCAAGTAAGTTACTTGATTTACTATAAGCTGCCAAGTGCCTTGCTGATATGTTTTCTTCTTTTAATATAGCCCTAACCGTTGACAAGAGACGCTCCTGCTGTCGAAGGTTATCTTCTAAGATAAAAATATTCATCATTCTTGTCTCATTTCTAAGATTTGTGTAAAACTCCGATGGGCAGTTTTGGTTGATAGAGTGGTATTGGGATAGCCCTCTAGAATGCGACGAACATTGGACAAACCAATGCCTCTTCCAGTACCTTTAGTAGAGTAGCCTTCATGAAAAATCTTAGATATATCCACACTATTTTTACTGATACTATTCTCAATAATCAGGAGTTGGCTTTGGTCGCGTTCGAAAAAAGCTACACTGACTAAGGGACGATCGGCTTCTTGAGCCGCTTCTATTGCATTATCTAAGAAGATAGATAAAACAATCACAAGGTCTAACGGCTCCAAATAGATATGGTCTATACGATCAGGAATTTCCAGAAAAGCTTCCACTCCTTGACTTTGAGCTTCAATCATTTTCGTTGATAGGATACTTTTAATGGCTGACACTTGCAAGTTGGCCAAACGTCCTAATTCATATTGTGACTGGTTAATACGGGGAGCATTATCACTAATGATCTGACCGTATACTTCTTTGATTCCTTCAACATCTTCTTGATCAATCAAATTCCGCAATGTCTCTAAGGTACTGTCATAATTTTCTTTAAAAAGAGCGAGATCTTCATACAAAAGCTCAATCTGGTGATTGTACTCTTCAACAGCATTAATTTTTTCACGCTTCGCCTGCTCCAATCGGCTATCCATCTCTAGTTTAGACTGATAATTAATATCAGATAAGAGCCAAATATAGAGAAAGAAATAAAGCAGAATTGTCTGTGGACGCTCCATTATTTCCAACTTAATCGTCTGATTAACGTATCCAAGATTAAACAAAAGATAATAGGAAAGCATCAAAACATTCAACCACTTCATTTGGTTGGCCGTCGCTGCCTCATCAATATGTTTAAAATTAAGGTCCAAGACTTTATTTAAAAAGTAATAGAGTGAAAAGACGCCACCATAACTAATGTAGAGCAAAATGTAATCACGGCTTAGATTTTCAATATTAATGTTTAACAGTGGTTCTAAAATCAATAAGATAATACTGTTTGAAAAAATATCAACTGTCACAATAGGAAAAAGACTGTAGAAAAGATATTTTATCACATTTCCCTTTAAATTATGGTAATAACACAGCCCTAGAAAAAATAAGGGGTAAAGAGGATACACATAGAAAGAGCCAAAGAACATCGTCGCCACAATTACCGCACTGGCAGGTAGCAAGTACTTTAGTGGAATCGTAATGTTACTAATATGCGAAAAAATGAGCCAACATAATTCCCAGACAAGTATGATTAACAATAGTTCCTGAAATTCTACTGGCATCCTTATCCCTCCCTTAATCTCTGTATCACTAGAGTATCCTGCGCTCTGTAGTCACCACTTTGCGACTCTATCTGGACATTCGGATAGGCTTTGATAATTGATGCTATCACCTCAGATACTTCACTATGTATCGGCAGAGATCTCCCAACCTTGTCATGTAACAGATTTGTCACCATTTTCTCCAAAGATATGCTATAGTCGATCATCACCTTAATACAGGCTTCTTGCTCTGAAATAACCAATTTTAGATCTTTATCGCGACTGGATTTGGCATAATGTATGGCCATGGCTAACATACTCTGAACCAAGCAAAGGAAGTCTTCTTCTGGAATAGCAAAATGTTCAATGTCTTCTAACACAGCTACGGAAATCTTCAGACCCTCCTTTTGTGCTGCTAATAAATCATTCGCTATAGCGATTTTGATAGCATTGTTTTTCAGGTAAATCAACTGGTAAAACAGATAATCATCGCGAGACATTTTCTGACTCACATTAGCTAAAACTTCCGTATAAACCTCTTCAATTGCCTCAATGTCCCCAGAATCAATACTATCTTTCAAACTAATCAAAATATTATCATAGTCATGTTTAAAAGATCGCATGTTCTGATAAATTCCCTCGAGATGCTGACTATAATTCTCCAAATTTTCCAGATACAGATCCTGCTCACGCCTCATGTCCTGTCGATAACGTTGGAGGGCCTTACGATTGAGTAAGGTTAGCATATACAGTAACAACGCCAAAAAAAGCAGGAGAGCTATCTGTTCAAAATTAGCAGCTAACTCTTGATTCTCAAAGAAGGGGCCAAAATAAATCACATAATAAATCAAGAAAAGGGCGTTCATACCATAGATATAGCGCTGAACACTACCATCTGAAATCTGTAAAATCGTTGAATAGTCAATACGAAATAAGCGTTTTAATATTCGATTAATCGGGTATAAAGCTATGAAAGGCAATAGCATAACTAACAACAACTGATGATGCGTGAGAATCACATCTTGAAATAAGACGGGGTAGATCATCAATATAAAGAAGGTTAAAAACAGATCAACAAGAACGACAGAAAAGCCACTGTAAAAGAAATGTCGCCCAAAGGTACGATCAGGGAAGGTCTTAAAGGATAAACCTAAAAAAACTAACCACAAGGTTAAAAAGCTGTCTAAAGGCGTTAGAAAAGCTATCAGTACACCTAAAAAACCCCAAAAGAAAAATGATGATTTTCTAAGTTTGAATTGCGTAATGTCTTGGTAGACGAGCCAAGTAGCTAAAAATCCGAGTAAAAAGACTTCCAATTCTAGAATCCCCATGACTCACTCCTTCCATGCTTTTCATTTGGGATTATACGTAAACAAAGAAGAGCTAGGAATTATCCGCTCTTCAGTGCTCTGCTATTAAAGGGTCTTTAACATATTTTCAATATGCTCGATCGACTTCTCACGCCCTAGAAGATAGATAGTATTTGGTAACTCCGGTCCATGCATTTCGCCTGAAACGGCGATACGAATCGGCATAAAGAGATTTTTCCCTTTTATACCCGTCTCTTTTTGAACGGCCTTGATTTGTGGGAAAATATTTTCTGGCTGGAAGTCGTTATCTGACATCGCTTCTAATTTCAGTTTTAAAGCTTCCAAGACAATCGGAACTGTTTCGGCAGCCATAACCTCTTTTTCAGCTTCTGTCAATTCTGGAAAATCTGAGAAGAAAAGATCTGTCAGAGGCACAATCTCATCCGCAGATACCATTTGAGGTTTGTAGAGTTCAACCAATTTTTCAGCCTTATCCGTTAAACGCCCTGCTTCTTCAAGGAATGGTTTGCAAAGTTCAAAAATCTTGTCAAAGTCAGCATTTTTGATATAGTCATTGCTCATCCAGTCCAATTTCTTCTGGTCAAAGGCTGCTGGGGACTTGCTGAGACGGTTTTCATCAAAGAGACTAATCAACTCGTCACGTGAGAAGATTTCATCTTCACCTCCAGGGGTCCAACCAAGAAGGGCGATAAAGTTAAAGACCGCTTCTGGCAAATAACCTTTACGACGATAATCTTCGATGAACTGCAGGGTATTAGTATCACGTTTTGACAGTTTTTTACCTGTCTCAGCATTAATGATAAGGGTCATATGCCCAAACTCTGGTGCTTGCCAACCAAGGGCTTCATAGACCATGAGCTGTTTTGGAGTGTTAGCAATATGGTCATCCCCACGAATAACGTGAGAAATCTGCATGTCATGGTCATCCACAACTACAGCAAAGTTGTAAGTTGGGAAGCCATCTTTTTTCTGAATAACCCAGTCACCACCAATGTTCCCACCTTCAAAGGAGATATCCCCTTTTACCATATCCGTCCATTTATAAATAGCTGTTTCCTTGACTTTCAAGCGAACAGTTGGAACAATGCCTGCTGCTTCACGTTCTGCAATGTAGGCTGCTTTTTCATCATTCGACATGCCTAGGAACTCATTAATGTAACGTGGTGTTTCACCTGCTGCTTCTTGCCGTTCACGTTCTGCGGCTAGTTCTTCTTCGGTAACGTATGATTTGTAGGCTTTATCTTCATCAAGTAATTGTTGGATATACTTTTGATAAAGTTCTAGACGCTCAGATTGACGGTAATTATCGTGTGTTTCAGGACTTTCATCCCAATCCATTCCCAACCAACGTAAGTTCTCAAGCTGACTGCGTTCACCATCTTCAACATGACGCTTACGGTCTGTATCTTCAATACGGATAATGAATGTTCCGCCATGATGACGAGCATAAAGATAGTTGAATAGTGCTGTGCGGGCATTACCAATGTGTAAAAGGCCTGTTGGACTTGGTGCATAACGCACGCGAATATCGTTTGACATGTCTGTCTCCTGTAGTATGTTTAATCAATAGTTTTAGGCAAAGATATGTATCTTTACCTATTAATTCATACTATTATAGCACATCTTTAAAAGTAAGGCCAAATGAGAGAAGAGATCTTTTAACAGGAACAAGCACCCGTTTGACCATACCGAATCACAAAAGAAATTAAAAAAGACTTGATCCTCATTAAAGAGACCAAAGTCCTTTGCGTGACGCTCACTATCAGTCAAACGCCCTAGAACAAGTCTAAAATAGAGCCACTGGCACCATCATCGCCACCACCTGTCACCAGATGATTGCCAATGACTTGTGAAAAAGTTTCGATATTAAGGCTCTGCACATAAATGTCACCATAGCCCCTAAAGGTATTAACAACGCCCTCACCTGTTCCCATGGACTGCAAGAAACCATTTTCCAAGTGGATGTCATAATCTAGACTAGTACTCCAAGCTACAACATGAGCATTATCAATAGTCATGCTATCGCCATGAAGTTCTAATTTCTTTATGGAGCCAAAACTATTGGCGAGCAGGGTACCCTGTCCTTCTGTCGTCATGACAAAAAAGCCACCTTGGCCACCAAAGAAAGCCCTACCAACCGACTGTCTTTCCATCCGATATTGTGCTGAACCATCTAGTGCCAAAAAGGCACCATCATTGAGGTGGTATTGTTTCTCCCCTAGCTCTAGAGCTATGACTTGACCAGGCATAGAAGGCGCTAAAGCCAGGCGACCATTAGCACTTTCGGAAACAGCTTGAGTGATAAAGACCGACTCACCAGAAGTCATCGACCGCCCAAGAGCTCCTAATACCTTACCGATACCACTACCTCTACCGTTTAAGCGTGTGTTTAATTGAATGCCAGGTGTATGGTAAACCATACTACCTCGTTGCATATAGACGGATTCTCCCGCCTCCAAAGCAATTTCAACCAAGGGAAACTGCATATTACTATCAATTTGATAGGCCATGCGTTGATCTGACATGTTTTATCCTTTCGTTTTTATCTTCATTATACCAGATAAAAAGAGCGATTGCATCAGTCTTAGGGAGGATTAACCTAAAAAATCGGATAATCCTAGTGTAAAAGATCCTCCAGTTAGCTACTATGACAGCTACTTGACTTCTGTCATCCGGCCGGTATCGACATCGTAAATGGCACCATTAATCACCACATCTTCTGGAATGAGTGGCGAGTCCTTCAATTTTTGCATATCCTCACGAACACTGTTTTCAATATTGATAAAAGGTAAGAAGTCCATATCTGACACATCGACACCCAGATCACGATACAGTTGTTCATGAAAGGCTGGATTGGTAAAGGTCTGGGCACCACAGTCAGTGTGATGAAGAACTACAATCTCTCTAGTCCCCAACTGTTGCTGGGAAATGACAAGCGAGCGAATCATATCATCCGTCACGCGCCCACCTGCATTACGCAGAATATGAGCATCTCCAAGCGCCAAGCCGAGTGCTTGGGCTACGTGAAGCCTAGAATCCATACAAGTGACAATAGCTACTTTGGTCTTGGGCTTGATAGGTAAATGCGCCGTTCCATGAAGAGCAACATAGGCTTGGTTGGCTAACATAAAATTATCAAAATAGGACATGGCAACTCCTTAACTATACTTTGATAGGCAAATCATATCATTTTTTGAGGGAACTGTCAGATAAGACACATTACATTTTGCAAAAACAAAAGAAAGCAGGACAAAAATCGAACCTTACTCGAAGCCGATTTGCCCCACTTTCCCTTAGTTTATTTTTGCTGATCGACCCTATCAATACACCAGGCGACCAACTCTTCCAAACGCTCTGTTTGACCCGTCATGTCCAAATAGCCTATAACCGCTTCAAAGCCAGTGGACATCCGATAAGTCACAACGTCTGCATTTTTAGCCTTGGTGTGACTGTTGGTATTGCGACCACGTCGGTAGATTTCTTCTTCTTTTTCGGTCAAAAGCTGCGCTTCTAGCATAGCTGTGATAAGACTTGCCTGTGCCTTAGCAGACACGTAGCGAGTCGCTAGGCGGTGCAGCTGATTGGGCTTGGTCTGCCCTGTAAATATCAAGTGGCGGCGAATGTAATAGGAATAAACCGCGTCCCCTTCAAAAGCAAGGGCAATCCCATTGATTAAATTAACATCGACCTTGGTATCAGTCACGCGTCCACCTCACACCATCCTTGGTATCTAAGAGCTTGATCCCCTGCTCTGCCAACTGATCTCGAATAGCATCTGCACGGGCAAAATCTTTATTAGCGCGCGCCTCTTGTCGCTCTGCAATTAAGGCTTCAATGTCTTCGTCCAAGACATCCTGCTCTCCCTCTTCAAAAATAATGCCAAAAACAGCTAGCATTTCCGCGAAAGCTTCTTTGATTATCGCTGTATAATGACCAGAATTAATCCATTTAGCCAAATCAAAAAGCACGGTAATCCCATTGGCAGTATTAAAGTCATCATCCATAGCCGCAACAAACTGTGATTTAAAGGTTTCAAAATCATCACTGTCTACAGTTTCTTGGACTGGCTGTTGATAAGCATTCTTCAAGTACTTGAGATTGACTTCAGCATCATGAAGTGCTTTTTCTGTGAAATTGACAGGTTTGCGGTACTGCTGTGTCGCTAGAAAGAAACGAATCACCTGTCCATCCACCGTTTGCAACATGTCGTGAACAGTCACAAAGTTTCCAAGTGACTTGGACATTTTTTCATTGTCCACATTGACAAAACCATTATGCATCCAGTAGTTAGCAAAGGTTTTCCCGGTTTTAGCTTCTGACTGGGCTATTTCATTAGTATGGTGAGGAAACTCCAAGTCAGCACCACCACCATGAATATCAATCGTATCCCCTAGAATCTCTGTCGCCATTACCGAGCACTCGATATGCCAACCTGGACGACCAGCTCCCCACGGGCTATCCCAAGAAACTTCACCGTCTTTAGCAGATTTCCAAAGGGCAAAATCAACTGGATTTTCCTTACGAGCCGTTTCGTCATCGGTACGACCTGAGGCACCAATTTCCAAGTCGGATAGGGTTTTATTAGCTAATTTAGCATAGTTCTCTGACTTTTCCACACGGAAGTAAACATCGCCCTGAGACTCGTAGGCAAAGCCTTTGTCCACAAGTGTTGCCACAAAGGCAATGATCTCATCCATGTAGTTGATAACGCGAGGATTTTTAGTAGCAGGTTTGACACCCAGCTTGGCTGTATCTTCCATAAAAGCTGCAATAAATTTATCCGAAAGCTCTTTTGTAGAAATTCCCGCCTCATTGGCAGTCTTGATAATCTTATCATCCACATCTGTAAAGTTAGAAATGTAGTTGACCTCGTAACCGCGGTATTCAAAATAGCGACGGATAGTATCGAAAGCCACCGTTGACCTTGCATTTCCGATGTGGATATAGTTATAAACCGTTGGACCGCAGACATACATCTTGACCTTGCCTTCTTCTAAAGGAATAAAGTCACGCAGACTCCGAGTCATGGTATCGTAAATTTTTATCACTTAGCTCTCCTTGTTATTTTTCTGACTGGTATCCTGCGATACATTAACCAGATTCCTGATACAATGCCCAAGAGACCGGTTTATCTCAAAGACTGTTACAAAGGATGCATCACTTAAAGGTGTGATGAATGCCAACTGTCATCCTTAGCTTACTCCATTTTGGATGCGTAATAATGACTCTTACGATCTTCTTCGACCGCATGGTTAACCAATTCATCCTTTTTACCGTGAACGCGAACCACTCTCGCTGGAACACCAACCACGGTAACATCAGCCGGAACGTCTGATACCACAACTGCTCCCGCACCGACTTTAGCATTTTCCCCAATCTCAATAGGTCCGATAACCTGAGAATGAGCCGATACCAAGGCACCTTTACGAACAGTTGGATGACGTTTATCCGTATCTTTTCCTGTACCGCCTAGGGTCACACCATGATAAAGCATAACCCCTTCTTCGACAACAGCCGTTTCGCCAATGACAAGGCCAGCACCATGGTCAATAAAGACACCTGCAGCAATCTCTGCACCAGGGTGAATCTCGATATTAGTCCAAAAACGCCAAAATTGACTGTGCATTCGCGCAATTAATTTAAAACCACGTTTCCACAAATAATGCGACAAACGATGTGCTGCCAAAGCCTTGATGCCAGGGTAAGTTAGAAGGACCTCTAGGGAATTGCGGGCCGCTGGATCCAACTCTTTTACAATGTCAATTGATTTACGCCACCAACCCACTGATTTTCCGTCCTTTCTTTCTAATCAACCATCTATCCACACAGCATTAGGCATCAATACCGTTCCACTCAACAATAGCTTGCTGCTCTGCCAAAGGATTGACCACAACACCTAAGGTATCACCAGCTTCCTGACTGTCTTTTTGAAGAATATCTTCCAATTTCCAAACAAAGACCGAGCCGCCCATCTCTCTAAACGGCAAACCGAACTCTTCATTGTTATACCAATCTGCAAAATGAGGTAAGCTAGAAAAAACCGGGACAAAGCTCTGGTTCAATTCATTAGCCATTGTCGGAAAACGACGTTCATGCGTCCCATTCTCTTTGGGATAAATGAAGACTGGCACCAAATAAACTTTTTCCAGTAAATCCGCCGCTTGGTTCTCGTCACTCATGATGTCATTAATTAGCTGCGTGAAGGTATTGACAAATTGGATCATCTCACTGCTTTTAAAAATAGTGGAATTGCTAAAATCCCCTTCTCGTTTGACATTAAAAATCAAACCTGATAACTGATGTAAAATCACTTCTTCCAAAACATCCAGAGCTGAGCGCTCAATCCATTCTTGACCAGAAGCTGATGGATGTTCATGACAAAAGGTTTCGAGATCTTCTGTACTGGTAAAGACGGGGGTTAATTTCTGCCCATCAATGGCAATAGCATAAGGCTCCGAGCTGGCTAAGACCGGATACGTGTGCATACTATTGACCAGAGCAATACTCCGTAAGAAATTATCCGGCTCTGCTATAAATTGACGAAGGGCTAGGCCCAACTCAATATTAAATCTTTCCATAACTAGTTTTCCTTTTTATCTGAAGACTTTTCTTCAGGTTTTTCAACTGGTTTTGGACGGGGCACAAGTGCTTTCATAGAAGCGTCCACTCGCCCTTTGTCGTCCACTTTAATCACCTTAACATCAACCTCTTCACCCACTTCGAGAACATCCTCTACACGATTAGTGCGTGTCCAAGCAATTTCAGAAATGTGAACAAGTGCGTCTGTCTTATCAAAGAGATTAACAAAAGCGCCAAATTTTTCGATGCGAACAACCTTAGCATGATAAATCTCACCAACTTTGGCTTCACGCACTAAACTTGCAATGATGTCTTTAGCTTTATCAATAGCAGCTTGATCAGATGAGTAAATAGACACATTTCCTTCTTCATCAATGTCGATCTTAACGCCTGTCTCAGCAATGATCTTGTCAATGGTCTCGCCACCCTTACCGATGACAATCTTAATCTTGTCAACATCAATCTTGATAGTATCAATCTTAGGTGCTGTTGGTGCCAAGTATGGACGAGGTGCTGCGATAGCTCCTTCGATCACATCAAGGATTTCAAAACGAGCTTTTTTCGCTTGTGCCAAGGCTTCTTCAAGAATTTGTGGGGTAATGCCTTCAATCTTAATATCCATCTGAAGGGCTGTAATCCCATCGCGGGTCCCGGCAACTTTAAAGTCCATATCACCAAAGTGATCTTCAAGTCCTTGAATATCCGTCAATACGGTATAGTTAGTGCCGTCAGAAATCAGTCCCATAGCAATTCCCGCAACAGGTGCCTTAATAGGAACACCACCTGCCATAAGTGCTAATGTCCCAGCTGTGATCGAAGCTTGAGAAGAGGAACCGTTAGATTCCAAAACTTCCGCTACCAAACGGATAGCGTAAGGAAATTCTTCTAAGCTTGGAAGCACTTGCTCCAAGGCACGTTCACCAAGAGCACCGTGACCAATTTCACGACGTCCAGCTGCGCCATAGCGCCCTGTTTCCCCAACAGAGTATTGTGGGAAATTATAGTGGTGTAAGAAACGTTTTTTGTATTCTGGCTCCAAACCATCAACGATTTGCGTTTCCCCCATTGGGGCAAGAGTTAGGACAGATAGCGCCTGCGTTTGCCCACGTGTAAAGAGACCTGAACCGTGCACTTTTGGTAAGAAATCAACTTCGGCATCCAAAGGGCGAATTTCATCAACACGACGGCCATCAGGACGCACCTTATCTTCTGTAATCAAACGACGCACTTCTGCGTGCTCCATCTGTTCTAGAGTCTCAGCGACATCACGGTAAATACGGTCAAATTCAGGATCTTCAGCATAGCGGGCTGTGTACTCGTCAAAAACTTTTTCACGAACCGCATGCGTCGCATCTTGGCGCGCTAATTTTTCCTCAACCTGAACGGCACGCGCCAATTCATCATAATACTTATCATTGATTTCTGTAAAAATCTCAGGATCAACTTGTAGCAACTCCACGTCAGCCTTTTCTTTACCGACCGCAGCTACAATCTCTTCTTGGAAGGCAATCAAATCTTGAATAGCCTCGTGACCTTTCAAAAGAGCCTCCAACATGATATCTTCTGACAATTCCTTAGCACCAGACTCTACCATGTTAATAGCTTCTTTGGTTCCTGCAACGGTCAGCTCAAGATCAGAGGTTTCTTTTTGGGCCTTGTCAGGATTAATGATAAAGTCGCCATCGATGTAAGCCACTTGTACACCAGCAATGGGGCGTTTAAAAGGAATATCTGAAATAGCAAGCGCTAAGGATGACCCAAACATAGCAGCCATGGGTGCGCTCGCATCTTCATCATAAGAAAGGACAGTATTAATCACCTGAACTTCGTTACGAAAGCCCTCTGCAAACATGGGGCGGATAGGGCGGTCAATGAGACGCGCCGTTAGGGTAGCATCTGTTGATGGACGGCCTTCACGTTTGTTAAATCCGCCTGGAAATTTCCCAGCAGCGTACATTTTTTCTTCGTAATTCACTTGAAGAGGGAAAAAATCTCCTGAAGCCATTTTTTTGGACATGACTGCTGCCGTCAAGACCGTTGAATCACCATAACGGACAACTGTAACACCATTGGCTTGCTTAGCCACTTGACCAATCTCAACTACTAAGGGTTTGCCAGCAAAAGTCGTTTCAAAAACCTGTTTACTCATTTGTTTACCTCTTTAGATCTATAGTAGTGATACTCTGTTTTTTACAAAAATCAATCCAATTCCAATGGAAATAAACTCATTTTTGTATAAAACCATAGTATCTGTATCATTTTATCATAATTCAAGCAAAAAAAACACGGTCATCCCGTGTTTTAAAATCGTGTCGCTTCACCTTATGACAAGGTCTAAAGAAGAACGTCGCCTAGCTATTTCCATCAGATCTTCTTTTAGAAAATGCTAAGACAATCACAGCTCTCAAACATTAGCGAAAATCACCACAAGTCATTTATTTCTGACGGATACCTCATTCTACCAAGAGGATAAAATCATGTCTAAAACAAGATTGTTACAAGAAACACTCAACTCCTAAATAAGAAGCAAATGACTGTTATCTAAAAGCTTGTGCTTAACCAACCTTTGATGGTTTACTTGCTGCAATTCCATCCACCGTTTTAATGGCAGCAAGCGCAAGGCAGAAGTTAAAGCAGAGTATAGCAATGGTAACATTAGCACTTTTTAAAGTAATCCCCTCGTTAAAAGGAGAGTTAACCATAAAATGAGCTAAGATATCCAGAAATAGCCAGAAGGCACCTTGGCGCTTAGATAGACCAGTATTTTTAGCTAGAAGAGCCACCATACCAATAGCAAAGACAAGGCTGAAAGTCCAGTGGGTACCTCCTGCATGAACTATACGCTCAATAAGGGTTGAAAAACCATCGCCTTTGGCCACAAACATTTCTTGGAAAGTAAAAATACAGTCTTCAACGATTTGGAAACTCAAACCAACGAACAAACCGCTCACCAAAGCATTTTTTAAGTCCATTTTTTAAGGATTAGTAACACTAACAGCACTACTAAACTCCTCAGCAAAAGGGGCAGAGACAGCGGCACCCCAATCCGCTATAAATGCCTCTGAGGGCTTGATAATGTTGAGCCCAAAAATAGCAACAAACATATGACCTAGACTAGAGAAATAAAAGGAAGCGGTCACCCCATAAGCCAGCTCAAATTGATAACATCTCTAGACACATTAAAGCGTTTGGCAAGATAACGACCAAAAACCATGAGGGTAGCGCGTCAAGCGCTATTAATAAAATCGTAAGGAAGAAAAGGGGTACTTTTCTTCTAGTCCGTGGGGCTTTCCAAAATTTTCAAAGAAGGTGCCACAGCCTGCGAAAAAGCCCCAGGCAGCAAAGATAATAAGAAGATAAGACTTGTACTTGTTAAATAGTGTTGTCATGATAAAACCTTTCTTAATCATTAATATTAATAAAGAACATAAGATAAAACCGTTAACCCGATCACATCTGCTATGGCATGCGCCAAGAAAAACGGCAACATGTTTTCAGGTTTCAGTTTCCGATAGAAGTAATAAAACAGGGTCCCAACAATTAAACCGAGTCCAACTCCAGCCGCCAATCCTTGATAGGTATGGAAACTGCAGCGAATAATCAGAGAGTAAAGAAATACCCACTTGGTGTAGTTTGGATTAACCGTCAAACACACACCGAGAAAGAAGATTTCTTCGTAAAACCCATTCAGTAAGGCGTATAAAATCAGTGAAATATCAACACCTGGTACCCATTGGAACATGGAGGGAGCAAGAGGTTGCACAAACTGATAGCTTATCAAGTGAAAAGCATCCATACACAAAGCCGTCACAAGAAATAAGCCAACGACTTGTAGTGGTACCCATTTGGTAAAGAAAATGCGCTTTTTCCAAATAGAAAAATCAAAATTGCGAAACAGCAAATATAATATTGCCAAGATCAACCAAATTAACTGAATAGCTAAGGCCTTATAGTTATCCAGACGAGAGAAGGTGAGATTCTCTTGAACAGTGGTCGTATGTTGTTGTAAAGCAAGAAATTGCAAGGTTGAATTAACGATTCCTTCACCAAATAAAATAAGAGTTAGAACAGCTACGTCGAACCATCTGAGTATTGTGAGTTTTTTGGAAATTACCATATGCAAGACCCTTTCATCATTTACATCCTATTGTACCAGACCCACCTACCCAACCTCTCAAGTCCATCTACTTTTTATCTATTTTTTTGCCACAAATGCCAAAAAACTCTCTAAATCAACCTTTCTGTAGAAAGAGGAACCTTGCGCAGAATAAAAAAGTAGCCTATACTAAGAAATTGTAGAGGATACACGACTAAAACAACAGTTGGAGGTATACTATGGTTAATATAATGGTGGTCGAAGACGATAAAACCATTAGTCAAGTAGTTTGTGAATTTCTTAAAGAACAAGGTTACAATGTCCTTCCTGTTTACGATGGTAAAGTAGCCTATGATACGTTTTGTCATAAACATTTTGATTTAATTATCTTAGATATTATGATTCCAAGCATGACAGGGCTAGAAGTTCTAGCGGAAATTCGAAAGACATCACAAGTCCCTGTGTTAATGTTAACGGCTATGGGTGATGACTATACGCAGCTAGTCAGCTTCAATCAAACGATTAGTGACTA
This sequence comes from Streptococcus hyovaginalis DSM 12219, assembly GCF_000420785.1. Lineage (GTDB taxonomy): Bacteria > Bacillota > Bacilli > Lactobacillales > Streptococcaceae > Streptococcus > Streptococcus hyovaginalis. The sequence goes on along the minus strand of NZ_ATVP01000002.1, from coordinate 73,839 downwards.
TGTCGTCAAACCCTTCTCCCCCCTCATTCTAATTAAACGAATCGAAAATATCTTACGTCAAAAAAAAGACCCTGACAGTCTTAAGTTAGGCGATATTGTGATTGAACCTTCCACCGGAACTGTTCAGTTAAAAGGAGAGCCTATTCAGCTCACCAAGAAAGAATACGATGTGCTTCTCTATTTGGCTAAGCACTGTGGAAAGATTGTTGCCAGAGATCAACTTATGATGGCTATCTGGGGCTACACCGAGTTAGATAGTCGTGTTCTAGATAACCACATCAAAAACTTACGAAAGAAACTACCTTCACTACCCTTAAAGACAATTATCGGCAGGGGCTATCAAATCGAGGAGACATAAGATGGGGATTGTCAGAAAAAACTTCGTAACCGTGACGACGATAATCATCGCCACTTCTGCACTAATATTAGCATTACTCTATTATGCAGCCCCTATTTATTACAATCAGGCTAAAAAACAACATTTGAAAGATGACTTCTTAGAGGTTAGAATGCAATTAGATGGGCTACCCGAAGCCAAGCTCATTCAAGAAATCACAAGACTTGATAAACAAACACCAAATATCTTGTTGACCCTTGTTCGCCCAGATCAGGTTACTATTTATCCTACTCCTGAGAATGAAGAGGTCAGAATCGCACAAGAAACAGAGTACCTAGCAAAAGGAAATTTTGACGAGATCGGGTCTTGGACAGAGTTGATTACGTCAAAAGAAGGCCAAAAATACTATCTCTTCGCAGAATACGGCTTCTACAGTTTATCAAATGTTAGTCAGACCTTAGTCACTTTTTATCCCTTCATTATTTTATTTATCTTCCTTTTAGCGATAACAGTAGCCTTTATCTATAGTCGCGTCTCTACAAAACGACTAAGCTTAATTTCGGAAACGACCCGACAAATGCAGAGTCTAGAACCAGGTATCGCCTGTCCGATTATCGGACGCGATGAAGTGGCTGTCCTAGCCCAAGACATCAACAGTCTTTACGAGAAGTTACAATCAAGCATCGGCTCCTTGCGCTTAGAGAATGAACGCGCCATCGTCCGAGAAAAAGAGCAATCCGACTTCCTTCGGATGACATCGCATGAACTCAAGACCCCTATTGCCAGCATGCTCGGGCTCATCGAAGGTATGCTATATAATGTCGGTCCTTTCAAAGATCATGAAAGATACCTGAAGCAGTGTCGTGACATTTTGACAGAGCAGGCTGATCTTGTTCATTCCATTCTAGACGCAACTAATCTAGACATGGGACTCACTGATAGCAAGGAATTAATCCAACTAGATAATCTTATTGAACAATCATTGACCAGCTATCAAGGTTGGGCAACTGTCAAAAATTATAGCTTCACCTTTTCATTAGAACCAACTACCATTAAAGGTAACAAAACCTACCTTCTAAAAGCCATTAAAAACATTTTAGATAATGCTTTTCGATACAGTAGCTCTCAAGGGAGTATCCATCTTTCTCTCAAAAACCAACAGCTCATCATTGAAAATCAGGTAGAACAACTCCTAAGTCAAGAAGAACTAGCACAAATCTTCCGCCCCTTCTATCGTCCAGATTATAGTCGAAACAAGGATGAGGGCGGAACAGGCATCGGGCTATTCCTTGTCCAGCAAATTCTTGAAAAACATGGGTTTAATTATGCTTTTCAACCCTTGAACACTAACACCATGCAGTTTTTGATTGATTTCAATCAGAGAGAATAATAGATATGACAATATCAGTATCAAGTTTCCCCCAAAAATTTTCCAACTAGCCAAGAAATAGAGATAGTTGCCTTTCTTGTTAAACAGGAATAAGCTTTAATCAACTCTATGACATAAAATCAGTCAGCATGTTCATCAAAGACGTCGTTAAAGTTTGATACCTCAGTTGTAAGTCCTATAATTCCAGGTAATCCTCAAGTAACCTAGAATTATAGGACTTTTTATTTTGAGACCTGTAGACATTTTGAGGAAATACATTACGCTCACAACTATGTCTTAATTAGTCTTTTTCAAACAAACGGATTTATTAAAAATCGAGTTGCATACGCTCGTTAAAATAGGTTTTATAAGCAAAATAAGATGCTATCACAGAGCCCAGGCTTGTGGCTGCTAGAAGCATAAACATGACCATAATTTGATATTTAATAGCATAAACCGGGTCTACTCCTGCAAAAATCAGGCCAGACATCATCCCTGGTAAGCTAACCAGACCAACTGTTCTCGCAGAGTCAATAGTTGGCTGTACCCCAGTCTTTATCGACTGACGCAGAATCGACAAAGAGGCCATTTTGACTGGTGCTCCAAGCGCTAGTTTTTCCAAAACTTGCTGACGCTGATCGGTAAAAAGGCTGTGCATAGCACGATAGCTAAGTCCAATAGCAACCATAGAGTTGCTAGCAATCATCCCTGAAATTGGGACAATCTGGGACGGCACTAGCTTAATAGCACCTGAACCAATGAGAATTCCCAACGTGATAACTGTCGATAGTAAAATTGCCAGCCAAGATTGCCATAAGTATTTCGTCTTATTGGGATTACGTGAGTGAGCCTGACGACTAGCATTGAAAATAATCACCATAACCATGGTAAACGTTAAAAGAATATTATCAACTTGAAAAATATATTTCAAGACAAAACCAACAAGAACAAGCTGAACAACTGTGCGCACCACAGCAATGGCAATGTCTTTACTCAAATCTAATTTTTCTTTAGCACTGATGCCAATCGCCAATAATACCAAACCAAAAGCCAATACTAAAGACAAGTTACTGACTGCTACATTTGTCATCAACCAACACCCCTTTCTCGATAGTAATGATATGAGCGGCTGCCTGAATTTCCTCATTATCATGAGTTACTTCGATAATAGTGTTACCTGCTACATGGTAATCAGCAATAACAGTGTTAACCAAACCCTTAGTATCACCATCCAAACCAGCTGTCACCTCATCTAGTAATAAAACTTTAAGGTCAAAAAGCAGGTTACGTACTAGGGCAACACGCTGCTTCTCACCACCTGATAAATCCTTAATCTCTTGATTAAGATATGCTTTTGATAGGTTAAACCGCTCTAGGTTTAGAATGACCTTTTTTCATCAAAAGGAAGCTGCCGAATATCAAAAGGAAATCTCATGTTGTCACCAACAGTCTTCCCAAATAAAACAGGCTGTTGAAAACAATAAGAAACCTGTCGACGATAATCAACCGGATTCAGAGTTTGTAAAGATTGTCCTTCAAAAAAAATATCACCAGAAGTTGGAGTAATTAGACTTGATAAGATCTTTAACAAACTACTCTTACCACTCCCAGAAGGTCCCACTAAAGTCACGCGTTCTCCTGCTTCGATAGATAAAGAAATATCTTTTAAAATGGCCTTATCCGATACTTGGTAAGACACTTGATTCAGATTAAAAATAGACATGACGTTATTATATATCTCTCTCAGTAAAAAAATAAGAAAACAATTTCAACCTTAACAACATACTTATAAACAAAAAAAGATATTCCACTAGGAATATCAAATAAAAAACCATAAAATTGATCCAAAATTCATGATACATCTCCTTTCTTGGAAAATATATCACAATGGCAAACTATAAAAACAGGACAATAATGTCCTAGACTAACCTTTTGTCTTTGTCGTATTCCATTTTTAAACGCTCAAGCAATATCGGCTCATCTAAAGACTCCGCAATAAAAAAAGCTGTTCGATAATTGCTCTCCATCTGCTCGATATCTCCTTGAAATAAAGCCAATTTAGCTTTAAACATCTCTAAAATCGGTTTATTTTGATAATGTTTAGTCACTTTAATCACACGATTTAGAGTATCAATACAGTCTGGATAGTAGGCAACATTTTCTTGTGCTAAAACTGCCAAAACAACTTCTTCCATTTGATAAGCAATATCTGGATCAGATAAGTCTCCTACTGAAAAAATAGACGGAATAAAGTAATCAAAATAACGACTATCTTCAATACCTACTGCACATAAAAAGAGGTATAGAGAAATAAGAAGATAGTCATTCCAGCTGTAAGCCTTTTTCAATAAAACTTGTTCAAAATATTCTTCAATCAGTGACTCTGCAAAAGCTGTTTTATGGGTAACAAAAACATCCAAATCAGCTTGTAACACCTCAATAGCCATCTGTTCTTCTTCAGGAACTAAATCATAGTACGATTGTAGTTCATTTATCAATTCACCCAATTGTTTTAGTCTTTCGGGATCTTCATAACTTTTGAACTGAATAATGCGACGTTTAAGAGACATGTATGACTGAGGAAGCGCCATTTTATCAGGTTCAATAAACTCCTGAATGGAAACGCCTAGTCTTGACGCAATAAAAAGACCTTTATCTATTGACAGCAAACTCTTCCCTGTTTCAATCCGAGTTAATTGTCGGACGCTCAAATGTGATTCATCATCGCAGAGAGCTTCCTTCGTATACCCCTTACGCTTTCTTGCAGCCCTAACCCGCTGTCCTATCTCAGCTTTCAATTCCTCAGACATCATTACTCTCCATACATAATAATGATGTTATTATAACAAAAAATACAGAAATATTAATATTTCTGTATTATTGACGTATTTTTAAATTCCTCTTGTAAGAATAAATGAGAGCAACAGCAAGTAAGATTGCCCATACCATTAGGGCATAAAACTGCTGAGAAAATAACTCAAATGTTTTCCCTTGGATCAAAAAGGCCTGACTTAAACCGATAAAGGAATAATCCAAAACTGTATTAAAACCTTTAAGTTCAGCTGATAAAATTGGGAGAAAGGTTACAAAAAAGAAAATCATTAAACTGTATGCACTGGCTTGCAATTGCGTTTTAGATAATAAGGCAATCGTACTATTTAATGCGATAAAAACCATTGTTGTCATTAAAATAACGAAAACATATGTCCCCCAAGAAACAATCTCAACACCACCTATCATTGGGACAACAAGCACAGAAATGGTAGAAAAAACAATAGGAAAGGCAAATATCGAAAGCAGATACTCTGCCTCACCAACTCCAGACAGCAATAAGGTCTTCAAATTCCTTTTCTCTTTTTCCTCGCTAATAATCATCGATGAAAAAATACCTGCTGTTAGCGCATAAATCATATTAATTGACATCGAAAGCAAAGAAACACTCCCTCTCATATCAGGAATAATATTCAAAAGATAGGAATCTACTATTGGAATAAGACCACAGATGATTAGAATGACTTTATTACTTAATAGGTAGCGCCATCTCAACCACAACAAAGATGAAAAATTAGCCATGATTTTCCTCCGTCAATTTGATAAATATAGTTTCTAAGCTTGTTTCATAGGTATGCATACTAACAATATCATGATCCAAATAATCTTTTAAGTTCGATTTAGCTACAATTATTTTTTTGCCACTAGCATATGTTAATTCAATAGCATCTTGTTTACTATGTCGAGCAATGATATCAGACGGACTTCCATTTTCGACAATTTGTCCTTTATGCAAAATAGTAATATGATCACATATTTTGCTAGCTTCTAACATATTATGCGTCGTCAAAAAAATCGTCGTTCCCTTCCTTTTTAAATCAATAAGGATGTCATGGACTTTTTGTGCGAGAGTTGGATCCATCCCTGATGTTGGCTCGTCTAGAAAAACAATATCTGGTTGGTGTAAAATTGCTCTAATGAGCAATAATCTTTGTTTCATTCCAACGGATAAGGTCTCAGCTTTTTTCTTTCTATCTTTATACAAATCTAGCTTATCTAAAAAATCATACACCACTTCTATAGGGACTCTATGGAATTTAGCGAAGAAAAGAAGATTATCTTCCACTGACATTTTATCGTAAAAACCAACAACATCACTCATGATACCTATTCTTTTGAAGTCATGCTTAGTTAATGATGACACATCTTTTCCGAAGATAGTTGCTCCTCCACTATCCGCACGAAGCTGACCAGTTAAAATATTAATTGTTGTTGTCTTACCAGCTCCCGAAGGACCTAAGAATCCAAATATTTGACCTTTATCAAGGCTAAAAGAAATATTATTCAGCGCAGATGAACCTTTAAATGACTTTGATAACTGTTTAACTTCAATTTGTTTAGACATCTTCTTCTCCTTTTTGCATGTCTTATCATTATAAAATAATACCTCATAGAAAACAGGACATGTTTGACCTATTACAAAATTCATTTTTAAACTATATTATTCTTACAAATTCGTTAAAACTGCAGTTTAGAATTGAGTAAAAAATGGAGGTAAAAACGATGCTAACTGGTGTACTCATCTATACAGGTGTTAAAGTAGGACTAGCAGCTGCTGCAGCCTACTATTATACACATCGATAATGTAGAAAAGAGAATTCCTTATATGGATTCTCTTTTTTCATGTTTACTTAAAAATCTAATATTAAAAAAATACCCTAATTTAGGGAGTTTATCTGAATATGGGCCACAATTCTAGTAATAAAGACAGATGTCTTTGTGTACAAGCACAAAAAACTCCCTACGCAAACCATAAAGCGTTCTGATTTTAGGTAATAAAGGGGACTTAGACTAGGTAGCAAGGAGAGGGCAATGTTGAGATTACCTCTCCGCAGCTAACGACGTCTAACACACCTTTAGACAACATAAAAACTCTCCTAAACGGAAGAGTTTCATTGAACTTGCCTACGACACTTGGCGAAAAGATAAAATTCTCTAGACGGCTAGCGTCGTCGTTCACTTTCCTATTTCGCTGTGTGTCGCTATACGGCTCTTAAAAATATATTTAAAACAAAAGAAAAACACCCATAGATTAGATACTTAACTGAACTCAGGCTAAAATCCTAGTGTACAAACATACAGCACCAGTTTTTTATCTTTATACGAATAGTTAAACGTCCTGACTGATTCGTTGAACACAGCCTAAAAGCTCAAAAAAAGACAAACTGCCTCGAAATAAACATTTCGGGCAGTTTTCTATTTTTCAGTCGCTTTTCTACGGCTTTTGTATCCGAATTAACGACGAAGTCCAAGAGATTGGATAAGCTCACGGTAACGGTTAACGTCTGTGCGGCGTAGGTAAGCCAACAAGTTACGACGGTGACCAATTTTTTTCATCAACCCACGGTATGTCGCGTGGTCTTTTTTGTGTTGTTTGATGTGGTCGTTGAGGTGGTTGATTTCCCAAGTAAGTACGGCTACTTGTACTTCAACTGAACCAGTGTCGCCTTCATGACGAGCGTATTGTGAAATGATTTCATTTTTTTTCTCTTTTGAGATTGCCATAATGTGTCTCCTTTTTTTGCTTAATCCGAGTTTTAGGATTGGCTCTCCTAAAACCAAGAAAAAGTTGGTTTGTCTTCTTTAGACCCTATTATTCTAGCAAATTCTCCGATTTTGGTCAAATCTTTTCTTTAAGATCTCGCCAACCTCACAGTTTAATCCCCCTCAAAAGGGAGGTATCTAAAAGCAATAAATGTCAATGACCTTTAATTACGTCCTAGTCTGTTCAGTCTAAAACAGCAAAACAAAAGGATCTCCCCCTGTGCAATACAGGACAAGATCCTATTACTAATCATATGGATTACCAGTTGAAGGACCCGTCTCAGGTGATTATTCACCTGATTTTGAAGAGGCTGGTAAAACAAGATTGAGAACGACACCAACAATAGCACTAAGAGCTGTTCCAGACAAGGTCAGTGCCCCTAAATCTAAGACACCACCACCAAGACCTAGAACTAACATGGCACTTGCAATGATGAGGTTACGAACCTGGCTAAAATCAACACGACGTTCGATCAGAACTTTGAGACCATTACTTGCAATAACCCCATACAATAAAATTGACATACCACCCAAAACCGCATTGGGAATAGTCGAAATCACGGCAGTGAATTTTCCAAAGAAAGAAAAGATAATAGCGATTAATGCGGCATTGCGAATAACAGAAACAGAAGCAACACGCGTCATGCCGATTACCCCTGTATTTTCCCCGTAAGTCGTATTAGCGGGACCACCGATAAAAGCAGACACCGCTGTTGCCACACCGTCACCAATCAACGTCCGTTTAAGTCCTGGATTTTTAAGATAATTGCGACCAGTGATCTGTCCAAGAACTGTATGATCTCCAATATGTTCTGCAATCGTCACTACAGCGATAGGGAGAATAGCTAACATCTCAGGACCAAAGTTAAATTGATAAGAATCAAATAAACCTGTTTTGAAAGGCAAGTAGAAATGTGGAAGTTCGAACCAAGCTGCCTCAGCTACGGGTTTAAAGTCCACCAAGCCCAGTAAAGCGGCTAAGATATAACCACCAACAATGGCAAATAGGAACGGAATAATCTTGATAAAACCACGTCCGCTAGTATTGATAAAGGCTGCAATCAAGAATGTCACGAGAGCTACCAAAATATTACGCCAATCCGCATCAGCGACAAATCCCGCATTGGTAACTGCCGAACCTGCTAAACCTAAACCAATAACAATAATCATTGGACCAATAACAATCGGCGGAAGTAACTTATCAATCCAAGTTGTTCCAACCACACTTACTAAGCCAGCGATCACAACATAAATCAAACCAACAAAGAAGACACCCGTTTGGGCAGCAGAGATATCACCACCTAGTGCTTCAATAGCTGTCGCCATTGCTGTGATGTAAGCAAAGGAAGAACCTAGATAGACTGGTACTTTAAATTTTGTAGCAACTTGATAAATTAAGGTGCCTAGTCCTGAAGCAAACAGAGCGACTGAGACGGGCATGCCAAGAATTAAAGGAACCAGGATAGTTGCCCCAAACATGGCAAAAACGTGTTGAAAACTTAAGAGAATACCTTGTCCCAATTCAGGTTTTTGATCCACATCTAAAAGCAGATCAACCTTAGACACTTGAATATCAATAACCGCATGCTCATCAGCAGTTGAATGATGTTGTTGCATAATTCCTCTTTCCTCTGGGTAAAAGAAAATTCTATTCCAATGGAATAGAACCTTTTGTTTACACAAAAGGACCCAGCTATTTTTTGATAGTCATAGGTCCTCGATACTGCATGATCTTATCTGAGTAATACGTCTTTGTCACCTCACAGGATGACATTAAAAACCTACGCTTCTAATATTCTACCACAGTCTTTAAAAAATGGCTACCCTCTTTGATGCCTTTGCTAAGTAAAAACCGAAAACCGATCAAGTAATCCTGATCGGCAAAGAAATTATGGCTTTTCTTTTAAAACAATATTTAAGATGAGGGCTGCTAAAGTCCCTGTTGAAATCCCGGAAGACAGGACCATCTGAATCGGTGTTGGAAGACCGACCAATAATTCTGGACGAACAGTAACACCAATCCCTAAAGCAAAGGCAACGGAGATAATAAGCAATTCACGATCGCCAATTTTAACTGTCGCAAGCGTTTTGATCCCTTGCGCAGCAACCAAACCAAACATGATCACACCAACACCACCAAGAACTGGCTGTGGCATAATTGAAATAAGAGCTGACAATTTTGGAAAAACTCCCAATACAGCAAGGATGATACCTGCTAGAATCATGACATGACGGCTGGCGACTTTAGTCAAAGTGATTAAGCCCACATTTTGTGAAAAGGCTGTGTTAGGACCTGCCCCAAAAACACCTGCAATCAAAGAACCAACACCATCTGCCAACACACCATTAGCCGCACGGTTACTGCTCATTTTTGTGTTTGACACCTCTCCAATAGCCATCATAATCCCAACCGTACTAATGAGTGAAACCACATAGGCTGGAATGAAGGATAAAATAGCTGATAAATCAAAGGTCACACCGTAATGAAAAACATTTGGAAGGGCAAACCAAGCTGCATCATTGACAGCAGACAAGTCTACCTTACCAAGGAAAATGCAAAGTATGTAACCAAAAATCATACCGATAAAGACAGAAGCAGTAGACCAAAGTCCTTTTCCATAATGATTAAGCAAAAGCGTAAAGACCATAATCACAAAGGCAATGCTAATGTTTTCTACTGAACCATAGTCTTTGGCACCTGAGCCACCTGCTGCCCAATCCATACTGACTGGCAACAAGGTAATCCCTATCAAAGCAACAACTGTCCCTGTGATAAGAGGAGGGAAAAATGTCATCAACGGCTTTATGAAACGACTAAGCACAATTTCTACTAAAGATCCTGCAATCGTAGCACCCACAATACCGGCGATCCCAAATCGGCTACCGACGCTAATAGCAGGATTAGCAAAAGTAAAGTCAGTTCCCATCATTCCAGATACACGAGAACCTATTGGTCCTAGACCTTTAGATTGCAGTACCGTTGTCACTCCTGCCACAAAAATAGAAGCTGAAACCATCATAGAGATCTCCTCAACACTTAAGTTCAGAGCACCCGCCACAACCAAAGGTACGGCAATAATACCTGCAAAAGCAGCCAAGATATGCTGTAAGGCCAAAACGATGGAGACACCTAAGGGCGGTTTATCATCAATTTGATAAAGCATCTGTTCTTGTGTTTCTTCTAAAACCGTATGTTTTTCAATAGACATCTTTATAAACTTCCTAATTTTCAAAATGATACCCTATTTTAACAGATGTTTATAAGTTTTACAATATAATTTACGAATAATTGTTGTCATTTTTTGTTTTTCTATCGTTTTTATCCTCTCCCCTAAATAAACAAGGTATTTCGAAAACTTTAACTGCACTCAAAATTGTGATATAGTTAAGAAGATGTAAAAACGAGCAAAGGAAGTATCATGTCTACTATTTCAAAACTAACAAAAGCGTCCCACTTGATTGATATGAACGATATTATCCGCGAGGGAAATCCAACACTTCGCGCTAAGGCTGAAGAAGTCACTTTTCCCCTTTCCGACCAGGATATCATTCTTGGAGAAAAAATGATGCAATTCTTGAAACACTCGCAAGATCCTGTTATGGCTGAAAAACTTGGACTTCGTGGTGGTGTTGGTTTGGCTGCGCCACAACTGGATATCTCAAAACGTATCATTGCTGTTTTAGTGCCAAACCCAGAAGACGAAGACGGCAATCCCCCTAAAGAAGCCTACAGTCTTCAAGAGGTTATGTACAACCCTAAAGTCATCTCTCACTCTGTCCAAGATGCTGCTTTAGCTGATGGAGAAGGCTGCCTATCGGTTGACCGTGTGGTTGAAGGCTATGTCGTCCGCCATTCCCGTGTTACTGTTGAATACTTCGACAAAAACGGTGAAAAACACAAGGTTAAACTCAAAGGTTACAACTCCATCGTTGTTCAACATGAAATCGACCATATCAATGGCATCATGTTCTATGACCGCATTAACCAAGATAATCCCTTTGCTATCAAAGAGGGTATGTTGATTATTGAATAAAGTCAAAAAGTAACTAAAAAGCACTCCGCTATTCATTTTCGGAGTGCTTTTTGAGTATGATTCTCTATTGCTATGCCACAATGGCTTTGGCTACTTCTTCTGTTGTCATGCGTGAGAAGTACTGTGTCGTATCAATGGTTTGTAGCTTTTCAAGGACGTCTTTGTACTCATAGCGAGTACCAACAAGAAGATCTTCAACATCTTTAGCTGGTTTCACCCCAAAGAAGTCTCCGTAAATGGTCAAGCCTTTGATAATGGAGTTTTCGACATTGGCATAAGTCGTGATTTTACCTGCTGGGTAACGAACGGCACGTGAAACCGTGTATTCTGGCGACGACCCAAAAATCCATTCCCAAGTACTAAACTGCTCATCACACGATTTTTGGATTTTAGCCAATTCTTCGTCAGAGAAGACATATTCTGTCATGTCAGGATATTCTGACTTCATTTGATCAAGCAAAGCATCTTGGAATTCTGCGATGGTCATTTTTTCTGGCAATTCGTTGTTGATATTAGTTACACGAGCACGAACTGACTTGACTCCTTTAGACTCGATTTTATCCTTACTTACCTTTAGAGCATCCCCCAAAACAGTCATGTCCACATCAAAGAGAAGACAACCATGGTGCATCATGCGACCATTATGGTAAGCCTGAGCATTTCCAGCAATTTTTTTGCCATCAATTTCAAGGTCATTACGGCCTGAGAACTCTGCTTTAACACCTAGCTTAGCCAAGGTGTCGATAACCGGTTTTGAGAATGTCTCGAAATCAAAGGAACCTTCTCCTGCCTTGTTAGAAATAATCGTGTAGTTGAGGTTATTCAAATCATGGTAAACAGCCCCACCACCTGACAAGCGACGTGCGATATGAATACCGTGTTCATCAGTGTATTCTTTATTGATTTCTTCAAGCGCATTTTGATGACGACCAATGATAATCGAAGGCTCATTAATCCAAAGAATGAACAATTCGTCCTCATCAACTAATTCGCGAAAGGCATAAGCTTCTAGAGCAATATTGTAGTAAGGGTTATTACTGGTATTGACAATGTATTTCATAAAAAACTCCTTTAACTGATCTACGCGTGCAAGCGCTTTTTATCACTATTTAAGTATAATCGAAAAACTGTCAAAGTACAAGATATTACATCAGCTTCGTTTAAAAACTATACAATAACAGATTGATACAGGAGCAAAAACAGATACCCTCGAAAAGCAAATTTCGACAACATTGTCCAAACAAGGTCTTTCCGTTATAATAATCGGATTTAAAAATAACGGAACTATCTTCTAAGAATTCCACCAAAGCATTCTTGTATTTATTCCCTTACTAGCACTTTTAACCATGGCTTTAGTTGATACATTAGCTCCTGTCGATAACTGCACGATCAATAAGCTTACGACAACAAGACACCGCTTTCGATTTTAAGGAAGTGCCTTGTCTAGTTTAAGGTTTAGATGAGCACTATGATGCTCTCCATTTCTTATCAACTGCTTCAGCAATTAGTGAAGAATAATCTTGTGACAAAAAACACCTTCCGTTCGATTTTAACGGAAGGTGTTTTCTAATGTAAGAGTTAGCTAAACCGCCATAGCGGTTAGCGTGTTGTTTCAAGAACTTTAGTCCTTAGAAACAACTACTCTTATTTACGTTTTGGTGGGTTGTGGATAGCCTCACCCAATACATCAGCAAAGGCTTCGTACATAACTTCTGAGAATGTTGGGTGGCCGTGAATTGAAAGAAGAAGTTCGTCTACTGTCAATTCATTTTCCATGATTGTAGCTGCTTCATTGATCATTTCAGCTGCTGCTGGACCAATGATGTGTACACCAAGAATCTCATGGTATTTAGCATCTGCGATAACTTTTACAAAACCTTGATCTTCATTAGAAGCAATGGCACGTCCGTTACCTGTAAAGCTGTTTTTACCGATAAGAATGTCACCGTATTTAGCACGAGCATCTTCTTCACTCATACCAACCATGGCAACTTCTGGGTGTGTGTAAACTGCAGCTGGTGTGAATTCAAGGTTTGCTTTACGAACTTTACCGTGCATGGCATTTTCAGCAGCAACTTCACCCATACGGTAAGCGGCGTGTGCAAGCATTTTAGTTCCGTTAATATCACCGGGTGCATAGATACCTGAAATTGAAGTTTCTTGATAGTCGTCAACTTTGATACGGTTGCGTTCCATTTCAAGGTTGAGGTTTTCAAGTCCGTTCATTTGTGGTACACGACCGATTGAAAGAAGAGCTTTTTCAGCAACAACTTCTGAACCATCATTAAGTTTCAAGGTCAATTGGTTATTAGCTTCAACAATTTCTTCAACACCGACAGAAGTCTTGATGTTCATGCCTTTTTTAGTAAGGATTTTTTGAAGTTCGAGTGAGACTTCTTTATCCATGGCAGGGATAATACGGTCAGCCATTTCAATAACGGTCACTTCAACACCGTATGAAGCCCATACAAGACCAAGCTCGATACCGACAACACCACCACCCATAACAGCAAGTGATTTTGGCATTTCACGAAGGTCGAGAATGTCATCAGATGTTAAAACAAGTTTAGAGTCAATTCCTGGAATATTGATACGTGATACTTTTGAACCTGTTGCAAGGATAATGTTACGCCCTTTGATTGTTTCTGAACCAATTGTAACGGTTTTGTCAGGGTTAACTTGTCCAAGTCCGTTGAACATTGTGACTTTGTTAGCTTTTAGAAGACCGGCAACACCACCTGTTAATTTCTTAACAACAGAGTTTTTGAAATCAACGGTTTTATCCATGTCGATTGTGTAGTTGGTTGAAGCAAGGTTGATACCACGACCAGCTGCATGTTTGATACCGTCAAGGATTTCAGCATTTTTAAGGTAGGTCTTAGTTGGGATACATCCCACATTCAAACATGTTCCACCAAATTCTGATTTTTCAACGATGGCAATTTTTCCACCAAGTTGAGCACCACGGATGGCAGCGTAGTAACCTGCAGGTCCACCACCAACGACGATAATATCGTATTCGTTATCAGCAAGTGGCGCTTTTTCAGCAGCTGGAGCAGCTTCTTGTGCTGGCGCTTTAGGAACTTCAAGTCCTGCTGCTTCAAGGTCTTCAGTTGTACGGGCAACATCAACGTCTGATGCAGCGGATGAAGCAACTTCAACTTCCTCACCGGCTTCACCAATGTAACCGATTGTTTCAGTTACAGGTACTGTTTCACCAGCTTGACGAGTGATTTTCAAGAGAACACCTGAGTCTTCTGCTTCGATTTCCATGTTTGTTTTATCAGACATGATTTCAAGAAGAACATCACCTTCAGCGACAGTATCACCTTCAGCTTTTTTCCACTCGATGATTTCACCCTCGGCCATATCAACACCGAGTTTTGGCATAATAATTTCAACAGCCATTATTGATTTCCTTTCGTAAGATACATTGGGGTATTTGAGAGAAGTGTCTGTCTATTAGTCTTACTGAGACAGACAAGTCTAGAAACTTGTGGTGACCGACTCTCTTTTCACCCATCTTTAGTTTTAATTATAAAGTAGATTAGACAAATAAGCTATATTGTTTCTAATCAGATAAGCAATTCAAATGGATTTTCCATCAATTTCTTGAGGTCAACCATGAATTTAGCCCCATTCATACCATCAACCAAACGGTGGTCAATTGTCAAGCACATTGCCATGATTGGACGTGCGACGATTTCACCATCAACAACGGTTGGCGTTGGGATGGTAGCTCCGACACCAAGGATAGCTGAGTTAGGTTGGTTAATGATTGGGTTAAATGTCTTCGTTCCAAACATACCCAAGTTTGTGATGGAGAAGGTTGAACCAGACATTTCAGCGGCTTTTAATTTACCGCTTTGAGCTTTCTTGATAACGTCTTTTGAAGCAAGAACGAAATCTGACAAGCTCATTTTATCTGCTCCGTGAACAACTGGTACGATAAGACCATCGTCAAGACCTACGGCAATACCTAGGTTAACAAAACGGTGAAGTTCGATGTCATTAGCATCATTGATGAGAGATGCGTTCATATATTCATGCTCAGGTTTCATCAATGTTTTAACAACTGCCATACCGATCAAATCAGTGAAGCTAACTTTAAGACCTGTCTTAGCCATGATTGGATCGATTAACTTCTTACGAAGCGCAATCATTTCAGTCATGTCAATATCATAGTTAAGCGTGAAGGTAGGCGCTGTAAGGTATGAGTTTGTCATACCTTTAGAAATAGCCTTACGCATTGCTGACATTGGTTTATGTTCAACACCTTCAGGAAGTTCAACAACTTTTTCTTCTTTGGCAGGTGCTGCTTCTGCGGCTGGTGCTGGTTTTGCAGCTTCAAGAACAGCCAAGATATCTTCTTTCTTGATTTTACCGTCAAAGCCTGTTCCAGTAATTTCAGCCAAATCAAGCCCTTCAGCTTCTGCCATTTTACGAGCAAGTGGTGTCGCTTTAGGTTGAACACCTTTGAAGTTTTCGACATCTTCTGCATGCACACGACCTTTTGGTCCTGACCCAGGAACAAGTCCAAGTTCAATTCCCATCTCACGAGCGAGACGACGTGCAGCAGGAGTTGCGCGTATTTTGCCACCTTTTCCTTGAGGAGTTGCAGATGGTTTTGGAGTTTCTTTTGGAGCTGGTGCTGCTTGACTAGGAGTTGCAGCCTCTGCATCTTCTTCTGTACGTTTCACATCAACGTCAGAACCCGCAGGTGAACCAACTTCAACTTCTTCACCCGCTTCACCAATGTAACCAATTGTTTCTGTTACAGGTACCGTTTCGCCTGCTTGGCGAGTAATTTTCAAGAGAACACCGGAATCTTCTGCTTCGATTTCCATGTTGGTCTTATCTGACATAATCTCAAGGAGAACATCACCTTCAGCGACAGTGTCACCTTCAGCTTTTTTCCATTCGATGATTTCACCTTCAGCCATGTCAACACCGAGTTTCGGCATAATAATTTCGACAGCCATAGTAGTCCTTTCCTAGGATATTAGGGATTCATCCCTTATTTCGTAAAAATAGATAAGAGGGAATGGGGAATCCTTTCTCACTTCCCTGCTTATCCTAACATCTTCTTGTGGTTAGTTACCCTTGTTAGCCATCTTACGGATAGCTTCTTTAATCTTCTCTACATCTGGTAAGATTGCTTGTTCAAGAACACGTGCGTAAGGAACTGGCACATCTTCTGAAGCCAAACGAACAATTGGATGGTCTAGGTAATCAAACGCTTCACTCTCAGTAACTTTTGTAGCGATTTCCCCAATAAAGCCACCAGTCTTGTAAGCATCGTTGACAAGCATGAGTTTACCTGTTTTCTTAACAGAATCCACAATTATCTCCAAATCAAGTGGAATCAAGGTACGTGGGTCAACCACTTCAACATCAATACCTTCTTCTGCAACTTCTTCTGCTGCTTGAAGAACGCGCTCTAACATACGTCCATAAGAAACGATAGTAAGGTCTTTACCTTCACGTTTGATGTCGCCTTTTCCAAGTGGAATGTAGAAATCTGGATCTTGGTTAACTTCTTCTTTTTTACCGTAGAGGGCTTTTGGCTCCATGAAAATAACAATGTTGTTATCTTGAATTGATGATTTCAAAAGACCTTTGGCTTCATTAGCATTTCCTGGAGCAACAACTTTGATACCTGGGATATGAGTCAACCAAGCTTCTAATGATTGTGAGTGTTGTGCGGCAGAACCGATACCAGAACCTGATGCCACACGGAAGGTAACAGGTGTTTTAAGACCTCCACCAAACATGTAGTTGTTTTTAGCACCGTTGTTAACGATAGCATCCATCATGATAGTGATAAAGTCCATGAAGGTAACGTCAACGATGGGACGAAGACCTGTGATGGCCGCACCAATAGCAGCACCAGAAATAGCAGCCTCTGAGATTGGTGTATCTTTGACACGTTTTGCTCCGAATTCCTCTAGCATGCCTACTGAAGTACCGAAGTCACCACCGTAAATACCAACATCCTCACCCATAAGGAAGATGTTTTCGTCTTTACGCATTTCTTCAGACATAGCAAGGTTTACGGCTTCACGCAATGCCATTAATTTTGTTTCAGTCATTTTATTTGTTCCTCTACCTTTCTACTCTTAGTCAACCCAAACATCTTCAAATGCTACTGAAAGCTCTGGGAATGGGCTATTTTCAGCAAACTCATAGGCTTCATCGACTTCAAGTTTTACTTGTTCTTGGATAGCATCCAATTCTTCATCTGTAGCAATACCTTCAGAAGTCAAGTAAGTGCGGTATTTAATCATTGGATCTTTTTCTTTCCATTCTGCCACTTCTTCTTTAGTACGGTATTTACCAGCATCAGAAGTTGAGTGACCAAACCAACGATAAGATTCAACCTCAACAATAGCAGGACCATTGCCACCACGAACGTGTTCAACAGCTTTGCCCATTGTTTCATAAACGGCTAAAACGTCATTGCCATCTTCGCAGTAGAATCCAGGGATACCGTAAGCCTCTGCACGAGTGTAAAGGTGAGGTGTATTTGTCGCATTATGGATATCCATAGAAATACCATAACGGTTGTTAATGATAAAGAAGATAACAGGCAATTTCCAAGTGGCAGCCATATTTACTGATTCGTGGAAAGAACCTTCATTTGTAGCACCGTCTCCTGAAAATGCGACTGCAATGTTACCTGTCTCTTTGTATTGTTGTGTCAGTGCAGCTCCTGTAGCAAGGGCAAAACCACCACCAACGATACCATTTGTTCCGTAGTTTCCTTTTTCAAAATCAGCCAAGTGCATTGATCCACCACGACCTTTAGAAACACCAGTAGCTTTACCAGCAAGCTCTGCCATCATACCTTTAAGATCCATATCTTTAGCGATAGACTGACCATGACCACGGTGATTTGAGAAAATAAGATCTTCATAGCTCAAGTGTGCAACAGCACCGACATTGGCTGCTTCTTCTCCAACTGAGAAGTGGGTCATTCCTTGAACAAAACCGCGACGAACGAGCTTGTTGATACGCATATCAAATTCACGGATACGTTCCATTTTCAAAAACATATCCATATGTTGTTCTTTAGACAAAGTAACCATACTGTCCTCCAATAATATATTAGTCGTCTTCCATGATAACGTAAATATTCACAATTTGCAAGAAAATGAAACGCTTACTATCCTATAACACCTGCGTTTCAATCTTTTAATAGTTAGTGATTTCACAAACTATCACAACCTTTTCCTGGACGCTATTTAGGCCTCCATTTATCAGTATATTCCTTACGCATCATCTCTATGACGGCACTAAAATGAATAGCAAAAAACGAGCCAAATAGACCATTAAAACACTTCTAAGATCACTAAAAAATCCCCTAACGAAAGCATAATATGCCAACTTAGGAGATTTGTTTTATAGCGTCAATTGTTCAGACAAAAGGCTTAAGCAAGAGCAGCAAGAAGCGCTTCTACTTGTTTGTCCAATTCTGCAGCAACTTCTTCTGATGCTACAAATTTACCGTCAGCCCATGCTGAATCGTTCACTTTTGATGTTGTAAACTGATCAACAAGGTTTGTGCGGATAAATGGAAGAAGTGAGCGGTATTGATCACCAGCTTGCTCATGTCCACCATTAGCAACAAGTGATACAGTAGTTACTTTATTGTGAATAGCTGACTCTGCTGCCGGGTTTGTTGGGTCAAGTGAACGTGACAACCAGTCAAGAAGGTTTTTCACTGTACCAGGCATGGCAAAGTTATAAACAGGTGAGAAGAACCAGATAGCATCTGCTGCTTGAACAGCTTCGCGAGCTTTAGCCACAGAAGCTGGAACAGTTGCTTCTAAATCTTGTGAAAAGACAGGAACATCTGAATAGTCTAAGTAAGAAACGTTAGCTTTTCCTTCAAGAGCTTTTTCAGCTAGTTCAGCCATCTGATGATTAAATGATCCTTTACGTAGTGATCCAACAACGAATAAAATATTTTTCATGGTTTCCCCTTTAAATTTTAGAATTATGATAACTGACGTATTTCCATGTCACAATTATCACTATGTAGATATAATATCAAACTCCTTGTTGTTTGTAAAGTACTAACTATTATAAATTTTTAAATTTCTTGAGTAGTTCAATTAATTGCAATTGTTCGTCGTGTGTTAAGACAGACATGGTGTTTTCAACATTTTTAACGTGTTCAGGTAAGACTTTTTCAATTAAGGCACGGCCTTCATCTGTCAAACCGATAACAAATGAGCGTTTATCAGCATCATCCTGCTCGCGGTAAATCCAGCCATTACGTCCCATATTTTTCAGAACAACAGTCATATTTCCAGACGTTGCTAATACCGAATCGATGAGTTTACTAATGCTCATTTCCCCTTTGGTATTAAGTACCTCAAGTACACTAAACTGGGTCGGAGTGATTTGGTATTTTTTAAAAATACCGGCATTTTGGGCATCCAGTGTTCTCTCAGCCTTTCGGAATACTACCATCGTTTTTAAGGGGATATTATTATCCAACTGACTCATTCTAATCTCCTTCTTTTTCTATTACTAATCAGTGACATCATAACATCAAGGGGCTTGTTCGGTCAAGTAAAAACAAGGATTTAGCGCTCTAAATCCTTGTTTTACGCATGTCCAGATACTAAGCCTTAAAAGAAATCATCAAAGAGGCTCAATTGGTTATCCTCCGGAAGATTACCAAGAATACCCATATCAGACATTTTTTCAACTAAAGTCGATGATAGACCACCGCGTTTGCGAAGTTCTGTCTTAGATAGAAATTCTCCTTCTTCACGAGCTCGAACCACTTGTTTAGCAACGTTTTCCCCTAGTCCTTCAAGTGCTACAAACGGAGGAATCAGCGTGTCCCCTTCAATGATGAATTCAATAGCTTTACTCTTATAGAGATCTAACTTCCCAAACTTGTAGCCACGCTCTAACATCTCATTGACTAACTCAAGCGTTGTGAAGAGGTCATTCTCCACATTGGTCGCCTCGTTACGTTGTTTCTTCTCAGTGATATCCTTCATACGGGCCTTGACAGCTTCCAAACCACCACTCATGGTTTTAAGCTCAAAAGCCTTGGCACGAATGGAGAAGTAAGCACAATAATAATAAAGGGGATGGTGAACCTTGAAATAGGCCACACGAAGGGCCATCAGAACGTAGGCTGCCGCATGGGCTTTAGGGAACATGTACTTGATTTTTCCACAAGACTCGATGTACCAGTCTGGCACGTTATTATCGCGCATGGCTTGGATATAACCATTACGTTCATCTTCAGGAATCTTCAACCACAAGCCCTTACGCACGCGCTCCATGATAGTAAAGGCCATCTTAGGCTCCAAACCTTGGTGCATGAGGTAAACCATGATATCATCTCGACAACCGATCACGGTTGATAGGTCAGCTATCCCTTGCTTTATCAAGTCTTGTGCATTACCTAACCAAACATCCGTACCATGGGACAATCCTGACAGTTGAAGCAATTCCGCAAAAGTTGTTGGGCGTGTTTCATTGACCATGCCTCGAACGAAGTTGGTACCAAACTCTGGAATACCCAACATGCCTGTCGGCGTACCAATCTGCTCCTCAGTCACCCCAAGGATCTCAGTACCTGAAAAGAGGGCCATAACCCCTGGATCATCAGGTTGAATCTCAGAAGGATCAATACCCGATAAGTCTTGAAGCTTCCGAATCATGGTCGGGTCATCATGTCCTAGAATATCGAGTTTTAAGATATTTTCATCGATATCGTGGAAGTTAAAGTGGGTGGTCTGCCATTCTGCAGAGGTATCATCTGCCGGGTATTGAACAGGTGTAAAATCATAGACATCCATATAATTTGGAATAACGACGATACCACCTGGATGCTGACCAGTTGTTCGTTTTACGCCTGCTGCTCCTTTAGCCAGACGGTCCACTTCGGCATCACGGTAGAATTTACCATAATCACGTTCATAACCCTTTACAAAACCATAGGCTGTTTTATCTGCAACCGTACCAACAGTCCCCGCACGAAAGGCATACTCTTCACCAAAAATATCACGAACATCCAAGTGAGCAGACGCTTGATCATCACCCGAGAAGTTCAAGTCAATATCGGGCACCTTGTCCCCATCAAAACCAAGGAAGGTTTCAAAAGGAATATCTTGACCATCTTTTTGATAGAGGGTACCACATTCAGGACAATCTTTGTTTGGCAAATCATAGCCTGAACCATAGGATCCATCCGTAATAAATTCACTGTGTTGACAGTTTGGACAGACATAGTGCGGTGGCATGGGATTAACCTCGGTGATGCCAATCATGGTCGCAACAAAGGAAGAGCCAACGGAACCACGAGATCCAACCAAGTAGCCTCGCTCGTTAGAACGGTTAACCAACATCTGAGACGCCAGGTAAATCACCGCGAAGCCATTACCCAAGATAGATGACAGTTCTTTTTCAATACGCAGGTCAATAATATCAGGTAAAGGATTGCCATATACTTCGAAGGCTTTTTGGTAGGTCAACTCCGCAACTGTCTCCTCAGCCTTATCAATGTAAGGGGTGTAAAGGTCTCCCTTGACCACCTCGATATGATCAAAACGTTCTGCAAAGTCTTGCGTGTTAGTGACAACAAGCTCATAAGCTAGCTCTTTGCCTAAAAAGGCAAACTCATCCAACATTTCATTAGTCGTTCTAAAGTGAGCCTTTGGTAAGGGAGCTGGCATAGCTCCTTCACCACGTCCAATAGTACGGTTAATCATAGCACCTTGCCCTAGGCTACGGACGATGATTTCACGGTAAATTTCTTCTTCTGGCTCGATGTAATGAACATTCCCTGTTGCAAGAACTGGCTTATCTAAACGGCGGCCAACTTCGATGAGATTTTGAATGGCTTCTTGAATGCCTGTTTCGTCCTTAATCGTTCCTTGCGTTAAAAGCGGCGCATAGATGGCTGGAGGCATGATTTCAATAAAATCATAGTATTTAGCAGCTTCTACCGCTGCATCAACTCCCTTGGTCAAAACTGCATCAAAGACCTCCCCCTCAGAGCAGGCTGAGCCAAGTAGTAAGCCTTCTCGGTGGGCATTCAGAACTGTCCGTGGAATACGAGCAACTCCTTCAAAGTACTTAACATTTGAGAGAGAGACTAATTTAAACATGTTTTTAAGACCAACCTGGTTTTGGACATAGAGCGTTGCATGTTTAACCCGGGCCTTTTTATAAGAGTCTTCTGCCACCAGCTTGGTATTAAGATCTGCCATATCTGTGATACCATGACGATCCAAGACATCATTAATGAAGATAAAGAGCAAGCGCCCCGTTGCCTCGGCATCGTAGTTGGCCATGTGATGGTGCTCAAGGGCAACTTGGAAACGTTTGGTTAAAGGTCCTAAACCATGGCGTTTATACTCTGGATAGAGGTTTCGAGCAAATTCTAGGGTATCAATGACAGGCTGAGTAATTAGAGGCAAGCCATTACGTTCATAGTTGGCGTTCATAAAGCCAACGTCAAAGGTAGCATTGTGGGCAACTAAAACGGTGTCCTGGCAGAAGGCTTGAAACTCTTCTAAAACTTGTTTTAATGGTTTTGAGCCTTGAACGTGCTGGTCAGTAATACCTGTTAGCTCCGTTGTAAAGGCAGATAGCGGATGACCCGGGTCAATGAATTCATCGAACTGCTCGATGATATTCCCCTTATGCATCTTTGATGCGGCTATCTGAATAAGGTCGTTATTAACTGCTGATAGGCCCGTCGTTTCGACGTCGAAGACCACATAAGTGGCTTCTTTTAAGGGCATTGAAACCTCGTTGTAGGTAATAGGGACGCTATCTTCTACAATGTTAGCTTCCATCCCAAAGATAGCCTTAATCCCTAATTTCCGAGCTCTGTGATAGCCGTGAGGGAAACTCTGAACATTGGCATGGTCTGTGATTGCAATAGCAGGGTGACCCCATTCAGCAGCCTTATCGATGAGTTCTTCAACAGTTGGCAAAGCATCCATGGTAGACATATTGGTATGGGCATGAAATTCGACACGTTTTTGATCATCTGGCATCAAATCTTTGCGTGGCGTGTGGCTAATCTCTTTGACTTGCTGCACATTCATGGTCAGGCTCTTGGTGAAAGGATTGTTTTCGATATTTCCTTGCACACGAAGCCAAGCCCCTTTAGCAATCATGTCATATTTTTTAAGGTCATCGTCATCCTTGGCCCACTTTTGCATGGCAAAGCTAGAGGTGTAGTCGGTCATCTTAAAGTTAATAATGTGGCGACCTGTGCGTGTGGTTTTCTTCTCGACATCAAAAACCATCCCCTCAAAGACGATACGATTTTCTTCAGTTTGGATATCAATCATTGGCGTGATTTCTGCTTTTTCAAATCCCGCTTGGCGTTTAGCTGCTCTTTCTTTGTAGTCAAAAGCTGGAGCTGCTTTAGGTTCTTCTGGTGGAGGACCCGCCGCTTCCAAGGCTTTCTGAGCCTCAAGATTCTCTTGAACAGCCTGCTCTAAAATCGCTTCGCGATTGCTTTCAAAAGACGACTTTAAATCCTCTGTCATTGCTTGATCTGAAACAACTTCAAAAGCTAAGTCACCAAAGCCAAACATTGCCATTTGCTGCGCTAATTTAGGAATGTGATTCTTTTTGAAATGCTCATTGTCAACATAGTCTGGTCCGGTAATAATGACCTTTTGCCCATCATAGGCGACTTGTAGTTTTGAAAAGGTTGCTTTAAATCCCGCACTTCCACAAAGCGTATGTTCAAATGCCTCATGGTAGTAAGCTTGTAAGAGTTCCTGATCAAACTCAGGATTAGCAACTTTAATATCAAAAGAAGCCTTGATATCCGCATTTTTAAAGGTTGATACCAGGCGCATCTCAAGCTCACGGTAAAGCTCGATGGGCAGGATCTGCTCAAAGGAAAAATGAAAGTCCCAACGACGACTGAGAGAGTGTACCTTAACTTCGATAATGTCCGCAGACGAAAAAGCCTCTGAACGACGATCTTCCAGCGGCATTTCAATCTGTTCCATCAGTTTTTCAAACAAGTCTGACATGATTTCTCCTTGATAGTAACTGCTACTATTTTAACACAGATACCCTCATTTTTGGCAGATAAAAAGAGTTGTATTTCCAACTCTTCCTCATATTTAACGGTAGATACGGACAAAGCCATTATGGGACTGATCTATCAAGATATCTGCTTTTTAGAATAAGAGGCTCTAAATAATGATGAATATTGCTGGCGGCGTATCTGATGCGTTTTTTCAATAAATGCAGCATCCCTATGACGTTCTTTCGTATCTCTTGCTAAACGCCTTGACAATTCTGTCTTATCATCTGTAAAGTAGACAATGGTCAAATCAAACAAGTCATCTGGCAAAAACGAAGCGCTCATTCCTTCCACAATTAGGATCGGCTTCCTGCCATCTAAAACCGTCGATGGTGACTAGGGTTCATTAATTGTTAAAATAGACACTCCTTTTTGAAGAGCCAGAATATCCCTTGCTAAACTCTTTAGTTCATGAACGATCGGTATGCTCACTCTGACTTTTTGACCCGGGAAATCCTTTGGAACAACAAGTTGTCGATGGTCCGCTGAGGCAATATCAGGATCAGTCTCTAAAAAATCAGTCTGACTACCTAAACAATCCGCTATTTCCCTAACCCAACGAGACTTCCCAGATGAACCGTGACCTATCACCCTAACCGATATGGATTTTTTATCTAATAATTGTAATTGTTTTGACAGATGTTCTATAAATTCAGAACGTTCCATATGACACCTCGTTTGCCAAATCGTATATCGTAATTGCCAAAAACCAAAGAAAAAAATGAGACTGAAACATCGTTCAGACTCACAATCGTTTTTTTAAATGTAAGATTTAGTCCAACCCCAACTGTTTACGGTAACGTATTCCAACAAGTGTCGCAATGGCTGCTTTAATCGTATCACCTGGAATAAAGACAAAATTTGACAAGAGTGATGGCAGGAGAGGAGCATTGGTGTAATGCGCTAAATAGATAGCTCCAATGACATCAACCAGTAATACTCCAGACAACCAAATCAAGGCAAAACTAATAAGTGGTTGGGAAAAAGGTAGCATCTGACGGAGACCGGCTAAAGCAAGTGGCACCAATAACCAAGCAAAGACATATCCTGCTGTTGGCCCAGCAAATACTACCAAGGTCGTGCTACCACCTGTAAAAACAGGTAAAAACAAGCCTACAATGAGAAAAAGGAGAATAGCCAAGCTCCCTTTTTTAGCACCCAAAAGTATCGCAGCTAGCATAATTCCCATATTCTGAAGGACAATTGGTACAGGGATAAAACCTAGGGGAATAGCTGGTAAAAGACCTAGAATGATAATAATCGTTGTCATAAGAGCAACTTGAACGAGTGATTTGGTGCGATTCATTAAAAAGACTCCTTTTTGAAATAGATAGCATCATGCAAGTAGCAGGCAGGATTAAAAGCTGATTGGCACACAGGGCAAGTGCCATTTTTATAATCTTTGAGGGTCAAATAGCTTAGACAAACACCACAAAGAACAGGATACGGCTCACTTGATAAAGTTGCTTTAAAGGTATGACTCTCTAAAGCATCATGACAGTGATAACAAGCATAGTAACGCTCACAATAGCTACATTTTAAAGAGGCGATATCCAGCTGACTATGGTAGTGTTGACAGCGACTTTGAGCATCTAAACCCAATCCATGAAAAAGCATATCATTTCCTTCCTCCACTAATAATAATGCTTTTATTTTAGCGGAAGAGTCGTTTTGTGTCAACTAAATAAATAATTTAGGTTTACTGTTTTTTGAGTCAGCTAGACCTAAAAAATATTCACGGTATTTAGCCATAATAAAACGAGAGAACCTTATGAATTCCCTCGTTTGAAAACAGTTTCTATCTGCTTAGTCTATTACAAGGCTCTCTAAGCTTTATAACGCTTAACTAGGAGATAAGCTACTAGGCCAAGGACAGCTACACCTAAAAGGGTCCACATACCAGTCGCTTCACCCGTATTTGGTAGAATATCACCAACTGTCTTTTTAAGTTTTTTGACTAGGCCAGATGGTTTGTCAGGCTCATCTTGTGGTGGGTTTGATTTTTCCAGTTTTAAACTGTTGGTAATGACGATCTGACCATTCTCGATAGTTGACACGCTGCTGGTGTAGCCTTTAGGTACATTGATTTCCTTCACCGTATAGGTGATTGCTTTCTGGTTAGAAGTTTGCTCTAAATCAGACCAGGTGTAAGTCCACTTAGTCTTAGCAGAAAGTGTCACAGGCTTGCCGACTGCCTGACCATCAGCATAAAGTTGCAGTTGGATGGTTTTTGGACGAAGACTATCCTTGTTGTTATCATCTTCCCAAACTTTAGAAACAGTGACACTGGTCTTGCCTGGCTGATAAGTATTAGTGATGTTAAAGTCATCAACCTTGCTTGTATAATCCGCAACACTATCTTCTGTCACAGCGTAAACAATAGCTTTACCAGCCTCATACTTAGGAAGATTGTCAAATGTGTAAGTCCAATCGCTACTTGCATCAACAATAACTTGTGCTACTTCCTTACCATTAGCCAAGAGATTCACCGTGATAGACTCAGGACGCTTGCCGTGCTTATTATCATCATCTTTCCAGGTTTTTTGGCCAGTGACGACGGTTGTCTCTGGTGCATAGCTATTAGTGATGGCGTAAGTATTGTCGTCCGTTAGTAGAGGAGCTGAGGCAGTATAGCCTACTGGCGATGATAACTCATGGACAGAATAATTTACTTGACTACCATTTTCATATTTTGGTAGGTTTTTAAAGCTTGCAGACCACTTGTCTTCTGCACTGAGACGACGTGTTTGATCGGTAATGACACCATTTTTGACAAGAGCAACTTCAATCGCATCAGGACGTTTACCGTCTTGATTCTCAGCATCATCCCAAGTTTTAGAAACTTCAACTGCAGTTGTTTCAGGATTATAAGTATTTGTTACTACAATTTGACCATCCTTAATAGCTGAAACTTTTGATTTATAGCCTTCAACTTCAGCTTCTTCAACTGCATAGACAATATCTTGTTTGTTAGCTTTTTGATCTAGGTCTGACCATGTGTATGTCCAGTTATTATCTTCTGACAAGATTACAACTTCTCCTAAAGCTTTACCGTCAGCTGTTAACTGAAGACTGATAGTAGCAGGGCGTTTCCCATCTTGGTTGTTGGCATCATCCCAGACTTTAGAAACCGTTACACTGGTTTTACCTGGTGCATGGGTATTAGTGATATCAAAAGCTGAGATTTCCGTAGTGTAGTCAGTGACGCTATCTTCGGTTACAGTATAGATGATTTCTTGGCCATCTTGGTATTTTGGCAAGTTGTCGAAACGATAGGCCCACTCATCACCTTGGCCGCTGATCACTTTTTGATCGACCTTTTGCCCGTTGGCAAGGAGATTAATGGTCACAGACTCTGGACGGTTGCCATGCTGATTACTATTATCTGACCAGATTTTAGAGCCCGAAACATCAATCAACTCTTCTTGGTAAGTATTGTCAAAGCTAACAGGTTGGCTGCTTTCTTTGGCCACTAACTCGCCATTTTCTTTGGTTACCGAAATGGTGATCTCGTGTTGCTTGTTGTCATAGCTGATCTCTGGGTCATTTCCGACTACTTCTGAGAGGATGAAGTGATAGTCTCCTTCAGCCTCAAAAGTCAACTCTGGGAATGTGATACTACCATCCGCCTGGTTGCTGGCTTGGTAAGTGGTCCCATCAGCAGCTGTTAGGATAAACTGGAACTCACCTGCTTTTAAGTCACGACCTGTCAGCTTCTTAGTAGCCTTGATACTTGTGACAGCTGGTTTAGGTTCTGAGTAACTATTCTTAAAGGTGATGGCTTCAGAAGTGATTTTTCCAACATAAGCATTAGCTTCTTTGGTTACCTCAATCACAACAGGATAGGCAGTTTCATCGTAAGTAACACCAACTGCGTCACCTACTACCTCTGTCATGGTATAGCGATAGGTACCTTCTTTCGTGAAGGTCAAGTCTGGGAAGTTAATGCTACCATCAGCTGCATTCTGCGCAGAATAGACCTCGCCTGTATCAGCAGTCAAGCTAAAGCTAAACTCGCCTGCTTCAAGTGTTTTACCAGTCAATGTTTTGCTGGCAGTCACCTGCACCTTGGCTGGGCTGTCGCCTTGTCCTTCTACATCTATCGTAGAATATCGAACAGCAGCAACCTTAGTAATAGCCTCAATCTCATCAGCAGTCATGACAGCTGTATTTTGGATGTCTTGAGATCGTGTCACAACTGTTTTATCGATATTGCCGCGGTATTTTACAAAATAACCTTGGCTGGTATTGCCAAAATTGATGTTAAAGGATTTGCCATCTTCTGAGATAGTTAAAGTGTAATCGACACCAGCCTGCGCTGCCACAAAACCTGTGGTCTTGTATGCACCAGAATCATAAACATAAGTTCCCTTAGTGATGACAAAACTATTTTTATCATAAGTCACACCCTCGGTACCCAGTTGATCTCTCAAAACAAGATTTGATAAGTCTTTATTGCTACTGTTGACGCGGACTTCATAGGCAATATAATCTTTATCCTGGTTATCTTTTCGCATCCAACCATACTTGGATAGGTCTTCACCTGCTTGGTCACCCTTGGTCACAGCCTCGTAAGCAAAAGAGGGTGTCTGAACAACTTGACCATTTGAAGTAATATTGAGGTTTTTAGTTCCAAATTCTGTGATTTCACTCGATACAGCCTTTAATGTTGCATCGATGGTGTAGCTGACATTAGAGTTTTTTTCCACAAAGTCATTGTAAACCACTGTGATGGTACGCGTAGCAGGGTCTGCGGTCAAGGTTCCAATAGTGGCTCCAGTTGCGCGATCTAAGATCGCCTTGGTTTCCGAAGAAAGGATATTAAATTCCTTTGAAAAATGGATAACCGTTGTATCCCCTGCTTTTGCAGTGTTATTGGGCAGACTAGCCTCAAAATGAAGCTCTAAACTGGTATTTTCATTTACAGGGCATCCGCTAGAAGCTGGCTTCCCCCTCGAACCTTGGTCAGCGTTGCTGTAAGGTTAACAGGTACCTCTGCTGCCTTAACCTGAGCAGGTTTGATCATCTAAATACCGCCTAAAACAAAAGCCACAAAGGCTATCATTTTCAGCATGGTTAGCAAATGATTCCTAATCATAAAATCTCCTAAAAAAAATTATTCTTAATGCCATATTCTACCATAAGAATCACACGCTTTCAAACTAGTTTGACTCCTCTAAAAGCTGATTAAAAAGAACCCCTTTCGGAGTTCTGCTAATGTTTAGAAATTACGTTTAGATTGGTTGTAGCCATAACGTTCTACGAAATCTTCACGGAACTCCAGCAAGTTGTCATCCATGATGGCTTGACGAACTTTCTTCATAAGATTAACTAAGAAATAGAGATTATGGTAAGAAGTCAAGCGCATACCAAAGGTCTCATCAGCTTTGAGAAGATGACGAAGGTAGGCACGCGTGTAGTTCTGACAAGTATAACAATCGCAATCATGATCCAGTGGGGTAAAATCTTCGGCATACTTGGCATTTTTGACCACCAAGCGCCCCTCACTCGTCATGCAGGTACCATTACGCGCAATGCGTGTCGGCAGAACACAGTCAAACATGTCAACGCCACGAATCACCCCGTCAATCAAACTATCAGGAGCACCAACTCCCATGAGGTAACGCGGTTTATTCTCAGGAAGCATCGGCGTTGTAAAATCAAGGACAGCATTCATTTCCTCATGTGTCTCACCAACAGCAAGACCACCAATTGAGTAGCCAGCAAAATCCATGCTAACCAGGTCTCGAGCAGATTGACGGCGAAGGTCCTCAAATCCTGCCCCCTGCACAATCCCAAAGAGACCTTGATCATGTGGACGATGATGAGCTTTCAAGCCACGTTCTGCCCAACGACTTGTCCGCTCAATTGAGTTTTTAACATAATCGTAAGGTTGGTAAAATTGCGGGCACTCGTCAAAACTCATCATGATATCCGAACCAAGATTGTTCTGGATTGAAATGGCTTTTTCTGGAGAAAGAAACATTTTAGAACCATTTAGATGGTTTTTAAAGGTAACTCCCTCTTCTGTGATGTTACGACTATCAGCCAAAGAATACACCTGGAAGCCACCAGAGTCTGTAAGGATAGCCTGATCCCAGTTCATGAATTTGTGAAGACCACCTGCACGGGCAATCAACTCATCTCCTGGACGTAACCAAAGGTGATAAGTATTTGACAGGATAATCCCTGAACCCATTTGTTTCAGTTCTTCTGGCGATTGCGTCTTCACCGTGGCTTGTGTCCCAACTGGCATAAACATAGGCGTGGAAAAGGTACCGTGCGGGGTTTCAATCTCTCCCAAACGAGCACCGGTGTGTTTTTCCGTCTTAATCAGACGGTATTTAATTGGATATTCAGTCATTTTGACTCCTTGATTTTTGAAGATTTGCTAGAAAAGACAGTCCTAGAGAGCCCATATGATGGTCCCCACTCCACCTTAACGAGTCAGCTCTGCTATTTTACCAAATTAAAAATGGTCTGTCAGTTACTTCTTGTCTCTTTTGGGAAATGGCTGAGCGGGAGCTGCGGTTACTGTTTTTTCAAGTCATATTTTGTGATATAATAGGCAAAACCGTTCTCTGAGAGCTTGCTTATAAAAAAGATAGGAGATTATCATGATATCAACCCTCAAACAAAAGGCCAAGGCCCTGCTCAAAAACCTCTCTGGCAAATACGCTCTGTTTGCCCTACCCATTATTTTTTCTCTGGTCAGTACCAGCATTACCTTTCGGAATAACATCGCGGCCGAATTTGATGCTTATGGGGCACAGACCAACCTGTCAGTCACCATTTTCCCAGCTTTAGTCACTTTTCTCTTGAGTTTCTTTACCGTTTCAACCCTTTACATCATTTTGGAGGTCATTCGAAAAGAACGCCAGCAAGTCAGCTTTAACGATGTGGCTTATAGTTTTTCAGGCACTATTTTTGGAAAGCTCTTCCTGACCCTTCTCATCCGCGCCCTTCTCGTAACTCTCTGGTCAATTCCTTTTGCCATTGGTGGTGGTCTCATTGCTGCCGGCATTATCTTTCTATGGGACCCTGAGTTTACTGCCACGCCAGGAGCACTTCTTCTTATAACAGGTATTCTCATTGCTGTCTTGGGATTTGTCTTCATGATTTACAAAAACCTCCAATACAACCAAGCCGAGTTTATCCTCTATGACCACTTAAAAGAAAATCGCTACCAGGGGCCACTAGCAACTATCAAGGAGAGTAAGTCACTTATGAAGGGACATGTCTGGGAGTTGTTCCGTCTCTACTTCAGCTTTATCGGTTGGTACCTCTTGCTCCTTCCGACGCTGGGACTGATTCAAATCTACCTAATGCCATATATGGTAACGACACGCGCTTACTACTACCAGTATTTACTGCAGGAAAATGACCGTCTTCCTAAGCCATTGAAAAACAGCTACTCTTCTGCTATCGAGACTTACTGACATTTGCCTGATACACAGCAAGATCAGGCTTTGCGTCTGAAAATCTAAAGATTTCTGAAACGAGCTGTCTAGAGAAGATTAAAAGAGCCTGTATGATATCTCGTCCAAGCCTTGGATTGATAGGCTAAGTTGAGAGCGTCATGCAAGCTCTTTTTTTACTTATTTACCACTATAAACCTTAAGATGAGATGGTAGAATACTGATATCGATAGGGAGATTGGGCCCCTGATCACCATCCACATTAGTCCCTAGTTCTTGATCGTCTTTCAAGGCAATACGAGCTTTTGTAAAGGTGCGATAGCCTAGATTAGCATCGGAATCTGAGACACCTTGGGCCAAGGACGGTAAGGCTTTGAGGGACTCAAAAACATTGCTGTCCTTCAAGTAAATCAAGTGTAACAAACCATCATTAACCTCTGCCTCTGGCAGGATATTTTCGTGACCACCGATAGAGTTGGTCAAACCGATCAGTAAAGTCGTGGATTCTACAGCAATAGTCTCATCGTCCACCTGCAGGTCAAACTGATAGGTCTCATTTTGAGCAATTTTTTTAACACCAGAAATCAGGTAGGCTAATTTTCCAAACTTGGTTTTTTCTTCTACCGAAACATCGCGAACAGCTTCTGGAATGGAACCGATAGCCACCACATTCATAAAATAGTGGTCGTTGATTTTCCCAATATCCAAATCCTTGGTTTGCTCAAAATCAAGGGCGTCAATGGCTTCTTGAGGGTCTATTGGCATGTTCAAAGCCCGTGCCAAGTCATTAACCGTACCCAAAGGGAAAAAACCAAATTTAGGACGGTAATCCTGCTCAGCAAGACCACTTATCCCTTCGTTAACGGTACCATCACCACCCATAACAAAGACACTATCAATCTTATCTTGCGTAGCAGCTTTAGCAAAATCGCGTGCATCGCCACCTTTTTCAGTTTCCTTAACTTCAACCTCATCAAAGTAGGACTCTAGCTTCTCAAGAGCTGCTTTACGATATTCCTGAGCCTGCTCACCACCAGCACTAGGATTGACAACTAACAATGCTTTTTTCATAATATCTCCTCACTTGTTTTCTTTCCTCCCATCATACCATAATGCTTTGAAAAACTCTTGACAATGCTCCTGAAATCATTCAGAAAAAAAGATTATACTAGATACTTTGTGGGTTAAGCTTTTCTTAAGCTTTGTCTTTTATACTATAAACATCCTAAAACTTTTTCTGCTACTTTTGTAGCAATTCTTTTTCATAATCTCCTAGAGCTAGACCGCGAGGTCTGGCTTTTTTGCTAGCAAAAACACCCCAATCGTTAGATTTTCTGTCTAACTCTTGGGGTGCAATTCATTGATTTAGGTGTGGTTTAAACTAAATACCTTACCAAATCACAACGCGGTCTTCTGGCTGACGCCACATGCCATCGCCTTCTTTGACATCAAAGGTTGTAAAGAAATCATCAAAGTTTGGTAATTGTACATTGGTACGGAGTTTGCCTGGGGCATGCACATCCACTGAAAGTAAGAGTTGCAAGTACTCTTCACGAGCTTTCATACGCCAAATCGTCGCAAAGTTGGTAAAGTAGTCTTCTGCTGAAAAATCATTATCTTTCTTAGATGCTTCAAGTGCAGCTGCCAGACCACCTAAGTCTGCCACGTTTTCTGATACGGTTAATTTCCCATTAGTCTTACCACCAGCAAAGTCAATGCCGTCAAACTGCTCGACAACCTTGTCAGTACGTTCTTTAAAGGCTGCATAGTCTTCTTCTGTCCACCAATTGTTGAGGCTACCATGTTCGTCAAAAGAAGCACCATTGGTATCAAAAGCATGCGAAATTTCGTGGGCAATGACGGCACCGATACCGCCATAGTTAGCTGACGAAGACTGGTCCAAGCTGTAGAATGGTGCTTGTAAGATAGCTGCTGGAAAGACAATCTGATTTTGTTGTGGATCATAGTAAGCATTGACCATATGAGCTGGCATGTGCCACTCATCACGATCCACCGGCTTATTCCATTTGCTCCAAGAATGTGCAATCGAAATTTTGGCCAAGTTCTTGGCGTTTTCGACTAAGGAAAGGTTCTCATCAATCACCTTCTTAGCATAGGTTTCTGGTAATTTTTCAGGATAACCAATGTGTGGGGCGATCACGTTGAGTTTGGTGATGGCCTTGTCAATGGTTTCTTTTTGTAACCAGGTATTGTTAGCTAGACGATCTTTGTAAACACCAATCATGGTGGCTACTTTAGCTTCCACATCTGCTTTGGCTTCTGGCGAGAATTTCTCACCCGCATACCAGAGACCCAAAGCTTGGCTATATGGTGCTTGCGCCAAGTAGAAGGCTGCTTTTTTCTTATCCATGGCTTGAGGTGTGCCCGAAAGCGCACGACTATAAGCTCCTGACAAGATACGAATCTCATCTGTTAAGTAAGCGTTGAAAGCATTAGCAGCACTGTAGACCAGCTTAGCCTGAAGGTTTTTCCAATTGTCTTCAGAATAATAAGTCGCCGCAAAATCAGTCCAAAAACGCTCTTCAGGTACGATAACCTTATCTGGCACCTGACCAAGAATTTCTGTAAAAATGCTATCTAAAGGTAATTCGGGAGCCAATTTGGTGAAATCAGACCAATTATATGGATGGTAGAGCTTGGCATACTCTGAAGATTCTTCGCTGGAGAGGACATAGTTAGCTAATTTAGCATCCAAGTCGATAATCTTATCTAGCATATCCTTGATTTCTACTTCGGAAAAACCGAATTTAGGTAAGAGATCTTCTTGAGATTTACGCCAAAGAGCCAGTAATTCTTTCCCCTTATCATTTCCCTCTTCATAATAGGTTGTATCTGGCAAGATAAGGCTTGGAGCCTCCGCCCAGAGAACATTTGTCTGGGCATCCATAAAGTCTGGCGCAACACCAAATGGTAACAGATTAGGCTTGCCATCCAGCTCATAAGTTCCTATACGCTCAGCAAATTCCGTGAATGAGGCTAAGTCCTGATACTCTTTAATCAGTGCTTGGACGGGCTTTGTACCAGCTGCTTCACGTGCATCATAATCAGCCACTAACTTATGGAATTTGACAAAATTAGCCAAAATCTCTCCCTCGGGCAGATTCTTACCAGCTAACCACTCATCAGTTGTCTCTAACATCAAGGCTTCAATCTCATCGGCTAAGTCAGAGAAGCCACCTGTACGGGGCTTATCGTCTGGAATAACAGCTGTTTTTTCCCACTCGCCATTAACGGCATCAAAGAAATCATCTTGTAAACGTGTCATAAAGTCTCCTTATCTTTGTAAAACTTTGTCGCTATCCTTTATTCTACCAAAAAAAGAGAGAAAATTCCCTCTTTACTTGGTCATGACTGCAGCTTATTCTGATTTTCGCAAAGCATCTCTATCGGATTGGTCATCACGGTTTCTCTCAAAGTCGTCTTTGATGTCCTGTAATTTTTGTCGATCTAAATCACTCTCCAAGGCATCATAGCAAGTTTGGTATGCATAGTAGAAAAAGTCCGTGACTTGCCCTTGGGCAGACTCGTCTGAAATCATATAAATCATGTAGATATTTTCCAAAATTGACCGTGCCATGGCAGGCTCACCTTTACTGTAATAAAGAATCTGGTTAAAGGTCAGATACATCTCCTCTTCAACTGAGTAGGATTTATAAATAATCTTAGTGTTCTCATCCGAGGCTAAGACCAAGAAGTGATTCTGACTGGAAAAAAGGCGCCCCAGTAGCAAGGCCAATTTATCAATACAGCTGACCGCGGTACTAGGATCATTGATACCAGGGCTAAGGGCTCTGAGAGCCACTTCGATCAGATAGCTGATCTCCAAGTGATAATCCGTCTGATCATTCTTAGCAATATTAATGACTAAGGCATCTGAAATAGCTTTTACCAGCTCCAGTTGCTCGTCTTCTGACATGGTATTTTCATCAAAGATATTCAGGGTAGCCAGATACATGCCTTTAGGAATATAGTCACCAATTTTTTGGGTGATGACCAACTCACAGCGGATGTGACCAAGCAGGCGCTTTAGAGCCTCGCTGTCAAT
Organism: Streptococcus hyovaginalis DSM 12219; assembly: GCF_000420785.1. Lineage (GTDB taxonomy): Bacteria > Bacillota > Bacilli > Lactobacillales > Streptococcaceae > Streptococcus > Streptococcus hyovaginalis. The sequence goes on along the minus strand of NZ_ATVP01000002.1, from coordinate 37,927 downwards.
ATCATAGAAATAGCCAGTCGACTTGCCATAAATCTTGATACCATCCACAATGCCTTCAGGGTCATAGCGCTCTGACTGCTGGCGTGCCTGCGCTTCTTGGTTAACCAAGTTATAAGCCTTCTGATAGATGGTCTCGATCACATCATCGACACGGATGCCTTTTAGCACCCGACGCACAAAGAGGATAAAAGCAATCATAGAGGCAATGGCGTAAAAAACCCCAATGGTCCCTGAAACCATCATGACATCGTCAGAAAGATTGCTGAGGAAAAAGAGGGCTAAAACCGTATAGAAAAAGCCACCGATGAAGATGCCAAAAAGGCTTAAAACATTTGGTTTCTCGATGAAATCCTGCAAGATACGGGGCGAAAAGGTCGAGGCATAGTGGTTTAGGATGGTCAAAATAGTCGTAAAAGTAAAGGTGGTGACCGTCAAAAAGACCCCTGATAAGTTGGACAAAAAAGAAGTCGAGACTTCTTTAGAAAGGAGCATGGCTTGAGGCAATTGGTCCTTGAGTTGGGGATAACCGTAATCAAAAATCCAAGTCAGTATCAGTAAAAGAACAGAAATCAAACTGAAACTAATCATTCGAATGCTGTTTTGATTATTAACATAGGCTAGTTTAAATTGGCGTAACATCTTATTCCTTCTAAATCAGGCTAAGCTTAATCATAAGATAAAACTGAGGCCCAATACAATTTAATCACTTTTTATTATAGCAAGAAATGCCATAAAGACCTCCTGCTTTGCACTCAAAAAGAGGTTGGGCATAAAACCTAACCTCTCGCTTTTTGATTAGCAAAACATATCAATGTAGCGGTTGATTGCTTAACAAGGATCAGTTAACCCTTTTGATAGCAACAAAGTTGGCCTCGTTTTCAACTTCCCACAAGCTCTCCCCAGCTAGTTTTGATGCGAATCATATTCGCTCTATCTCCAACCTTCAACTGTCTCACAGACAGTTGAAGTTATGCAGGGCCCTTAAATCTTCAGTGGAGGTTTTAGCTTTATCTTAGAAATGGGAGAGCTAGATGATCGAGGGAGACCTTTTTAGGCTAACAACAAGTCTCTTTTCATTAGTCGAGTTGATCCCACTCTCTTTAGAAATTATTGGCCCAATATGGCCAGGGTCTGATAAGGTTGCAAGGTCAAACGTTCTCCGATACTTGCGGTATCATAGTTGCTGATGAGGACTTGGCCACCTTGGTAAGGCTCTGGAATATCAAGCTCAACATCCTCTGCAAAGAAATTGTTTAAGACCAGTAATTTGTCATCGTTTAAGAAACGCTCAAAAGCATAAACCTTATCATGGGTCGAGAAGGCCGCCTGATAGTCACCCTCTGCGATGATCGGTAATTCCTTACGAAGCTTGATAAGATCTTGGTAGAAGGTAAAGATCACACCTTCTTTTTCCTTAGCAACATTGATCTCTTTATAAGATTTGCCAGCTTTGAGCCATGGTGTACCTGTCGTAAAGCCGGCATTGTCACTAGCATCCCACTGCATTGGTATACGTGAGTTATCACGAGACTTAGCTTGAATAATCTTAAAGGCTTCTTCCGGTGTTTTGCCTTCATCCAGCATGATTTGATAGGCATTAAGACTTTCCACATCCACATAATCCGCCATAGAATCATAATCCGGATCAATCATACCAATCTCTTCACCCATATAGATATAAGGTGTTCCACGAGACAGATGGATAGAGGCCGCTAACATGGTCGCGCCTTCATTGCGGAAACGCTTGATGTCCACAAAGCGGTTAAGGGCACGTGGCTGATCGTGGTTATTGTAGAATAGGGCATTCCAGCCATTTCCCTCACTCATGCCAACACCCCATGTATGGAAAAGACTGCGGAGAGCTTCAAAATCAAAATCCATAATGGTCCATTTTTGACCGTCTTGATAATCAACTTTTAAGTGATGGAAGTTAAAAGCCATAGACAATTCTTCACGTTCTGGGGCGGTATAGAGAATACAGTTTTCGACTGTCGTTGCTGACATTTCCCCAACGGTCATAAAGGAGTCATCTTGACCAAAACTCGCTTGGTTGAGTTCGTGAAGGTAATCATGTGTAATAGGACGATCAGTGTAGGCAGGTTTCCCATCGTTGATTGGACAGTCTTCAAGTACTTCATCCTTACCAATCAAGTTAATCACATCAAAGCGGAATCCCTTAACTCCCTTGTCTTGCCAGAACTTAACGACTTTAAAGAGTTCTTCACGAACACGAGGATTGCGCCAATTGAGATCAGCTTGAGTCACATCAAAGAGATGAAGGTAGTATTTTCCAGTATCACCAAAAGGTGCCCAAGCGTTGCCACCAAACTTCGATACCCAATCGGTCGGCTCATCGCGTAGGATAAAGAAATCCTGGTAATACTCATCACCCGCTAGAGCTTTCTGGAACCACTCATGATCTGTTGAACAGTGATTCAAAACCATATCCAACATAAAGTCGATCCCCAGCTCCTTACCACGTGCCACCATAGCTTCAAAATCAGCCATAGTTCCAAAGTCAGGATTAACAGCGGTGTAATCAGCAACATCATAGCCATTATCCCTTTGCGGACTTGGGTAAAAAGGATTGAGCCAGATCATATCGATCCCTAACTCTTTAAGGTATGGCAATTTTTCAGTTACCCCGTTGAGGTCACCTGTGCCACTCCCTGTCGTGTCTTTAAATGATTTTGGGTAAATTTGGTAAACAACCTTACGTTTGTCGATTGCCATGATAAGTCCTTTCTAGATGCTGATACCCGTGATAATCAAAATCAGATAAAAAGATCTAAAATGTGAAATTTTGATTATCAAAGGATATGAAATAGACAAAGTGCTGAAAATACTCTCAGCACTTATTCGTTTGTCTTAGTTCTTTTTAGCTGTCAAAATAGCCTGACCAACTGATACACTACCAGTAGCATCTTTAAGGACAGCCACTTGATAGTCACTGTGGTTTGTCACAATAACAGGTGTTTCAACTGGATAACCTGCTTCTGTAATAGCTGCAATGTCAAATGAAATCAAGGCATCACCGACAGCTACCTTATCACCTTGAGAAACATGAGCTGTGAAGCCTTTACCATCAAGATTAACAGTATCCATACCAATATGCATAAGGAGTTCTACGCCATCCTCACTCACGAGACCAACTGCATGTTTTGATGGGAAGAGCACTGAAACAGTACCTGATACAGGGGCGACTAGTTCACCTGCTGATGGCTCAATCAAGACCCCTTGTCCCATAACACCTTGGGCAAAGACAGGATCTTTAGCCTCAGACAAAGGCTTGATGTCACCAGTTAAAGGACTCACAATGGTTGCTACTGTGCCTGTTGCTGCTACAGTTGATGCATTAGGGGAAGCACCCGCAGTTTCAGCATTAGCAATCGCTGCCTGTGACGCTAATTTTTCATCTTCTGCTTTTGTTAAGATATTAGCTTTACGGAAAACCATTGTCAAGACAAATGGGACAACAATAGCAACAATCATACAGATAAAGAATGGCAGCATGTATTTCACATTGATAGCAAGGAAACCTGGGATACCGCCGACACCGATAGCATTCGCTTGGACATTCATACTGGTTGACAAAAGACCAGCAAGCCCTGAACCGATCATACCCGCGACAAATGGATAAACATACTTGACGTTAACCCCAAAGAGGGCTGGCTCAGTAACACCAAGGTAGGCTGAAATCGTTGCTGGCAGTGAAATCTCTGCTTCACGCTCGTTTTTACGATTCATGACGAAGTAAGCCAATACGGCTGAACCTTGAGCAATGTTTGACAAAGCAATCATTGGCCATAGACCAGTGGTTTTGCTAGCTGTATCAGCGATCAATTGCGTATCGATGGCATTGGTCATGTGATGGAGCCCAGTAATTACTAGCGGCGCATATAAGGCACCGAAGATAGCACCAAAGAGCCACTTAACAGGACCTGTCAAGCCCCAAAGAACGATGGCAGAAATCCATTTTCCAACTGTCCAACCAATTGGCCCTAGAACCGTGTGGGCCAAGATAAGAGCTGGGAGCAAGGACAAGAATGGCACAAAAATCATCGAAACCATCTCCGGGATACGCTTGCGCCAGAAGATTTCAAGATAAGACAAGCTAAGACCCGCTAAAAGTGCTGGGATAACTTGTGCTTGGTAACCGATACGATTCACAGTGAAAAATCCAAAATCCCAAACCCAGTTTTTCGCAATCTCAGCTGCAGGTGTTCCTGCTACGGCATAGGCATTAAGAAGCTGCGGTGATACCAAACAGATCCCCAAAACAATACCAAGGATTTGCGTTGTTCCCATTTTACGAGCTACTGACCAGGTAATCCCTACTGGTAGGAAATGGAAAATCGCTTCACCTGGCAACCAGAGAAAGGCATTGACCCCACTCCAAAATTGTGAGACTTCAACGATAGTTTTACCATCTAGCGAAGACCAGGCGACACCTTCAAGGATATTACGGAAACCGAGAATCAAACCACCAACGATGATAGCTGGGATGATTGGCGTGAAAATCTCAGCCAACATGGTCATGACACGTTGGATAGGATTCTGATTGCTTTTGGCTGCTGATTTAGCTGCCTCTTTCGAAACCCCTTCAACACCTGAAACAGCCGTGAAGTCATTGTAAAAAATCGGTACATCATTACCGATGATCACTTGAAATTGACCTGCGTTGGTAAAGGTTCCTTTGACCGCAGAAATCTTTTCAATATCAGCCACATTTGCAGCCTTATCATCATTCAAGACGAAGCGCATACGTGTCGCACAATGTGTGACCGCCTTAATATTCTCTTTTCCGCCAATGGCAGTCAAGAGGTCCTTAGCCTGAGATTCGTATTTCCCCATTCGAGCTAAACTCCTTTTTCTTTTCTTGTGGATCGCTCCAGCAGTTTGGCAATAGCTTGTTTCCAAACTTTTACTTTCGTTATTGTAATCGATTGCAAATTTGTCTGCAAGTTGTTTGGCGAAAAAAAGCTGAAATTTTGGTAAAATAAGGTATCTTGTCTGTAAAAAACTAGACAACTTAGAAAATAACTGAAAATATGAAAAAATACGAGAAAATTTTCCAAAAACTAGAAGCTGAAATCAATCAAGGAAACTATCAGGTTAATGACTATCTCCCTACCGAAGAAGAATTGGCTCATCAGTTCGCTGTTAGCCGTGACACCATCCGAAAAGCCTTAAAACTCTTAGCACAACACGGCCTGATTCGCAAGCGTCAAGGCAGTGGTTCCCAGGTCGTCAAGTACGAGCGTATCAACTTCCCCATTTCAGCCTTAACCAGTTACCAAGAAATCGTCCAAGCTTTGGGTATGGTCTCAAAGACCAATGTCATCGCCATTGATAAGTTGATCATTGATGCTAAACTATCGGAACTGACTGGCTTTGTGCCTAAAAGTCACGTTTGGCGAATCACGCGCCAACGGGTGGTCGAAGATGTCGCCTCCGTTCTGGACATCGACTATCTGGATACCCAGTTCGTTCCTGATATCACCAGACCTATTGCAGAAACATCTATTTACAACTATTTGGAAAATCAGCTGCATCTCATCATTGATTTAGCCGAAAAAGAAATCACCATTGACCAAACCAATGCACAAGACCGTATTTTATTAGACCTAGCTGGTGAACATCATGTGGTTTCTGTCAAATCAAAAGTTTTCTTAGCCTCTGGCGAACAATTTCAGTTTACAGAGAGCCGACATAAATTAGACAAGTTCCGGTTTGTTGACTTTGCCAAACGCAAACATGACCAGTAATCCAGAATGTAGACAAACTATATCCTGGATAAATAAACTGAGTAGCTTTGCTAAGAAAAAATAAAAATTTAGTTTATTTTGTGAGCGGAGCGAGCCCTAAGCCGGGACTTTCCACTGTGCTCAAATAGTCCGAGGGACTATTTGAAGTTGGAAATCGAGAAAGTGAAACTTTCTGCACTATTCGGAGTCATTCGGACTAAAGGGGGGAAGACCTTTTTAGGTTGTCACTTGGAAACAAGAAAGCGACAAAAGATTCAAAGGAACGGAAGATTTGAGGAATTGCTCCGCAGTTCCCTATTTCCAACCTTTGATAGGCACTCCCCTTACTATCAAAGCCGTCTGTTCAAACTGTCCGGGGACAGTTTGAAGTTCGAGCCTTGAAATTAGAAAGCGAGAACCTCAGGAAAGTCCGGAAAGAGACTTTGTCTACAAACTCAGTAATCTTTCTTTTCATGTTATATAGCTCTATTGGAAGCCAACAACATATAAAAACGAGGACTGACTAGCCCTCGTTTTTATATGTTTAATTGTTTTAAAAAGTAGTCATCAGCACTCAAGCAAGGAAGCGCCGTCTCTTGTTGGTAAGCCTCAATAAAATAAGGAAAGTGTGTACAACCAAATACGACCACCTCAACAGACAAGGTTTCAAACATGGTGATCGTTTCTCGCAATCCCAGATTTTTCACCATCTCTTTGGGTGGAACGGCCGACTCCACAGCTTCGACCCAGTCCAGACTAGACACTGCATGCACACGACTATGTGGATTTTTCCAAGTTATCACCCGCTCGATACCTGCACTTCCTTGAGCATTGGCCGCAAGCAGTCCCATCGTCCGATACGATAAGGCTAGGTCACGATAAAAATGCAAGGGCGTGAGAATGGGTAAGGAGAGCTCCTCTGACAAAACATCAAAATCGACAGAGCTACTCAAGGAATTACAGTATACCAGAACCTGAGTTACCCCTTTACGCTGAAAATCCTCCAAAATCGCAGAGAGATGTGCTTTTTTCTTTGCCTCTGGCAAGACTTGAAAGGCAGTCTGCTCTTCAGGTGTTTGTGAAATGGCCAAGCTAACATATTGGTCTGTCACCTTTTTGACAAGCTCAACACCAAAGGCTGTATCTACTGGAGTTCCTGCAATAATGCCAATCATCTTTCCACCTACCCCTGCCGGTAAACCAAATACATCACAACCAATAATACAAGGTCGAATGCCAAACGGATAAAATGGTGCTTCAGATTAGGGCGTTGTCCCATGTTGGCAGCGTTGCTCAGCGCCAAACCTGAGATCCCAAAAAGACCTCCAGCAACCCCGTAAATAGCGCTGCTAACCCCTTGCCTAAAGTAAATATAGGTAAAGGCAATAGTCACCACAACACCAAAAAGGGTTAACAACATGTTCCGCTTCGTAATGATCTTTGCTCCCAAACTGCCCAACACAGCTGAAAAAGCTACAACGGCTAAATATAATCCTAAAATAACTAAAACAAAAATTTTCATAAAACCCTACCTATTTTTCGTATCTAAAATAATCGTTACAGGACCATCATTGACCAAGGAGACTTTCATATCTGCTCCAAAAATCCCTTTTTCCACGGGTATATGATCAGCTAGAGCTGTATTCAATCGATCATAAAAATCACTGGCGACATCTGGTTTAGCAGCTCCTGTAAAGGCTGGACGATTTCCTTTTTTAGTATCCGCATAAAGGGTAAACTGGGAAATCGACAAGATACTCCCCTTGATATCTTGAACCGACAAATTCATTTTGTCATCAGCATCAGAAAAGATACGCATGTTAACAATCTTGCGCACGGCATAGTCCAGGTCCTCTTGAGTATCCTCAGGACCTACACCAACCAAGAGTAGCAGTCCTTGACCAATCTGACCGACAACTTTTTCGTCAATCGTCACCGATGCTTCTGACACGCGTTGAATCACAATTTTCATAAGATCATTTACTTTCTAACATTTGGTATCGTCAAGCCACCCTTGGGCATTTAAAGAGACGGTTCAAAACAAATCAAAACAAGACGAGGAAGCGCAGATGACGACCATACTGGAGTCTATCGAGGAAGCTGACAATGTATAGAGATACATACTCTATCATTTCAAAGTCGAAAGCTAGTACTCTCCTTATCCGCAACCTAAAAGGGATATCCCCAGCATCTTTTAGCCATTTGTACGCTTGACAGAGTAAACATCTGGGATAATTTTAATTTTGTCGACAACCGAAGTCAGTTCTGAAACATTTGGAATTCCAAAAGTCACATGGATATTGGCAAATTTCATGTCTTTGCTTGGCTGCGCATGGAAAGAAGAGATATTCTTAGTGGCATTGGAGACGACTTGAATAACATCATTAAGAATACCTGAGCGATTGAGCGCATAGATGTCAATCTCAGCTTGGTATTCCTTACGAGAATTGGCATCATCCCACTCAACCTCAATTAACCGTTGTTCATAACCTTCCTGGCTCTTGATATTATGGCAATCTTTGCGGTGGATGGCAACACCTCGGCCCTTAGTGATATAACCCTCAATCGGGTCTCCAGGAACGGGATTACAGCACTTGGCGATCCGCATCAGAAGACCTGAGGCTCCCTGAATGATGACACCATTCTCATCACTCTTAACCTTGAGCACATCTTTCTTCTCAGTCTTGACTTCTCCGCCCTTCATGAGCTCTTCAGCCTCTGCCTTAGCCTTGGCGCGCTCTTCTTCTCGACGTTCTTTTTCGGTCAATTTATTGAAAACACTGACTGGACTAATATCCCCAAAACCTACTGCTGCATAAAGTGCCTCTTCACTTCTGACACTCAATCGCGGCAAAATCTCTTCAATCCGTTTTTTATCCAAATACTTATTGGCAACATAGCCCTGCTCTTGGAAATAATCAACTAATAGTTCCCGCCCCTTATTAACTGACGTTTCCTTATCTTGATTTTTGAAAAACTGGCGAATCTTACTGCGAGCCTTGGTCGTCTTGACCATCTTAATCCAGTCACGACTAGGACCAAATGAATTGCTATTGGTGACAATTTCGACAACATCACCTGTTTTGAGCTTAGCTGTTAGAGGCACCATACGCCCATTAACTTTAGCTCCTGTCGCCTTTTCACCAACCTGAGTATGGATGGCATAGGCAAAATCAATAGGACCGGAATCCTTTGGTAATTCCTGAACCGCTCCGGTCGGGGTGAAAACATAGATGCGCTCTGAGAAAATATCTTCCTTAACAGAGTCAACAAAGTCAACCGCATCGCCATTCGAAGCATCTTGAAGTTCAACCAGCTCCTTGATCCAATTCATACCGATAGCAGACTCTTTTTGATCCACTTTGGACGTGATCCCTTTTTTATAAGCCCAGTGAGCGGCTACCCCGTATTCTGCAATCTGATGCATCTCTTGCGTACGAATCTGGATTTCAATTGGCCCTTTGGGACCATAAACCGTTGTATGAATGGATTGATAACCATTAGCCTTAGGATTAGCGATATAATCTTTGAAACGACCTGGCATTGGACGCCACAATTCGTGGATATACCCCAACATAGCGTAAACATCACTTTGGGTTTCCATGATGCAGCGGATAGCAATCAAATCATAGATCTGATCAAAGCGTTTCTTCTTGTCCCGCATCTTGCGATAAATGGAGTAAATATGCTTTGGACGGCCGTAAACATCACCGTAAAGCCCTTCACTTTCTGTGGTACTCTTGATCTTATCGACAATTTCTTCAACAAGCACTTCACGTTCACGGCGCTTTTCTGTCATCATGTGGGAAATTTTATAAAATTCCACTTCATTTAAGTAGCGAAAAGACAAGTCCTCCAGCTCCCACTTGATCCGACTAATACCGAGGCGATGCGCCAGAGGAGCATAGATTTCCATAGTTTCGCGTGAAATGCGTTGTTGCTTGTCCTTACGCAAGTGTTTGAGGGTCCGCATGTTATGAAGACGATCCGCCAGCTTCACCAAGATCACACGGATATCCTTGGACATAGCCATCAACATTTTACGATGGTTTTCAGCCAGCTGTTCTTCGTGGGATTTGTACTCCACCTTCCCCAACTTGGTCACACCATCGACAATATTGCGCACTTCCGTATCAAAAAGCTCCTCGATATCGTCAAGCGTAAAATTGGTATCTTCCACAACATCATGTAAAAAACCACAAGCGACTGTTACGGCATCCAAATGCAAATTAGCTAGAATACCTGCAACTTGAATAGGATGAATGATATACGGCTCTCCTGATTTACGATACTGCTCCGCATGAGCTGTTTCCGCACATTTCAATCCTTTCTTAACCAACTCAAGATCTGTATCTGTCATATAGGCTGCCGCTATCGCAACAACTTCCTGACCAGTTAAATCCGCTGTTTTTGCCATTTCCCATACCTACTCTATCTTATATGCTCTTATGTGTAACTATTTTATCACGATTTTTCATAAAAAGGAACGTAGGCCACTGCCAAAGGATTATTTTAGAGAATCAACATAACAACAAACAAACACCATTGTTTTTAATTATTTTTATAAATAATCTTCGTTTGACTAACCAAATATTACCGATAAAAAGGGGGCCTTTTTGTATAATGTTAGCGAAATTCATTTTTAAGAAAAAGGAGGTCTTATATCAAAATGTTCTTAGTCAAAAGTGCCCAATCATTATTGCTTCTGCAACTATTGTCAAGCTTATTCAAGCAGAAGAATCAGATGTCCCAACGACATTCGCTGATACCAGTGTCGTTAATCAACCAACGACTGCTACAACCGTCGAAACAACACAAGCAGCTATCCACAGCTTAGCTGCCAGAGCCTATGCACAAACACTGCCCTTCACAACCCCTACCAAGCAAACTACTCACACCCAAGCGAGTCCAAAAGTACTCCCTAAAACGGGTGAAACAAGCACTCTTTGGATGACAATCCTAGGATTTGTCAGCCTTGGACTTATTGGAAAAGTCAAAAATCGTCAGAAAGACTAATTTTTACGAGAGAAAATCCACCTCGATTGAAGTGGATTTTTTCTTTTAGAGAATGACTCAAGAATTAGCGTGTTGTCTGCCCTTTGAGAAAACTTATCGGAACTTTTTTATGAACAACAGGATGATTATCATTGCCGTCGTTAATACGTTTTAACAAACATGATACGGCTTCTTGAGCGATTACAGGAACATTCTGACGAATACTTGATAAAAAGATTGGCACAGACTGACTTTGCTGACTTCCATCAAACCCTATTAACTGAATATCTTCAGGAATTTGAATTCCTCTTTGCTTTAAGAGCTCATAGACCCTGAGGGCATGAGTGTCCGAAGCTGTTAGGATGCCATCTATCGATAATTTGCCAGACGCTATCTGATCAACAAAAGTCATCAACTGCTCTTGATAGTCGTCGAGAGCCCCCTCACCATAACAAAGATGATAGGGAATGCCATGCACCTCACAATAGTCCTTAAAACCATCCAAACGCGCTGTCGTATCATTGGCATAGGATGACCCGTGACCAACATAAGCCAGGTTAGTGCTACCACTTTGCGCTAGAATTTCAGCCCCTTGATAACCACCGTGATAATTATCACTAGAAATAAAATCTATATTAGCCGAAAAAAAACGGTCGATACTCACAACAGCCATATCAGACGTGATATACTCGTCAATATTACTATAAGTGATGGCAATAATCCCATCAACCTTATTTTGACGCGCCATTGTGACATACTCTATCTCAGCATCTAGGTTGTCCCTTGTATTACAAAGAATCAGTTTGATCCCTTTCTTTCGCAAAGCCTGCTCAATATAATAGGTCAACTCACTAAAAAAAGGATGCCAGACGCTTGGTATTAGTAAAACCACACTATTGGTGCGATTGGTTTTCAAGCCCTTGGCATAGATATTAGGCTCGTAGCTCAAGGCCTGTATTGCTTGCTCAACAGCGATACGGGTCTTTTCCTTAACCTTAAAACCATTTAAGTACTTAGACACCGTCCCAACAGATACCTCTGCTAATTTGGCAACATCTTTTATTGTAGCCATTTACTACTCCCTTCCATTAAGACGCTCTGCTTCGATTATAACATAATCAAAAATAGGAGTGAACGCCACGACCGAGATGAAGAGGCTTCGCTTCTGGTTCTTATACTAGATTGTTTTCAGCTAGAGATAAGTAAATCACCTTTACATCCCTAAAATTTTGAAAACAACCAAGACTACTCAAGCTTTATCTTAGACTAAATCTGCTAATCACATAAAATGAGACTGAAAATGATGTCCAGCATCATTTTCATAAACAATTAGAATAAGAGATACTATACTTCCCAAAGGTCTAATACATAAGAGGCTTTCCCTTTACTGGTTAGTTGAATACCATTGGCATCTTGATGGCTAAAAAGTCGACTTGTAAACACCTCATGACCATCGTTAACAAAAATTTCAAGACTAGATTCGTCTAAGAATAAGTGAAGCTCTAAATATTCTGCCTGAAAATCACATGACCTTGTACGCCCATATTCAGCAGTGACGGTTTTCCCAGATTTTCTGAGGTCTAACTCAAGCTTACCAGCATGGTGATCATATGAAAAGAGCGTTTCCTCCCCATGCCCTTTACGAAGGGTTAAGACAAAATGTTCTAGTTCTTCTGCTGTTACCCTCAGTTTTAGCTCATAGGTGCGTGAGATATCTTGAAGATCAATGGTTTCCTCATGTAAGTCACCCGAATAGCTATGATGCGCTTTTCTCAGTGCTTTCAATTCCGGAATTGGTCGTTGGTAAAGGTGATTATTTTCAATAACTAACTCCCTTGGTAGGGTGAGACAATGCGCCCAACCATCATCATCAGTCACGCAATCAACGCCAGGAAGCCCCAACCAACCAACTAACAAGCGTCTCCCCAGAGGATCTTGCATGGTTTGAGGAGCATAGAAATCAAACCCTTTATCTAGTTCCTGAAAGGCACCATGATCAAACTGACCTGTTTGAAAATCAATAGGATCCCCAAGTAAATAGCCTGACTGGAAAATATTCTGAAAACGATCCCCTTCAGCCTGCATGCCTTGTGGTGAAAACAATAGTACACCTTGCCCATCTTGTTCAAAATAATCCGGACACTCCCACATAAAACCCGCATTAGGATAAGATTTGGTACTAATAATGCCCTGATATTCCCAATCCTTTAGATTATCCGACTTATAGTAAACAACTTTTCCCTCATGCTCGCTTGTTTCTGCGCCAATAAGAGCAAGATAATGTCCTTGGTATTCAAAAACTTTAGGGTCTCTAAAATTATCTGTAAAACCAGCAGGACTATCTGAAATTAAAGGAGAATCAGCTTTCACAATATTCCCAGAGGCATCCATAATGGCATGGCACTGATAAGGGATCCTCACCCAATCATCTGTACGTGTATTTCCTGTGTAAAACAGATGGAGCTGGTCTTCAACAACCAAGCCGCTGCCTGAAAAGACACCGTGGCTGTCATAAAAGCTATCTGGTTCAAGAGCAATCCCCTCATCCTGCCAATCAACTAGATCTTCAGACGACATGTGATACCAATATTTAACCCCATGTACTGGTCCTAAAGGAAACCACTGATAAAAAAGATGGTAACGTCCCTTGTAAAAACTAAAGCCATTGGGGTCATTTAACAAACCGGTTTTGGGTTGAATATGAAATTTCTGACGATAGGGAGAGTCAGCGACCTGTGTGACTAATTTTTGGTAAACGTCCTTGCTAACTTCTGCTAATCTTTGGTAACGCGCTTCTCGTGTCCATTCCATATCTGTCACCTCAAACTGTAGCTTTCTTTGAAAAGAGTTTATGTAAGACAAAAGTCATAGCAAATGAAACGACGAAAGCAATGGCAATGGCCACTAAAAATTGCCCCATAGACTGAGGACGCATCACAATAACACCTGGAATCCCGGCAGGCCCTTGTGAAACAGATAAAACCTTCATCATCGTCGCATAACCAGAACCAACAGCAGAACCAATTAAAGCGGCAACAAAAGGATAACGAAGTTTTAAGTTAACCCCAAATAAAGCTGGCTCAGTAATCCCTAGAAGCGCCGATGTTCCTGCCGCTGGCGCTATGCTCTTCAATTTCACATCATGTTTCATCAAGAAGAAAATCGCTAAGGCAGCTGCTCCTTGGGCGACATTAGAAGCAGAAACAACTGCAAAGGTAGGAGAACCTCCTAAAGTCTCAATGTTAGACAAAATCTGCATTTCTGCTGTTACCAAACTATGGTGCATCCCCGTAATGACAAGAAGAGGATATAAAACACCGTAAATAGCACCACCGATGGCCCCAAGATCATAAAATAGCCACAAGACTAATCCTGTCAAACTATCCCCTACAAATCTCATCACAGGACCAATCACAACAAAAGTAATCAAAGCTGTAAACAAGACAGAAATTAAAGGCGTGATAATCATATCCAATATTGCTGGAACAAATTTCCGGCAAGTCTTCTCAATAACTGCCAATACAAAAGAAGCTCCAATAACCGGCAAAACCGTTCCTTGGTACCCAACTTGTGCTACCTTTAGGCCAAAAATATTCCAAAACGGAATCGTGTTATTCGCCAATGCCTCTCCGTAACCATAACCATTCAGCAAATCAGGATGGATCATGATTGCACCAATAACGGCGCCGAGAACTGGTGTCGCTCCAAAAATCTTAGCTGCTGAAAAACCAATAAGGATAGGAAGGAAAACGAAGGCTGCGTTGGCAAAAAGATTGATCATCCCTGCAACATCTGCAAATTGTGGGTAGACTTCTACTAAGGTTTTTCCAGAAATAAATAAGCCTTTAGCCGTTAAGATATTGTTTAACCCCATCAGCAAACCTGAAGCTACCAAGGCTGGTAAAATAGGAACAAAAACATCCGCAAGGGTCTTTAAGAGCTTTTGTAAGGGATTTAGCTTGGTGGCAGCAGTGTTTTTAAATTCTTCCTTACTAACCTCAGCAAGATTCGTCAAACCAGTAAACGCCTCATAAACCTTGTTTACAATACCGGTTCCTAGGATAATTTGAAATTGTCCACCATTGTTAAAGTGCCCCTTGACCAAATCCAAGGATTCAATTTTTTCGAGATCAATTTTCGACTCATCCTTAACAACCAGTCTTAAACGAGTAGCACAGTGCATTGCTGTTGCAATATTTTCTTTTCCACCAACTGCTTCAACAATAGAAGCAGCGGTTTGTTCGTAAGCGTCTTTAACCATCTTTTACTCCTTTAGATAAAAATGAAACGTTTCATATTTTATATAATAGCACTAAAAAAGAGTTTGTCAACCCTATTTAAGCGACTTTTGTCAAAAAAATGAAGCGTTTTCTTATTTACTGACACCGTTTGTCTTTTATATCAATTTTATCTATAATATCAACTAGAAAGGAAGTACTATGACATCGCTTACCCTTGTTTACGTCAGTCTCAGTGGCAATACGCACAGTTTTGTCACACGTTTTGCGGCTTATCTCAAAGAGACTCACGATATTGATTCGAGACTCATTAACATTAAAGATCTCAAGCATGACACTTTCCCCGTTGAAGAGGACTTCCTAGCCCTTTTACCGACCTATCTCGAAGGTGGAAACGGCTTAGACAATGGGGATACCGAAATTTTGACCACACCATTACGTCAATTCATCGCAGCACATGACAACTATAAAAACTGTTTTGGCATTATCGGCTCAGGTAATCGTAATTTTAACAATCAATACTGCCTCTCCGCTAAGCAATATGCAGAGCAGTTTGGCTTTCCTATGCTGGCTGATTTTGAGTTACGAGGAACATCGGCTGATATCGAGCGCATCGCTCCCATCGTCTTAGAAGCTTGGGATGCCTTTCAGGCTAGAAAACACGACACTAAAAAGGAGATCTAATGAAAACAACTGTTGACTACATCACTACCCTTACCAACATCCCATCACCAACAGGCTTTACCAAAACCATCATGAACTATCTGGTCTCTGAATTGCAAGGTTTTGGTTACCAACCCCTTCGCACGCATAAAGGCGGTGTCATGGTATCTGTCAAAGGACAAAACGATGATAAACACCGCGTTGTGACCGCACACTTAGATACACTTGGAGCCATGGTCCGTGCCATCAAACCAGATGGACGTCTCAAGATGGACTTGGTCGGTGGCTTTGTTTATAATGCCATTGAAGGCGAAAACTGTACCGTTCATGTGGCTAAAAATGGCAAGGAAATCTGCGGTACCATCCTCATGCACCAAACATCTGTCCATGTCTATAAAGATGCCGGAACAGCTGAGCGTAACCAAACCAACATGGAAGTTCGCCTAGATGAAAAAGTCACTAGTGCCGAGGAGACACGCGCTTTGGGAATTGAAGTCGGGGATTTCATTTCTTTTGATCCTCGTGTTGTCGTGACGCCAAATGGTTTCATCAAATCGCGTCACTTAGATGATAAAGTCAGCGCAGCCATCCTCCTAGAACTCCTAAAAACCTATAAGGAAGAGAGAACTGAGCTCCCACATACCACTCACTTCTACTTCTCAGCCTTTGAAGAAGTCGGACACGGAGCCAATTCCAGCTTACCAAGTCAGACAGTTGAATACTTAGCTGTCGATATGGGGGCCATGGGAGATGACCAAGCGACTGATGAATATACGGTTTCTATCTGTGTTAAAGACGCTTCAGGTCCTTACCACTATGACCTTCGACAACACATGGTAACGCTCTGTGAGGAAAATGATATCCCTTATAAGCTTGACATCTACCCTTATTATGGTTCTGATGCTTCAGCTGCTGTGCGTGCTGGTGCTGAGGTCAAGCACGCCCTACTAGGTGCTGGTATCGAATCCAGTCATTCTTATGAGCGCACCCATACCGACTCAGTTGAGGCAACCGAACGCTTAGTGGATGCTTATCTTAAGAGTCAGATGATTGACTAATGGACCTTTATATCCAAATATAGAAGATGGAGAAATCTATGATAGAACCGATTATCGTCCCAAGTCGAAAACTTGGAAATATTATCTACGCTCTTGGGGCCCTTATTTTTGTCATTTTGGGATTTCTCTTCGTATTGTCACCCAATATTTTGGCAATCCTAATAGGGCTCTTTGCGATTGCCTTCTTTGGATGGGGCTTTATCATCTTTGTCAAAAGAATTTTCAACAATCAGCCTCTTCTAATGGTTGACCAACATGGCATTACAGATCATTCTTCCGCTCTGGCTCTTGGTTTTGTTCCTTGGCAAGACATTGAAAATATCCAACTTCGCCATATGCTCAACCAGACTTTCATTAGTGTCAGTGTTAAAGATCAGGAAGTTTACCTTGCTAAAATGAGCGCCTTACAGCGCAATGCTAGCAAGACCAACCTCAAAATGGGTTACCCACTAATTAACATCAGCCTTAATACAACAGGCAAAAATCCAAGAAAGATCTACCAAGACATCGAAGATAGATTTGGTCATTTTTATGGAAAGTGAGTTCCTATGCCTACATTAATTACTATCCGAGGTAATGCTGCTTCAGGAAAAACCAGTCTTTCCTACTCTCTCCAAGAAATATTAGGGGAGAATACTCTTCTACTATCCCAGGATCTCCTTAGACGCGCCATGCTTCACGCCCATGATGGCCTAGAGACTCCTACCATACCTCTACTCCTTAATTTATTAGATTATGGATTTAAAAACTGCCAAACGACTATTTTAGAAGGGATTCTAAGATCTGATTGGTATGCGCCTGTCTGGCAAAAAAGTCCTGATCTCTATGGATTGGATAATATTCACGCTTACTATTATGATTTACCATTTGAAGAGACACTTAATCGTCATGCCAGTCGTGATAAAGCCAAAGAATTTGGTGAATCGTCCCTAAAAAGATGGTGGCTAGAAAAAGACTATCTTACCGAAATCCCTGAAACCCTTTTGACGGAAACTATATCACTCGAAGAAGCAAGAGATAACATTCTTACAGCAATCAAGTCACCGAAGGCCAAGGGATGCTTATCTGAAAAGCCTCATGATTGATTAGCAGCTTTCAACAGACAGGTACCTATAAAAAAAAGCAGGAACTCACCTTGGCTAGTGAGTTCCTGCTTTTTACTCAATCTCCATTTCCAAACCAAAATGATCACTAACAACGGGAGCTGCGCCTCCATCAAAAGCGACATGGGATGATAAAATACGCAGATCTGGACTAGAAAAGATATGGTCGACCTTAAGCGACAGGGTATTCTCCTCCCAGCCATCAATGGCGTCACTAATCGTATGATGCCCAATAACCGTTTCTGCAGATACGTGACTATCTTGCAAGTTAAGTGGGCTATCTAAAATCATCCGATAGCCAGTCTCGTCTGTCGGATTGTTAAAAGCCCCCATCACAACCAAGGAAGACTTAACCTTCTCCAGTTCTGCCTCTAAGCGGGGCCACTGCGTTTCAAAGCCCTTACCTAATAAGGACATATGAACATTGACAATGGTAAAATTCCTCTCATCAATCGTCGTCTCCGCCCAAAGCGCACGTCTAGTATTAATGTTAGTGTCATCATCTGTATCTGAAATCAAAAGGTCCTTGGCCGCCAAAGGTGTCTTAGACAAGATTGCCACGCCCTCATGATACTTATCGTAGCCAATATGGTTGTAAGCCCAAGACCAATAGTAGGTTTTTCCTCTTGCCTTTAAATACTGAACCAGCTGCAAGGCAAAATGATCTTTTCGTAAATCAGGGGACGATTCAAGGGCAGTATAAGTCGGCGCCGCACTAGCTAAATCACTAGCGATACCTTGGTTGATTTCTTGTAAACAAATGACATCAAATTGTTTCTCTAAAATGTATTCCCCTAAATCAAACAGTTTTTTGAGTGAATTAACCTCCATCCACGAATGGGTATTCAATGTTAAAAATTTAACTGTCATGTCCTTATCTCCTAGCATTTCAACTCATCAAAAACACGAAACCCTCTTTCAGGCTACTTGACTGTCACCGCCAGACCAAAATGATCGCTAATTACAGGGCCTTTTTCACCATCAAAAATAACACGAGATGAGGCTACTTGGAAGTCCTTAGCCACAAAGGTATGATCCACTTTGAAGGCCTGGTCATTGCCTTCCCAGCCGTCAATATCAGCTAAAATGGTATGATCACCTGAAACTTCCTCCGCTATCACATGGCTATCCACCACATCCAGGCTACTGTTGACCACTTCTTGGTAGCCCTCATTCCCAGTTGGGTTGTTAAAGTCTCCCATAAGGATAAGAGGATGACTTTCTACTGCCAAGGCTTCTGCCAAACGTGGCCATTCGACTTCAAAGCCTTTTTCCCACCAAGACAGGTGCAAACTGACTATGGAAAGCGGACGCCCATCAATCTCTGTCCGTGCTAAAAGGGCGCGACGCGTATGATAATCACTAGGATCCGTCGTGTCAGAAGCTAAAAGATCCTTAACCTCAATCGGTGTCTTAGATAAAATAGCAACTCCCTCATGAAAACGCCCATAGCCAATATGATTATAGGCCCAAGACCAATAGTAAGCTCTGCCATGCTCTTTTAGAGCCTCAACCAGACGCAGGGCATAATTGTCTTCATGAATAGGAGGATTTATCGATAAAGGCACGTAAGCAATGGGACTATCGATAACTTGACTGGTCATCAACTGATTAATCTCCTGCAAACAAATCACATCATAATCTGCTGCTAAAATCCCTGTCACCAAGTCTCGAAACTTGGTCTCCATATCCTCTTCCATCCATGAATGGGTGTTTAGGGTTAGTAATTTCATCTTACGATCCTTTCTGTCTTATCTCACTAAACGTCATTTCTAGGAATTCTGACTAGCCTATCAACAATAACACAACCCTTGATCAGTAGCTAATAGCAAGAACTACTCAAATAATGTTGGTCCTTCAGATAACCAAGGATAGCTAGCCACATAGAATAAGTCCGTATCCTAGAAAGGAAAGAATCCGAGCATATCACTCAGATTCTTCTTCTGTATTGCTCTTTACGACTTCTTAAAGCTTAACGTGAGCCACTGGCGTCTTAGCCGCTTGACGTCCTGTTTTTTCAAGTGTCACAGACTCAATCTCAGCAGTATTGGTGAAGGCTACGATGGTAGTCACTTCACGTCCTGCCGAGCGAATCGCGTCAAGATCTGCCACTACCAAAAGATCTCCAGCAGAGACACGTTGGCCGTCAGTCACCTTGGCTGAGAATGGCGCACCATTGAGGGCTACAGTATCTAGTCCGACGTGTATCAAAACTTCCAAGCCGTCATCGGTGAGAAGACCAAAGGCATGTTTGGTTGGGAAGACACTAGTAACCACACCTGAAACTGGTGAGTAGATGTTACCATTTTCAGGTTCAACCGCAAAGCCATCCCCCATCATTTTTTGTGAGAAGACGGGATCAGCCACTTCAGTAATGGCTAGCACTTGTCCATCCGCAACGGTCACGACTTCTTCTGTGAGGCCTTTAAAATGTGTCGCTTTGAGATCTTCTTCTGCGACTTCATCGACTGCTACAGTTGGGATTTCAGCACCAGAATCCAATAAGTCTTGAATGTCTGATTTCAAGATATCAGCTTTGGGACCGTAGACGGCTTGTACACCATTGCCTTTGACAATCAAGCCCATAGCACCGGCTTGTTTCCAAGCATTTTCAGAACCGACTTTTTCGGTATCATTGACACTAACACGTAAACGGGTCATGCAGGCGTCAACATCTGAAATGTTAGCTTTACCACCGAGAAGATTAATGATTTGAACTACTTGTGAATTCGCATCTGCCACTGTACCATTACTTGATGCTTCTGGAGCATCTCCTAACATATCAGCATCATAGTTACCATTGCGACCAGCAGTTGCTAGATTGAATTTCTTAATCATGAAATCTGCCACAAAGTACATAATCACTGCAAAGAGAAGTGATACCCAGACAAAGTTGATGAGGTCCATTCCCAAACCAGCTTTAATCGCCATAGGTGTACGAGTTAAGAGCTCAATATCACCAAATGAGTGAACACGAAGGTTAACAATATCTGCCATAGCAAAAGCAGCCCCTTGAAGGAGGGCATAAACCACGTAAAGTGGCATAGCCGCAAACATAAACATGTACTCAAGCGGTTCTGTCACCCCTGTAAGGAAAACAGCTGCTGCCGCCGATACAAACATGGCTTTGTATTTTGATTTTTTATCAGGGTCAACATTGCGATACATAGCGAGGGTCAATCCCATCAAGATACCTGTTGCACCGATCATTTGACCAACTTTGAAGCGAGCTGGTGTCACGGCATTAAACAAATCATTATAAGCTGCAGTATCACCAGCACCTTTAAGATTAACCAAGTCAGTTACCCATGCCAGCCAGAGAGGATCTTGTCCAAATACTTGACTGCCAGCACTTGAGCCTGTCAAGATGTCATAAGTACCCCCAAGTGAAGTATAGTTCATTGGGATGGTCAACATATGGTGGAGACCAAACGGCAAGAGCAAGCGTTCCAAAGTACCATATAAGAATGGTGCTAGAACTGGAGCTGTGTCTTGTGATGATGCAATCCATTTCCCAAATCCGTTAATCCCTGATTGGATAACTGGCCAAAAGAGCGCCAAGATAATAGCCACAATAGCAGAACGTAAGATAACCACGAAAGGAACGAAGCGTTTCCCATTAAAGAATGTCAAAGCATCTGGGAGCTTGCGGTAGTTGTAGTATTTGTTATAGGCTGTCGCACCGACAAAACCAGCGATAATCCCAACAAATACTCCCATGTTAAGAGCAGGGTATTCCAAGACACTGGTAAAGTAATCCGCAACCACCATTTTAGTGCCCAAGAAACTGGTCAAAGTTGCTTCTGGATCAGCCAACATGTCACTTGAAACACCGTAAATCCCACCAGTGATACGGTTAATCAAGATAAAGGACAGACCAGCCGCAAAAGCACCACCGGCACGTTCCTTAGCCCAGCTACCACCGATAGCCAAGGCAAAAAGCAAGTGGAGGTTCCCGATAACGGCCCAACCAATTTGAGCAACCACATTACCAATGTTAGCTAGCAGAGGCGAATCAGGATTAATCAAAGGAATGGAGTTCCCGATACTAACCATCAAACCAGCGGCTGGCATAACAGCGATAACCACCATTAAACATTTTCCGAATTTTTGCCAAAACTCGAAACTAAAAAACTGTTGCAGTCTTTCTTTCATGCGACTTCTCCTCAGAATCTCAAGACCTAGCGTCTCTTTATTTTTGAGATAACGCAAACGTTTGCGTTATTTATAATAGTATTATAACATGGTTTTTTATTTTGTAAAGCGTTTGCAAGATAAAAAATAAAAAAAGGCCCCAATCGTTAGATTGATT
Organism: Streptococcus hyovaginalis DSM 12219; assembly: GCF_000420785.1. Lineage (GTDB taxonomy): Bacteria > Bacillota > Bacilli > Lactobacillales > Streptococcaceae > Streptococcus > Streptococcus hyovaginalis. The sequence goes on along the minus strand of NZ_ATVP01000002.1, from coordinate 15,811 downwards.
GTCTAACTTTTGGGGTGCGGTTCATAGAATCTGTTCTTTTAGCGCCTATAGGTTGATTCGCGTTCCACGATGCGATGCGGAATCCATAATGATTTTGTGATGCTCTTGGAAGCCTCGCGTTGAAAGAGTAATTTGGCCGCTGTTTCACCAAGATCATATGGAAAGATCTCTACCGAAGTAAGAGCAGGGGATTCTAATTCTGCTAATAGAGAATTGTTAAAACTGATAAAACCCAATGACTGCTCTATTTTTAATTGCTCCAGCAAACGAATCACATAAATAGCTGTCAAATCATCGCAACAGACAAAAGCATCAATGGTTGGAGTACGTTTTAATGCCTCCTCTAAATGGCGGCTATCTGAAGGGGCATTGGTCAATCTGAGGTAATGTGCAGATATGTGATGACTGTCAACAGCTTTCTGAAAACCTCTAAATCGCGATTCTTGGACGATTTCTGACATGTCTGTGCAAATATACAGTGGCTGTCGATACCCTCTTTCCAGTAAAAATTGTGTCACATCTGAACCCGCTTTGACATTATCTGTATCCACAAAAAGTGTTCGTTCATGAGACTTTGTCTCATCATGACCAACAATGATACACATGGCCTCATCATTTTGACGGACAGCCTGATAAACAGTGTCTTCAACTTTGGCGTAAAGAAAAATGAACTTATCCACATGTCCGCTCTTCATCAGAACGCGCACACTGGCTAGCAATTCGTCTTCTGTCTTTCCAGTCGCTAGACTCACCATAAATCCCTCTTGGCTGCAAACACTCGTAATCCCTTGAATAATCTGCATAAAAAAAGGATTATTTCCAAGCTGCTGAGGGCTTTCTCTGGCTGGTAAAACAATCGCCACAGTATTTGACTGACGCTTAACCAAATTTTGTGCTGAAAAATTAGGCGAGTAATTGAGTTCTTCCATGGCCTTGCGAACTCTCGCCTTAGTCGCTGGACTGATCATCTTATTATCATGCAAGGCTCTAGAAGCTGTTGAAGGTGAGACCCCCGCTAATTTCGCCACATCTTTTATGGTAACCATCACAACTCCTTTTAACGCATTCTATTTTCTGAAAATCTCACTAATTTTAGGATAGCGTTTTCATTCTCACTTGTCAACTTTAACGCCGTTTTTCAAAAATCACAAATATGTCTTTCTTCCAAAGAAAATGATTGGTAAAAGAAGGCAGCCAATAAACACACACATCAACATTATCCCGTTTCTTGTTATTGGAATCAGGTGAGTTGGAATCTGCTCACAGTTGCAACTGGGAGAATGAATATCGGCATTGAGAAACTCGATTCTCAAACTATAACGAACAAAGACGAGCTGTCAGTTGCACTTAACCTCAAAAAAAGGGCAATGAATCTTTTTAAGCATGTGATCTCTGTACTGAGGAATTGGTATAAGCACTAAGATCAGCTAAGCGTAAAGATCCAACCCTTACTATTGCCATAGCTCTGTCGCGAAACTAACAGCTGATAAGGCATAAAGTGGAGCTGTCTCGGTCCTCATGATACGAGGACCGAGGCCACATTTAAGCGCTCCTGCAGCTTCTAAAGCCTCAACTTCTTTGGGTGAGATACCTCCTTCAGGTCCAAAGACAAAGAGAATCTTAGCTCCTTTTGCTATACCTTTCAACTCACGCGCCAAGACGGCCATTTCACCTTCTTTAGCAGACTCTTCATAGGCGATGAAAATCTTGTCAAACGTCTCCAATCGCTCTTGAAAAGCTTCCTTGTTCTCAAAGAGTTTAACCTCTGGTACACGGTTTCGTTTGGATTGCTCGGCGGCACCTAGAGCAATTTTAGCTAATTTCTCTTCTTTTTTGGCTAATTTTTTACCGTCCCATTTGACCACGGACCAGTCAGCTGGAAAGGCCCAAACAGCACTTGCTCCTAGCTCTGTCGCTTTTTGCGTGACCAAATCAAGCTTATCCCCTTTTGGGAAACCTGAAGCTATAGTGACATGAACTGGTAATTCCACATCATCAAGCCATTCCTCGACCAACTCAAAAGAATGCTCCAAAGCATCCAAAACCTTGGCTAAACGCTTGATGCCATCGTCAAAGACCAAAACGACTTGGTCATCTTCTCTCAAACGCATGACGTTAAACATATGCTTGATCGTATCTTTGTCGGTAATGGTAACAGAGTTTTCAGGCACTCCTTTTATAAAATACTGCTGCATCTATCCTCCAATCACACCGGAAATATCATCGGTTTTCTTGAAAACACAAGCGTTCCACTCACCTTGAACCATGTGAGTCTCAAGGAAGAAGCCAGCTTTCTCAGCACTTTCGCGAACCATGTCCCACTTGTCGGCGATGATACCTGACATGATCAGATAACCCTCATCCTTGACTAGGTGATAAGCATCATCCGTCAAGTGAATGAGAATATCCGCCAAGATATTAGCAACAATAACATCCGCCTCGATGTCGACACCCTTCAAGAGGTCACCCGCTGCCACATGAATATTCTCCATGTTAGGGTTCATATCAATATTTTCCTGAGCCACACGCACCGCCACATCATCCAAATCGTAGGCGAAAATCTCCTTAGCACCAAGAAGGGAGCTAGCGATAGACAAGACGCCAGAACCTGTCCCCACATCAAGCACCGTCTCGCCACCACGCAGCACCTGCTCCAAAGCGAAGAGACTCATCTTAGTCGTTGGGTGGGTTCCCGTTCCAAATGCCATACCGGGATCTAGTTTGATCACCTTCTCGCCAGCACCCGCCTCATAGTCTGTCCAAGACGGCACAATAGTCAAATCATGAGTGATTCGAGCGGGCTCGTAGTATTTTTTCCAGTTGTCAGCCCAATTTTCCTCGGCCAATTCTTTTGAATCAAGCGAATAATCACCTAGTGTTAGGCCAGATTCAGCCAGTCTGTCAAGGCCTGTTTGAAGGTCTTTCGTTACCTCAGCCAAATCCATAGTGTCGGGATAATAAGCCGTAATCGCAATCATATCAGACTGTTCCACCTCAGGATAAAGCTCACCGAAACGGTCCTCCTGACCAATATAATCAGCCGAGTCGCTAATAGCAACCCCCTGACTCCCCGTTTCAATAAGGAGATTTGATACCGCCTCCTCAGTCTCACGGTGAATAGTAATTGTCAATTCATTCCAAATGTTCATAGGGTTTTCTAAAATCCTCTCAATCATTACTCATTGATTCTTGCGCTAGAGCTACTAAATCTAAAACACCATACCTTTTTGAATACTTTATGGGATAAGTATCATAAACAAAATCTATGAAATCATTCCATGTTAATACCTTAGTTTCCTCTATGACCGAATCAACTATTCTTCTCTCCTCGTCAGATAAGTTAAAAACTAACTCCTCCTTTGGATTTTTAGACTTTACTAAATATTTTCTGGTTCCAAAATTTGAAATAGTAGGCTCGATAATAACGACTTTACTATTATGGTTATTTTTGAAGTTTTCCAATATTCAACAAGAGTCTCTTTGAATTTACTTCGCATTTCTTTTAACATATTCTCAATATCTCGGATATCCATGCCATTCTTTTTCTTCCAAGTTTTCTTTACCTTTTTCAAAGGCTTCTTGGTCCCATTTTAGGGCGAATTCTAGGATGTTGTCGTCTTGGAGGAAGTCCATAAGGTCGCTGAGGCCTTCTGTTGTCACCTCATTCAAGATTTTTGCAAAATAGGCTAAAAACTCACGTGACAAGCCTTTTTTGGGCTCATAAGGAATGGCTACCAGATAATCTTCTGGATCAAACTTGGTTTTAGCTGGGTTATAAAAGAGGACAAAATCTTCAAAAACGATGTCTTCTTTAGATACTTCTGTCGCATCATCAATGACTTCAACCTCTGACTCATTATGCGCTTCTAAAACCACTACCACTTCAACAGCGTGGTTTTTCTTATCCCAGTCAATGGCAAAATCCACATCCAAATGCTTTTCCAACTCTTCCTCTAAAACCGATAAAAATCCAAACTTAGCCATGTCTTTCCTCACTCAAGAAGGATGTTAAAATCACTTCTCGTCTCATTATTTATAGTATAATAATTCTAACATAATTTAATCAAAGGAAAGTACAAAAAATGAACATTCGCTACATGACACTGGACGATGTTAAGGACATCGTTTCTCTTGAAAACAAGGTATGGACAGCAGAAACAACTCCTGCTCCTCTACCGATTTCAGATGCTAATAAAGTCATTGAAAAGTATGAGCAAAACACCAAATACTTAATCGCCGAAGACGGCGATGGTCTTGTTCTAGGTGTTCTAGACTTCCATAATTTTTATCCTTTCGACTCTGGTAAACACATCGTCACCTTTGGCATCGCTGTTGATCCCGATGAACGTCGAGAAGGTGTTGGGAAAGCCTTGATTAACTACTTCTTCAAAGAAGCGCTAGCTGACAACTATCGTAAGGTCATCATCCATGTCCTCAGCACCAATCATCAAGCCGTGCAATTTTATGAGGAACTAGGATTTAGTCAAGAAGCCCGCCTCAAAGAAACCTTCCTCATCAATGGGAACTATGTGGATGACTTAATCTTTACTTACAACTTGGAGAACTTTGATGCCTGATAATTTAGCCCTACGCATGCGACCGCGCAATATCTCAGAAGTGATTGGGCAAGAGCACTTAGTTGGCGAAGGGAAAATCATCCGCCGTATGGTGGAAGCTAATATGCTCTCCTCCATGATTCTCTACGGCCCTCCTGGCATTGGGAAAACCTCTATTGCTAGTGCTATTGCTGGAACAACCCAGTACGCCTTTCGGACCTTTAATGCCACCGTCGATACTAAAAAACGCCTGCAAGAAATCGCTGAAGAAGCCAAGTTTTCTGGCGGTCTCGTCCTACTTCTAGATGAGATTCATCGCCTTGATAAAACCAAGCAAGATTTTCTTCTGCCACTTTTGGAAAATGGTAATATCATCATGATTGGTGCCACAACGGAGAACCCTTTCTTTTCAGTCACCCCCGCTATTCGCTCCCGTGTTCAGATTTTTGGGCTGGAGCCACTGGACAATGATGATATCAAGTCAGCTATCCAAACAGCTATCTCTGACAAGGAGCGTGGCTTCGCTTTCGACGTTCATTTAGACAGCGCAGCCTTGGACTTCATCGCTACAGCGACCAACGGGGATCTACGCTCTGCCTACAATTCCCTAGACCTAGCTGTCATGTCGACACAAGAAGAGACAGATGGTAGCCGACATATCACTCTAGACACGGTCGAGAATAGTCTACAACGCAGCTACATTACTATGGATAAAGACGGAGACGGCCATTATGATGTGCTGTCTGCCCTACAAAAGTCTATCCGAGGCTCTGATGTCAATGCGAGTCTTCACTATGCGGCGCGTCTGGTCGAGGCTGGAGATTTACCCAGTTTGGCCCGACGTTTAACCGTCATCGCCTATGAGGATATTGGTTTGGCCAATCCCGATGCCCAGATACACACCGTAACAGCTCTTGAAGCAGCGCAAAAAATCGGATTCCCCGAAGCTAGGATCTTAATTGCCAATGTGGTCATTGATTTGGCTCTATCACCCAAGTCTAATTCAGCCTACATGGCTATGGACGCTGCTCTAGCTGATCTTCGCACATCTGGGAATTTACCTATCCCAAGACATCTACGAGATGGCCACTACGCTGGTAGCAAAGACCTGGGCAATGCTCAAGATTATAAATACCCTCATGCCTATCCTGAAAAATGGGTCAAACAACAGTATTTGCCAGATAAGCTCAAAAAGGCTAATTATTTCGATGCCAATGAGACTGGAAAATATGAACGTGCTTTGGGTGCTAACAAAGACCGAATTGACAAGCTTTCGCAATGATTTTACGCAACCGTTTCCAAAAAATAACGATTTCCTCTTGAAATTTAAAAATAAAGTGGTATCATAAAAGCATAGAAAGATAGCTGTGGTATACGAATTCACATCTAAGTGTTGACCGACTAATTCTTTGTATTTTAGGGAGACGAAAGATTTTTGGCAGCATGCAAGCCGTTTACACGCGGACGCAGCTGGAGTCAAAAACGAGTCACCCACCTGCTTTATTGCGCGGGTTCAATACAAGCCGTGAATCATCGGTACCAATACAGCTTTTTCTTTTATGCCTCCTTAGCTCAGTTGGTAGAGCAGTGGACTCTTAATCCATGGGTCACAGGTTCGAGCCCTGTAGGGGGCATCTTTTATGCCCGAAAAGCCTTGTTTTATAAGGCTTTTTTTGTTTTTGTTCAAAATTTGTTCAAAGAATAGCAACTTATTTTAACAACCCTCTGATGAGTTCGTGTCCTTTGTCTTTCTTTTCTTTCAAAAGATGGCCATATGTCTCAGTTACTTGTTTAATATCTTTATGCCCCATAACATTAGCTACTACCCAAATATCTACATTATGTGCTAATAAGAAGCTGGCATAAGTATGTCGAATTCCTGTAACTGATAGATTTGTTGGCTGAATGTTATTCTTTATTAAGCTATTCCTTAGATATTTGTTGACTGCATTATTGGTTGGGACGCCATAGAACTTATCATAAAAAACAAAATCATCAGATTTCTTAATATGATATTTTTCATCTACAAGTTTTTGCTCTTGCTTGATTCTCTTCAGTACTTGCATTACTTTGTCATTAACTGGAACGGATCGTACTGATGTTGCTGTCTTTGGTGGTCTCCACTGATAACTTGTAGAATCATATCGTCTATAGGTATGAATAACACTGTTTTTCCAGTCGACACAGTCCCACGTTATACCAAGTAGTTCCCCAAAACGCATACCTGTTTGAAATGACAAATATAAATAATAAGGAATAACAGACTTTTGATAATCAAATTCAGATTCAAAATAAGCTAATATTTTTTTGACATCTGCAATATTATCAATGTGCTTTTCAAAGTCTGCTTTTTCTTTCTTTTTTCCTGAAATAATAGCGCCTTCGGTAAAGTCGGTTATTTCAATTTTATCACGTTGAGCAAATTGAATAACTTTTCTGACTTCTGCATTGAAACGACGTACTGTGTCTTTTGTGACCTTTTCAGCATATTCATTTAATACTCTTTGGTACTGACTAAATTTAATTTGTGTAGCTGGAGTATCACCAAAAAATTGATAAATGTAGTCACCGCGTTTTTTATGTTTATATAAGGTTGCGTCACTTTTAGCAAGCGGTTTGACATTTAATTCAAACCAATCTTCCCAAAGTGAAAACAAACTTGAATAGGAATTCATCTTCGCTCCAGATAAGGCCTTTAATTCGATTCCAAGAGCTTCTAATTCCGCCTCTTTCTTGGTTCTAAAACCACTAGCAGTAGCAATTAATTTCCCTTTTTTATCAAATACCCTATAACTCCACTCTTTTTTCTTACCTCTTTGATTTAATGATATTGACATGATTACCTCTTTCTAAAAGCGATAATCAAGGTTTTTCCAAGATTATCATATCACATTTATTCAGATTTTAACTAAGAATATCCTTGAAATGTTTTTCAAAATAATCTTTAGTTTTACTAGCCAAGAAAAAGTAACGTCCCCCTTGATTGTGTGGGTATTTGACAAACCCTTCTGGGTTTTGATCAATATCAATTTCTTTGCGAATAGCTGACTTATAGAGCACGTTTTCGAGGAGCCAAGGACGAGAAACTGATAACATTTCTAGAACGTCTGAGAGACTTAAATATCTGCCAATACTACATTGGTTGACAAGTTCATCATATTCAGATTGGGATACGATACAGTAGGTATCTGGTAGTTTGATAGATATATCTGAAATATCAACTTTTATTTCTTTCATCATAGCTTTTCCTTCCTCATTATGAGATAATGAGCAGTAGGGGTGAGCTACTGCCTATCTCTAATTACTTATTTGCTACTACTTTCTGCTTTGGTCGGCTTGGGAGTAGTAGTTTTTTTCTTTTTATTGTCAATGGGGTTCATGGAATGATGAAATGCATCTTTTGAGAAGTCATAGTGTAATACTTCGGGGTTCCACTTATCGAATAGATAAGCGAACTGTTCAATCTTTTCTTTACTATACTTGTCAAAATCGTCTGGTGTGAAAGAAATGGTTTTATATACATTTTCATTATCCTCAGAGGTAACTTTAAAGTGATAGACAATTTCAGAGAGTCGTCGCTTCAATTGCTGATAAGAGTCAATTTCTCGTCGTCCCTCAGGAACCATTAAGTTGTAAGCATGCTTTGGGGTATAGATAGAAGCAATATGAATTTCCATCCAAAGTGCGAAGGTGTTAGTATAGCGAGAATGAAGCTGAGTTGGATAGACATCAGTTACTATTAGGAAATCTTTATAAGGCATACCTTTAAATTCGTCCATAAACAGTACAGGTTCAGCATTGTAGAAGTCTAATCCACCTTTTTCATGATCATTCCAAACATAAACTTGATCCCTACCGCAGGTCTCTTTTAGCGTAGTCTGCGTAAAAGATTTACCAGATCCACTCTCTCCCCAGTGCCACACAACTTTAATATCTTTAACATCGGGTGTTTCTTTGATTTTCTTTTGAAAAAAATGTTCTTTAATCATTTTTGAATACTTTCTAAATCCTAAGTTTTGCATCATAACCTCTTCAGGTGTTGCTCCGTTATCCAGTTGTTTTTGAATGTAATCTAAATCACTTCTAAAACCTTGATTACCAGATCTAAGCTCACCGTGGATCTTCATAGGTACTACAATAGTATGTGCCTTTTCTTCATGCTCTCCGCTTTTTTCAAGGTAAGCAATGACTTGTTCTTTACTTCCACGTGTAATTTCGGCATGTATGGTTGGATAGAGCTTTTGAAGCGCAGAGAAGCGAAAGGCTTGCTTATCCTCTAAAATCATGTGACAGTGATGAACCCCATTGTCACCAATTTCATAATTTACAGCACACACAACGTTTTCGTTGCGAGCAATCCAACGCTCCATTAAGAAATCAACAATCTCCTCGTGGCTAAGAGGGGCATGAGTATCTGGAATTTTTTTGCGGAATTCCTTAACTCGCTTCTTTGTCTTTTCTTTGTACTTATCGCTATCAAAGAAATCTGATTTCTTATCGAACAATTTATCAACGTTGTTTAGTACGCAACAGAAACTATTGGCGCGAAAGTCTGATGAAACATTATAATTTGTCATGAATTTTCTCCCTTGTCATTTACATTAATGACATATTTTATTCTTTTAAGACCTTTAAATATAAGAGTTTGTGACAGCTTTGTCACTTGTCATGAAGTTCGGGGTAATACTAGCCCGAACTTAGCCAGCTAAAGCTGGCGAGGCTGTAAGCCAATCCTTCGCCTAAGGGCTACGGGCAACAGCCTCCTCACTTAGTGGGAGTCCTCGACTAAGCAAGTCAGTTATTAATTGCTCTGCCTTATTCATATCTCGTATGGTATATGTTTTGGCTTCAATGACTGGTTGTCCATCAAATTGAACATTGACTTCACCTTGTCCCTTATTACGATTGATATCTTCGTCATCGGGGAAGAGCATCTGTTTAGCTTGAGGACTTAATCTTCCAATGGCAATCTTAGCAGCAAAGTTTTCGCGCCCACCAGCAGGAAATGCGGAAGCATCTATTCTTTGACAAATGCAGATGAGATGGTAGTTAACCTGCCTTGATAGACGTAACAAATTGCCTACTTTTTTTAAAAACGCCTCTTTGTCAGATTTCTTGACAATACTCTCTACGGTACTCTGATACTCTTCAAAAACCAAAAAGAACGGAGGGTACTTTTTGTCAGGATTGGTTCTACGGTTTTCAAATATACTATAAGCTTTGTTGAAACCATCATAGACACTATCCCCCAGAAATACATTCTCATTATCTCGCCATTGCCAATAATCTATACCTTGTTTATAGTCCATTATTACGCAAAAACTAGCTGATAAATGCAAATTTATAACACAAAGAAGATACTTGATGAAGTATGACTTTCCACCATTAGTTGGCGCAGAAATCAGCATATGAGGCCACCGAGTCATATCCCAAGAGATCGGCTGATTACTTCCCTCCTGGCGTAAAATGTTTAGTTTTACTGACATTAGACTTCCCCCTCTTCACTATACAAGGCCTTAGATTGCCCGTGCTCTATTCGATTAAGCACCTCTTTTGAAACCAGATTCATTTTTAACTTCAAAAAAGGCTCTTCTTCTATCATATTAAATAGAACATCAAGATTGTCATCATAGGTACGCACCGTCTGACGAAGTTGCATTTTCCAGTCCTCAAACTCTTTTTGGTCTGGTATTTTTGACAGCCAGAGAAAAAAATCCAATCCCTCTTGTTGGACGCCGTTCGGATAAGAACCTGTATTCAGATATGCGTGGAGTTTACTAGCTTGATGTATCAGTTCGATATGAAAATCTGAGTAACAATTTCGTTCTGCTGATGAATTATCCAATCCCTTTAACCACTTTTGAATTTGGATATTAGCATTTTTGACTGCTTGAGGGAGTAGTTGCTCAGCAGGAAGTGTATAAATCAGTATGATAGTATTAACAAAGACAAGTCCTAGGTATGGAACTGAAAAAATGATAATCAAATAAAGAACAATCTGAAAAATTCCTATCATAACATGTTATCTCCCTTAAAATTCCTGTCATATGTCAGATTGATATACAGACGAAACTCTTCATTAGTCCAGAGTTCAAAGTCGTAGCAAGTAATAACGCCGTACGGATAACTATTGACTGCACGAGAAATTTCATCATATAATTTCTGAGCATGTTGACATTGAGTCGTTGTCACAAAGGAGTTTTCCCGCTCTTTTACTAACAAGGAGCCCTTTTTAATAGCATATTTTGGGACTAATGCTTGTAAAGTCAGAATATCTTCACTTTCATAAGAAACATATTCAAATTTTTTCGTAAGATTCATCCGATCCTCCAGGCTTAAGTTAACTAAATGATCATGCCCGAGTACTCCCAAAATCTTTTCGCACTCCTTAACGAGCCTTTTGTTTTTAATAGTAGGTACAAGTTTTAGTAAATCTTCGAATTTAGTTTTCATATAAAAATTCCCCTTAAAATATTTTTTTTTATTGTGTAAAACGAATAAAAAATAGAGATCCGGTGCTCTAGCCCTTTTCAAAATCATGGTTACCCCTCTATCGTTGCACTTTCTGCCTTGATAGACAAAGCGGCCCTACCGTTGTATAGATACGGCGAGAATGTTACCTCTTCTAGTCTGAGAGTGACTTTTTCATCCAGGTACGTGCTGAACTCCGAAACCGAGGTGTTAGCGATCTTAATCGTTCTAGTGATATGTTTACCATTGGCGTTTCGAAAGCCAACATCCAACTTGATGTTACCCGTCGCTTGCTTTGTTTCAAAATCAATTTCCGGGCTTACGCCTAGGATCGAAACCGCGATCAATACTTCATTACAATACATTGTTGTTTTCCTCTAGCCACTAACGTTTAAATTGCTCAATGGGACTTGTTAAGCAATCGAGTAATATTACAGTTGCAAACAATAATCAAAATATATATTTTCTAACCCTTCTGGGTAAATAATTTTGTGTGATAGCTATCTCACAATGCTATGTTCTCATATTTGATAATAAGAAAAAAGATAAAAATAATAGGCTTCTAAAAGCTTGATTTTATAGGGTTTTTGGACTATATGTAAAAACTCCCTAAATTTTTGGAATTTTTGTATAATTTGTATAATAAGATAGAAAGAGGACAATATGATGAAATCAAAGGATAAAATTAGAGAAGAAATGTTATTGCTTGCAACGGTAACTTTAAATTTTGTGACAGAATTACCAGAGTATAAACAATTTTTAAAGACCTTAGAGGAAGGGGACTTTAAATTTGAAAAAGGTAAAAGAGAATGTTTCATTGCTAATAAAGCTTTATTAACCGAAGCAACAGTTCAAAAAGTTTTGTATGGTAGCTCTAAAATTACGGATAACACTTTTAAAGCAATTATGAAAGTTAAAGAATTTAGAGAGCTTTCAGAAAAAATTTATGAAGGTATTCAAAACAATGATAAAGAAATTATGAATAAGGTTACGAATATTATTGAGCATCGAATTGAAAACAAAGAATTTCCTAAGATATTAGAGAAGATGAAGAAATCAGAGAATCGTCATTATGCTCTACCTATGTTGTTACAAAATGAGCAACTATTAACGAAGGTACTTGACTATCTCCCTCTAACCGAAAAGATTTTTGAATCGGAAGATACTATTGCTATATTTTCTCAAGTAGCTGAGCGTTTACCTTTGTTCCGAATTGTTCAGGATTGGGAGGATTGGGATAATGTAGAAAATTTCATTAGGTCAGTTCAAGAGCGAAATGGCTTTGACAACTACTTAGATTAGAGCGTACAAAAAAACCAAGTCACGTTAAACTTGGCTCAATCTATCTGCTTTATAATATCTCTGAGGGCTTTAATGGTAGGCTCTCTTTTTTCTAGTGGAATATTTTCAATATCATTGATAAGTTGATTAAACTCATTTTCTCGGTTTTGAGTTTCGACATTGAAAAAGGTGTTAGCATCAACTTCTAATGCCTTCATGATTTTATCTATCGTATCTATTTTAACGTTTAATTGCTTGGTTTCTAAACGGTAAATGTAGTTAAAACCAAGATCGGCTTTTTCGGCTAGATACTCTTGTGTTAGTCCTTTTTCCAGTCTTAAATGTCTGATTTGTTTGGCTACAAACTCTTTTAAACTATTGTTATTAGTCATGGCAATACCTCACTACTATCATATAAGGATATTCTGTGAGAGTTACCACCCGTAAAAGACTGATTTTATTGGAAAAATAATACACAAAAGGCTGTAAATTGTGGTAAAATACAAATGAAACAGTCTTTTAAGACAGTTAATCAAAAAAAGGAGAGACATTATTATGTTAAAGAATGAAGTTAAGGGTCATGGTACTATTAAGAAGTTGCGTACGGGTGCGGTTGTATCGGTATTGGCTTTAGGTGTAGCGGGAGTTAGTGGTGTTGTTAGCGCTGATGAGGTTGGCGCTAGTGAGGTTACTTCGGTAGCTGAGGCTCCTTCTACTGATGGGGTATCTGAGCCTGTAGTTGAGACGGTGACGGATGAGCAGGTTGCTACAGCTAAGGTTGTGGCTACTGAGGCTAATCAGGCGGTAACGGCTCAAGAGGGGGTTGTTGCAAGTGCTGAGCAGGCTGTAACTGCTAATGATGCTAGTATTACTGATTTGAATAATCAGATTCAGGAAGTTAGTGCGGTTACTCCTGAGGTAGTTGACCAAGCTCAGGCTGAGGCTGATACTGCTGAACAGAACTTGGCAACTGCTAATGAGGCTGTTACTAGTGCTGAGGCTAGTTTGGCTGATGCTAGTAATAAAGTAGAAACTCAGGAAGGGGTAGTTGCTAGTGCTCAGGCTGAGGCTGATAAGACGGCTAGTGCGGTTGCTGATGCCCAATCTAAGGTTGAGGGTCTTTCGACTACTGCTGATACCGCTGAGTTAGAGCAGAGTGTTAGCGATTTAAGTGCTAAAGTTGAGACTGATACTACTAATGTAGAGAATGCTAAGAGTGCTTTAGAGGCAGCTAAGTTGGCTGAGACTAATAGACCTCAGGCTATTGAAGACCAGAAGGCTGTCGTTGCTAGTGCCGAGGGTAATGTCGACAGTACGGCTAAGGCTTATTCTGACGCTATTGTTGCTCAGCAGGGTACTCAGTCTGTTGAGGATTCTGCTAAGTCAGCCCTTGATAGTGCTAAGGAGGGTACTCTTGTAACTGAGACTGTTAAGGTTGGTGAGACGACTACTGTTAAGGGTGGTTCGACTACTTTGAATAGCGGTGTTGCTTACTCTAACTTCTTAAGGGTTAATGGTATTGTTACTAATACTGAGTACGTTAATGCTATTAAGGCTCTTGCTGATGGCAGTGGCTCTGTTCAGGCTGTTAGCGATGCTATCGCTTCGGGGTATGTCGGCAACCGCTTGGATACACTTGGTGGTTTTGGGGTGCCTATTTCTGAATGGTCTGATTTGTTAGGGATGTCTTTCTCTAATACTGATGAGGTTACTGAGTATGCGGTTCATGACTTGAGTGAACCTGTATTAGAAGATTTAGCTTCTTTCTATGTTGCTCTTGTCAATCAGATGCGTACTAAGGTTGGTACTGCGCCTATGGTGGTGACGTCTGATATTGTTGCTAAGGCTAAGCAGAACGTTACGGATATGTTCAACACCATTCAACCTCGTTTCCAGAACACTAATGATGCGGGAATCGAACCTTTATTCAATAGTTTCTTAGAAGGTGATTTTGCAGTACCTGTTTCGGAGGCTGTTAAGTCTACTGTAGATTCTGAGACTCTTGTTGGGATGGACCCTTATGCTTACGATAGTCGTTATGTGACTATGGGGGATCTTAAGCGTGTTGTTATGACTACCTTGTATCAGCAGTTGTACTTACCTATGCATGGTGAGGGCTTCGGTGGTCTTAATGGTGAGCGGGCTACTGATTTTGAGGTAGCTATGCTTGTGCTTGGTCTTAAGGGTCAGGCTAGCTCTGCAGCGCTTGATTTAGACTTATTCACTTTGAGGAATGGGATTCTTTCAGAAGATGCTACCGTTGTCTACACTTACGGTGACGCTAGTGGTGAGGTACTTGATAACCCTTATGAGACTCGTACGGGTGGTACTACCACTGTTGAGCCTATCTATGAGACAGTTACTCGTAGGGTAGTTGATGAGGTTGCGGTTGCTAATGCTCAGACTGAGTATGGTGAGGCAGTTAAAGCTAATCAGCTTGCTAAGGACAGTTTGGCTATTGCTGAGGCTAACTATACTTCAGCTCAGGAAGCTTTTGTTTCAGCTCAGAAACAATTGTCTGACTTACAGTCTGGTACATCTGATATTCCAGCTCTTGAGCAGGCGGTAAAAGACGCTGAAACGCAACTTGAGATTGATCAGGCATCACTTCAGACTGCTAAGGAAACTCTTGCTCTTGCTAAGGCTAGCGCGGTAGATAAGGCTAAGGCTTTGGAAGATACTAAGGTTGAGCTTGCTGAGGCTATTAAGGCTAACGAATCCTCTCAGGGGGTATTAACTAAGGAAAATGAGACCTTAGAAGTTCTTCGTAAGGCGGTAGAGGTTGCTGAGCTTGCTTTAGCTGAGGCTGAGGGTGAGCAGGCAGTTGCTCAGGCTACTTTTGATACGGCTAGTGCTAAGGCTAGTGACCTTGCTACTAAACTTGCTAATAAGGATAGTATCTTGGCTGAGTTGAATAGTCAGCTTGCTGAAGCCACTTCTAAGTCTGAGACACTTCGTGCAGAACTTGAGACTGCTAAGGAGCTTCTTGAAACCTTGAAAGCTGACGCCAATGCTAAGAATGTTGAGTATCTCCGTTTGTTAGGCTTGAAGGCTGAACAAGATAAGGCTGAGGCGGAGGTCGGAACTAATCAAGTCGCTAATATTAAAAACGTTTCTTCTCAAACTAACCAATCCGTACACAACAAGGCTATTACAGCGAAAATAACCCAAAATATTGTTAGTCGCCATCAGGCAGGTAAAACAAGCTATCAAGCTAGTCTACCAGAGACAGGAGATGAGAGTTCACTGTTTACAATTATGGGAGTTAGTTTATTATTAGGACTTGGTTTTGTTGGTAAGCGAAGAAAGGTATAATTTATGAAAAAAGGGTTCCTTTGGCTACTTAGCGTACTAGCTGGTGTTATTGTTATACTTAGTGTAATGATAGCTGGCTATTATATTCTAAAGAGTGGTGCTGAACCAGTAGCGACCACAATAGAAAATCACTCATCTACAAAATCAAGTGAAACCAGCTCTACAACAACTACCTCCACTGCTACGGA
>NZ_ATVP01000001.1:25921-253798 GCF_000420785.1 Streptococcus hyovaginalis DSM 12219 | reverse complement strand
ATTGAATCTTCTGCTTTTGGTGTTTCACCAACATTAACAGTTTGATCCTTACCTTCTGGAGTATTCTTATCTGCATCTGTACGTGGATCTGTTACAGTTACCTTGACAGGCACTTCATCTGTTGAGCCATCTGGGTAAGTTACTACAACTGTACCGTCTTTCTCACCTGGAGTAGTGGTGTCAATTGGATCTTTGAACTCAACTGTTGTTCCATCTGGAAGATCTGGCAAGTTGCTGATTGAATCTTCTGCTTTTGGTGTTTCACCAACATTAACAGTTTGATCCTTACCTTCTGGAGTATTCTTATCTGCATCTGTTGTATCTGTAACACCGTCGCCATCTGTATTCAACAAGAATTTAGCTGTTGTTGAATCTGTTGAACCATCTACATAGGTCACTGTTACAGGAACATCCAAGGTTTCTACAGTTGTACCGTCAGCAGCTGTAACTGTTACAACACCTGTGTCAGGGGCAATTGAAACAGTGTAACCAGCTGGTGCTGTAAAGGTATCTGGGATAGCATAGGTTGCATCTGCAGGAGCAGTTGTTGGATTGCCATCAGCATCTGTAAATGCAGGTTCTGAAGTTGCAGCATTGCCTGGTGTTACAACCTTATCTTCATAAGAAGGTTCTAAGCTTTCAGCTACAGGAATTCTCGCTAGGAATGAGTCCGCTGCCAAAGATGAAGAAAGACTATCTGTACTTTCACCTTGCTCAAAGACTGCTGATGTGAAGAGGGTCTCCCCTGTCAAATCATCTGGTACAGTCAATGGTACTGAACCAACAAGACCATTGACATCAGAAGTTACAGTAACAGGCTCGCCGTACTTAACTCCGTCACGGAACCATTGGATTTGGTATTCGCGTTGTGGGAACAAGCCACCCGTTGCGTTGTCAACGACATCTCCTGGGAAGCCATAGTTTGCAGTCGTATCTTTTACCAAAACATCGTGCATTGGCTGTGGCATAAGTAGAGCAAAGCTAACGTTATAGAAATTATAACTTGCCTCAGCATTTACCAATGTATCATTTATACGCTCAAACATGTTTGTCTGGAAGTTTGTACCCCAAACCGCATAATCCTCAACAAGAGTCGTTACGTACATATAGTCTGAGTTGATGTGGCGGTGTTTTTGACCAATCGTACCGTTCCAGGCCATTAAGTTATTGTGGCTAACATCTTGATCAAGAACGACTGTGCCGTACTCATCATCAGAGATGGTATGCGAGATAGATGCACCTGAGTTTTGTTTGTAAGCTGAGATACCATACAAACCGCGGAATGGGATATAGTAGCTACCATCTGCTTCAACTGTTGCTACAACAGATTCAGCGATGTGAGAACCAACACCATTTGCTGCTTCATAGTCTGCAATAATCTGTGCTTGGGCTGCCTTAAAGTCATCCAAGATATAGTTAGGATTATTGGTCTTCCAAGTGTCAAACAAGCGTGTTACTTCGTCATTAACATAAGAAGCTACTACCTTAGTACCTGCTGCATTTACATCGTTGCTATCTTGAATCCACCAGTTAGCAAGTGTTCCTGCTCCATCACCGTTCTCATACCAAACATTGCCTCGAACAGTACCATAGTTTCCTGTATCTGGCCAAACACCATCCGAATTAGGAGATGCTTCCCACTCAGCTTCTGGTTTTGTCAGGTAGTCCACATTGTTTGGAATTTCTTGAAAGACAACCTGAGAGTTAATGATGCGGTTAACACCAGCTGTGAAATCCCAGTTTTCATTTTTCCGATCGAGACGTGTATGGAAACCATACTTTTGGTCACCATGCTTAATAACGTTGTAAAGCGATGGATCTGGATTTTCTACCCATGTGCGGACTGCAAAGCGTGAATCTCCTGCCAAGATAAATTCGTAGGTGTTTCCTAGCGAATCTGTGACAGGTTTTGAAAGGTCGATGGCGAAGGTACCGTCATTGTTAGTCGTTGTGTAGTAGACTGGCGATACAAAACCATCTCCATTTACCCATTGGAGGTAAACATTGACACCTGGCATCACTACTGCATCTGCTTGATTTGAGTCTGTGTGTGTGCCGTTACGGTACAACCAGGCTTTACCTGAATAGGTTTGTTTATCAGTAGCAAGACCTGGACTATAGATAGCACCATCTTGCGCTGCCTCTTGGAGGTCAGACGTTGCTGCGTAGGTCGTAACTGCACGGCTGGCAGTTCCTTCAGCTACTGTTGCAGCACGTAGTAATGTTACACTTTCAGCTGCTTCTTCTGATGTTGCTGCTTCTGAAGCCACTGCTGGAGCTGCTTCTGATGTTGCTGCTTCTGAAGCCACTGCTGGAGCTGCTTCTGATGTTGCTGCTTCTGATGTTGCTGCTTCTGATGTTGCTGCTTCTGATGTTGCTGCTTCTGATGTTGCTGCTTCTGAAGCCACTGCTGGAGCTGCTTCTGATGTTGCTGCTTCTGAAGCCACTGCTGGAGCTGCTTCTGATGTTGCTGCTTCTGAATTCGCTGTTGTGTCTGTTGTCGAAACAGATGCAGGCGTTTCAGCAAGTACAGTTTGTGCACCGTACCCTAAAAATGATAGACCAACCAAAACTGAGGCAGCACCAAATTTGAATTTCTTAATGCTGTAGCGTTGGCTAGCTTGTGATAAATCACGATTCTTATTAAAAATCGACATATATCTCTCCCTAAAAATAATATTTGTATTAAAATACATTATAATCGTAACATAAAAACGTCTATTAGTCAATTTTTTAGAGGTAAAAAAGGGATTTTATCTAAAAAAACCGAATCTTCGTTAAAATGAAGTACAGCATAAAAGACATGTTCGCCTGATATACTAGAATTCCCCAATTCAGTATAGAAAGGCGACGAACATGTCTCACAATGTATTAGGTAAAAAGACCAAGGAAGAGGCTGTCGTTATGAACTTAGTGGAACGTCAACCACATTTTGTCCTGGCTTGTAGATTAGCTAATAAACAGGCTGAATCCATCAACGAACTGTTCAAGGATTTATTATTCGCTATTTCATTGCCTCTATTACATCCGACAATGGCCCTGTGTTAAGTCTTCTATCTTAGTTAGAAGATATGGGGCTTATTGCGCTCTTTCTTATTTTTCCCAAGAAAGAGGTAATACGACTGTTTCCAACCTAAAAAGCTTTCCATCAACTCTTTCGAGCGGTATGCGGATAGGTTAAAAATAAGGCTTAGGCTATGTAAAACCTAAAAAGCAAAACAATCAGCTTTCTTTGCTTTTTTTCTTACCAAGACCATAACTTATCATCAGGCCAAAGATACCTAAAGCTGTCAAAATGGCTGAATCTGATTCACCTGTCTTAGGAAGGACATTGACTTTCTCAGTTTCACTATATTCCGCAACTGGTTGTTTATGTTCTTCGTTTGGCTGGTAAGTCTCTTGAGATCGACTAGACGTTTGGGATACGGTTTGATTAGCTTGTCCCGGTGTGAACGGAGAATCTGGTATTTCAGGCGCTACAGGCGTCTCATCTGATCCCAATTGATAAACGTAAGTTACAATCGTAGTACCCACAGTCACTAACCCAAATTCATTTCCCTGAGTTGCCTTAGGAATAAGTTGGTAGGTCTGCCCATTGACAATGATGGTTGACAGTTTATGATCGACTGTGTAATACAGTACTGGCTCTACTGCCTCAACTTGACCATCAACTGTTTTTGAAACCAAGGTCGTCGGCGTATCAACAACATCTGCTTTGATAGGATTTCCCTCAGTATCCACATATCGAACGATAACCGTTCCAAACTCTTCTTGAATAACAGGTTGTGGATTAGGTGTATAAGTGACAACTACAATCCTATTAGAATCTGTTGGACTGGCAAGTTCATCAGCAACTTGAGCCTTATCTGCCGTATAATGTTCCACTTCTGGTGTGATGACTGTCGGATAAGTGCTTGTATCGCTAGTCCACGGTGTCTCTGTACCTACTACAATCTCACCTGTAACGGGATTTTTTTGCACCTGACGTGTCCAGCTCACGCTCACTATTTTATCAGCTGGTGTCTTATCACCTGCTCCCTGATAATGAACCGTCAAAGTGGTATCTTTTGTTTCCGTGATTGTCTCTAATTAAGGGGTATACTTGTAAACAACAAGGATAGGAGTCTCACCAACATGACCTATTTCATTTGAGTAATCATCTTCCACTAAAAGGTAAGTAACACCATTGTAGGAAATACTAGCATCTTTATGATCAATAGTATCATAAGCAGCTCCAATGATGTCATTACTAGTATCAACAACATCAGGTTGTAAAGTATTTCCTTGTTCATCCTGATATTTGACAATAACATCAGAACCGACTTTACCATAAATGTAGGTCACAAGAATGGGACTAACTTCTTTTATTACGGTTCCAGTCGCATTAGTTGGAGTTTCTGTCAATTTATAACCATCAAAGTTTCCTGGAGAGGTTGTATAGGTATCATCAATCAAAACCTGTGAAATAGAACGTTCTTCTAAAAGTGGTCCATTACTATCTCCAACACGATGACTTACAATTAAGCTAATTGCTTCTGACGAAGCCCCTCCCGGTGTGAATGGATAAGTTGTTGCATAATAATTAGCGATGATTGGTGCTTGATTAGGATCGAGTACTGCATTAAGTGTATAGGGATATACTTCCATGACAGTGTTATAAACTCGTGTATTATCTGCTTCAGCAATGGCAGTATCTGTTAATAAAAGTGGGATAAAACTCATCCCCAAGCCATTCCCTGCCAATAAGGTTGGCACAGTCACTGTAACAGTTGTTCCTTCTTCGTCTACAGTTGCAGTAATACTTCTATCATTCGTCAGTGTGTTAAAAGTTCCCGTTTGATAGGAACGATCTTCACCCATACGAACATTGAACCCTTCTTCGCGAATTTTAGTCACATCATAACGTGCATAGTCCAATGTATCTTCAGCAATCTTGTAAACAACTGTCACTGACATATCATCACTGGTACTCTTAACACTAACTTCTGCACCTTCGTACAAAGTGTACTCTGGCTCAGAAGAGCGATAATACATCGTATGTGATTGACTCATTTTTGAAGAAGTTGGTAACCGAAGTTGAACTGACATCCCACTAGAGACTTCTCGATTAGCTACAATGGCTGTTAACTCACGAAATTCTTCATTTGGCCAAAGTGATGACCGTTGTACTGGAAAACTAAAACTTAAGGTATTGTTAAATTTTCCTTTATAAGCATCTGTAAAGGTAAGCTGATAAGGACTTCTGTAATATTTCCTCCAGCACACTTAGGTCAATGTCAGCCAATTTATTGACATAGACACAGCCGACTGCTGCCTTGTGCTTGCCTAGTTTTGCCAATAAGGCCTCTCTATCAGGCAGGTCTTGATCTATGTAAAGGCTTATTTTAGCCTGTCTAGGGGCAAAAGCCAACACAGGCGCATCTCCCTCATGACCAGAGTCATACTGGTAATGATAGAGACCAAAGCCGATGATATTAGGATACCAGATCACAGCTTCTTCCTGACTAACACGTTTATAAAGTTCCAGCAATTGGTAGGCATCTGCTTGTTTACGAGCTGTTTTCAAACTGGAAATAACTTCCTCAACGGATTGGTCTGTAGGCGCAAACTTAGCCATACGGCCTCCTTTCTCTGCTTAAAGGGCATTTAGACCATTTCATTGAAGTCCCAGACTTCTGTCCATCCTTGATAAAAGTCCGGTTCGTGGCAAACCATGAGAATCGAACCTTTGTAGTCTTGTAAAGCACGACTAAGCTCTGCTTTTGCATCAGCATCCAAGTGGTTGGTTGGTTCGTCAAGGATCAGAACATTATTCTCACGATTCATGAGTAGACAAAAACGAACTTTGGCTTGCTCACCACCTGAAAGTACCTGAATCTGGCTCTCAATGTGTTTTGATGTCAAGCCACATTTGGCTAAGGCTGCACGAACTTCTGCCTGATTGAGTGCTGGAAAAGCGTCCCAGACTGCTTCAAGCGGTGTCTGACGATTACCACCGGCGACTTCTTGTTCAAAGTAGCCAATCTCAAGGAAATCACCGGTCTCTACCGATCCTTCAAGAGGCTTAATTTCTCCCAAAAGACTCTTCAGGAGGGTTGTTTTCCCGATACCGTTAGCACCTGTGATGGCAACTTTCTGATTGCGCTCAAAAGTGAGATTCAAAGGCTGTCTAGTTAAGGGACGATCATACCCAATGACCAAATCCTTGGTTTGGAAAATAAAACGACTCGGGGTCCGCGATTCTTTGAAATGAAATTCAGGTTTTGGCTTTTCCTTATCAAGTTCGATAATGTCCATTTTGTCCAATTTTTTTTGACGGGACATAGCCATATTACGTGTTGCCACACGCGCTTTATTGCGTTGCACAAAATCTTGCAAATCCGCGATTTCTTTTTGCTGGCGCTGATAAGCCGCTTCCTTTTGCGCCTTCTTCATAGCGTGAACTTCCTGAAACTGGTAGTAATCACCAGAGTAGCGAACCAAGTCCTGATTCTCAACATGATAAACGATGTTAATCACATCATTTAAAAATGGGATATCATGTGAAATCAGCACAAAGGCATTTTCATAATTCTGAAGGTAACGCTTGAGCCAGTCGATATGTTCCGCATCCAAATAGTTGGTTGGTTCATCAAGAAGGAGAATATCAGGTTTTTCAAGCAAAAGTTTTGCCAAAAGGACCTTGGTCCGTTGCCCACCAGAAAGCTCTGTGACATCAGAGTCCATCCCGAAGTCCATGACACCAAGCGCACACGCCACTTCATCTATCTTAGCATCTAAGGTATAGAAATCACGGGATTCTAGGCGATCCTGCAACTCACCGACCTCTTCCATAAGGGCATCCACGTCAGCGCCATCATCAGCCATAGACATATAAATATCATTGATACGTGTCTCTGTCTTAAAAAGCTCATCAAAAGCCGTTCGTAAGACATCACGAACCGTCTGACCCGCTTCTAAAACGGTGTGCTGATCCAAGTAGCCAGCCGTCACATACTTAGACCACTCGACTTTCCCCTCATCCGGTTGCAAATGACCCGTGACAATGCTCATAAAGGTAGATTTTCCTTCTCCATTAGCACCGACAAGACCAATGTGCTCTCCTTTTAAGAGACGGAAAGACACATTTTCAAAAATGGCACGATCCCCAAAACCATGGCTAAGATTTTTAACTTCTAAAATACTCATAATAATCCTTTTTCTATGATATCAATCCTTACCATTATAACGTAAATGAGGCTAAAAGAAAACGGCTAGATAAGCTTATCTAACCATATATACTTTTATTAAGCATCCGCTTGGGCAAAGACTAAGTGACCATCTTCAAATTTGGCGATACGCGCCAAAGACGTTACTGGGACGCCTAAATCTTCAATCAATTTGCGGCCATCTTGGAAGGATTTTTCGATCACAATCCCCACACCCTCAACGTGCGCACCTGCTTGTTCAATAATCTCAATCAAACCTTTGGCAGCCTGCCCATTGGCCAAGAAATCATCAACAATTAGAACCTTATCATCTTCAGATAAAAATTTGCTAGCGATGGAGACTGTTGAAGTGACTTGCTTGGTAAAAGAGTATACTTCAGCTGTCAAGATGCCTTCAGTCATGGTAATGTTTTTATGTTTTTTGGCAAAAATCATTGGCACATCAAGCGCTTCTGCCGCATACACCGCCGGTGCAATACCTGATGCTTCAATAGTAACAACCTTAGTAATGCCAGCTTCTCGATAGCTTTCAGCAAATACAGCACCGACTGCCTTCATCAATGTGTAATCCACTTGGTGAGTGAGAAAAGAGTCAACTTTAAGGATATTGTCACCTAAAATTTGACCATCTTTAAGGATACGATCTTCGAGTAATTTCATAAAAGCCCCATTTCTAAAAGGACTGGAATAAGGCATAATCTGACAGGTACAAGGTTATACTTATTGTCAGACATAGGGTGTCTGATCGAGACACAGAGATCCAAATCATTCCAGCATAAATAAGTTATAAGATAAAATCAGTAATTGGATAATTAGACTAGTTGTATCCTACCATCTTTTTGGACATTTGTATAGTTAAAAAGAGACCAAACAGCCTCTTTTTAGGTTAGATAGAATCCCCATTCCAGATAGAGTTCTTGACAATCACGTAATCAACGAATTTCAAGCTTTCCACATCACGACCACCTGCATAAGAGATAGAGGACTGCAGGTCTTGTTCCATTTCAGTCAAGGTATCTTGTAAGTGACCTTTGGTAGGGAGAAGGATTTTCTTACCCTCAACATTCTTGTGCTCACCTTTTTGATATTCTGATGCAGAACCATAATATTCTTTGAAGGTTTCACCATCCACTTCAACCGTTTTTCCTGGACTTTCAATGTGGCCTGCAAAGAGTGATCCGATCATGACCATGCTTGCCCCAAAACGGATAGATTTGGCAATATCACCATGGGTACGAACACCACCATCAGCGATAATCGGTTTGCGGGCTGCTTTTGAGCACCAACGTAGGGCTGCCAGTTGCCAACCTCCAGTACCAAAGCCTGTTTTAACCTTAGTAATGCAAACTTTACCAGGTCCGATACCAACTTTAGTCGCATCTGCACCTGCATTTTCCAACTCACGAACCCCTTCAGGTGTACCAACATTCCCAGCGATAACAAAAGTTTCTGGAAGCTCAGATTTGATATGTTTGATCATCTTAATCACACTGTCTGCATGACCATGAGCAATATCAATCGTAATAAATTCTGGGGCATCGTCTTTCAAAGAGGTCACAAAATCGTATTCATAGTCTTTAACACCAACAGAGATAGAAGCAATCAAACCTTGCTCATGCATGCGTTTGATAAATGGTTTACGCGCTTCTTCATCAAAACGATGCATGATGTAGAAGTAACCACCTTTTGCCAACTGCTCTGCTATCTTGTCATCAATAATCGTCTGCATATTAGCAGGTACAACAGGCATTTTGAAGGTATAATTCCCTAATTTCACACTGGTATCAGCTTCAGATCGGCTATTGATAATGCATTTATTAGGCACTAACTGAATATCTTCATAGTCAAAAACCGGTAAATCGCTAAACATAAAAAATCCTCATTTCTATTGCAGGGCAGACCGGCCTTGCGAAATGAAGATCTAAAATTGGGTATTTCAGTCATCTTTCGTCAAAAGCCTACACTTCCACCGGAACATGCAATCCTTAAACTCTAATGACCTTCCTATAACTACTGAATAGTAGCATCGCTAGACAGTTATTTCCCCTGTCCTTCCTTATAGAATTGTACTAGTCTTTCTATCTTTTTGCAATTTTTAGGAAAAATCCAGAAAAAACGTTCGTTAAAAGCGAACAATAAACTCAAATCTTACCTGAAATCGGTACGACATAGTTGCAGCAAACCATCATAAGGTGTACAATATGCCTATGTTAGAAGCATTAACCATTCAAGGATATTACCAAAATCAGGATGAAAAAAATGTATTAGTCTTTCTTGACACGCACTTTAACCATCTCTTTCATATCACCATTCAACAAAGCCGTTCTATCAGTGATGGCAATGAACAGCACGATGCCCAGAGCCTGACTTTTGATTTTAAGCGCGACACAAGCCAAGATCTCACATTGATACTCTCAAACCCAGAAAACACCATTACCTTCCCACAAGATTACGACGAAAAGGCATCTTTTCTGCTTTCATTGGCGCGAAAACTGACACTTTTTTATCACGAGCAGATAGCTCATTTGGACTACTACCCTTTTCAAGTCAAATCCTACAGCCCATCAGGTGACTTGGTGTATGATAACTACGGCTTCGATGGTAGCTTCTTCTCTTTCCATACAGATAAGGACCAAAAACTCGAACCTTGGATACAAGAACAGCTTAAAGCAGCTAGCAACCACCGTCTTACCATGTCTGTGCCTGCGGCCTCTTTCGATCAGATCTTAATGCAAGACTACCAAGGACTCTATGCCAAAGACGGCACTTTTCACGGCGTCTTATCACAAATCGTAGATCTCAAACCTCTCTTGGAAACCTATTTAAAAGAATCTGGTCAAGCTTTGGTTGGGTGGTCTGATGCCACATCCGGTGCCTCAATATCAAACGGAGACTTTGACGATTTTTAGGAAAACTATAGAAACAGCCCAGCAAGAATCATTCTTGCTGGGCTGTTTGCTTGTGATTTAGATTTACTTGATAGCATCAGAGGCAACGTCTTCTCCAAACCATTTGTCAGAGATTTCTTGAAACTGGCCATCTTGATACAGTTTTTCAAAAGCTTTGTTGATATTAGCCACTAGGGTTTTGTCAGCTTTTCGAGCACCGACCACAAAGTCTTCACCCTCAAAATCGCCAGTAATGATGTTGTAATTGTCAATATCGCTTTCTTGCTCTAGATAGTAATTGGCATAAACACGGTCAATCAAAAGACCATCAATACGATCATTTTTTAGATCAATTAGAGCTTGAGTAAAGGTTTCGTATTGGGTCGCATCATTGTCTTTTACCAAGTCTTTCAAGACTTTTGGACTATCTGAGAAAGCTTCGTAACCCGAAGACCCTGACTGAGCTCCTAGAACCTTACCTGTCATACCTGAAAAGTCAGTGATGTTAGCTGATTTTTTAGTTACGAGGACTTGTTCATTTTTCATGTAGGCATTAGTAAAAGCTACTTTTTTCGCACGTTCTTTGGTAACGGAATAACCATTCCAAATCAAGTCAATGTTACCATTTTCAAGTTCTGTTTCTTTAAGGTCCCAGTTAATCGGTTGCCATTTAACTTTAATACCGTACTCTTTGAACACCGCATTAGCTAGGTCAATATCGAAACCAACATTTTTACCAGATTTGTCTTTGAACCCCATCGGAACAAAGGTATTATCAAAGCCAATCGTAATTGTTTTTTCTTTTTTGTAGGTTTCCCAGTTGTCGCTACTTGTTTTTTCAGCTGATTTTGATGAGCCACAAGCTACCAAAATAAGACTCGCTACCAAAGTTACTAGAACTGTCCATAATTTCTTTTTCATAGGTATTTCCTTTCCTTACTTGGGATTGACCTTTAGAATTTCATCTGCAATATTCTCAGCAAAGGCCATATCGTGCGTAACCACAATCTGGGTGATTCCCGTCTCACGGTTTTGTAGTATCAATTGTTCCACTTCTTTACGAAGTTCAGGATCCAAGGCTGAGGTTGGTTCATCATAACCAATAACCTGCGGATCTATCATCATCGCACGCGCTAGGGCGACCCTTTGTTTTTGACCGCCAGATAGAGAATGGGGATACACCTCAACATGTTCCCCCAATCCTAAGCGTGTTAAGAGCTCAATCGCCTTTTGTTTGGCAGCTTCTTTTGGGGTACCCATGGTTTTCATAGGTGATAAGATTAAATTCTCAAGCACTGTCATGTGCGGAAATAATTGAAAATCCTGAAACACAAAGCCTAGTAAATTTCGTTCTTCAAGGTGATCAATGCTAACCGCCTCACCGTTGTAAATGATTTGACCAGAGTCGACTTTTTCTAATCCAGCTAGCATACGAAGCAGAGTCGTTTTACCTCCACCAGACGGACCAACTAAGGCCAAAATACGACCCTCAGATATTGTCAAATTGAAATTTTTAAAAATCACTTTTGAGCCGTAAGACTTAGAGATATTCTTTAATTCTAACATCTGGCTTCCTTTCTAATACGACCTCATGGCCACTTCTTCATTCAAATAGCAATGCTTCACCGACAATAACTAAGCCTTTGTCATGCAAATTGGCAGTTCAGTAATATCAACTATCCTGTGACGATTCGACTCTGGTTTACTAAGCAAGCCTATCTTAACAAAGATTCTGTTACTGGTAATAATTGAATTTTTTTTCAACCTTTTTGGAAATGATCGTCACAATCCCAATCAAGATGAGATAAATCGCTCCTGCAATAAACATCGGTGCCAAAGTCGCATCACGGTTGGCAGCTGTCTTGCTTGCCAATAGCAAATCTCCCACTCCTAATACATAAACAAGAGAGGAATCTTTTACCAAATTAATAATTTCGTTGAAAACACTTGGCAAAACAATTTTAAAAACTTGAGGCAAAATGATATAGCGGATTGTCTGGATTTGGCTAAACTTTAAAACCTTAGCCGCTTCATACTGACCTTTTGGAATAGCTTCAATCCCACCACGGAAGATTTCAGCAAAATAGGCCGCGTAATTTAAAGTAAAGGCTAGAATCGCTGCAGGCATGCGATCCATCGTCACACCTACACTTGGTAAAACATAGTAAAAGAAAATTAATTGGAGCAAAAGAGGGGTTCCTCGCATTACCCAAATATATAAAGTGATCAACCACTCAAGTGGTCTAAACTTGAGCTGCATGATAAAGGCAAGGATAGCTCCAATTGGTATAGAAAGAAGAATGACGATGAAAAAAACTTGTAGCGTAATAGCCGTTCCTTCAATCAAACTAGGTAATACCTGTGATAAATAGGTCATAAAAGACTCCAAAAAATTATATTTCTGTATATTATATCAAAAACTAGACGTTTTTTGAAGAAAATAGTTATTTTTTTACTGTTTTCATTAAAAAAATATCAATAAAATACAATATTTAAATAACTGACTAAATTACAGTTTCTTAACGAATTCTGATTTCAAGGACATCGCTCCGAAACCATCGATCTTACAATCAATATTATGATCACCTTCTACTAGGCGAATATTTTTCACACGAGTCCCTTTCTTGATATCTTTGGGAGCACCTTTGACTTTCAAGTCTTTAATGACAGTCACTGAGTCACCATCGCTGAGTACGGTTCCGTTACTATCTTTGACAACCAGACCTTCTTCTTCAACAACGTCTTCTGGTGACCATTCATAGGCACATTCTGGACAAACGAGTAAATGACCGTCTTCATAGACATACTCTGATTGGCATTTAGGGCAATTTGGGATCATGTTTTTTCCTACTTTCATATGTTACAATTCTATATTTGTTTATTTTACTTTAGAAATCCCTTTTTGACAAGCACTGAAAAAGGGAACTATCAGTATCAGGGCAGCAAAATAAATGGTGATGTCAATAATCCCTAAGTTTATCTTCCAAAGGTGGTACATGTCTTTTATCAAATGATTGATATAAAGCACTATTTTGCGACATCAAAAAGGTTGGACATCAAGTCCAACCTCTAAATGTAGATACACTGTATTTTTGAGAAATGATTTGCCTTTAGTTCTTGAGCCGAACCCTATCCTACTGCTGTTTAGCATTCCAATGGACAACTCAGCACAGTGATTAATCATCTAAAATAGGGATAGAGTCATTTTGTTAATACCTTGTATTCTCAAATAGCTCCGTAAGATAGCTTTAGTTAACCATTATTACTCTAAACGCTTAACGCTATCTGCAATTTCAGTGATCAGAGCTTGATCGCTCAAACCAGTGACTTTGGCAATAACATCTTCCAAAGGCTCTTGTGCCAACAATTGCTGTAATTCTAAACTTTGCTCATCATTAGCATCCTGATAATGGAAAACATAGGCAACTGTTTGTAAGAGATGACTGTAGTCTAACCCACGGTCTTTTAGTTCACGAATTGGACGAATAAACCGCTCGTCATAACCCAGTTTGCGAATCGGTGTGCGTGCTACACGAACCACATCATCAACGATATATGGATTCTCGAATCGACTAATGATAACATCATGATAAGCTGCTAAATCCGCATCATCAAATTGCCATTTAGCGATGAGCAAGGAACGAATCTCTGCTAAAACCGCTTGCAGTTGCCGCTTGACGTCGTTGTTTTGAAGAGCCTCCAAAATCGTTTTTGCACCATAGTAAGCACCTGAATAAGCTGATGTGGCATGACCTGAGTTGACCGAAAAGAGTTTTCGCTCGATAAAAGGTTCCAAATCCTCTTCGTAATGAACACCTTCTAATTTTAAGCTTGGGTTTTTCATGCGGCTGGTCTCAACCACCCATTCTTTAAAAGGTTCTACCACAACAAACAAAGGATCCTCATGTGTTTGCGCCGGTACAATGCGGTCCACGGCAGCATTAGGGAAACCGACGTACTCATCAACATAAGCCAACCGATCTTCTGACAAGTATTTTTTGACTTCTTCGTATAAAAACTGTGAGCCACCGATCATATTTTCACAAGCTAGCACATCAATCGCTTGGGTTTTTCCAGATTCTTGACGAACTTTAAGGCCTTCTGCAATAAGTTCTGCAATAAATGGGAGAATATTAGGCCCAATCGCTGTCGTGATCAGATCTGCTTCAGCGACTGCTGCAATCACATCAGCAGGATTTTTGGAATTATTAATCCCTGAAACATGAGAGACCGCAATGCGACGTTTGCCATCCTCTGCAATCTCAATTTCATAAGAATGGCGACTATTTAAGGCATCGATAATGGTTTCATTAACATCGACAAAAGCAATTGCAAAATCATTCACTGCTAAAACTTCTCCAATAAAACCGCGTCCGATATTTCCAGCACCGAAATGTACCGCTTTTTTCATAATAACTCCTCCCTACTCAACACCATTCAATAACTGAACGACTTGATCTTCACTCTGAGCATCCGCTAATTTGACCACATTGTCAACATCAGCACAGAATATGGAAATTTTTTGAATCATTTCCAAATGCTCATCTCCAATACCTGCAATGCCAAACAAGACAGTTGCAACTTGAGGGCTGTCCTCTGTACCAAAATTAACCCCTTTAGGCACTTGAACGACTGTAATACCTGATTTGAGCACTTCTTTTTTAGCATCATCAGTACCATGAGGAATGGCAATAAAATTCCCCATATAAACAGATAGTTCTTCGTTTCGTGTGATCATTGCATCGATGTAGTCAGGTTTGACATAGCCACCATCGCGAAGTAATTCACCGCAATAACGGATGGCATCTTCTTTCGTTTCAAAAGATTGATTTAATTTAATCAGTTGTTTATCAAATTGCATATTAATTCTCCAATTGTTTGATCTTGTTGGTAAATATCTGATTGAGGAGCTGATAAATAATCGCTTTATTCCCCGTTTTGTAAATCTCAGTATAGAGATGGTTTTCAATAATGGATTGGCCGATTGCCGTCATCAAGTCGCGCACACTGTCATTTTCAGAAGTTTTAGTCAACATTATCAAGACACGGCTAACGTTCTCTGTTTGCTGATTCATCGAAACAGCAGAAATCGTTTTTGTTAAATCACAGATATAAAAACCCGATGTTTCGACGGTATGAGACTGCGTGTGTAAGAGCATCAAACCCGTATCTGGTATCGCCATAGGACTCTGGTGAAAGCGCTGAATCAACTTCTGCGTTAAATAGTTTGTGTCGCTAATACCAGGTAATTGAGCCACTATGGTTGCTACACTTTGATCAAAATGCTTAGCATTATCTACTTGAAAGAGCGAAAAGGTTGAGAGAAGTTCATGCGCCGCACGCAAGTATTCTTGACTGTCATAAGACGATTCCTCTGGCAATGCCTCTCTCATAACAATATCTCGATTTTCTTGCACATCTTGAAGATAGTCTTGTAACTCAAGCAAGGCCTTTCCATCTGGAAAAATCGGGATGTAATAGTGCCCTTCTGTCGAGGGTCGTGTCGTCAAAATGGCATCATAGAGACGATCGTCTGACGTTTCATACTGGCTTAATGATTTAACTGTTAACCGCTCAATAAATGGTGCTAAATGACGAATACGGGTCATCAAAAGTTCTCTTGCCAAAGGCCGTTCATCGGTCAATAACAGCAATCTCACCGGATAGATATCGGGACTCCTCCTCAAACTCGATGCGAAATGCAAGGTAATAAGCTCGAACTCATTCTGTGTTTGTAAGTATGGTGGAAAAATATCTTTTATCAATAAGGTAATGACACGATGAAGATAACTCGATTGTTTCAAAGCGTGGTGAGTGACTGCCGGGTTACTGGTTTCTCTAAACATTTCAGGAACTGCCAGACTGAGCCGGACATGATTGAACAAGAATTTAAATAACACTTGATCTTTCGCAAAATTAATTTTGGTATACAGTGACACCTTATCAATCAAATTGGAAATATTATAATAAAATTCACTATCTACCTGCTCTTGAAACAAGGGAACAGGTTGCCTTTTGATCACGAACTCATCTAACCGACTAGCAAAATATAAAATTTCTTGAAGACTATAGAAACGACCTATTAATTTGGCATAAGACCTAAACAAGGATTGCGTGATATCCATAGCCATGCGACTGATAGCATAGGTTTTAGTCTCCAAGGTGTTCACATTGGCCAAGCTAAGCAGCACAATCAAAAAGTGTCCCATCTTAGTATCGCATTCCGGTATATTTTCAACTTCTTCTTGAAAAACTTGTTGTGCCACTTGAAATTGAGCCACATCGAATTGAGGAAAGGTCACATCCGCTAAGCGCTTGAAATCAGCAACAGCATAGACATCTGTCAAGATAACCGCAGCCAACCAACGCTTGGTTCCAGCATCACCAACTAATTGATACCCCTTGTGCTGCCGGTTGAGGATCAGGTCGAACTGTTTCAATCGCTCCTCAATTTGAGCAACATCTTGAATAATCGTCACATTACTCACTAAAAATGTCGTTTGTAATGCTTCATTTGTCAATCCCTCATCTTCTAACAAGAGCATGAGGCAAATCCATGATAATCTTTCCTCACGAGAAAAGGATTCCTGTGATTCAAAGGTCGTTAAGCGATCTAATTGACCGTGTAAATAATATTTTCCAGATTCTTTAAGAATGCTCACTTGAATAGTGTCCAAGCTCTCCGTTAAATCGGTAATCGTTCGGTATGTCGTGCGTTTAGACACTTGTAAGATATCTGTCATCTGATTAATCGAAAGCTTCCCATATTCTTGGAAAGCTTTCAATAACTGTTCTTCTCTTTTGGTTAATAGCATGTGCTCATTATACTACTTTTTTCGTTAGACTTTCAATCCTGTCAAAAGGTTGGAGCAGCTAAGTTTCCCATAACCTGACGATCAGAGATTTACTTATACATTCTCTCAACCATCTTATCATACTCTGGTGTTGTCACAAGACTATCAACGACAAGTAACTGGGCATTTGGTGCTGCCGCTTGTGCTTGCGATTGATTAGCAATCGTGGTGACTACAAGAATATTTTTGGCATTAAAGCGACCCAAATCAGCATAATTAGCTTTAGAGACAGGAATGCCGACACCCTTATTCTTGAAGATGGCTGATAGCGTTGATTGTCCCATTGTAGCAGATCCTTCTGACTGACCATAAGCAAAGACAACTTCGTCAATGTGGCTAAGATCAACTTGTTGGATAGTCTCAGTTGTCTCTTCTTTAACTGGACGAGGTGAAGAGATCGTTTCATTTGCTAAAAGTGCCACAATTTCATCATATTTAGGACTTGCCAAGAAATTATCGACAGAAACGTGGGCTGCACGCGGGGTCCGTTGGTAAGCACGTGGGGCAAGCTCTTCCTGAGTGACAATCAAAGTACGATCAACATCTGTAAGATTTGAAATAGCTTTATTAGTGACAGGAATAGTAAGGCCTGCTTTTTTCACCTTATCGCGAAGAATTGAAGCACCCATAGCCGAACTTCCCATGCCTGCATCGCAGGCAAAAATAATTTGATCAATTGATGTCCCTGAGATATCTTCTGTGATTGGTGCTGATTTCGCTGAAGTTTCTTGACCTTTTGATTGCGCCTTAGCTGCTGCCGTTATTGCTTGTGCTTCCGCTAGGTCATCACTTGTAGATTTATCCGTTTTGAGAATCAATGAAGCTACGAGGAAAGAGACTGCTGCTGCCGCAAATACCCCAGCAAGAACCACTAAGTGGGGCCCAAAACCTTTAGGTGCCATAGCCATAATAGCAATGATTGAACCTGGTGAAGATGGCGATGCCAAACCTGCACCAAGAAGTTGGAAGGTAAAGGTACCAGTTACACCACCTGCAATCGCTGCTAAGAACATAGCCGGTTTCATCATAACGTATGGGAAGTAGATTTCGTGGATACCACCTAGGAAATGGATAACCATTGCTCCCCATGATGAGGCTTTAGCAGAACCTCTTCCAAAAATACCATAGGCAAGAAGAATACCAAGACCTGGTCCAGGGTTTGCTTCAAGAAGGTAAAGGATAGATTTACCAGTTTCTGCCGCTTGTTCGGTACCAAGCGGTGTAAAGATCCCGTGGTTAAGCGCATTATTCAAGAAGAGAACCTTAGCTGGTTCAATAATCAAGTTAGCAATTGGTAAGAGCTTAGCATCAACGATAGCTTGCACACCATCACCAACCAAGCCGGTCAAGGTGGCGACAACAGGTCCAATCGCAAAGAAGGCGATTAATACAAGTCCAAATCCAATTAAACCAGCTGAAAAATTATTAACCAACATTTCAAATCCAGTTGGAATTTTTGATTGGAATTTTTCATCGAATTTCTTAATCAACCAACCACCAAGTGGCCCCATGATCATAGCCCCAATAAACATCGGTACTGTAGACCCAGCAACAGCACCAAAGGTTGCAATAGCACCTACGACACCTCCGCGTTGACCATAGACATTATAACCACCCGTATACCCGATCAAAATCGGAAGAAGGTAGGTCAACATCGGTCCGACAATAGTCGCTAACTTCTCATTGGGTAGATAACCAGCCTCAATAAATAAAGCTGTGATAACTCCCCATGCAATAAACGCCCCAATATTAGGCATAACCATATTAGAAAGGGTTGTTCCAAGTTTCTGGATCTTCACTTTCAATGACGATTGTTGTTCCATAAGAACGCCTCCTAAGTTTTTTACCTCTTTATCTTATCATTTAAGCGCTTTCTAAAATACTCAAACTTTGGCACATTTTTTGTGTCAAAAAAATGCCTGACACAAATCAGACATTTTTCCTTATTAAATTAGCTTATTCTACTGTAACAGCCTTAGCAAGGTTACGTGGTTTATCAACATCAAGACCACGTTGAAGTGATGCGTAGTAAGCAATCAACTGTGTCGGGATAACCATACCAATTGTCGCAAGGAATGGATGCACCTTATTGACAACAATGTCATCACCCTCACGCTCTAGCCCTTCTTCGACCACAGTAAGAACATGTGCCCCACGAGCTGCTACTTCTTGGATATTACCACGAGTATGGGCTGCAACCAGTTCACTTGATGAAATCAAACCGATAACTGGTGTTCCATCTTCAATCAATGAAATGGTACCGTGTTTTAACTCACCCGCAGCAAATCCTTCACATTGGATGTATGAAATTTCTTTCAATTTGAGTGATGCTTCCATGGCAACATAGTAATCATTACCACGGCCAATGTAGAAAGCATTTCGTGTTGTCGAAAGCAGTTTTTCAACTTTTTCAGCAATCATATCTTTTTCAGAAAGTGTTGCTTCAATAGATTGTGCAACCAATGACAACTCATGAACCAAATCAAAGTCAAGCGCTTCTGCTTTACCATTGGCTTCGCCAACAGCTTTTGCCAAGAAGGCCAAGGCTGCGACTTGAGCTGTATAGGCTTTTGTAGAAGCAACTGCAATTTCAGGTCCAGCGTGAAGAAGTATGGTGTAAGTCGCTTCACGTGACAAAGTTGAACCAGGAACGTTTGTCACCGTCAAACTTGGAATTCCCATTTCATTAGCTTTAACCAGTACTTGACGACTATCAGCCGTTTCACCTGATTGGCTGAGCAAGATAAACATTGGTTTTTCACTAAGAAGTGGCATATTGTAACCCCACTCAGAAGCAACACCAAGCTCAACTGGTGTATCAGTCAATTTTTCAAGCATCGTTTTTGAGGCAAAACCAGCGTTATAAGATGTTCCCGCTGCAAGAATGTAGATACGATCAGCTTCCTGTACAGATTTAACGATAGCTGGATCGATGTTCATATTACCTTCGCTATCAGCATAGGTTGAAATCAATTTACGCATCACAGTAGGCTGCTCATCGATTTCTTTAAGCATGTAGAATGGGTAAGTCCCTTTACCGATATCTGAAAGGTCAAGTTCAGCGGTGTATGATCCGCGCTCGATTTCATTACCTTCATAGTCCGTTACAGTAGCTGAATCTTTGGTCAAAATAACCATTTCTTTATCATGGATTTCCATAAATTCAGATGTTTCACGAATCATAGCCATAGCATCTGAACAAACCATGTTGTAACCATCACCCAAACCAATCAAAAGTGGTGATTTGTTTTTAGCAACATAAACTGTATCCGTATCTTCAGAGTCCACCAAGGCAAACGCATATGACCCTTCGATGATTGACAACGCTTTTTTGAAAGCTTCAAGAACTGACAAACCATCTTCAACAAATTGACCAATTAAATGAACAGCAATTTCAGTATCTGTTTGCCCTTTTAAGTCATGACCAGCAAGGTATTGCTCTTTGATCTGAAGATAGTTTTCAATCACACCATTATGCACTAACACAAAACGTCCCGTAGCTGATGTATGAGGATGGGCATTATCTTCTGTTGCTTGACCATGCGTTGCCCAACGTGTGTGACCAATACCTGTGCTACCAGCAACATCAATACCAATTTTAGCACGCAAATCAGCAATACGACCAACTGATTTGACAAGACTAGACTTATGACCATTCGCAACATAAATACCAGCTGAATCATAGCCACGGTATTCTAGCTTTTCAAGACCTTGCATTAAAATATCAGTTGCATTACGATTTCCAACAACACCAACAATTCCGCACATATAATAATTCTGTGGTTGCTAAACAACCACCCTCCTTTAAAACTAAATTGGTATAGTCATCTATACCCTAAAAATGATACAGGAATAGTATATACCGTTACAATCATAAAGTCAATACAAAAATTGGTATAGTCATTTGTCTTTTGTAAACTTTCAAACGAGAGCAGAAAACACCTACTTCTAAGCAGACCCTTGTCCTGACACTTCTCTTGAATGAAAACATATGCCAAACACCACAACGTTGAACATCCTCTAATACTAGTGTGCTATTAATCAATCGTTAACATAGTCGGCACGCTGCTTGGCAATAGGTATAAATGCTTAAAGTAAAAGCACCACCATCATCATTTTACACTAGCAAATAAATAGGGCTGAGCAAGTAGCTCAACCCTGTCACCTTATTTCGTATCTAAAAAACCAAATTTCTCCAAAGGAAATAGATTAAACATCGCCACTCCCTTTATCTGGGACTGATGAATCAAGCCATACTGACGACTATCCTTAGTATTTTGACGATTATCATTCAGAACCAAGTAATCTTCTTCTGGAATCGTCTTTTGCAAAGATTTTGAAATCATCTGCAGGGTAAAATCAACCGTGAAGTTAGCTTGGTGATTCACTTCAGTCAAATAATCTGCCTTCAAGGGCTCCAAATAAGCCTCTGACTTAATTTTGTTATTGACATAAAGAACGTCATCCATAGAAGTCACCTGATCACCGCCTTCAGCAATCACACGACTCATATGCAAATCGCCATCAACCTCATAAATGACAAAATCATCAATTTTAGGGGATTGCTGCTTGTTGTAAATCAGAACAT
Source organism: Streptococcus hyovaginalis DSM 12219 (assembly GCF_000420785.1). Lineage (GTDB taxonomy): Bacteria > Bacillota > Bacilli > Lactobacillales > Streptococcaceae > Streptococcus > Streptococcus hyovaginalis. The sequence goes on along the minus strand of NZ_ATVP01000001.1, from coordinate 232,260 downwards.
CCTTTTCACTCACAAACCGATTGCTATCTAATGCTGTAACCTTATAAGTTGAAAAATAAAAAGCAGTTGCTAAAATAGCAATAACGCCGATAATCAGCGCCAAAATACTGTTTCGAATGAGATCGCGTTTTACCATAATTTCTCCTTGTTGTATTTATTATACCATTTTTGGCACCATAAAAAAAGTAGAGGAACCTTTTGAGTCATTCTCCAAACACCGACAACAAGATATAAGAGCTTCATTATGAGATTCACCAAAATAATTGTTATTGTGAGCATAGCGCACGCAAAAAGACTTTCCGCTTCACATCATTAATCTGAGCACCTATCCGAGTTGGGAAATCAAAAAATGCTGTTCACTCAGATTAATCCACGATTGATAAAATTCGCAATTAAGCCCCTATTCGCAAACTACGCTACCCACTCCGATGACTGCGATATTAGCTTGTTTAAACAGCCCACTCAGTCATCTAACATTTGAGACTAAAGCTAGAACTGGGAAAATTTACATGACATCTGAAATACAACGCCTATACCTTCAGAATAGCTATATCATCTCTCCTGCTATTTTGAAATAATCGTTTTAGTAACGATAAAACATAAGACAAGGTAGTGGATATTATCAATGAATTCTCCTCATAGTTATACCCCAAAATAAAAAAAAGACCTACCAATCAAAGATCAATCCTTGATATGATAGGCTTTTTAATTAATTCTTATTTTACAGTGCGAATACGCATTGTGTTTGTACCACCTGAACCAACTGGTACACCAGCAACGATAACGATATTGTCACCTGATTGAACAAGTCCAGTTTCAAGAGCTACTTTTTCAGCCAATTCAAACATATCATCTGTTGAACCTGGTTTAGCTGTCAAGACTGGGATAACACCCCAATACATCATCAAAGCACGTTGTACTTTTTCATCAAAAGTAACAGCCAAGATGTCTGCATCTGGACGGAATTTAGAAATGGCGCGAGCTGTATTTCCAGATTCTGTAATGGTAACAACTAATTTGATATCCATTGAGTGTGATGCATCTTTTACAGCTGATGCAACAGCATCTGTTTTGTTGTTACGTGGGAATTTAGAAGAATCTAAACGACCATACTCATTAAGAAGTGTTTGTGCATTTTTATCGATTGTTGCCATTGTGCGAACAGACTCAACAGGGTATTTACCGTTTGCTGATTCTCCTGAAAGCATTGTCGCATCAGTACCATCAATAACAGCGTTGAAGACATCAGATACTTCAGAACGTGTTGCACGTGGTTTGCCAGTCATTGTTTCAAGCATATTAGTTGCTGTGATAACAGCTTTACCCGCAGCATTAACTTTAGTGATGATCATTTTTTGGAAGACTGGAACCATTTCAAACGGTACTTCGATACCCATGTCACCACGAGCGATCATGATACCATCAGCAGCTTCAATGATTTCATCAATATTGTCGATACCTTGTTGGTTTTCAATTTTCGCAAACAATTGAACATGTTCGTTACCAGTTTCTTTACAGATCGCACGAACTTCTTCAACGTCTTTTGCAGTACGTACGAATGAGATAGCGATAAAGTTAAGACCTTGTTCAAGACCAAAACGAATATCAGCGTTATCACGTTCAGCAAGCGCTGGGAAAGGAATTTTAGTGTTAGGGATATTAACACCTTTTTGTTTAGCAATAATACCGTCGTTTTCAACTTCAACAATAAATTCACGTTTTGCAATGTCTTTTTCAAGAACACGCAAACCAAGTTTTCCATCGTCGATAAGAATAGTATTACCAACTGATACTTCATCGTAGATGTCAAGCGCACCTGCCACGTTCAATGCAATAACATCACGAGTTGATTTTTGACCTTGAGCGGTAGCAACACGGATTTGTTCACCTGTTGTGTATGAAAACTCTTTATCATCGCCTTCAAACAATTCTGTACGCATTTCTGGTCCTTTTGTATCAAGAAGGAAACCAACTTTTTGACGTGCTAATTCTTCAGCACGACGTACAGTAGCCATACGAGCACCTTGCTCTTCATGATCACCATGTGAGAAGTTGAAACGGAAAACGTTAGCTCCTGCTTCGATTAACTCAGCAATTTTAGCTGCAGACGTTTCAACATCTAGTTGCTCACTCCAATATCCATCTTCTCCGAAACGTTTACCACCACGGGTTTCAACCGCTGGACCAAGTGTTGCAACAATTTTGACACGTTTATTCATCATGATATATAAAAACTCCCTTTATTTTTGTCGATTACCGACGATTTCTTAATTTATGAGGTACAATACAAAGACTAGTTTGCTAAATCTCTATTTAATTGAGCAAAATCTAGGCGTGCTTTATGTGGATTGTTAACTACAATCTTGTCACCATCAAGGCTAAACAAAGCACCCTCTTCAGCAGTACCAAGAATTGGACTCTCTACTAATTCCTCATTGTGGATACCAACAGCAAGACCACCTTTACCGGCTTTCAATAGCTCAACAGCATGTGCTCCCATCCATGAAGCAAGTACACGGTCACGAGCTGTTGGGGTACCACCACGGAGAAGGTGTCCTAAATTAGTGACACGTAAGTCACTAGTGTCGCCAGCTTCTCTGAGTTTAGCAGCAAACTCATCTCCGCTCATAACACCTTCAGCTAAAACAATAATGTGATGGTTTTTGTTTTTGTTTTCATAGCCATCTTTAATTTTAGCTACAACATCAGCGATATGATATTCTTCTTCAGGGATGATAATCTGATCAGCACCAGAAGCAATACCTGCCCAAAGTGCAATATCTCCAGCATTACGTCCCATTACCTCAACAACGAAAGTACGGTCATGTGAAGCAGAAGTGTCACGGATACGGTCCAATGCTTCAGCAGCTGTGTTGACTGCTGTATCAAAACCGATCGTATAGTCTGTACCAACAATATCGTTATCGATAGTTCCTGGAAGACCAATCGCTGGGAAACCATGTTCTGTTAGGCGCATAGCCCCGTGGTAAGAACCATCTCCACCTACAACGACAACACCTTCAATGCCAAGTTTTTTTAATTGTTCAATACCTTTAAGTTGTCCCTCAAGGGTTGCAAATTCAGGATAGCGGGCAGATTGGAGGAAAGTACCACCACGTGATAGTGTGTTTGACACTGTACCAGCTTCTAGCGGGAAAATATCTCCTGCTACCATGCCGGCATAACCACGGTTAATACCGTAAACTTCCATACCTTCCGCAATTGCTTTACGAGCTACCGCACGAACGGCAGCGTTCATACCAGGAGCGTCACCACCACTAGTTAAAACAGCAATACGTTTCATTTTGCATGTTACTCCTTTTACATTTTTAACTTCTTCATTATAGCATACTAAGGCCTGAAACGGGAGCATTTCCGTCATTATTTAACGAAAAACCGTTTTCATAACATAGTCACGCAACATTTCATCAAGTTCTGAAGTTTTTGAAACAAAATAAGTTTGGCTTTGAAGGGTCTCATGACTATCTTGATAATGCAAAACAACGGGAATATTTCCTGGATACTGTTTTAAAATCCTAGCCACAATTTTATCGTGGTCATGATTTTGTAATTGGATCCAATACTTTTCTGTTGTAGCTTGCTCCAATCCGTTCAAGATCAGTTGTATACGTCCATCTCGTTCCTGTGTTTTACCCATTAAATAATAAATCGCTTCTTCTTTAATTTGACGCGCTAGCTTCTGATAGGTTTCTGGGAAAACTGTCACATCTAGAGAGTGATGCGTATCGGTTATTTTTAAGAAAGCCATTTGCTGACCTGTCTTCGTTCGAATCACGCGAATGCCTGTCACTTGTGCAAGTAGAGTAACATGGACATTCGGTACCAATTGCTCAATTTGGGTAAACGATCGTGAACTGTGCGCCATCAGTTCTTTTAAGGGATGCGGACTTAACCCAACACCGAGAATGGCCATTTCTTGCTGGTACTTTTCGGCATCTGAGTAGTCAGACGCTTCTTGCCAATTATATGATGACTCTGCAAAGAGACTACCTAATTCTTGGACAAATAACATCAAGTGATCGAGATTGGCTTCAACTTTGTGGCGATTGCTCTCAAAATTATCGAACAAGCCTATTTGGATCAAGGGCAAGAGAAGGTCCGTTTTTTGAAACTGCTGTGGTAGACGCGTTAGAAAATCCTCGATTCCTGAAAAAGGACGATTTTCGATGATCCAAAAAGCCATATCTCTCGGAAGTCCCTTAATATTTTTTAAACCAAGATAAATATGTCCTTGCGACAACTTGTCTGTATAAGGAATTTGGTTAATCGTTAATTTGGCTAAGGTAAACCCTGACTCTAAGGCATCTAATAAATAGTCGCCACTAGAATGATTGAGCATGACATCAAAAAAGATAGCGGGATAATGAGCCTTAAAATAAGCTAATTGAAAAGCCAAAGCCGAATAGGCAAAGGCATGACTACGGTTAAAGCCGTAGCCTGCAAATTTTGCCATCATACCAAATAACCGCTCAGCTGTTTCTGGATCACGCCCAAGTTTTTCGGCACCTTGTAAGAAATCAGACGCCATCAGCTGCATATCAGCAGCGTTCTTTTTTGACATGGCCCTCCGTAACAGATCCGCCTTACCCAAAGTAAAGCCTGCAAATACTTGTGCAATCTGCATGACCTGCTCCTGATACAGCATGATCCCATAGGTTGGCTCTAAAATAGGCGCTACTATCGGATCAATCAAATCAACTTTCTCCTTACCATATTTACGCGCAATAAAATTATCAATATAGTCACTGGCACCTGGTCTATTCAGACTAGTAGTCGCTACTACTTCCTCAAATGTTTCAGGTTTGATGCGCTTCAATAAGGATATAGCTCCAGCTTGTTCAAACTGAAAAATCCCCTTGGTTCGACCAGCTGCGAATAAGGCTAGCGTTTTAGGGTCTTCTAAATCAATGGATTCAATCACAAAGTCTTGACCGAGCTCTTTGGACAGCGCTTCTTTCATTTTCTGCACAAAAGTGAGATTTCGCAGTCCTAAAAAATCCATTTTTAGCAAGCCATTGGCTTCCACTGCTCCCGCATCATACTGGGTAATCATCATTTCCTCGCCAGTCTTCAGAGGAATATGATCTGTTAGGAGATCGTCGCTCATAACAACACCTGCGGCATGGATAGATGTCTGTCGCGGATTTCCTTCGATACGTTTAGCAATCGCAAAAGCTCTTTGAAACTCCGGATTACTAGTAATGATTTGCCTAAATGCCAGATTCTTATCGTAAACACTTGTCAAATGATCACGAAAAGAAATCTTCTTGGTGATGGCAGATAACTCATGCTCACTAGCGCCAAAACGTTTAAAAACATCTCGAATAGCCTGTTTGGCACCAAAAGTTGAAAAAGTCACAATTTGAGCAGCATGATCTGAGCCATAACGATCTCTCACATAACGTAAAAAATCACTTCGATAAATATCAGGCAAATCGATATCGATATCGGGCATGCTATAACGTTCAGCATTTAAAAATCGCTCAAATAGCAATTGGTTTTTTATCGGATCAATGCCTGTGATTGATAGGGCATAAGCTACTAGACTACCTGCCGCTGACCCCCGTCCCATTCCCATGTAATAACCACGCTGACGTCCAAAGGCTAAGAGATCCCAAACAATCAAAAAATAATCATCAAATCCCATATCATGGATGATCACCAATTCTTTTTCCAAACGTTTACGATAGACCGGGCTATCAATTCCTTTATCACGTAATCCTTGATAAGTCCTTTCTCGTAACTCAACAACTGCTTCCTTATCTCGATTGAACCGCGGTAATTTGAGGTGTTTATCAAAATGATAAGTAATGTCAGAAATTATCTCTTCAAGATTGCTTAAACTCTCCGGAAAACGCTCCTGAAAAAGAGACGTTAAACTCTGACTGTCCTTTAAAGCTGTTGAACCTTTATCAGGAAGCACATCACTCAACGGCACATTATCTTTAATGGCTGTTAAGACCTGTAAGGTCTCCTTTTCAGAGTCCTCAAAACTATTGACAGGATATAGAGGAATGATCGGTTTGTCATAATCTTTTTGAGGAGAATCTGGATAAACCCCAATGTGATAATCAATGGGAAATGTGATCTTTTCTAACTGCTCATCATACGGAATGATGCAGAGCACTTGATCCAAAAATGGTACAAGCCTTTCCAAATCGCGGTTAGCAGACATGATCTCGGTAGATAGCTTCATCAGATTCCTATAACCTGTGCTATTTAAAGCAAGAAAGCGGCACTCAATCGTACTACCACCATACATCAAAGCTGTCGAAAGCCCTACTAGAGGCTGGATACCATTCTCCTTAGCCTTTTTAATAAAATGATAGGCACTATACAAATGATCGCGATCCATTATCCCTAAAGAACGGTAACCGAGCTCTTTACCACGGGAAATATAGGTATCAATGTCTATTAAACTTTCCATGAACGTGTAAACCGTCTTTGTTTCTAATGGTACAAACATAATCTTCTCCCGAGACTCAGCGTAATCAAACTAACTTAAGAAAAAAGTAATAAAAGAAAACCCCTATCATCTCTGATAAGGGAATAATGGAGCCGGTGGGAGTCGAACCCACGTCCAAACACCTGCCATCATATTCGTCTACAACTATAGGCTATGCCTTCATTTAACTCAGTATCGACACATAGCTCAACCCTATACTAAGCGAGTCTATTCATCTCTTTTTAAGTAGCTAGACAATACTTAAACGTAGCTTGCTAAAATAAAACTTCACTCAAAACACAAGCCATTTCAAGGAAGTCACACCCGCTGGTTTTTAGGCAGCTAAAGCGTAAGAAGTGTTATTTTTTGCAGTTATATTTAACTGACGTTTTACATCCGCACGATGAGTCGCAGAATATGCCACATAATGCCTGTCGAATCCGTAACGACCCCAAACAAAAGTGATAATAATAGTATATCAGATGTGATTTCAAATAGCAAAAAAAAGTCCATTGTGGTATGATTAAGCTATGGAAATGAAATATAGCAAACGCTACCTACTATTACAAAAACTCATTCGGTTTTTAGGAATATTATTAGTAATAGCAACTGGATTATTGATCATCTGGCTTTACCGAATTGGTATTTTAAATGACAGCAATATGCTAAAAGCTGTTGTTGTCAAATACGAGGTCCTAGGACCTTTGATTTTTATTGTTGTACAAATTATCCAAGTGGTATTCCCCGTTATTCCTGGAGGGGTCACGACGGTTGTTGGCTTTCTAGTCTTTGGCTGGTGGCGTGGCTTTATCTATAACTACATTGGTATTATTATCGGTAGCTTTATTTTATTTCTATTAGTCAAAAAATTCGGACGCAAATTCATCTTACTTTTTGTTAAAGAGGACACCTTTTACTCTTACGAAAAACGTCTAGAAAGTAAGGGCTTTGAGAATTTCTTCATCCTCAGCATGGCTGCTCCATTTGCCCCAGCAGACGTCATGGTTATGATAACCGCTTTAACGAATATGAGTGTCAAACGCTTCTTACTAATCATTATGTTAGCCAAACCCTTCTCCATTGTAGCTTATAGTGCTATCTTGATCTACGGTGGTGACTGGGCGCAAAAATGGTTTTAAATGATAATCTAATCCTGAGTAACAATACTTGGGATTTTTTGATACCAGTTGATTTCCAACATATCATAGATAAAACTTGTGTTATAATATTATCAAGTAACACATCAAAGAGGAAGACTTATGATTACAAAACGACTATTGCCAATCACTTTACTTGGTCTCACATTATTAACATTATCAGCTTGTTCATCTAAAGGACAAGAGACTAAGACACCAGCTAAGAAAGAAATAACCACACTCCAATCCGAAACAGGCCCCCTACAAAATCCTAACATTCGTTTGAAGTTTAATGAAATCAAGACAGGATCAGCAGAAAATAACTTCAAAGGAGGCTCTACCCTAGAAGAGCTAAAAGCACTCTATGGTGAGCCAAGCTCGCATACAACAAAACCTGCAGGTGATGTTACGCTTGATGTCTATAGTTGGGACATTGAAGAAGCCAAAGTTAATGCACAACTTTATGAAAACAGCACTATTGCCAGAGCCATTTCTAATTTCTCATTTGATCGTAAACAAACGATCACTAAAAAAATCTTTGACGACAAGATCCATAAAGATATGACATTCACTCAGGCTACTGAAGCTCTCGGACAGCCAGATGTCATGTCAGAAGCTGTCTCTTCTGATGGCGAAATCATTCAAGCACTATGGTCCAGTAACCTCCAAGGGAAAAATCAAGTAAGACAAATTGAATTAATTTTTACCAATCAAAAATTAACCGACATGAAACAAACCGGATTAGAATAAGTTGAGTACTCATCAAATAGGTTGAATCGGAAAGCACATATCACATATAAAAAAACGAGCAAACAGTATTGGATATCCGTTTTCTCGCTTTTTTATATTCTTTAAATTATCGATGACCTGTACAATAAAAAACTTATAATACCTTATTTATAGGTCATTATCACAAATCAACATAATTGAAATCCCCAACACTATGATGGTATCCTTGGGTCATTGCATGATTTAAGAAGCTACACAATGGCCAGGTAAACTTTTTTAAGTTTGTATCACCTACATCAATGAATGTCGTATAAAAATGGCCTAACCTATCGGAAACAATAGTATTTTTGAGGCCTAAAGAAAATAGAATACCAAAGTTATATCCTTATCATTATCGCTAAGAACTCAAAGTGATACAGAATAAAAGCAGAAAAACCCTCTATCTGGCTCATTTCAGACAATCTATAAACAACGATACTCAACTTGTCAGTGCACTCTTACACGAAGACATAAAATCTATAAAATTTTAATAAAGCTGGGAAGGCTTCTTAATCTTGTTGAAAAAATAATACCCTCTTTTATTAAGAAAAGGGGCATTAGCTATTATCCACCTTGAGGGAATCGAACCCCCATCTCAAGAACCGGAATCTTACGTGATATCCATTACACTAAAGGTGGTTAGCTAGAGTCATATCTTATAATATAATGACTCTAGAGAATAAAAAGCCTGCTAGGCAAGCTTTTTATGTTTGTTTCTATTACAATTCAATATCACCGAAAAGATCAGCTATTGAGAAACCAGTTTGAGTTTCTGGCAACTCATAGTCACGTTTCGCTTCACGTTTTGGACGACGTGGACGTGATTGACGTTTTTCACTGTTATTTTCACCTTCAGCTTGTGCTGGACGCTCTTCAAGAGCTTTAATTGAAAGTGATACACGTTCTGCTGAAGAATCAACTTCAAGAACTTTAACAGTAACGTCTTGACCTACAGAAAGAACATCTTTTGGATTTTCAACACGTTTGTGTGAAATTTGTGAAATGTGAACAAGGCCATCAATACCTGGAAGCACTTCAACAAAAGCTCCAAAGTCTGTAAGACGTTTCACTTTACCTTCGATAACATCACCTTTAGCCAATTTTTGGTCTACACCATCCCATGGTCCAGGTGTAGTTGCTTTAAGTGAAAGTGACACACGTCCTGCTTCTTCGTCGATAGAAAGAACTTTAACTTCTACTTCATCACCAACTGAAACAACTGATTTAGGTGAAACGTTACGTTCATGAGAAAGTTCAGTAACGTGTACAAGTCCGTCAACACCACCGAGGTCAACGAAAGCTCCAAAGCTAGTCAAACGAGCTACTTTACCAGTAACAACTGATCCTTCTTCAATGTTTGAGAAGACTTCTTTACGCGCTTCTGCAGCTTCTGCTTCAACAACATCACGACGTGACAAGATGAAACGATTTTCAGCTGGATCAACTTCTTTGATTTTTGCATCAAACTCTTGACCAACGAATTGTTCAGTGTTACGAACAAAGCGCGTATCGATCATTGATGCTGGAATAAAGCCACGAAGACCTTCGAATTCCACTGAAAGGCCACCTTTTACAGCACGTGTGCCTTTAACAGTAACAACTTCATCTTCACGTCCAACAAGTTTGTCCCATGCTTTGCGAGCTTCTAAACGTTTTTTAGATACTAGGAAAGTTACTGTATCAGTATCTTTACCAACTACTTGACGAAGAACAAGCACTTCAAGTGTTTCGCCAGCTTTAACAAGGTCGTTGATGTCAGCGTCACGATCGTTTGTCAACTCACGAAGAGTAAGAACAGCTTCAACACCTGTTCCTTCAATGACAAGGTTTGCTTGCTCATTATCAACTGTTAAAACTTCTGCAGTGACAACGTCACCAGGGTTAACTTCGCTAACACTGTTTAGCAAATCTTCAAATTCATTCATTCTAAAAAATCCTCCAACAAAAGCCAGCCTATTCTGACTCTTGATACCAATATATTTTCTCAAGGTAACTCGCAAGGGCACAACTGATCGCTAAGACAATTAGGCTTTGCCACATACCATGACTGGGGTAGCTGGATTCGAACCAACGCATGAGGGAGTCAAAGTCCCTTGCCTTACCGCTTGGCTATACCCCAATTGAATAACTGAATAGAACACAAACCAAAATCCTAGTAAAAAGATAAACTTCCTTGTGTGTTGGGCACACTTCGTCAATTTCCTATTTTCATACGGATTTCTTAACGTCCTTTGTATCCTATCTCATGGAGAGAGAGGGATTCGAACCCCCGAACCCGAAGGAGCGGATTTACAGTCCGCCGCGTTTAGCCACTTCGCTATCTCTCCAAACAACAAAAACTATTCTATCATAGTTTTTGTTAGGCTGCAAGAGGTTTACCTACTTTTAATTGTTTAAATTATAATTAGCGATGATGACTTGTACTGCGCTATCTAGAGTTTTATGAAACTCTGTCACTGTTTCTTTTTCAACAATGGCAAAACGATTATCTAATTCAGCAATCTCTCCAATTATTTTTTTCCCAGCTTGCAACTGATAGCCATCTACTTTTTGGTTGTTTACAATTACTTGTGCATCGCTAACTTGAATTTCTATTTTTTTATCTTTTTTACTCATTTCAATCACAGAATAGGTTTTAGCCTTAACGTCAAAAACCATATTTTCTCCTTATCTTACTAGAAAGTATTTTACCGAAAAATAAAAGAGCTTGCAAGAGTGCAAGCTTCGTTCTTATCATTCCACTTTAACAATCCATCCTTCTGGCGCCTCAACATCTCCAAATTGAATGCCTACCAGTTCATCGTACAATTTTTTAGTTACTGGACCAACTTCAGTTTCACTATAAAAGACATGTAACTTCCCACGATATTCAATGCCACCAATTGGTGAAATTACCGCAGCTGTTCCACAAGCGCCAGCTTCAACAAAGCGATCAAGATTATCGATAGGAACGTCACCTTCGATTGCTTTCATACCAAGGCGTGTTTCAGCGAGTTCTAATAACGAATATTTCGTAATTGATGGCAAAATTGATGGACTCAACGGCGTGACAAACTCGTTATCTGCAGTGATACCAAAGAAATTTGCTGCACCAACTTCCTCAATTTTTGAATGAGTAGCAGGATCAAGGTAGATAACGTCAGAAAAACCTGCTGCTTTTGCTTTCTTTCCTGGGAGAAGACTGGCAGCATAGTTACCACCGACTTTAGCAGCTCCAGTCCCATAAGGGGCTGCACGGTCAAAATCTTCTGATACGATGAAATTAGTTGGTGTGAGTCCTCCCTTAAAGTATGAGCCCACTGGCATCGCAAATACCACAAAAATATACTCATTGGCAGGATGTACACCAATGACATCACCGACACCAATTAGTAATGGACGTAAATAAAGTGTACCGCCTGTTCCATAAGGTGGCACATACTCATGATTTGCTTTTACTACTGCTTTACAAGCCTCAACAAACTTATCAGTAGGTACTTGTGGCATCAGTAGTCGAGCCGCAGTATTTTGCAAACGTTCAGCATTTTTATCCGGTCTAAATAATTGAATGCTTCCATCCTTTGTACGGTAGGCTTTCAACCCCTCAAAAGCCTGCTGTCCATAGTGGAGAGCTGGTGAGCTTTCCGAAAGAGTCAATGTAGCATTTTCCGTTAATTCACCCTTATCCCATTTACCATCTTTAAAGTATGAAACATAACGATAAGGTAATTTGTGATATGAAAACCCAAGGTTTTCCCAATCTAGTTCAACTGCCATTAGCGACCTCTTTTCTTTAAAAGTTGTTGTCTAGTATAGCTCATTTTATTATTGTTTTCAATAGTTTTTTGTAAAATTCTGACAATTCTTTTGTTTAAAAAGAAAAATTCAGAAAAGATCCAAATTTTTCTTTCACTTTATCACCTTACTGGCCAGTTTTATCAAACCATTTTTGCTGATAAAACACCTTGTTCTGAAATAGTTTCAGATACAAAGGAACCATTGCTCGTTCTTTCTGAAAGAGGCAAAGCCACTAAATCGATTTCTCTTATCTCCCCTGTATCTGACATAATTTCTAGCGTAACTTGCTCATTTTCAACAGGTGCTGAAAAGAGGTCCATTTCTCCTCCGATATTTTCATCTGACGTATAGATAGGTCCTGCTTGGAAAACACGGTGCGGCTTAGATTTTAATTCTCTAAGAACTTGTAATCCACGGCCAGCGCGCTTGCTCACTGGAATATCAGATGTCTTCATTCGCTTAAGACTTCCTCTTTGCGTTAGAAGATAGAAGCTCGAACTATTGGAAAGAAAGACACTCTGAACATGGTCGTCAGCTTTCAGATTAATTGCCTTTACACCAGCGGCTTTAGGCCCAACAATCGGAACATCATCTACACTAAATTGGAGGGCATAACCTTTATGTGTGACTACCATGATACTTTCTAAGGTGATTGGTTGCACTGCGACAACCTTGTCCGTCTCACTTTTTAGCTTAGCGAATTTAACCGATTTTGTGCGATAAGTTCGCCAAGGGGATAAGTCCTTACGCTCAAAACGTTTGATTTGCCCTTCTTGGGTAGCTGCCATATAAGTCCCTGAATCAAAATTATCTAGAATTTCGGCATAGAGCACTTCTTCATCATTATGAATGTTAGTAATATTTTGAGAAAGATGCTCGCCAATATCCTTCCAACGAATATCTGGTAACTCATGGACTGGACGATATATGACATTCCCCTTATTAGTAAACAGCAAGAGATGCTGGGTGGTCTTGGCCTGGGTATAAAAAATTAAGTCATCATCGTCACGCTTCCCTAGTTCATCAACTGTTGAAGCATTGAATGAGCGTGGGCTGGTGCGTTTGATATACCCACCACGTGTAACACTGACAAAGCTTTCTTCTTCAACGATCAGACTAGCCGTATCGATTTCAATAGCGACAGCTTGGGCTTCAAGGTCAGAACGACGAGGGTTACCAAATTGCTTTTTAATCTCACGAAGCTCACGTTTCATAACGTTGTACATGGTACGCTCATCACCGATAATGGCAGATAAAGTAGCAATCAAGTCACGCAATTCAGCTTCCTCATTTTGCAAGGTCACAATATCCGTGTTGGTCAAACGATAGAGTTGTAGTGTCACAATTGCTTCTGCCTGTTCTTCTGAAAAGTCGTAAGATACTTTTAAATTTTCTTTGGCGTCAGTCTTATTTTCCGAAGCACGGATAAGGGCGATCACGTCATCTAAGATAGATATAACACGTATTAGTCCTTCTACAATATGAAGGCGTTTTTCCGCCTTGTCCTTATCAAACTGAGAACGCGCAACAATCACATCACGACGGTGAGCGATGTAGCTGGATAAGATTTTTTGAAGACCAACTTGTTTTGGTGTGTAATGGTCAATAGCCACCATGTTGAAGTTATAATTGACCTGCAAATCTGTGTACTTGAAGAGGTAATTTAGAATGGTTTGCGTATCGGCGTCTTTCTTGAGCTCGATAGCAATGCGCAAGCCCTCGCGGTCAGACTCATCACGCACTTCTGCAATGCCAGGAACTTTATTATTGACACGGACGTCATCAATTTTCTTGACCAAAACTGCCTTATTGATTTCGTAAGGAATTTCAGTAATAATGATTTGTTCCTTGCCACCACGAAGGGATTCAATTTCCGTGCGTGAACGAACAACGACGCGTCCTTTACCAGTTTCATAAGCCTTTCGGATTTCATCCTTGCCTTGGATAATCGCTCCTGTTGGAAAATCTGGCCCAGGCAGGAATTCCATCAATTTATCCAATTTAGCAGAAGGATGGTCAATCATATAGACAACAGCATCAATGACTTCAGCTAAATTATGAGGTGGAATATCTGTTGCATAACCCGCGGAAATCCCTGTTGCACCATTGACCAAAAGGTTTGGAAAGGCTGCTGGTAGGACCGTAGGTTCTTTTTCAGTGTCATCAAAGTTCCAGGCCCAAGGGACTGTTTTTTTCTCGATATCACGTAAGAGATGACCAGCAATCTCGGATAGTCTAGCTTCTGTATAACGCATAGCCGCAGGTGGATCACCGTCCATAGAACCGTTGTTACCATGCATTTCTACTAAGATCTCACGGTTTTTCCAGTCCTGAGACATACGGACCATGGCATCATAAATAGAACTATCTCCGTGAGGATGATAGTTCCCCATGATATTACCGACAGACTTAGCCGATTTACGAAAACCTTTATCAAAGGTATTGCCATCTTTATTCATAGAATAAAGAATACGGCGTTGGACGGGTTTCAAGCCATCACGAATGTCTGGCAAGGCCCGCTCTTGAATGATGTATTTGGAGTAACGACCAAAGCGCTCTCCCATGATATCCTCGAGGGACATATTTTGAATATTTGACATAGGATATTAAGCCCGTAAAAGGCAAAGTAAAAATAGGAAATCGGTAGAAAATCCTGATTTTCTCGACGATTTATCTTTTTTACACAGCCTTTAGGGCGGATTCAACTCCTTTCATTGTATGTAGAAGGGATTTTGACACAGTCCGTAGCCCGCGTTTCGTTATCTCAAGATACAAAGGGACGATTCGGCTTGCCGAAAAACTCCGTATGAAATAGAAAATCAATCGGCGATGTAAAACATCTAGAGAAATATATCTTTTTCACTAGGAATTTAGTCCCACGTTCAATAAAACCACCTGAACATTCCTTTCTTTGTTCCTTATTAAAAATTTTAATTTTTTGTTACTTTACTAGTAGGCAACCAATAATAACCATTTCCAACTTAAACAGTCGTTAGAGCCAATTCAACTCCTTTTATTGTGTATAGAAAGGAGTTTGGCGCTATCCATAGCCCACGTTTAGTTAGAATACTAACTGACTTATCCTCTCTTTATTCTTGAGTGAAAGTTTTGTTTTCTATCAGAGTTTTTTGTTTACAGTATTAATCCTAATGACTAAGTGAGAATCAATTTGAAAAATCACTAGGAAATCTTAATTTCCCAATTTTTATTTTTAGAGTATCTTTTACTCCTTCCACAATCTTAAAAGGAATTGTGACACAATTTGTTATTCACAGTTTACTAAAACAAACTACTGAAAATCTTAAGAGGACGAAAGAAAAGGCCTTGGCATCGCCTACTCTTCCAAAGTAATCCGCATACCCTATCTTCTTTTCACTTCAAGAAAGACTTAATCTCTTAGGAGCTAACTTTTCAGTTGCTGTTGCTTTCGCTCTTTCTGCCATTGTCGGTAGTCTTCAACATCTTTATTAACCAACTTCCAGCAAGTAGCAACGACAAGAGCATCGTCTATTTGACCTAAAACAGGAATCCAGTCTGGAATAACGTCAATTGGAGATAGAAAATAGATGAGAGCACTGACGATAGCTAACATGGTTCTGCGAGGCACACGTGTGTAATCTTTTTTCCAGTAACTACGAACCATACTGATTAAAATAGGGATCATCTTCAATTCTTGACGAACAAATGGAATCCATTTTATCTTCTTTTCTAGTTTTTCAAGAAATGGTTCCATTTTAGCATCATCCCTTAATAATTGATCGGCCTTTTGATAACGGCTTTGTAATTCTACCATCGCTTGTTTTTTATCAAAATGTCTTTTCATTATGTAACCTCTTATTCTACCATTGTTCCATCAATGGTAGAGTTCATATCTTGTTCCGGATCATATTTATCAGTAACAGTGATCATCTTAGAAAACGGTATTTTCTTCTAAGGTGAACTTAACGTTATCTTCAATCCATTGCCTGCGTGGCGCAGCCTTGTCTCCCATGAGAACTGATACGCGACGCTCAGCACGCGCTAAATCGTCAATTGTCACTTTGATAAGGGTACGGGATTCTGGATTCATAGTTGTTTCCCAAAGCTGATCCGCATTCATTTCCCCAAGACCTTTATAACGTTGGAGAATGGAGCCTTTGCCAAACCTTTTGCGCAATTCTTCTAATTCACCATCACTCCAAGCATACTCAACGATTTCTTTTTTCCCTTTGCCTTTTGACATTTTATAAAGCGGTGGAAGGGCAATGAAGACATGCCCTGCTTCTACTAAGGGTCTCATATAGCGATAGAAAAACGTTAAGAGCAAGGTCTGAATGTGGGCTCCATCAGTGTCAGCATCGGTCATGATGATAATTTTATCATAGTTGATATCATCTAAGTTAAAGTCAGCTCCTACACCTGCGCCAATGGTATGAATCATAGTATTGATTTCTTCATTCTTAAGGATATCTGTCATTTTGGCTTTTTCTGTATTCAATACCTTACCACGGAGCGGTAAAATAGCTTGAAACTTTCGGTCACGCCCCTGCTTAGCTGATCCGCCGGCAGAATCTCCTTCGACTAAATACAGCTCGTTTTTCTTAGCATTTTTAGATTGGGCTGGAGTTAACTTCCCTGATAACAGTCCCTTGTCCTTTTTATTCTTTTTACCATTTCGGCTTTCATCACGAGCTTTCCGAGCAGCTTCACGCGCATCACGAGCTCGAATAGCTTTACGAACAAGATTTGAAGCAACTTCGCCGTTTTCAAGGAGGAAATAAGTCAGTTTTTCAGAGACAATACCATCAACGACTGGTCTTGCTAAAGGTGAACCAAGTTTGTCCTTGGTTTGCCCTTCAAACTGTAAGTGTTCTTCAGGAACCAAAATAGACAGAACTGCTGAAAGACCTTCCCGATAGTCAGAGCCTTCGAGGTTTTTATCTTTTTCTTTCAGTAAACCTGTTTTACGAGCATAATCATTCATAGCCTTAGTAATTGCTGACTTTAAGCCCGTTTCATGTGTCCCACCATCTTTAGTGCGGACATTATTGACAAAAGAAAGAATATTATCCGAAAAGCCATCATTATACTGCATGGCGATATCAACTTGAAAGTCTTGGTCGCTCCCCTCAATTGAAATGATTGGTGTCAAGGTTTCCTTATCTTCATTAAGGTAAGTTACAAAATCTTGGACACCATTTTCGTAATGGAACTCTTCGTGAATCTCTTCTTCTGGACGAAGGTCTGTCAGAGTCATGGTGACATTCTTTAAAAGAAAGGCTGACTCTTTCAAGCGATCAGATATGGTATTAAAACGAAAATCTGTCGTTGAAAAAATAGTAGCATCCGGCATAAAGGTAACAGTTGTTCCCGTCTTAGACTTAGGTGCTGTACCAACTTTTTTCAATGTTGTAACGGGCTTTCCACCATCCTCAAAACGTTGCTTGTAAATGGCACCATCACGGGTAATTTCAACTTCTAGCCAAGAAGACAGAGCATTAACAACGGAAGAGCCGACCCCATGTAAACCACCTGAAGTTTTGTAGCCACCTTGTCCAAACTTACCACCAGCATGGAGAACCGTAAAAATAACTTGAACTGTTGGAATCCCCATAGCGTGTTTTCCCGTCGGCATACCACGACCATTGTCGGCGACACTAACGGAACCATCTTTATTCAGTGTTACTGAAATGCTTTCTCCAAAACCTGACAGAGCTTCATCAACAGCATTATCAACGATTTCCCAGACCAAGTGATGGAGACCTGTCGCATCGGTTGAGCCAATATACATACCTGGACGTTTTCGAACGGCATCTAAACCTTCTAAAACTTGAATAGCATCATCACCGTAATTATTTATATTAATTTCTTTTTTAGCCAAAATAGCCTCCAAATAGTTTCATCTTTCCTATATTACAAGTTTTCCAAAAATTTTGCAAAAAAATTTAAAGTATTAATATTAAAAATACGTTTGTTCGTTTTAGTTGCTATGCTATAATAGTTGTATGAAAACAATTTTACTCGTATTAATCGCTTATTTGCTTGGCTCTATTCCTACTGGGCTTTGGATTGGTAAATATATTTACCATATTAATTTGCGTGATTTTGGTTCTGGTAATATGGGAACTACCAACACATTCCGCATTTTGGGCCAAAAAGCTGGTCTAGTAACACTAGCTGTCGATCTACTGAAGGGAACTTTAGCCGTCCTTATAGCTGTTTGGTGCCATAGTTCTATCTCACCTTTGCTTGTTGGATTCTTTGCCATCATCGGTCATACCTACCCAGTCTTTGCACAATTCAAAGGGGGCAAGGCGGTGGCAACTAGTGCAGGCGTCTTGTTAGGATTCGCTCCCTTATTTTTAACCTATTTGTTCGTCCTATTTGTGATTACCCTTTTTCTCTCGAGCATGATTTCGTTCACTAGTATCACGGTATCTATCATTGCTGCTCTGAGTGTTTTGCTTTTTCCAGCTTTTGATATCATTTTGACAGGTTATGATCTTTTATTTACCATCGTCGTCTTAGCTATGGCAGCTGTGATTGTCTTAAGACATCAAGATAACATCAAGCGGATTAAAGCCAAAAAAGAAAATATCGTGCCGTTTGGTTTAAATCTTACCAAACAGCATCCCAAATCATAGTAAACACCAAAATTATGGTGTTTTTTTTGACATCCAAAAAGAGCAACTTTTGCAAGCTACTCTAGAGAAACTAGGTTTAAATTCAAGATCACGATTGTTAGAGGAGTGGAAAGATCTGATCATGGAAATCAGGGGATAAAAAATTCAGTACCCTCTTTGCAGTAGGGTTAGCTCTTTTCTAGCAAGTGTCTCTGTTTAGAGAATGTGATGACAGAACATACCAATGTCATAAACATTGCCTACCTTATGTCTCCTCTAAATATGGACCGTTAACAGCAAGCAAAGTGAGGTTATTTTCTATCAATCTTGATACACAATTTTCCCATCACAAATCGTGTAATAAACTTTACCCGTCAAAGTTTCACCCACAAATGGGGAATTAGAAGCTTTGGAATAGAAGGTATCACTGATGGTTCGTTTGTCATGATCTGAGAAAATAACCAGATCTGCGGGGCCATTTTCAGCTAAGTACCCGGCATCAAAGCCATAGAGTTTCGCTGGATTAAGAGTCATCTTCGTTAATAAGTCAACTAGAGATAAGTGACCCGCTTCAACCAAATAGGTCAATCCCAAAGATAGAGAGGTTTCTAGTCCTGTCATGCCCGATGGTGCTTTTGTGACATCATCAACAGTCTTTTCATCCCGATGATGAGGCGCGTGGTCTGTTGCAATAATCGAGATAACACCTGATTTCAAACCCTCAATTACTGCTAAGCGATCTGATTCCAAACGTAAGGGAGGATTCATTTTGGCATTTGCCCCCTTTTCAAGGAGCAGGCTTTCTGTTTTCGAAAAATGTTGTGGCGAGACTTCAGCAGTCACATTAGCTCCCAGTTCCCGGACAAATCCAACAACTTTAACAGACTCTGCTTTGGATAAATGCTGCACATGAAATTGATTGCCAACCTCATAGGCAATCATAGCATCACGCGCTATCATGGAATACTCAGCAACACCGCGAGCGCCTCCGCAACCAAAATGTTCCCTAGCAACAGACTCATTCAGTCCCAAAATGCCATTTAGGTTAGGGTCTTCTTCATGTAAAGCAATGACCATGTCTAAAGCCTTAGCTTTTTTGAAAGCCGCTCTCACCACGCCACTATTCTCTAAAGGAATGCCATCATCCGAAACGCCAACGGCTCCAGTTTTTAAAAGACCTTCAAAATCAGTCAAATTCTCACCATCAAAGTTCAGGGTTACTGAAGCATTGCTTTTGATGTGAATCTTTTCCTTAGCAGCTGACGCTAAAACCTCTGTCAAGGTCTCAACTGTTGAAATAGTGGGGTTGGTATTTGCCATCATGACTACTGTTGTAAATCCACCAGCTGCAGCTGCAAGTGCCCCGGTATGAATATCTTCTTTATGCGTTTGTCCTGGCTCCCTGAAATGTACATGGATATCAACCAAGCCAGGAGCAACAACTAGCCCACTAGCATCAATAACATGAGCATCTTCAGCTGAGATACTTTGGGCAATCTTAACGATTTTCTGACCATCGACTAAAATATCAGCTACCTGATCAAAGCCACTTTGGGGATCAATAACCCGACCATTTTTGATTAATAACATTATACTGCTCCTTTATATCTGAGGGATGTCTTCTGAAAAGACACAGTGGTCACTCCTATCAAAATAGGTACACCGCATGGCTTCTAAGTCACTAACCCAATGGGCAACCCCTGCTTTTGGCCATTGCTTCACAGAATTCTGGAAAGATCATTTGGTCAGCTTGGTGAGCGCTCAGGTCTAGTTGCACTTGTACCTTATCAGAACTCAGAGCGATTGGTGTTTGCACACGATAGCCTGTTTGCTGAAGAGTGTCTCCTGAAAAATCAGTATAAGTAACCAAACCTGTTTCCAATGAAACGGTATGCTTAACCATTCCCATTTCTTTAAATGTTTGGATGAGCTTTGGAAAGTTAGGTCCTGAAAACTGACTTTCAACTACTCTTATCGTTTGAAGCTGCAACATCTTTTCCTACTTTCTAACGTAACCAGTCGATCGACTTTTGCCCTTGTTCTTGTAAAAAGCGATTTGTTGTTGAAAATGGCTTGCTGCCAAAAAAACCGCGATAACTAGAAAGTGGGCTAGGGTGAGGTGATTCAAGAACCAGGTGATGGGGATTACTAATCAAAGCTTTTTTCTTACGAGCGTATGAACCCCAAAGGATAAAGACAAGAGGATCTTTTCTGTCATTCAGCAGTGATATCACTGCATCTGTAAAGGGTTCCCAGATCCTGTTAGCATGGCCGTTAGCCTGTCCTGCTGGTACTGTCAAGCAGGCATTGAGCAAGAGTACACCTTGTTCAGCCCACGGCGTCAAATCATGGTGGTGTCGCACACCAACGTCATCAGCTAATTCTTTTAAAATATTTTGCAGCGAAGGGGGTGCCGGCATATCATCAGGAACAGAGAATGACAGCCCCTGCGCTTGGCCTGCTCCATGATAAGGATCCTGACCTAATATCAAGACCTTTACCTGATCATAGTCTGTGACTGATAAGGCTTTGAAGACATTCTGCCGCTCGGGATACACAGTGCCTTTTGCATAGACCTCATTCATAAAGTGATTAATTTGCGTAAAATAACCCGCAGGCAACCGTTTCTTGAGAAGATCATGCCATTTTGAATGTTCCATAATAAACCTCTAAGCACGTCCCACAAGTTCCAGACTGGTCTGTGCCAAAATATGCCCTTTCATCGCGTGGTGTAAGTCATTTAAGTAAAATCCTTCCGAGAGGTTTAAAGACTTATCCAAAGCAAATACTTTCAAGTTATACAGGTGGTCTTTGTCAGGAGGGCAAGGCCCAATGTAAGAGCGAGACAGATCGCCAAAATCGCCTGATAAGAATTTACTAGTCAAACTATTGGAGCCCTTGACATGCTGTTGGTCCAAACGCGCAAAATCCTCTGAAATATCTACTTTATCAGTATTGACAGCAAGATCCGCCACGACCCAATGAATGTACTCAAAACCACAAACGGGAATCGCATCTGGATCTGTAAATGTCCAAGCTAGACTAACTGTTTCTTTAGGAAAGTCATCAACTGTAAAAGGAAAAGAAATAGCCGAGAACCCCTTCACAGGCTCAGATGTGTACTTACTGTATATATCAGGCAGGGTATTGTTTTCAAATTGCAGTTGAATTTTCATCAAAACCACCTCAACTTTCTTGATTCTATTTTAGCATAAAGGGAGGCAAAAAAGGTTCGGAAGATTGTCCGAACCTCTGTTTTGTCTAAAAAGACAACCGTTTTTCCATCTTATCTTGAGCAATAGCATACAAGGTACAGATCATCCAGTACATGAGGGCAACAACAATATAGACAGTCATATAATCCGACTTAGCCCCACCGATGATTTTAGCTTTATTGAACATTTCTGGAACAGTAATCATAGCTGTTAGTGCGGTGCTTTTCACCATGTCTAAGAGCACATTACTGAGTGGTGGTAGCGCGATTCGTATGGCTTGAGGAATAATCACCTTGCGGTAAATCGTTGGCGTTCTTAATCCCAAGGAACGTGCGGCTTCCCACTGTCCCACATCAACCGCTGCTAATGACGAACGAATAATCTCCGAAATATAGGCACTGGACATCACTGTAAAGGAAACAATCGTCGCAGCTATCGCATCCAACTCGATCCCCATAAAAGGCAGTCCAAAATAGATAAAAAATAAGAGAACCATTAGCGGAATGCCACGCATAAGGGAAACATGAATCATAGCCAACCATCTCAAAGGCAGAATAGGTGACATCCTAAAAATAGCCACAAAAAAGCCTAAAAAAGTGCCAAGTAAAAAACCAATAAGAGATAAGGCAATCGTGTAAGGCAGTCCTTCTAAAATGACTGGAATCGCTTCTATTGCCAATTCAGGATTAAGCAGTGCTTGCCAATTAATAGACATGATACCTCCTCATAAAAATGCCTAAACACTGCCATAAAAAGAAGACTGAACTCTAGCCCAGTCCTTCTTCTACGACATCTTTATCACTATCAAACCATCAGTTTTGTTTTGAAACGTCAATTGTTGGCAGATTTTCAGTGCCTTTCTTAGGTTCTGTCAAATCTTCGCCACCATAATACTTCTCAGAAATAGCTTTCAGTGTACCATCTTCTTTCATCTCTTCGATAACACTGTCCAATTTTTTCTTAAGAGAATTATCAGTCTTGCTCATCACAATCCCTTGCTCTGTTGGGTTGTACTGCACATCTCCAAGCTTAACTTTGATATCAGGGTATTGTTCTGTAACAAACTTAACCGCAACTTTCTGTGTATAGTAGTCATTAGGAATAAAGTCTGTCCGCCCTGTAGACACGTCACGAAGATAAACATCGTTGGTCACATTATCATAGATAACAGGCTCTGCTCCTTGTTTTTCAGCGATTTTCATGTACTGGGTACCAGCACCACCGCCTGCTTTTTTCCCTTTCCAGTCAGAAAGATCCTTAGCCGTAATGTCAGATGAGCCATCTTCACGAACAATCATGCCACCTACTGAATATTTGTAAGGGATTGAAAAGTTGTATTTTTCCAAACGTTCTGGTGTGGTATCAAAGTTGTTAACAGCAATGTCGACCTTACCACTATCGACGGAGGTGAAAGCTTCTGCGACACCAATTTCTTGATAATCGATGTCAATATCCAGGCGCTCTCCGATCTCATTTAACATATCGATTTCATAACCGGTTAATTCCTTATCATCGTTGTAATAAGAAGTTGGGTACAGCGTCCCCGGTGTTGCCACTTTTAAAACACCTGCTTCTTCAACCTTTTCCCAATTTGACTGAGACTTGGTCTCTTCCTTGTTGGAACAAGCTACCAAGATGCTTGCTGCTAGACCTAGAGTTAATAGCGTCGAAACTTTTTTAATCATTACCATGCCCTTCTCATGTATTTTTAAAAATGTAAATGCTTACTGAATCAGTTTACTCTTTTTTTTCAAAGCTTTCAATACTATTGCTTAAAAAATTTCGCTTATGAATGACTGCTACTCGTTTCAAACACATCTGCCAAATGCATCAACAAATCCTCTCTTCCTTTGGCTGCCGTTGCCTGTATGCCAATGGCTAATCCTGCTACTGTACGATGAGTTGGTAAACTAATCGACGGTTGACCGGTCAGATTAGCTTGCTGTGTAAAAGGCGTCCAATCCAAACTCTTTGAAAACATCTGCCAGATCAACTCTAGTTGTTCTTCTTGACTGCAATCATCTATATGAAGCAATTGATCACGACGTTTCTCTGACAATGCAAATTGACCATGTTTAGGGGCGACATCTGCCACCGTTGGCGATAACAAGATATCATAGCTGCGATGAAAGGCATGCATGATCCTACTGTACTGATCCCATCGTGACAGGATGTGTGAATACCTTTTAGCAGGAATCTTTTGCCCACTACGATACAAGGCCCAAGACATGACTTCCATATCTTCAACCACCAAGGGGCGTTTCAGGTTAGCAGCAATGTGATCAAACATGGCAGCTGTCTCAACTGCGTTCATCACATAGTAAGACCGCATAGCCTCGATCCCATCCAATGGCTGCTTAGTTAAGGGTTTGACATCATGGCCTAAATCTGCTAAAAACTTAGCAGCATTTTTTAAAGCCAGTTTAGCTTCCTCAGACACAGCTCCACCTATGGGAGACTCCTCTTGAATAGCTATTTTTAACGGTTTTTGAACGGGAGTAAAGAGATCTTGATGGCTCAACTTTGGTAGCACAAAGGGACTCTCCATTTGACACACTTGAAAGTGCTCTAGTAGTCGTCTGGTATCACGTACAGTCTTGGTCAGGGCAAAATTAACAGAAGCTCCCTGCCAACCACGATAAGACCCAGGTCCAACGGGAATACGCCCTCTAGTCGGTTTTAGGCCAATGAGTCCATTAAAAGAAGCAGGGATACGAATGGATCCGCCACCGTCGCTAGCAGCTGCTATGGGGCTAATACCTGAAGCAACCACTGCCGCTGCGCCTCCCGAAGATCCTCCTGCATTACGTGTCGGATCATCAGGCAGATTAACCGGACCGTGAAGACGGCTATCAGAGATATTTTTAAAACCAAATTCCGGAGTATTTGTCCTACCTAGGACAATAAAACCAAGTGCCTCCAAACGTTCAACATAATAATCCGACTTCCTCGCATAATAATCTTTAAAGAGAATTGATCCCGACGTTGACGGCTCTCCCGCTTGTTCCTGACCTAAATCCTTCAAAAAGATAGGAACACCAGAAAAAGGTTTATCCGAAAAATCACGCGTTTCAGCCTCCATTAGCGCTTTTTCAAAGCGTGTACTGGTAATGGCATTGAGTCCAGGATTGAGACCTTCCACCTTATCAATGGTATCTAGAACTAACTCTTTTGCAGATACTTTACGATTGTTGACCGCTTCAGCCATGTCAGTTGCATCTCGAAACATACTGTCTCCTTTTCTTACTTTCCAGTTCTAAGTGCTGTCCAATAATAAGCCACTTCTTGATAGGCTTGATGCTGGTACATGTCGCGATTGATCTCTTCAGCGATCAAGATAGCATAACGATGTCCCTTACTAGCTTCTTTTTGAAGGGCACTACCAATGCCTCGACCACGAAAAGCTTCTTCTACCTGAAAATCATCCATTTCCACATAGTCTCCGAAATCCCATGCTGTCAAAACACCAATAATCTGATCATCTTCCATGGCAAGGTAGATACTTTCTGATAAAGCTAACCCCTTTTGAACGTTAAATGCTCTCATCTGATCCGCATAAGCTTGCCCGTAAAGGAGATTATGCTGATAATCATAGTCGAGATAAGTCGAAAATGTCTGAGCTGTCAGTGGGCTAATGGTAACGGGGGCAATGTCTTTATCACTCAAGTTGAGATCGTCAATAGCTGCGATAAAAATCACATGCTTTTCCAATGCAAACCCTTCATGCTCTAGATACTCCCTGATCTCTTGATCTAAAGAAACATTTTCAGCCAAAAAAATCATAGCATAGTCGCTAGGATAGGCAGTCTGTTCGTGTGCTAAGTAAGCTAAGTCAGAGGTTAACATGTCCAGAACTGGCTGTTCTTTGTAGGAAATATAGTTTTCATAATATTTTTCAGATAAAATGGGATTCTTAAAATGCTTAAAGCGCTCCGTCTCTAAAAATGGCGTTACCTTAGACTCCAATAATGCTTTATACGGCATGGTTAGTCACCTCCAAATATTACTTTATTATAACAAAAAATGAAAAAGGGGACGGGTAAGTCATCAGATAAAAAATCAGGCCAAATACCTGATTCTCCTCTTTGATAAGCCATTGATAAAAAACAGCAGCCTTGTGGTGTAGCGTACCCTTCATCGAGCGAGAAGCACCTACTCAAGATGCCACCAATAGTCAAGCTCAACTAAAGACACACTCCAAACACGCTGATAAGACCCTGAGCCATTTTATAATGATTGTCATTCTTCGCTAAATCGATCAACCAAGGCAAACAAAATCGGTGGCCAAATCGAAAAGGTCACAAAGACAACCACAGTCATGATAGGAAGTCTAAAGAAGAATCCCGGAAAAGCTGCAAAACCACGCTCTACAAAGACAGAAATACCACCAATCAAAAGACCAGTCAAAACGGCTATAATCATGTTCTTGGCAATATAGCGAAAGGCGCGATTGCCTATCCCTTTTGTCCACTCATCTGACCACCGTAATACAGGCGTCAACTCGATCACAGTATAACCTGCCACAAAGGCCACAACAAACCCTTGCAAAAAGCTTTCCCAAGTAAAATGGCCCGACAATAGCGCCCCTGATAAGGGCATCACGATAGACAATACTAAGCCAAGTCCTAGATCAATCACTAATTTTTTATTTTCTTTCTTAATCATGTCATGTCTCCTTCATCTCTAAATCATTTTTGTATAGCTAGCTATGTTTCAGTGTAACAAAAGAGAGTTGATTGGTCAACTCTCGCTTCTTAGTCTTGCCAGTTTTCTTGATTTTCCTTGAATTTCTTCAAAAGCATTAATTCATCAGCTGTGATATAGCCTTTAACTTTGGCGACCTTGATCAGCTCACTGTAGTTTGATAGCGTGACTAGTTTCACCCCAGCTTGGTCAAAATTGGCTGTAGCTTTTGGCAGTTCGTAAGTGAAAATCGCAACGACCCCCAAAACCTCTAAACCAGCCTCCTTAGCAGCCTTAACTGCGTCTAAAACAGAACCACCAGTTGAGATCAAATCTTCGATAATGACCATCTTTTGACCCTTGACCACACGACCTTCAATCTGATTACCAGCCCCATGATCTTTTGGCTTTGAGCGAATGTATGAAAAAGGCAACCCCATCTTGTCGGCAATAATGGCACCATGTGGAATTCCTGCAGTTGCTGTTCCTGCAATGACCTCAACCTCCGGAAACTGCTCTTTAATCGTTTCAACAAAACCATTTTCAATTAAGTCACGTGTCTCAGGGTAAGATAGGGTAATACGATTATCCGTATAAATCGGTGACTTAATACCTGATGCCCAGGTGAAAGGATCTTCAGGCTTGAGGTAAACAGCTTTGATGTCTAGCAAATCTGCAGCAATTTGTGTTGCAAGTGTCATGATAAAACTCCTTCTTCTATTGGTTTGCAAGAGACAGGATACTCCCCTGACTCTTAGTAATGATGATTAACGACAATAATTAGGCATTCCAATCTGTCTTGATAGCGTGATAAGCTCCTAAAGGATCCTCAGCTTGGGTGATTGGGCGACCGACAACGATAAAGTTACTGCCTATAGCGCGAGCCTCTTGAGGTGACATGACCCGTTTTTGATCGCCGACTGCTGCACCTTTAGGACGAATGCCCGGCGTCAGACATAAAAAGCCGGCTGTGGTCGCCTCTTTAATCACAGCGACCTCTTGGGCAGAACAAACGACACCATCGAGATCAGCTTCTGCTGTTTTCTGCGCATAGTGCTGCACCGAGTCCACCAGACTGGTTTGGATATTTTGATCGGCCTGCATGGCTTCCTCTGAGGTAGAGGTGAGCTGGGTAACAGCTATCAAGATACCTTCATGACCAAAACCGCGACGAGCTGCTTTCATCATCTCCACACCACCAGCTGCATGGACATTGGTCATATCGACCTTAAGCTTGGCCAAGACTCTCATAGCAGACTCAACCGTATTGGGAATATCGTGTAACTTCAAATCTAGAAAAACACTATGACCTTGTTCCTTTAGGTAAGTCACAATCTCTGGACCACAAGCATAGAAGAGCTCCATGCCGACTTTGAGGTAAAGTTTCTCATCGCTAGGAAAGTGGGATAAAAAACGTTTAACACTTGCCATATCGGGAAAATCAAGGGCAATAATAGGGCGGGGTTCAAACATGATCTCTCCTTTTCAAGACAAAAAGCCTCACCAGAGTTGGTAAGGCTTGACGAAAATGAGGAGATCAGTCCTCTCTGTCGTATCCCCAAAGACACGTCTTCATCCGTTCGAAATCCGCAGATTTCAACCTTCCATGCCTCTCTGGACTTGGTTAAAGGTTATTGTATTTGAGAATATTATAGCGGAATATGACATGACTGTCAAAGAAATTCTGAAAAATGACTAAAAAGTCTATTTGATTAACTCGTAGATAGCTTCTGCGTAGATGGCAGCTGCTGTGAAGAGCTCTTCAACATCTGAAAATTCATTCGCTTGGTGCATAGTATCGATAGAATCTGGGAAGAGCGCACCAAAGGCAACACCACGCTCAAGCAAACGACCGAAAGTCCCACCACCAATGACTTGCTCATGACCTTTAAGACCTGTGTGTTTTTCATAAACAGACAAGAGCGTTGTCACCAACGGATCATCAGCTGGTACATAATGAGGCGATTGCAAGTGGTCAGACAAGGTCACCTTTTCAACACCAGCCACTTTTTCAAGACCGGCTTTCAAGACCTTTTCATCTGTCCCTTGTGGGAAACGGAAGTTAAGAGCAATCGTATTGTCCTCAGCTTCTTTCAAGAATGAGAAGACTCCTGCATTCATGCTAAGCGCACCCATCTTATCATCCGTGTAGGCAAGACCAAGTTTCTCTGCTTCAAAGTCTTCATGAAGCACATCTGCAATCACATCAATATAGGTACGTGCTGCACCATTAAAAGCTAATGGTTTCAAGAAATTAGCCAAGAAAGTTGCCCCATTGACCCCTTTGTATGGCATTGACCCATGCGCAGACTTCCCATTAATCGTGATAGCAATATTGCCCTCGCTATCTTGAGACACTTCGCCAGTCACATTATTATTCGCATTAAAGGTACGGAGAGCTTCTGACAACTGATCAAAATCAAGATCACCTGAGATCAAGGCTGTCGCTGACTCAGGAACCATATTTTCACGGAGACCACCTTCAAATTTATGAAGCACTACTGCACCGTCATTGGCACCTGGGAAATGAAGATACTCTGTGATATTCCCTTTTTCCCCATTAATAATTGGAAACTCAGCGTCTGGTGAGAAACCAAAATCAGGTTTAGCCACACCAGCATGTTCGAAGTAATAATCCATGTCTGCCCAACCAGACTCTTCATCTGTTCCTAAGACAAAACGAACTTTTTTCGAAACTGGAAGACCCAATTCTTTAATGATATTGAGACCATAGTAACATGCCATGGTAGGCCCTTTATCATCTGAAGCTCCACGCGCATAAAGACGACCATCTTTGATAACAGGTGTGTAAGGATCTGTATCCCAACCAGAACCCGCTGGAACCACATCTAAATGGGCGAAAATCCCAAGAACCTCATCACCATCACCAAACTCTAGCTCACCCGCATAGTTATCAATATTACGTGTCTGATAACCATCACGCTCTGCAATCTCAAGAAAGGCCTTCAAAGCCTTAACAGGCCCAGGACCAAATGGATGCTCCTTGTCCGCTAGACTATCATCACGCTCTGAATTAATACTCAAAATCGTAAACAAATCCGCCATCATGGCTTCACGGCGCTTATCAACTTCAGCTTTAAAATCAATTGTAGACATGTACAAACTCCTTCTTCATTCTTAGCCATATCCTCTCTACATCAGCAAAAAGGTAACAGCGTTTTCATCCGTAATAAGTATTATAACATGAAATGATGGAAAATTCAGTCCTATGGGTTATTTCCTAACACAAAGTCATTAAAGACTTCAGCAAGTATAGGAAAATTAACGGATATGATATCACACCAAGTTATGCCTGACCAGGTCCATCCATTGACATATAGATATAAAAATGCCATGACTAGCATAAGCATGATTCCGTTAAAACGATAAGCCCTATTTTTTAAAGAATCTAGAGTCGCAAACAAGAAGACAGATAAGGAAAGTGTGTTGATACAATAACTGACAGCGAGAGGTGCCTGCAAGAACCGCAATAAACACCGAAAAAAGCACCTCAATGAAGTTGAGAGGTACTTGGGAGTAATTTGAAGTTTAGTTAGTATCTTATTGATGTGATGCCATCGCTGTTTTGAAATACTGTTCAGAATAATTTCTAAAATAGACAACCAGGAGATTTGATTCGACATCCACCGCATTACGTTGGTCTTCTAGATAAGTTTTTTAACGTCGTCTATAGGAGATTGAATCAGCAATTAATCTCCTTTATTTTGTTCATCAGCTATTTTATCTAATATTATTTTTTAACTTTTCTATTATTAAACGACTTATACCTAATTTTTTATTATATAGCATAAATGCAGCAAGGTTAGATAAAATAAAAATAAATAATCCTTTTAAAATCCAGTCCATCCATGACTTGACAGCAATTGGAAAAATGTAAAGTAAGACCATCAACAGAAAGGTGATAATAAAATTTTTAAAAATTTCGATAAAGTATTGCTTAGGAGAAGCGTCAAAAATATCTCTGAAAAGCACTAATGGCTCATACCAAAAATAAGTCATTAATATAGAGATAAGTGTTGCGAGTAATACTCCATCTACTCCATATAGATTGGCTAATATAATACTCAAAATACAATTAAGTATTGCTGTTATTAACATGACATATTTTGTTTTTTGAAAAAGGCCGGTTGCCTCTCGAAATATGTATATTGGTTGTAAGAAGCATCCTAAGTAAAATATCATTGTACGCCATAAAACTGTTGTGCTATCCATTATATACTCTTTACCAATCCAGAGCAAAATAAAATCACTGGATAAGAAGAACAGACAAGTCATCAAAACTATTGATAGCCAGTTTGCTACAGACTGAATTCTTTCAAATCTATCTAATAAGATTTTCTTGTCCTCTGTATGAAGAAGATTTCCAACACTGGAAGTCATTGATGAGAAAATCACAACGATGAATGACATAATTGATGTCGCTAAAATAGTATAGTTAGATAGTAACCCTACATAAACAGTGCCAATAAAGCTAGAGATAATAATGTTATCCGTCCCATTTAACAATACCCCTGAAATTTTGTAGATTAAGCCCGATTTTATCGTATCAAAAATTTCATTTCGTTCAACCTTGCTAATCTTTCCATTATGATTGCTAATTTCTGGATATTCTTTATCTACTATTCTCACCTTCAATAAATTTGCTATTAGAGTAAAAATAATCTTTAATAAAAAATAAACTGTGAATGACTGAATAGTAACTAAAACAACTATTTGTAGAACCGTTCTAATAGAATTACAAATCATATCATATTTAGATATAATATAATTTTTTTGGGCAGCCGATAAAATAATAGTTTTATAAACAAATAGGTATGATAATACTGAATCTATCAGAAATAAGAAAAAAATCCAGTATACATTAAAATTAGCATTATCCAGACTAATGGTCATATGTACAAATGGAAGAATACACATACCTAGAATGAAAATGGTTGCCGCAATACAGTTATATATATATCTAAAAAGACCATTTAGGTGAGATAATTTTTTGTAATCGTTCTGTGCAAGGGGCTTGAAATAACTGTACATAACAACATTATTCAGTCCTAGTTCTGCTACGGAAAGGACCTGTAAGATATTTATAAATACATTGGTAATTCCAAGTAGCTCATTCCCTAAGAATTTTATAAAATAAAATCTCGCAATAAATTCTAATAATATGAATACAATTCTGCTTACTAGTCCATAAATAACATTGGTTTTAATATACTGCATTCTTGTCAACATTTTCGTTCTGTCCCTTTTCTAAAATAAGCCCAACAAAGGTTGCAAAAACCATACCTGACAATGCCGATTCTAATACATGTCCTACAAAAAAACTGTAACAACATGCAATAACAAATATAAATTGATATATTTTTGGTGCTGGACTTGATTTGACAGTTTGAAAATATACTGACAATACTCCTAATAAGCCTACTATTCCTAATTGAAATAAAATATCAAAGAAATCCATTTCTATTTGAATCGAGGAAATAAAATTAGAAGTTATTTTTGTATACTCCAAACCGGTTCCGAATATTAGACCTCTATAATTCGTTTCAGAAAGCCATGAAAATACACGTGGAATACGATCAATTCTTGAACTTGTAAAAAACGAAAAAAATGACTCACTCTGATTTAGAAAATATTCCCATCTTTTAATGATTCCGTTTATATCTTCAAAAAACCAAATATAGAATCCATAGACTGCAAAAAAACCTAATATGGTGTACATAACATTCTTTATCATATTTGTTACAGTGAGACGTTTACTATACATGAAATATATAATGAGTACGAAATCTATAATATAAACACTCTTTAGACCTAGAAGTATTCCACAAAATAAACTACTCATAGTGAGAAACAAATTTATCAAACTAAAATGTCTAGATATTCTAATCAATGAATAGGCAAATAGCAAAATTAACACAATGCCCAAATCATTTTGTGAATAATAAAAGCCCTTAAATCCAACTGATCCCTCGCCATAAGTTCTAAAGCCAATCCCCAAAAAAAATGGTATTAAAATTGATAAAACAAACAATAAATTCCACCAACTAAATATTTTTTCAAAGAAAGTATTAGGTAGGACACCTTTAAACGTATAGATTTTAAATACAAAAATCAGTAAAATCGGTAATAATAATTTTGATAGTAAAACAAAATATTCTGAACTATGACTTGAAAAGAAGCTTAATACAACACCGAATATTATCAATACCATAGAAAAAAAGTCCTGTTTCAGCATACCATGTCGTAAAAGCAAAAATATACACCAAGTCAATATGATGATTCGATAAACGATCCCAAAAGATAGACCCGATTCATTTGCACCATTATTCAAATATCCATTGAGGGTATCCACGAATGGTAGCACTAGTAACAGAAACTGGAGTAATTGAACTTCTGATATTTTAAACACCATTGACACCTATCCTCTTAATTATTTGACTTTCATAGACACCGTCTTCAATATCAACAGTCTCTGTCCCGTTTTTTACTTCGATACTATACTTATGATCAATTTTGGTTGGCTTAGCCACCCCTAATTTCATCCATTCATATTCCAAATCCATATTTCCTGTATCTATTATTTGAATATTTGAAATTTTAGAAAAATCATAGGATAGGACAGTCGCGGTTGGTCCCAAAGCCAATAGGATTAAATCAATTGAAGTCACGGATGATAAATAATCTAGCAACTCTTCATACACCTGAAATGTTTGACGACTCGGACAGATTACCCTAGAAATACTAAGAGTATTTTCAAACAAATCATTTCCTACACCAAACTTTGACTCACTACCTTCCACAAGGAGTATATGCTTATTTTTAAAAATTTCTTTCCAGTTATCAAAGTTTTTGGTTGCTCCTAACTTATCTTTTCTATTGATATATATTCTTGAAATTTGTGAGTCGCCATAGACATATTGGTTGTTTAGAAAAGGTAATAGATCATTTCTAAATTTTGCAAAGTACTTTATCCAAAAAAACTTTGATTTTAGAGTTAAGTGCGACACTGTTACAAAGCTCCCAGGTATTGCAACAAGACACCGATGATTGTCATCCTGATCAATCAATACTCTACGTAAGCTGGCTCTCAATTCTGGACTTGCTGACTGAAAAGGCATATCATTTCCCAATAAAAGATTAAATTCGCCATCACCAAATCTAGAAATTGATACTTTATTCTTTATAATAGTATCCAATGTCTCTTCTGTACTGAGCACTGAAATATTGTGTCTACTCAATTTGTCACTCAATATAGAAAATAACATTGAAATAACCCTAATCGGCTTAATACTCATTAACAACTCCTACTAATTAGACAATCTTTGAAATAATTTCAGATAATTTACCACGTATAA
The DNA here is from genome assembly GCF_000420785.1 of Streptococcus hyovaginalis DSM 12219. Classification (GTDB taxonomy): domain Bacteria; phylum Bacillota; class Bacilli; order Lactobacillales; family Streptococcaceae; genus Streptococcus; species Streptococcus hyovaginalis. The sequence continues at coordinate 198,237 of NZ_ATVP01000001.1, read as the reverse complement.
AATTATTATCAAATTTTTGATATGGCATCTTTAACAACGATGGAATTACAGAATCTAGCTCCTCTTCAGAATTAAGGAAATAAATATTAGGTTGGTGCTTTATCCATTCATAAACCCCCTTTATCTTATAATTATTGTTATTCAAAACAATGCAAGGGACTTCTGCAATAGTTGCAAATATCATTCCGTGTAGACGATCCGTAACCACTAGTCCAGAATTCCTGAACTGTGCTATCTTTTTTTCAATTTCTTTCAATCTATTCCATGGTCTAATAGCATAAGGCACTACCGTATCAGTATAATCTATTTCAAAATCTGTAGTTAAACTCTTTATTTTCTCAATCGTTGTACTTTGATCAATTTTTTCTTTATCATTTCGTATAACAAACAGTATTCTACCACGAGAATCATGATTTTTTAATTTAAAATAACGTTTATCCAAATAGGGGACAACATCCGGAACCAAGTAACTACGAGCTGTTTTAAAGTGTAAATCAACAAATTCATTTGAGTAGTGTTCACGCAATAAGATTGTCAAATCCGTACAATTATCAATTGCTTCTGCTAATGCATTTTCTACATCTGAGCCCAAAACTTCAAAATATACTGTTTGAGGGAGAATAATAATCTTATTATTTTGAAAATGTCTTAAAACGCTAAGTAGCATGTCCATCTCTTCAGGCCAAATTGTTCCTGTAAAACCACCACCATGAACAAAAACTTCATTTCTTCCGATTATTTTTTTCCAAATATTTATGTAAGATCCAACATATGATGATGGAATTTCGAAATAAGGTCTTGCTATAATTTCCTTAATTACCTGTTCTTCAGCATAAGCAATCGCAATATCTCCTAAATTTCCATGCATAGGAGTTCCCATTAGAAAAATAAGCTTTTTTCCAAATAAAATCTTATTTAATACAGCTGTAACACATAGAAAAATAAAAAAAATTAGCTTTTTCATACTCGCTATTTCTCCCAATTCTTTCGCTCGATAATTTCAGTATAAATGTTCGGTAAAAAGTTTTTAAATAACACTTTTAGTTTAATAAAATATGGAGTTTTCCCAGTAATAATTTTCTTAAACTGTTTTTGCTTTTGTTGCTTGAGGATGGGAGTCTTTTCATGTGAAGTTGGCGTAATTTCTAGTAAATTAGACAGAATAGAAAGGTACCCAAAATCAAGAATAGCATCGTATCTATTGCCGTATTTTTCCTGAAAATAACGGTACCTTTCTTGATAAGCCTCCAATATATCAAATCGTCTCTCACTAAAATTATTATTCATTATACTGCCTTCCCTCTGAACATAGGCATACAATGTATAAGGAATTGTACAATAAATGGCTACGTTATCAACTAAATATGGAGTGGTGAACTCATCCTCATGTAATTTCCCTTTGGGATATCGAATGGCATTAAATAAACTAGCTTTATATAATTTATTCCAAGCTACTATCTTGAAGCGATATGAGAGAATATTTGTAAGTGCCTCAGTATGATTAAATATTTGAATATCATTTTTATCAAATTCAAATGGTTGAAAATAATCCGGATCACTTTCAAATATTTTTTTTACTGCAAATTCCACGATATCCGCATTGGTATGCTCAATGGTTTTCATACAAAACTCTACTGTTTGCGGAGACAGGTAATCATCTGAATCAACAAACAATATGTATTCCCCTCGTGTAACGTCTATTCCAAAGTTTCTAGCCTCCGATAATCCTCCATTAACTTTGTTAATTAACTCAATGCGATTGTCTTCAAGTATAAATTTTCGACAAATATTTTCTGAGTTATCCGTAGAGCCATCATTCACTAAAACAATTTGTAGATTTTCATAGGTTTGTTTTATCAGAGATTCCAAACACTTCTCTAAATATTTCTCAACATTGTAAATCGGAACTACAATAGTAACTAATCTATCTTGTTTCACTTTATTCAACCATCCTCAAGTATATTTTACGTAGTTGGGAACCTATTGTTTCAAATGTATAAAACTTTTCCACTGTTTCTCTAGCATTGTTACCAAGCACTTCAACTATATGACGGTCAAAAAAAAGGCTAATTTTTTCTTGTATGTCCTGAACATCTCCTGATTTGACGACATAGCCATTTAAACCGTCTGAAATAATTTCCTTAGAGAAACCACCATCCCCGCAAATAACTGGTAATTTGTAGGACATAGCTTCTAATAATACAATGCCAAAAGATTCAAAATAGGATGGCAATACCAATATGTCTGCCTCACGTAATAATCTATCTTTCAAATCCGAATCGACCCATCCTAAAATATCAATATTACGGGATAAGTCCAATTCATCTACTATCTTTTTAGCTTTCTCTACTTCTCCGTTACCACCTATTTTTAAATTTACTTTCAATTCATCATTGACAAGTTCTTTGACGGCTCGTATTAAGTCGTAGGTTCCTTTCCTATGTCCGATATAGCCTAAAAATAATATATTTAATTGGTTATTTTTATAATACTTCTTACGATTAATTTCTGGTAGTGATACAGCATTTGGAAGAATTTCAATTTTATCACTAGGAACTAGCGTTTCCCAAATTTTCATCCAACCTGGTGTCAAAACCAAAACTTTATCAGCCAATTTCACAATTTTTTTAAAGATAAATGATCCTTTTGATTTTTTAAGAAAATTTTCGAATTCACCACCATGAGAATGAACAATTGTTTTTATCTTCAACATACGACACAAGAGTATAAAAATAATCTTTCGATAACAGCTCCCGTATTCAGACATATGTAGGTGAGCTATGTCTATAGCTCCTTTTCTATGCTCCTCAATAAACTTTAGGATTGCAAGTAAGAAAACTTTAAATTTATGTTCAGGTGCTACTGAAACAATGTGAATTTGTTCAAATTCAGTTAACTTTTGGTTAGCCAATAAGTCCTGTATAACAGTTGTCATTCCCCCAGGATTTTCGACACCCGTTCCAATGTGGCACACTCTTATTTTTTTCATATTCTATAACCACTTATCTAGCACATCTACAATCTGCTTACTAGCTTTTCCATCTCCATATGGATTACTTGCTTGACTCATCTTATTATAGCTTACATTATCTACTAATAATTTTGTAAATTCATTAAATATTGTTTCTTCATCTGTACCTACAAGCTTCAATGTTCCAGCATTGACACCCTCTGGACGCTCTGTGGTATCACGCATTACTAGTACAGGCTTTCCTAAAGATGGTGCTTCTTCCTGAATACCCCCTGAATCCGTTAAAATAATGTAACTTTTATTCAGTAAGTTATGAAATTCAACAACTTCTAATGGTTCAATTATTTTGATCCTATCATTACCAGCAAATATTCTTTCAGCAATTTCTCTAACCCTAGGATTTTTGTGAATCGGATATATAACTTTGACATCCAAATGATTTTCTAAAACTCTATTGATTGCCTTAAACATGTTAGTCATCGGCTCACCCAAGTTTTCTCTTCTGTGTGCTGTTAATATAATTAGGCGAGATTGACCAATCCAATCTATCAAAGGATGTGAAAAATCACTAACAACAGTAGTATTTAACGCATCTATTGCAGTATTTCCTGTAACAAAAATTTGTGACTCTTTTTTCCCTTCTTTCAGTAAATTAGTTTTTGAATCAAGAGTAGGTGCAAAGTCAAAATCAGAAATAATTGAAACTGATTGTCGATTGAACTCTTCAGGAAAAGGACTCCTAATGTTATAGGTACGTAGTCCTGCTTCTACATGGCCTATTTTTATTCCTAAGTAAAAAGCAGCCAATGATGCCGCGTAGGTCGTCGTTGTGTCACCGTGAACCAACATAATATCCGGTTTTTCCTCTTCAAGAATTGGTTGCATTTTTTCAAGAATACTAGTGGTTATACTGAATAATGTTTGATTATCTTTCATAATGTCCAAATCATAATCAGGAATCACCCCAAATACATCCAGAACCTGTTTTAACATTTCCCTATGCTGCCCAGTAACACAAACTACTGTTTTAAACTGTTGTCTACGGTTTAGTTCCTGCACTAACGGACACATTTTAATCGCCTCAGGTCTAGTTCCAAAAACAAGCATTACTTTTTTCATAGTTTCAATTTTCTCTTTTCCTTAACAATAGTTTTTATAAATTTTGTATTCCCAACAAAATATCTCTTAAATAATCTGCGGGGTTCATTCATAACCCGGAACAACCACTCTAGATGAGATTTTTGCATCCATAACGGTGCTCTTTTTATCGTGCCGGACAAAACATCAAAACTTCCACCGACTCCCATAAAAATACTATTTACTCCATCTCTCATGAATCTTTCAATCAATATTTCTTTTTTCGGAGAAGTAATTCCTACAAAGACCAATTGAGGCGCCTTACTAGCAATATCTTGTGAAATAGCATCAATCTCATCGTCCTTAAAATAACCATTTCGATAACCAACTACTTTTAAATTAGGATAATCTACTTTAAAAGCACTAAGCATTTTTTGTAATACTTCCTCCTTGGCACCAAAGAAATATACCGAATAACTTTTGTTTTCAGATAGTTTAAGAAGTTCCTGCATTAGGTCTATGCCAGCAACCCTTTCTGGAATATCAATACCAAGATATTTTCCCGCAAGAACAACTGAAGCACCATCAGCATTGACCACTCCACAATTATTTACGATTTTCATCATATTGGAATCTTCATAACACTGATTTATTTTATCAGCATTAACTCCCATAAGGTGTAAAGGTTTATTCTTTTGGATAAATTCCTGATCAACTACGCTCACTGTCTCATCTATTGTTAAGGGATTAAGTTTAATTCCCAACATTTCAACAGTTTTTATCATTACTTACTCCCATCCCGTTTCAAAACCACTACAATCGTCTTCAAGAAAATCTTGATATCTAACCACAGCGACCAATTCTCAATGTAGTAGGTATCCAAAGCAACGACGTCTTCAAAGTCGGTGATGTTGCTACGACCAGATACCTGCCACATACCTGTGATACCAGGTTTCATCGCTAGTCGTTTAAAATGTCTAAAATCATACTTGTAATACTCTTCTAGTGTCGGCGGGCGTGTTCCTATCAAGGACATGTCGCCTTTTAAGACATTGATAAATTGTGGCAACTCATCAATAGACCAATCACGAAGCTTTTGCCCAAAAGGAAAAATTCGGGGATCATTGTCCATCTTAAACATATAGTCTGAAGATAGCTGATTCTTAGATAGCAAAGCCTCTTTTCTTTCCTCAGCATCTAAATACATGCTTCTAAACTTATAAAGCTCAAAAACCCTACCATTTTGTCCCACACGTTTTTGCTTAAAAATCATTGGACCTTTAGATTGTCTTTGAACAATCGGATAGATAAGGAGATAAGTCAGACTTACCAAGATTAAGCCTAGTAAGGCAAAGACAATATCTGCTGCACGCTTGAGTAACATGTAGCGGTATGGTGAGATATTGAGTGAAGAGGTCAAAAAAAGCTGGTGAGGTAAGCTAGTTAAGCTGTATTTACGTCGATTGTGGCTATTTTCATTTACTAGGCTAATTGACACTGGCAAGCCAATTTCTTGAAAATGCCTTTGAACGGTATAGTAATCATCATGCGATTCAGAAGAAACAAATACTTCATTAAGTTCATTCTTCGTCAAAAAATTTCTAACTCCGTTTAAGTCAGTTAATATAGGTATATCAAAGGTATCCAATTGATCCTTGGTAAAAATAGCTGTAACGGAAAATTTGGCATTTTCTAGCTGTTTTACCATATCAATAACTTTCTCTTTGGAAGAAATTAATAGAACCTTCTGTCTAGAACTAAAAAAGTCACGGCAAACACCATAAACAATTAATCTACTTGCAAAAATCGATAAAAAAACGACGATTAACTGCAGACTAAGAACATCTAAAGTGATACTTAAATTAGCAGACTTTAAGATAACTTCTTTGGCAAATTGCACAAGTAAAATGGTTACTAAAAATTTCCAAATAAATTTGACACTTAACCAAAAAAGTTCTCTCAAGCCAGCAAGATGGATTCTTGAATAGTTGTTCGCTATTAAAACAAGAAAAACAGATACGAACGCTGTAACAAAGATATCTAATACAGAATCAAGATAAGGAAAAGGATATTTAAAACTCAAGACAATGCAAGTCAATAAGATAGCAACTAGATCACATAATAAATAAATTAACTTAATTGTTGATGATTCACTATACACTTATCTAAACTCTCCTAGCTCTATCTATTTCTTATTTTTTAGACTTGCGAGTTCTCGCACTCTTATTGCCTCTATGCTCTTTCCCATAATTCCCATAGGCGCCATAATTTCCGTACGCACCGTAAGAATCTTTGGTTGTGTCGACTTTGTTCAAAATGACACCCAAGACCGGTTTACCACTTTGTGACAGTTGCTCAACAGCTTTTTGCACAAAACGACGTTTGACTGAGCCTGCTTCTACTACTAAGAGACTGGCATCCGATTGACTGGCAATGATAGCAGAGTCAATAACCAAACCGATCGGTGGTGAGTCGATAATCACATAATCAAAGACATCTCTAGCAGTTTGTAATAACTGTGCGAAATACTTGTTTTGAAGTAGGGACGTTGGATTTGGCGACATCTGACCAGATGGAACAACCATTAGATTGTCAACATCTGTCTCACAAAAAACATCGTTCATACGTGCATTACCTGTTAAGTAACTAGTCAATCCAAGGTATTTTTCATGAGCGATAAAGGTTCCTGTCATAACGGAATTACGCACGTCGGCATCGATAAGAAGGGTTTTAAATCCAGCATTGGCAAAGGAAACTGCTAAACTGGTTGAGGTTGTTGACTTCCCCTCTCCTGGTTGAACAGAAGAAACCACAATCGTTTTTAAATCACTTCCCGAAAACTGAATGTTAGTACGAATGGAATTAAAGTATTCTTCTGTTTTGCCGATATCTACTAAACGTCTACTGTTTAATTCTAATTTGGGCATTATCTCTTTCTCCTTATAAACGTTTCAAATCAGGAACGATACCTAACAACGGCAATTTTAATTGTTCTTCAATATCAGTAGCATCTTTTACACGATCATCTAAGACAGTTATTACTAAAATACTAAAAATTGATAGGAAGAAACCGACGATAAAACCTAAGGCAACATTGCGCTTCGTATTAGGCGTTGCAGGTGAAGGTGATGGCTTAGCAGCTTCTAGTGTGGTGACGTCCTCAACATTGGTAACCGCCTTGATCTTTTCAGCAGCTACTTCCCGCAGAGTATTAGCTATCTCACTTGCTTTGTTAGCATTTTCATCCATGACATTGATAGAGATAACACGCGTATCCGTAGGAATAACCACTGACATTTTTCCTGATAATTCGCCAGGTGTCATGGTCAAGCCTTCTCTCTCAATAGCTTGGCTGAGAACATCCTCTGAAGTGATGATTTCTTTATAGTCATTAACCAAGTAGCCACCTGCTTGAATATCTTGCACGGTTGGGGTATTGGCATCTGACGTTTGGTTGATCACATAAAGTCGCGTTGTTGACCGGTATTCAGGTGTAATCAAGAAAACACTGACAACCATTCCTAATACTGCTCCAATCATTGAAATCAGTAAGATCAAAAACTTTCTGTTCCACAGCTTCTTTAATAATTGTAATACATCAATTTCTACAGTTGCTTTTTCCATTTCTTCTCCTAGGTCTTATCGACCGATAATTGATTTTGGTGTTGTTTCAAATAGGGCTTTTGCTTTGCTTTCGCCTTTTTTTGCCGTAACAACCTTGTAGGCTTCTCGCATATAAGGTGGTCTACTAGTCAAGTTATGCATGTCACTAGCGATAACATCAACGAGGTCTTTTTCTAAGAAATACATCCCGCGTTTTTTAAAAATCTTTTCTTTATCCCCAAACAATTGAGGTTTTAGGACATGATTACTATTAACTTGCGTATAGCAACCCATATTTTGCAATTCTTTCACGCGTTCTTCATTAAACTCTAGGGCATTGTATCGCTCGATATGCGCAATAACAGGTGTCAATCCCAACATAAGCACTTGAGAAACCCCAGTCTGAATGTCTTTCCAAGGTGTCGCCATGCTAAATTCTAGCAAAATAACGCGTCTTTCGTTATAACTTGGAACGCGATGCTGTTCCAGTTTCTTGATTAAATCCGATGAATAATAAAGCTCACCACCATACAATAATTCTAAGTCAGGAAACGTTGCTTCTGCAACTTCTTTTACACGTAAGAAATTTTGCATGATCAGCTTTTCAGGTGTTTCAAACATTCCTTTGCGGCGGTGTGAGGTTGCTACAATCGTCCTAACGCCCTGAGAATAGCTTTCTTTGATCAAGGCGATACTCTCATCTAAGGTTTTGGGACCATCATCAACCTCATAAATAATATGCGAATGTAAGTCAATCACACTAATTTCCCTCCATGACAGACTGGATAGCTGCTTTAGCCTCGGAGACACTAGCCTCATCCAAGGAATACATATACAAACTTGATCCTGGCATAGCGTAAGACTTCAACTGACCAGTGGAACCTGTCCCTTTGACATCCTGTGATTCAACAGTATAGCGACCACCCGAAGCGACTTGCTTATTTGCAATGGTCATCAGTGTAGACGTTGGCATATTGGTTTGAATCGAATCCCCCAGACCATTCAAAACACTTGAGAAGTTGGTAATTGTTCGAAGGCTGGCCATTTTATTGATAATAGCGGTAATAACTTTTTCTTGGTTTTTACCACGGTCGTTATCACCACCATCAAGACTATAACGCTCACGGACAAAGGCCAAAGCTCTTTCAGAATCTAATGTCACTTTACCAACTGGAAAATCATAATTTCCGTGCTTACTTGTAAAAGCTTGGTCGTTGACCACTTCGACACCACCAAGGAGGTCAATTAATTTTAAGAATGAGGTGAAGTTGATCCGCGCATAATAGTCAATCGGAATACCGTATAGATTTTCAAGGGTCTTTTCAGAGGTCTCAACGCCATAAATACCTGCATGGGTGAGCTTATCGTACTGGTCTGCTCCACCATCTGGGATCTTAACGTAAGAATCCCTAGGTGTCGTTGTTAGTAAGACTTTGTTGGTCTTGAGGTTTACCGTCATGATGATATTCACGTCTGAACGAGAGACTGAGCTAATCGGTCCATAAGTGTCAATTCCACTGACGTAAATATTGAACACATCGGCGTTTGCTGTTTTAGAATTTGTTTTGGTTTCTTTTCGTACAGTGTAAGTATAAATTGTTTTGACACGATCTTTCAGTGACTCACCTGGCTGCTCCAATAAGGAGACAAAGCCGCTATTTAAGACCATAGCTTGATTACTATCAGATGAAATTGTATCGAATGCTGACTGGTAAGAATCCACCTTTTCAGTCGTAAGATCAATACCTTCGTTTGACTTGATATTGGTCAGCAAACCTTGAATATTTTCTTGATCACTATCAACAGGCGCTAAGAGTTTGTCTACTTCTTTAATGTTATTAATCGCGCTGTCCTTGTTGACAACTACAGACATCTCAACTTCTGAATAGAAGGAAGATTCATTCATCCGTTTGGTCGCATCAATTGTCGATTTTGTGGCAAATAAAAATACACCCACAAATACGGACGCAACTAGTAATATTAAACAAGTTAGTCGCTGCAATTTTTTTGTCGCTGTCAAGACGATAGCTAATAAAGTGACTCCTATAAACAAGGCGATGACAATCCAATTCAAGCCATTGACATTTAAAATATTGTTAGCTAACAAGAGATAGGACGTCAGTCCCGCTAACAAGATAAACAGGGCAATTAAACAGCTATTAACGATTGCCCATACATTTTTAGTCGAATGCGATCGACTCGGTTTAGATCTACGATGTTTTGGCATAACTCTTTTCTCCAATTTTGCTATTCTCTATTATACTGTATTTTATTACATTCAACAATCATAGTTTTTTCCTTGGCCTGTTTAGGCCCAATAAACCACATTAGATTTGCCGCTATTTCGTTTCTTTTGTTTCCTGTAGAGCCTCTTTCACAGTTTGTGCTACCTTTTCAGGCAGACCTAGCGACGTCATGTCAGCAATGCTTGCTTCTTGAATCTTAGTGATGGATTTAAACGCTTTCAGTAATAACTGCTTGCGCTTGGGACCCAATCCCTGAATGCCATCTAATCGTGAACTGAATGAATTTTTACTACGTACTTGTCGGTGGAAGGTGATCGCAAATCGGTGCACCTCGTCTTGAATACGATGTAGAAGGAAAAAGGCTTCCGAATTTCTCGGCAGATCAATCACCTCTAAGGGATCTCCGAATAATAACTCATGCGTCTGGTGACGATCATTTTTTTGAAGACCTGCCACTGGTATGACCATATTCAACTCATCTCTTAAGACGGCTTTGGCACTATTGACCTGTCCTTGTCCACCATCAATGATAATCAAATCGGGTACTGGGAGATTTTCCTTTTTCACGCGCCCATAGCGGCGACGAATAACTTCTCGCATACTCGCATAGTCATCAGGACCTTGAACAGTTTTGATTTTATATTTTCGGTATTCCTTTTTGTTGGGTTTCCCATTTTCAAAAACAACCATGGCTGAGACAGGACTTGTTCCCATAATGTTTGAATTATCAAAGGCTTCTATCCGAATTGGTGTCTGAATGCCCATCAATTTCCCTAGATTTTCGATAGCGCCTTGGGTCTTTTGTAGGTCTTTTTCCAGGAGACTGAATTTTTGCTCTAGGCTGACACGGGCGTTTTTTATAGCTAAATTAACCAGCTGTTTCTTTTCGCCACGCTGAGGTTTAATTACCTTGCTAGGAACAATGGCTTTAACCAGCTCTTCATCAATAGCTGATGGAATGAAAATTTCCTTGGGGAGGATATGCTTGGTTTCTTGATAAAACTGTCCTAAATAAGTCAAAAAATCCTCTTCTGGCTCATTATAATAAGGAAACAGATTGACATCTCTTTGGATGAGTTTTCCCTGGCGCACAAAGAAAACCTGAACACACATCCAGCCCTTTTCAGTATAATAACCAAAAATATCGCGATCCTGCATATCTTGGCTCATAACACGCTGCTTGGTACGAAGCGTTTGAATAGCAGTCAAGAGGTCGCGGTATTCTGCTGCTTTTTCAAATTCTAAGCGGTCTGAAAAGGTCTGCATTTTGGTTTTCAACTCTTTAATCATCTTGTCGTCATGACCATTCAAAAAGTTTTTAACATCAGTAATCAGACCGTCCCAATACCCCTTATCTGTATGACAGACGGTATGCGCGTAACACTGACCAATGTGGTAATAAAAGCAAACTTTATTGGCAGGGTTTTTACACTTTTTAAAGGGAAACATGCGATCCAAAAGACGCTTAATGTCGTTTGCGGCATAAACATCTGGATAAGGTCCGAAGTAAAGGCCCCCATCTTTTTTCACCTGACGGGTAATGATCAATCGCGGATAGGTTTCATTTGTGATTTTGATGAAAGGATAAGATTTGTCATCTTTTAAGCGGATGTTATATTTGGGCATGTTTTCTTGGATCAGATTGATCTCAAGAAGCAAGGCCTCAACATTTGACTCAGTGACAATGAATTCAAAATCAGCGATCTCCGATACCAGCATTTCCGTTTTAGTATCATGACTGCCTCGAAAATAAGATCTGACGCGATTCCGGAGATTTTTAGCTTTTCCAACGTAGATGATTTTTCCTGTTTTGTCTTTGTGGAGGTAGCACCCTGGGCTATTAGGAAGCAACTCCAATTTATGTTTAATCAGTTGATTCATAAGCTTATTATATCAAAAATGAGGCATTTCTTAACATTGCAAGGTAACATTGGCATATGAAAGCTATGACAATTCAAAATGATAGCCACGCAAAAAGAGTTGGCAACATGACCAACTCTTGTCTTTACTAGATTAATAGTAATCAGTTTCACCTTAATCAGCGTAATAATCTCGGCCAAAGTCTGCAACTTCGGCATTGACCTGCCATGAGATACCAAATTTATCTGTTAGATTGCCATAGGCAGGCGACCAAGGCACTTCTTGGAGTTCCATGGCAATTGCTTTAGCATCAACGGATAATTTGTTATAGAAGTCTTTGGCTGTCTCAGCATCATCGGTAATCAAGGCAACTGTGATATTATCACCAACTGTATAAGGCATTTCTGGGTTATTGTCTGACAACATAAAGCGTTGGCCGTTCGGTAGGCGAAGCTGGGCGTTCATGACAAAGTTTTCCAACTCTGCTGGGCAGTCTGGTAAAAAGTCTTTATAAAGATTTACTTGTTCAACTGTAGCATCAAGAGCCTCCTTATAAAAATCGATAGCTTCCAATCCATTACCATCTGTCACCAAATAGGCTTCCATTGCTTTTAACATCGTGTTCCTCCAAAGTATTTTTTGATGTCTCATTATAGCATGAGATTTTCTAAAAGCTGTTTAAAAAGGCTCACTATTTCATCAAATATTTCAAATAAGTTCTAGCAAGACCCTCGACGAATGATATCGAGAATATCTTGGTAATTTTGCGCAATATAGGTCGGTGTAACTGAGGTTGTGTTGGCATGATTTTCAGGATTGTACCAGATGGTATCAATCCCTGAGTCTTGACCACCCTTAATATCAGCCAGTAGACTATCCCCAATCATCAGCGCTTTCTGAGCTTCAAATCCTGGAATGGTATTGGCAATATGCGCAAAAAAGGCTTTTTCAGGTTTATGGGCGCCTAACTCATCTGAAATAAAGACATGGTCGAAGAAAGATACTAGTTGTGATTGGGCTAGACGCCCTTTTTGGATATAAGTCACTCCATTTGTGGCGCCAAAAAGATGATATCCCTGCTCGCGAAGAGTTTGCAAAAAGTCACGAACACCTGGAAAAACATGCCCCTCTTGGCTCAAAAAATGCTGGTAACGCTCAGCCATATCCTGGCCGTCAACTTCCTGACCGAAGTGGGCAAAAAGTTTCGCAAAACGAGTGTCAATCAGTTCTTTTTTAGTGATTAAGCCTGCTGACAGATCTTGCCACAAGGCTTGATTCATCGGGATGTAGTACGCTTTATAGGCTGCTATATTACTAACACCTGCTTCTACTAGTAAGGTGGTTAGCGCCGATTCTTCATCAGATGCAAAATCCAGCAAGGTGTGATCAAGGTCGAAAAGTAGAAATTGGTAAGACACGGTTAGGTCCTTTCTTTAGGTATTAACTTTATGTTAGCTGAGTGATGAGTTAGCATGGGCACTTTCATCAAATCGAGACTACGTCTCTTAGCCTCAGTTAGGTAGGACATGCTTTCTTAGCTTCTAAGATTTCTGGAGAGATCTCGCTAAACATCAGCTTTCCCAATCATTCGTACCCGACTTTACCTATTGATAAGATAGAGCACTATCTCTGAGAAACATTCGTTAGGCACATTTTGGGAATAGTCAACTATTTCTAAGAGTCCGTATTTACTTTATAAATACGCATATCTTCTCATATTTTACTAATCAGGTGCAGGGTTATCCCTAATTGTAAGTCTTCCTTTAGAGTCATGAAGAAACTTCCCAGACTAAGATCTAGTGATGGATGCTTCTAGCACTTCCTCATCCAATAATCTTATTCATTATACTATAAAAACAAAAAAAGAAAAGCACCCCATTTGTTAGATTTTCTGTCTAACTTTTGGGGTGCAGTTCATCAATAAGCAGGGGATTATGGGATTAGGAGAACTCCGTTCTAATCCTCACGGTTTCTCATACCTAATCCAAAACCGAGTAAGCTCATGGCTAAGCCTGTTACCACAAAGGCAACTGCTGAAGCATCACCCGTGTTTGGTAAGGCAGCTGGATAGCTGTTTTCAGCCTGAGCTGCAGCTTTACGTTGACCCAGCTTGACTTCTGGACTAGCTAGGTTCTTAACAACCTTGGTTGGAACTGGTCTGTCATAACCAAGCTGCTCTAATACCGCTGCTAGACCAAGTGCTGGCACTGGGGCCGCATAGGTTGGCTCACCCTTGTCTGTTACCAACTCTTCCTCTGTCTTCTAACCGTCAGATCTCATTACTAACATTTGACTTGCTAACCATTTTTTAGCTGCTTCTAGAATTGCAGCAGTGACTTCATGACCTCTCACCCAGTAAACCTGAAGTAAAGCATCACGTTTTTCAAATTCACTGATTACCTTATAACTTTCATCCAGTGGAACAATCGGATCTGCCGACCCCAGTGATAAAAAGACGCGCGTCTTAGCTTTCTTCTGCCTTAAATGACTTGTATCAATGGGATACATGGGAGCCATGAGCACACCGATCTGCAAGAGAGAATCATCCTCTAAAAGCAGAGCAATAGCCATATTAGCCCCATTTGAAAAACCAACTAATACTGCCTCATCAAGCTTAAATTGATAACTTTGCGCTGCTTCCTCTAAAAATATTCGTAATCGTTCGCGGCGTTTCTCCAAGTCAACAACATCATATTGCCCTTCAGACAGCCGTTGAAAGAAACGCAGGGCTCCATTTTCGTTAACATCACCACGCAGGCTTAATACACTGGCATGAGGATTAAGCCGTTTTGCAATTGAGAGCATACTCGTCTCGTCACCACCAGTACCGTGCAACAAGATCAAGGTCGGTTGGTCCAAGTCTCCTTTATAAAATAGATGATTCATGATCCTCTCACCAACCTAGCGATTCAAATAGTCAAACAGTTGGCCAATCGTCTTGTCCTGAAAATCCGATAAGTCCTTTCCTTCCAATGAAACTGAGATGATTTTGTAAAAATCTTGTAAGTCTGGAACTTCCCTTAATTGTGCCGTTACAAAATGATCTGCTGAAGCGTATTCTTTCATTTCAGGATTCCCTTGATCAGAGCGATAAGATGATATATTTAGCATCTTATTCTTCTTTCATATTCAAAGGTTCAAGTGCGGCTTCGATAAGTGTACGACGGTTTTCATATTTTTTCGGCAATTGTAGCGACATGCCTAATTGGTCAAATGTCTCGTCTACCGTCATCCCTGGCTTAGCTGTCGCAAACTCAAAAATCACATGTCCTGCTTCACGAAGATAAATGGATTTAAAATATTTACGATCACGAACCACAGTCGGTCTAAAACCTGCTTCAGAGAGCCCTTGACTATAGCTCATTAAGCTTGTTTCGTCACTCACATGCCAAGCAATATGGTGAACTGTCCCTGGCCCCCAACTTCCTCTCTCAAGACTTGCTTTAGGAATCACAATATCATGTTTTTGATGGCCAGTAGTTTGAAGACGATAGGCTTCAGATGATTCTTCCAATTCAACCAAGCCCATATGTTGTTTCAAAAAAGCCACACTACCACTAGGATGACTAGATAAAAGCTCAACGCCATGAAAACCAAGAATATCCGGTGTTTCTGATACTTCCTCTCCCTCAACCAAGGCTAAATTGAGGGCATGATGGTCTTGGAAAAAGAGAGCAGGGTATTCAAACCATTTAGCCTCTTGATAAGATACATCATAGGCAGTCAGACGCTCTCGCCAATACCCCAACTGTCCTTTGGGAACGCGAAAAGCAATGCGCCCACCTTGACCACTCCCTTTTTGACCAGGTTCCGCATTTTCCCAAGGGAAAAAGGTCATCAGTGTTCCAGGATCAACCGCTTGATTGGCAAAATAGAGATGATACCCTGTAGAATCATCAAAATTAACCGTCTGCTTAACTAGTCGTAGCTGTAAAATCTCACGATAAAATTGCAAATTTTCATTAACATTACCAACAATTGCACTGATATGATGAATGTGCTTTATAACTTCCATATGACTATCTCCTTATCAACTGTGATGGCGTTAAGTGTTAAATGGCCGAATCGTTCGTCCAATCAGGTCACGTTCTGGTTCTAAAAACGGCGGTAAAGAAAGACGCTCACCAAGTGTTTCATAGGGGTCATCTGTCTCAAAACCAGGACCATCTGTCGAGATTTCTATCAAAATACGCCCCAGTTGATACCGTTGTCCGTCTTCTTCTTCAAATGGCAAAGCCTTAACCCCAAACCAGTCAATGATACCCTCATGTTTAACACCAAAAGCATCAAATCGTTCCTGATAATACTTCAAAGCAGCATCATCGGGCACACGAAAACTAGCTCTGGTAATTGCATTTGTCCCATGCATGGCTTTAGGATTTCCAAGAAAATCAAAAAATGTCGTGTCCGTACCAGCTGACCCCTCATCATCAGCGAAGAAGTAGGGTAGGTCTGAATATCGTCTTGATTAACGGTCTTCTTCACCAAGCGCATGCTTAAAGCTTCTGTAAAAAAGCGATAATTGTGCTCAGCACTATCCGTCATTACCGTCACATGATGAATACCAAGTAACTGATGATCTGTCATAATAACTCCATTTCTTGCTAAAGCTTTACAAGTCCCTTGATTCTTAATATTATTTTACAACTAACTAGTAATAAAATGCAACACAAACGCTCAAAAATAAGATCGCTTGCCCAGCCTCATCCTTATCCCTAAACAGCTAAAGCCTAAAAAGTTCTTATAATAACCATTAGCTAGACAACCTATTTCCAACACATACAACTTAAAATGACATATTGACACAAAAGCAAAACCAGTCAAAAAATGAATAGCCTAATCATCATTGGTGTACCGCTTTAGAAGATTTTGAAGATCGCTATTACCCCACATCCACATAGCAGCTACTCCTTATCTTCCACATACCAAGCGAAATAGTCTAAAAAACAAAAAGCTGTGATCACTGTATTACTGACCTCAGCTTTGGCAAAGAACTATGTATAGTCTTTTGAATTAACTTTGATACATCGTCACTTTCGACTTGCCGTACTCAAGTACTGTCCGCGTCTCAGTTCCTTGTCTGAAAGTTAATTCATTTGACTATATTAAACTCAACACAGCGGTTTATTTCTCCATGAGTCAAGTGCAATATAGGGTCCTGTACTCGGCGCATGCACCAGTATCACTTCTTCGATAAATGATTCCCCTAATGAAGAAATCCACACCTCACAGTTTCTCTCTCAATGCCTCAACAAACTGATAAGCCGCTGGGCAAATCAAGGTATTTTTTAAGGTCAGATGGTTAATCTGGTAAAATTTTTTCCGATCTGTATGAGGAAACTCAGCGCAGGCTTTGGGACGCGCATCATAGACATCACATAGATTATCAGCTCCTAAAAACGGACAAGGCATCGATTGAAAGACCTTATCACCATCTTCATCAACCCTAAGGTAAGTTTGCTCAAAGGTCGATAATTTCAAGCGAAATAGCTTCGACATCCTTTTGATATCTGCTTCCGTCAAATCCGGTCCCAAGCTTTTACAGCAATTGGCACACTTCGTACAGTCAATGCGTTGAAAAACAGCTTCATGAGTTTCCTTGACTAATTTATCTAAATTCTTCGGAGGACGTTTTTTCAATCCATCCAAAAACTTACGGTGATCTTCTTGCTTTTGTAAAGCCAACTGGTGGTAATAGGCCACATCAATCTGATCAGACATTAGCAACTCCTTCACAAGTAATAGGTTAGCTCTATTGTATCACACTTTCCCTTTGGCTCGATAAGGTCTTCAAAAATTCTCATTGTCAGTCATGAGTAGCCCTAGATCTACCAGTAGTAATCATAAAATTATGGACCAATACATTTAAACGTTTCGTATTATCAACTCCTTTTGAGATTAGGCTTCATGTTAGGAAACCTGTTTGGTAACCATCTCTCCCCATTCAGACGACTAGCATTCCTGATCCGACTCTGATAGATCAACTCTGCACGAAATGACAGATACATATCCTCCATCTGTCATTCTCATGGCGCGGTCTTGGCTATAAGTAGTATATGAAAAGCACCCCTCAAATCAGACATAATCGCTGATTTAAAAAGTGCTTTGGTGAATACATCTGGACTCTTAAAGCCAAGTAGCCTGACAAGCTTAAAATTGTCGCTTCATGATTGTCTCTAAAAAGTGCACCATCTGATCCGATTGTTCATCTGATAGTAGTTTTTGCGATTGTTGAGACATCTTACCAAAATAAGCGGCAACCAATTTTTCCGTCTCCTGAAAAGCCCCCAGCGATACGAGATGATTGTAGAAAGCCATTAACTCTTGGGCAGTCCACTGTTTGTTAGGGCTAATAGCAAACACCTTATCCAAATCTGCCTGTTTTTGTTTCGCCAGCAAGTAGGGCGCGGTATAAATGCCATTTTGGATATCTTGCATCCAAGGTTTACCTGAGCTTTCTTCAAGTAACTGATAATCAATCAAATCGTCAGTCATTTGAAAAGCCATTCCGATGTTTTGTCCCAATAAAAATGCAGTATGGGACTCTCTTTTAGAAACTCCTTTTTCCCAAGCCCCCATCTGACAAGCCAAGGCAAATAATAAGGCGGTTTTCCCCTTAATTTGTTTGAGATAAGTTTTCATAGTCATGTGCTGATCAAACTGATTCATCAATTGTGCTAGCTCTCCTGCCAAGATCCGCTCAATGAGTTTTGAATGCAGCAGCTCCTGATCGTCCTTATCAAAATCTAGCTTATTTGCGGCTTTCCATAAAAGGCGGTTAGCATAACTTAGCAGATAATCCCCCGCATAAATAGCAATACGATTACTATAGGTCTGATGAATGACCTCGATACCCCGGCGATGATCTGCTTGATCAATGACATCATCATGAATCAAGGTAGCCAGATGTAAGATCTCTAAATAAGCCCCCAAGTACAATTTCCCCTCTGGAATGTCATTATGTCGTAACTGGGATAGCAAAAGGCATAGCCCTGATCGCAAATATTTGCCAGGCGCATTAATATATGCCATTATTTTGGCTTTGACATCAGGATGAATCACTGATATCTCTGACACCATAATGTCTTTAACCGCTTTTAATCCTTTTTGAACGTCTGGATAATCATCCCAAATGTAATGGACCACGAAAAACTCCTCATAATGCATTGATAAAAGAAAAGTTATCTCAGATTAAGTCATTCCAACTCGATCATGAGATAACCTTATTCTTATTATAACATGGATGTCAAAGAAATCCTATGACTTCCTAACGTCGGTACAAGTGTTTTGGCTTACCGTATATCCACCTATCAAGCAGTCGCCCTAGCCACGGCATAATCCAATAATCAAGACCGAAGGAACGGCCAGCGCCTGCCATTAGTGCAATGGCTACTGGAATAAACCAAATGTTAACCCAGAAGAACATGCCAGATAAGCTAAACATGACCACCATAGCAGCCGTTGCCGCACTCACAAGCCAGACAAAGGCACCTGCGATAAGGGCAAGACCAATAGCAATCTCAACACAAGTCATAAATTTTTGCATGAAGAGGGCTACTTCTTGGTTTGGCATCATGAATTTCATAATCGCTTCAAACCAATCCGGCATAGCTTTCAAGACTTGCATTGGCTCCTCACCATAAGCATAGCTCAAACTAAAGATTTGATGTGAGGCTTCTGTTGCAGCTTGTCCAGCACCTTCTGCTGCCTGAGAAGCACCTGAGACAGCCTCAGCAACTGAAGATGATGTAGACGTTGCTGCTTCAGAGGCACCTGATGTCGCTTCTGCAGCTTGCTGTAACCACGGGAATGGAAAGACAACCTTATCACTAAACCATGACGTGGTGCCAAAGAGACCAAAAGCCTTTTTGACCCCTTCAAAGAGCCAAACAGATCCATAGAAGATCCGTAGAGGCACCAGCCATAGACGATTGCCCTTGCTTGATGTGTGGCTACCGAACATGTTTCGGCCATCTTTAACATCAAAGAACTCATGGCGCATGTAAGCCCCAATATTATAGAAACTACGAATGGTAAAGAAGTACAAGAGATTGGTAAAGTGTTTCATAGCACTTGCTATGAAACCAGACACATGATATTTGTCCATGACATAGGCAACAGTGTACTTAGATCCGATAGAGACCATGAAGCCATCATATTTTCCTTTGAATGCTTCTTTTTCACCGCCACTAATAGCTGCAATGATGTTATGAGCTGCTGTATGCCCTGTTTGCTCAGCTGCTTGCACAATCTGAGGAACAGGACGCCCTTCTTGAGACTGGTCTTCAAAGTAGACCAAATCTCCAGCCACGTAAACATTTTCTTTGCCTTGCGCTTCCATGTATTGGTTGGCAACGAGACGGCCTGCGCGTGCTTGCTCAATACCAAAGTTAGCAGTATCTGTATTAGCTTTAACACCTGCTGTCCAAATGGACGTATAAGTTGGTACCACACGACCAGAAGACAGGTGAAGAGCATCTTTCTCAACACTTGTAACGCCGTCTGCCAAAATCAACTCAACACCTTTTTTCTCAAGGTATTTACGTGCTTTGGTTTGTTCTTTCTCAGTCACCATGTTGAGGATATTTGGCATCGCCTCAACCACCTTGAGAGAGAACTCTTTAGGATCCAGTTTATACCGCTTTGCCAAAATTGGCACCCAATCAATCAGCTCACCAATCATCTCAATACCAGTAAATCCAGCACCAATAACCGTAAAGGTCAAAAGGGCACGACGTTTGGCATCATCATGTTCACCCATGGCTTTTAGGCAGGATTCGATAATGTGATTGTGGATTTTTTCAGCAGCTTCAATGGACCATAAAGTAAAACCATTCTCTTTGACGCCCGGAGTACCAAAGTCATTGGCTTCGCCCCCCATAGCTAAGAGCAAGTAGTCAAAGGTCAATGTTTGGTTCTCAGCGATTACTTTTTTATTATCGTAATCAATAGAGACCACTTTATCAGTGACTAGGTTAACTTTAGGGTATTTTTTAAAAATACGTTGGAGGTCATACTTAATCGCTTCTGGCTCAACACGACCTGCTGCTACCTCATGGAGCTCAGTCATGTAGGTATGGAAAGAATTTTTATCAATCAGAGTGATCGTGACATCATTGTCCTTTTTATATTTTTTCGCTAGCTGGCGCGCCGCAGATATCCCCGCATAGCCGGCACCTACGACAACTATATCTTTTGTCACAGCTAATCCTCCTGTTAAGATTTTTTTAATACGCTTCCATTATATCAGACTATATAGTATTAAACAATAGAATTTGGGATTTTTGTCACACGCTCGCTCCTGTCACTACTTTTATGATAGAATAATACTATGCCTAATTCGAATCGAAAATTGATGTTTATCACCATGCTTGTCGCTCAGGCTGTTGTCATTTCTTTTTTTGAAAGATTTATTCCAACACCATTTGCCTTTGCACCTGGAGCCAAGCTTGGACTTGGAAATTTGATTACCATTATTTCTATTTTTACCTTACCTCTCACAGATAGTGCCAAAGTTGTCAGTTTTAGATTACTGGTGTCAACCTTCTTAAGTGGCACTTTTTCAACCTTCCTTTATGGATTTGCGGGGACACTTTTTAGTTTTATTATCATGACTACCATCAAGCAGCTGGGACCAAAGAGAGTCAGTATTATCGGAATTTCCGTTATGGGCGGTATCATGCACAATATCGGTCAGTTAGTTGTTTTTGCTCTAATAGGACAGTCCTGGTTAGTCCTCAATTACCTCCCTATCCTATCCTTTAGCGGTATCCTCTCTGGCTTTTTTGTCGGTCTAACGGGGAATTATCTTCTTACCAAAATCAAACCACTCCAAGAATTCCAAAAATCATTACCTGATGGATGGGTTATTCGATAATACAAAATCACCTGACTTACCATTTAGCAACAAAATCGGGAGTCAGGTGATTTTCTTATTTTTTACGTTTCTTCTTCGCTTTTTTGATTTTATTAGCTTGACGCTTCATTGCTTGTTTCATCATGAAAGAGCTAGCTTTGCCTTTGAGTCCACCACCAAAGAGTTGGCTCATGTCCATATCACCACCGAGTGCGGACATATCCGGCATGCCATTTTGCCCCATCATGCCTTCAAATGCTGACATGTCCATACCATTCATGTCTGGCATGTTGGGCATATTTTTAGGGAGATTATTGGGATCAATACCCATCTGACGCATGGTTTTTTCCATATCTCCCGACATGACGCCTTGCATCATCTGCTTGGCTTGATTAAAGTCTTTGATGAATTTATTAACATCAACAAAGCTGTTTCCTGAACCAGTTGCGATACGGCGACGACGGCTTGGGGTGAGAAGGTCTGGATTTTCACGCTCTTCTGGCGTCATT
Source organism: Streptococcus hyovaginalis DSM 12219 (assembly GCF_000420785.1). Classification (GTDB taxonomy): domain Bacteria; phylum Bacillota; class Bacilli; order Lactobacillales; family Streptococcaceae; genus Streptococcus; species Streptococcus hyovaginalis. The sequence continues at coordinate 176,115 of NZ_ATVP01000001.1, read as the reverse complement.
GACGAAACAATGGCGCGCTTACGGGCTACTTGTTTTTCATCCACTTTGAGATTGGCAAGAGCTGGATTACCAGCCATTCCTGGAAGCATTTTTAGCAGATCTTCCATGGGTCCCATATTTTGCACTTGATCCAATTGTTCAATGAAGTCATTGAAATCAAAGGTATTCTCGCGCATTTTTTCAGCCAATTCAAAAGACTTTTTCTCGTCATATTCTTGAGAAGCTTTTTCAATCAGCGTCAATAAGTCACCCATACCCAAGATACGACTAGACATACGATCTGGGTGGAAAGTCTCAATGTCGATAATTTTTTCACCCGTACCTGTAAATTTAATAGGTTTTCCAGTAATTTCACGAATAGACAGCGCCGCACCGCCACGGGTATCTCCATCGATTTTCGTTAAGATAACCCCTGTAATGCTGAGTTGCTCGTTAAACTCACGCGCCACATTAGCAGCTTCTTGACCGATCATGGCATCCACAACGAGGAGAATTTCATTTGGTTGTGCCAAGGCCTGAACATCGCGAAGTTCTTGCATCAAGGTTTCGTCAATTTGCAAACGACCGGCTGTATCAATGAGCACATAGTCATTGCGATTTTGACGCGCTTGCTCAAGACCTTGTTTGACAATCTCTACTGCTGGTGTTTCATTTCCCATGTCAAAAACAGGGACATTAATTTGGGCACCTAAGGTTTTCAACTGATCTATAGCAGCTGGACGGTAGATATCCGCCGCAATCATCATGGGACGAGCCTTTTCTTCCTTGATGAGTTTGTTGGCTAATTTCCCTGCAAAGGTTGTCTTACCTGCCCCTTGAAGACCAACCATCATAATAATGGTTGGGATCTTAGGAGATTTTTCCAGTTCAGCTGTCTCTGACCCGAGAATTTCTGTTAATTCTTCATTAACAATCTTGATGATTTGTTGGGTCGGATCCAAAGTATCGATGATCTCATGCCCGACAGCACGCTCACGAATGCGTTTAATAAAGGTTTTAACGACAGGAAGGGCGACGTCAGCTTCTAAGAGAGCCAAGCGAATCTCTTTGGTCACTTCCTGCACATCTTTTTCAGATAATTTTTTCTTGCCACGAAGGTTTTTAAAGACACCTTGTAAGCGTTCCGTTAAGCTTTCAAAAGCCATTTTAGTCTTCCTCTTTCATTCTTATAAATCTCAGTATTCTTGTTTGCGAAAGAAATGAATCAATCTCTATTGTCAATACTGCTTAAAATAGCAATTTTTTCCAATAAATAAGCATCGTCAGTATAGCGCTTGCTAATGTCGTCAAAGATCTCATTTCTCACAATATAATCAGAATACATATGTAATTTCATCTCATAAGTTTCCAAAACTTTTTCAGTGCGTTTAATATTGTCATAAACCGCTTGACGGCTGACCCCGAATTCCTCTGCAATTTCTGCCAAACTATAGTCATCCGCATAGTAGAGTTCAATATAATTCATCTGTTTATCCGTTAAAAGTGCAGCATAAAACTCAAAAAGCGCATTCATTCGGTTGGTTTTTTCAATTTCCATAAACTCTATTGTACCAAAAATCTCAGCGTTAATAAATAAGAAAATCCATCTCTAAAGTGAGAAAACAACTACCGAATAGCAACCATTGATCGCTAAAGATAACAGAACGTTAAAGTTCTTAAGGTGTATTCTGTACGAGATCATAAACAAGTGCCTATAGCTTCTGAACTAAAGCAAAACGAGGAGACTCTTCCCTTTACCACTTACCGCGATACAATAGGTAAAGATTTTCTTTTGTAACATGAACATGAGACTTGCCAACAAAGGGCCTTGATAGAACCTTGCCATTTTCCCTAGAATAGGCTTCCATAGACCGGAAGTGCTGCTCTCACGATATTAGTCACAATAATATGAACGAATGCGGCTTTAGTTGTTTTCTAAGTAGAACTCAAAGCGCTCACCGACATATTGACTGCGAACATACTCAAAAGGACGCCCATCTGTCAAAAAAGAAACTTGCGTCAAAGCCAAAATGGCCGCCGAGGCTGGCATTTCCAAATAAGCAGCCACTTGCGAATCGGGTATGGTCGCTGAGATAGTTTGCTGGCTTTTTCCAATTTCATAGCCGTGATTGGTTAAGGTTTGAAAAAAATGTTCTGTAATTTCTGTTTGATCAAAGTCTTTCACCAAGCGTTCTGGGACACTGGTTACTTCAAACAGTACAGGAACCTTATCAGCATAACGAATCCTCTCCATTCGGATAATATAAGAATGAGGCTTCACATTGAGATGACGAACTTCTTGTTCATTGGGGTGACTGCGTTCATAAGAAATCAGCTTAGTTGATGGGATTTTCCCTTGTGACTTGATGATCTCGGTAAAACTAGTGGTCCCGCGCATCTTTTCTTGAACCCTACTACTAGCCACAAATGTGCCACTGCCGACTTTACGTTCCAAAATCCCTTCGTCAACCAAAAGGCTAACAGCCTGTCTAAGCGTCATACGACTAACAGCGAAATGATCTGCCAGATCACGCTCACTAGGTAGACGTTGGCCAATCTTCCAATACCCTTCGTCAATACTTTTTTTGATGCTATCATGAATTTTTATATAGGCTGGGGTCATCAAACCGCTCCTTAAATTGCTTTTTTACATTCCCCTATCAGATCTTTTTCAAAAACGCTTCCAACATAAGAGTATCAGCTATATCATTTATAGGAAAACATCTATACCAATAGTGTAACACAAAAAGGTTAAAAGAATACATCTCATCAGATTACCGCTCTCAATCTTCCTAAAAGATTTTTGACAGAAACCTAATGCTAATTATACAGATTTATGCTAGAATAAGTTAACTATTGTCCGTGTGACGTAAAATAGAAAGGTAATCATGACTGACATTTCATTACTGAAAGATGTTGAAAAGATTATTGTTTTAGACTATGGTAGCCAGTACAATCAATTGATTGCAAGACGCATCCGTGAATTCGGTGTCTTTTCTGAGTTGAAGAGTCATAAAATCACAGCTGAAGAAGTTCGCGAAATCAATCCTATTGGTATCGTGCTTTCAGGCGGTCCTAATTCCGTCTATGCCGATAATGCCTTTGATATTGATGAGGAAATTTTCCAGCTTGGAATTCCAATTCTCGGTATTTGTTACGGAATGCAACTCATTACACATAAGTTAGGTGGTAAGGTCGTTCCTGCTGGTGATGCTGGAAATCGTGAATACGGGCAATCTTATCTTCGTTTGAAAAAACAATCCAAACTTTTTGCTAACACTCCAGAGCAGCAAGTTGTTTTGATGAGCCACGGTGATGCGGTTACTGAGATTCCTAAAGGTTTTGAGTTAGTCGGTGATTCCATCGATTGCCCTTATGCTGCCATGGAAAATGCTGAGCGTAACATTTACGGTATCCAATTCCACCCGGAAGTGCGTCATTCCGAATACGGAAACGATATCCTCCGCAACTTTGCTATGACAATCTGTGGTGCCAATGGCGACTGGTCAATGGATAACTTTATCGACATTGAAGTCGAAAAAATCCGTAAAACCGTTGGCGATCGCAAAGTCCTCTTAGGTCTTTCAGGTGGAGTAGATTCATCTGTTGTCGGTGTTCTCCTCCAAAAAGCTATCGGCGATCAATTGACCTGTATTTTTGTTGACCATGGATTGCTTCGTAAAAACGAAGGAGATCAAGTTATGGAGATGCTTGGTGGTAAATTTGGCCTCAACATTATCCGTGTTGATGCCTCTAAACGTTTCCTGAATCTCCTCTCAGGTGTTGAAGATCCAGAGAAGAAACGTAAAATCATTGGTAACGAATTTGTTTACGTCTTTGATGATGAAGCAAGTAAGCTAAAAGGTGTTGATTTCCTAGCTCAAGGAACGCTTTATACCGATATCATTGAATCTGGTACTGAGACAGCCCAAACCATCAAATCACACCACAACGTTGGTGGACTTCCAGAGGATATGCAATTTCAATTGATTGAACCTCTCAATACCCTATTTAAGGATGAAGTTCGTGCACTTGGATCAGCTCTTGGTATGCCAGATGAAGTCGTTTGGCGTCAGCCATTCCCAGGACCTGGACTTGCGATTCGTGTCATGGGAGCTATTACCGAAGAAAAACTAGAAACCGTCCGTGAATCAGATGCCATTCTCCGTGAAGAAATCTCCAAAGCTGGCCTAGATCGTGACGTTTGGCAATATTTCACTGTCAATACTGGCGTTCGTTCCGTCGGTGTTATGGGAGATGGTCGTACCTATGACTACACCATTGCTATCCGCGCTATCACTTCTATTGATGGAATGACTGCTGACTTTGCCCAACTACCGTGGGATGTCCTCAAAAAAATCTCAACTCGTATTGTTAATGAGGTTGCCCACGTCAACCGTATCGTCTATGACATCACAAGTAAACCACCTGCAACTGTTGAGTGGGAATAAAGAAGTGACACTTTATAACACCAGAAACGTTGATTTTACTGCATTTAGCTAAAACTCAGATGACGTTCGGAGACACAAAATGATTTGAATTGTCTCCAAAACTGTCGCCAAAGAATCCTCTCACTGAATGGTTGTCGGTGAGAGGATTCTTTGGGTTCTTGCTAACTCGTGTAAGGCATCCAATGCTATAATTTAAGAGATAAACTATTAAGGAGATGAGCAAAATGTCAAAAATTGAACCGAAAATTTTTGACGAGTTGAAAACGGCTTTGGTATCTTTTGGCGATAAATATTTTATCGGAGAAGAATTGAACCGTTCCAAACTCACTGATGATTTACGAAATTATGATGAAGCACTTTTGAGCAAATTGTTTGAAGTGGATTTCATCATGCAACATTTCATCAAGGAAGTGGCGGGGCAAAAGCTCTTTCAGATTGAACAACTTGAAGAAGCCGTTCTCTATAACGATTACTGGGACACAAGCTACACCAAATATGAAAATCGTGTTGGCTTGGCTTCAAAAGGAAAATTCTTACAAGACAGCCAAGATGTTGTCTTAGATTTTCCGTTCAAAGATTGTGTGCTTACTGCTTCCATGACCAAGGAGAATAACGAAGAAGGCTACGATGATGCCTTCTTGAATGAGGTTATCGAGAAAGACGAGATTGACCGCCTATTTGATAGGAAAGTGTTTGTAAATGTAAAACGCTTTGGCGATAATCAGGCGGACAGCGTAGATAAAGGGATTGTTTCTTTTGATAAGGAGAAAGACAATCTGATTATCAAAGGAAATAATCTGTTGGCGTTGCATACGCTCTCCAATCATTATGCCGGAAAAGTGAAGAGTATATTTATAGATCCACCCTATAATACTGGAAATGACGGTTTTGGATATAATGACAGTTTTAAGCATTCTAGTTGGCTCACGTTTATGAAAAATAGACTTGAGATTGCAAGAGAATTACTAAGCAATCAAGGTAGTATAACAATCGCTATTGATTACAATGAGTTGGGGTATCTATTAACACTCGCAGACTCAATCTTTGGGAAGGAAAATCTTCAAAATATCATAACAGTCCGTCGAGCTAGTGCTTCGGGTGCAAAAGTTATAAATCCTGGAGTTGTAACTATCTCTGACTACCTAGTCGTATATTCAAAAAACAAATCTCAATGGAAGCCTAACAAAGTGTTTGCAGCTAAAGATAGGGATAATCGTTATAATCAATTCATCAAAAATGTAAGTAGCCATTACGAATCATGGGAGTTCATGCCTTTGCTTGAAGCTTTTGCAGAAAGTCAGGGAATTAAGAAAAGTCAGTTAAAAAAAGAACTTGGCGAGGCATTTGATAGAAAACTAGATGAATTTGCTTACGAAAATGCTGATTCTGTTTTTCAATGGGTATCATTGGATGAGGGACAGATAAGTCAAGAAGCTCGTGCTTTGAAACACTTATCGAAAGATAATCCAGATAAGATGTATTACATGGAACGTCCAGGATATAATGATTACTACATGAAAAACGGAAAAGCGATGTTATTCATGAGAGAGCGACTAATTGATGTTGATGGAAAATTAGCGTTCGGGACTGCCATTACAGATATTTGGGATGACGTATTACCTAACGACTTACACAATGAAGGTGGAGTATCGTTTAAGAAAGGGAAAAAGCCCGAAAAACTTGTACGTCGTATTTTGGAATTAACAAGTAATGAGAATGATTTAGTCATGGACTTTTTTGCTGGCTCTGGTACTACTGGAGCAGTTGCGCATAAAATTAATCGGCAGTGGATTCTTGTAGAGCAAATGGACTACATTGAGGATGTGCTAAAGACGAGACTCCTTAATACCACAAACGGGGACCGAACTGCAGGAATCTCCAAGGATGTCGCCTGGCAAGGTGGCGGTTCGTTTGTTTATGCTGAACTATTTCCTAAGAATATGGGTTACTTGCAAGACGTTATCCACGCCAAAGACCTTGATGAATTGAAGTCAGTCTACGACCGTATGCTTGCTGGAACAGATACGACCGAACCTGCCGATATTTCGTTCCGTGCTGATTTATCCAAAATTGATTGGTTACAGGGGTTTGACGAAAATAAACGCCTACTTGTGAAACTCCTTGATAAAAACGGGCTTTACTACAACTTCTCAGAAATTGACGATAAGAACGTCCGTGACTTAATCTCTGATGAAGACTATACCTTCAACAAGAATTTCTATGTAGGTGGTGACTAGGATGGCAAAAGCAAAGAAAGCACTCGCAAACGCTCGTCAATTTCCCCTTGTGGATCAGGCTGAACGAGCAGAAAATGACATGTTCAGTCAGCACCTAGGTTATATCATTCCTGAGTATATCAACGCAAACTTAATTCATACTTTGCGTACTTATCAGGATAAAGCCATCCGAAACTATCACTATACCCAAACACAGATTAAGCCAAACCCTCAACATGTGCTTTTTAACATGGCGACAGGTTCAGGGAAAACCGACTTGATGGCAGGGCTTATCCTCTACCTTTATCAAGAGCATGGCTATCGCAACTTCTTGTTTACTGTCAATACCAACTCAGTTTTGATGAAAACAAAGGACAACTTGGTCAACGAAAATAGTGAAAAATACCTGTTCCAAGACAAAATTGAAATCGACGGCAAGCATATTTTCATTAAGCAAGTCGAACGTTTCCCACGAATTCAACAAGACAACACCATTTACATTAAGCTATCTTCGGTTCAAAAAGTATCGGATGACCTGTTTGTCTTGAAAGAAAATACTATGGGGCTTTCAGACTATGAAAACCAACCTGTTGCAGTCTTAGCGGATGAAGCACACCATTATTCCGCAAGCACCAAATCAGAGAAGGAAGCTGAAAATACTTGGGAATCAGCCATTAACAAAATCTTGCGTGCCCGTGATGATAAGGAACAAAAGAATCTCCTCCTTGAATTTACGGCAACAGTCGATTTTGATAAAGAAGTCATCTATAACAAGTATCGGGATAAGGTGGTCTACCGCTATCCGTTGAATAAATTCATGTTTGATGGCTATTCCAAACAGGTTAAGCGAATTGAAACGTCCGCAAGCGACCAAGATAAAATGCTAAACGCGGTCTTGCTTTCGCAGTTTAGAAAATACCGTGCTTATGCCGAGGGTGTCACAGGATCATTTAAGCCCGTGATTATGTTTAAGTCCGCAAAAGTTGCGGTATCACTGGAAGCCAACAAGGTCTTTAATGAGCTGATTCAAAATCTCAACGTTACGGATTTGCTCGCATTTATCAAGCGCCAACAAGTCCTAGATAGCAACGACAGCTCAGCTTTGGAATTGGCTTACAACTACTATCTCAAAAATGAAGATGACCTTGCAAAAATCGTCCGTGATATTAAGCAAGACTTTGACCCGAGAAACGTGTTAAATGCTAATGACACAAGCGGAAATATGCTTGAAAAGGGGCAGTATGAGGCACTCAACACGCTCGAAAGCCCAAACAACCTCTATCGTGTGGTTTTTGCGGTCGCAAAGCTGACAGAGGGATGGGATGTTCTCAATCTCTATGATATTGTTCGTATTGAACAGGAAGCTGCGACAAACAAAAATGCCACAATGGTTGAAGCGCAACTCATTGGGCGTGGTGCAAGATACAATCCGTTTGAACTAGATGGCGAAAAAAGCTATCGACGTAGATTTGATAACGACACTTCAAACAAGCAACTATTCTTGGAAACATTGCACTACCACACGATGAATGAACCACAATATCTGAAACAGCTTGTAGGCTCATTGAAGCAAATGGACTTGCCAACGGGGCAGGACAAGAAAAATCCACTGATTGAAATCAAGCTCAATCCTGCTTTCAAGAAAACTGATGCCTATAGGACGGGAAAAATCTACTACAACGAAGCTGAGGACGTGGCGGATGACTGGTTTGACTCCATTCAGAAATACGGAATCACACACAAGACCGATATTCAAAGAAGTTTGAATTATGGTACTCGTGAGGTGTCATATCAAGCAACAGTCGCATTGACTGAGACAAAACAAGTCCATGTTGATAGGTTTGATGACCGCTATATTAAGAAAGCCATTCACCGCCTTGAGTTTTATCAATTTGACAACTTGAAAAAGTATCTGCCATTGCTTGAATCCATGAAAGAGTTCATCTATGGGGAAAATTGGCTCAACGCAAGCAAGTTGAAACTTTTCCTGACCGTTCCAAAAGAATACAAGTCAACTGATATTACAACGGATGAGATTTTGAAAGTTACCATTGACCTCTTGAAAGAGTACGAAGTCAAATTCAAGTCAGGATACGTCAAGAAACGTGGTACAAACAAATTTGTTGGTTATCCAATTAGCGAGTATCTGACCAACTATAATAAGCGAGTACCTGAGTACGACACGGTAAACCTCTTGAATGAAACCGCTCAAAAAGTTGCAGTTTACGATATAGCTGAGGACTTCTATGTCTATGACCGTGCTATCGTCAACAAGTTGGAATTTGACCTCATCACACGTATTCAAGCTCATGTGAATGAGCTAAAAGCCAAATATAACAAGGCAGTTTACTTGTTCCGCATGGACGAGAATATGCACCGTGAGTCAGCTAAGAACGAAAAGCTCAAGCTCCATCAATATGGCTCACGGATCAATCGAGCTGGCGAAATTGTAGATATGCACTTGCAAGGCTTCCAACCCGACTTCATCTTGTTCCTTGAAGATAGTGACTTTTACTTCCAAATATTCATTGAACCAAAAGGCATGAGTGGCGATAGATTCGTCAGCGAGCTATGGAAGCAGGACTTGTTGCTCTATATGACCGACCATCAAGCAGAGATGGAATTTGAAGATGGTGTCGATAACGTCAAGATTAGCGGTCTGAAATTCTTTACCGCAAAAGACGGACAAAACACTATCCCTGAATTGATGGCAATGTCTGGCGTGACCTATCAGAAACCTAATGAACAGATAGATTTATTGATGGTAGCTGCCCCTTCTACTGATGTAATAATCGAGGAGGATGAGTGAAATGCCAAAGAAAAGTGTGAATTCACGACCATATCTCAAAACTTGTGAGTTGATTTATCAATTGGCTTCACAAAGAATTGGCGAAAAATATCGTAAATGGGAAGCAGATAACCCAAAATATAATATCCAATCTCAGTTTTTTCCCGAGGACCGCAAGTTAATTGGTAGAGTACTAAACTGCATAAGGACAAAAAACAATCCGTACCTGAGTACTCCAAAAATTCAGGAAGCAATCATAGAAATCTCGATTTTACAGACGTAAATGAACCTTATTGGGGGGGAAGATATTTCCGAGTATTTTCAACATTTTTTTACGATATTACTACTAGAAATTCAAGAATACAAAGATTACACCAAATTTTGGATGGGAATTCCGCTTTCTACTGAGTCCGAGGTAAGCAAGTTTTATTTAGAAAATCAGGTTCCTATTTTAGAAATCGATGAATCATATAACCAAGAATCTGAGGCATTGATTGACCAATTTATCAACTTCACTTTTAACAAAATTAGTTATTTCGAGTTTGAATCTGCCGAAAGACTTGGGTATTATCGTGAGGATGAGTTAGTATATAGAATGAAGAGAAAGCCTAATAAACCTAAAAATGATGAAGAGGTTGATGAGACAAAGGTGGATAAAAAGGCTAAAGAGTACAAAAATGAAATACTAACTTTTATCGAATTACCAAAGAAATTAGATGTTTTTGTTGAGAAAGTTTTTGTTCCATTCATTAGCTCAATTTGTCTAGATAAGCGATTAGAATCACATATCAAACGCTAAAAGTATAGACTCTCACTATAAAGGTGGGGGGTCTTTTTTGCGGAAACATTTTTTTACCACCCCACCCTTACACTTTGTGAGTACTTTAATATCCTTATCAAGAACAGCAAATCTTGATGGTAGGCGGTCAGGTTGGTTGCAAACAATTCTGGCTTACTTGGGTGACTAGTTGCTGATAGTCCACCTCTATCAAGGAGGAAAAAATCAAATGAAAAGAAAGAATTTGAATACAGCAAACGCATATAGTGGCGCAACATCTGCGTTATACATTGACGAAAACAAATCAATTATCAACGTTTCGTCTGAAATCGAAAAACAATACAACTGGATTGATGGTAAGCGTACTGATGAAGTTGTTGGTTACAGAGCATACTTTGTCCAAGAAGGCGTTAACCCCTTCGTAGTGAAGTTTGAAAAAGAACCTACACTTCCACCGTTTCTCTCAGAAGTCAAATTGGATAATCTCGAAGCAATTGAAATCCGCTCCAACGTGTACTTCCGAGCAACAGGGGTAAGAGTGGTTAAATGATAAAACAGTCAGAGCTTACAAAATACCTGCTCCAAGCTCTGAACATGACATTGCAGATAGTAGGCGAGACATCCTACACCAATTCATTTGATGTAATGGTATCAGATGAAGGAATTTTCTTCATCCCTCGCCTCCCTGCAAGTTATGTTGTGGATGACGAGATGTATCAAAAAATATTCCAAATTGCTAATGCTGCCTTATATCCAAAATACACATTATTGAAGCAGACAGGAACTTACTTTGTTCCGCTTGAAACGGATGACATCCACATCATGAGAGCTTTGTTCTTCCCTTGGAAAAAAGGTATTTCTCAAAGGTTGTTTGTTGCAGATATTGAAAGATTTGCGAAAGAATTGCCCTTAAATCAAGTGCCTATAATGGAAAATTTCACGATAAATTTGAATAAAGTTACAAGTATGGCAATTGCAGAGAACTCTGGTTCTGGGAAATCGTACATGCTTACTTACTTGCTTTTCGTTTTGAAGCAAAGCTCGCACCTTGTAATCATTGACCCGAAATTTGATTTGCCTAGTAGGTGGGGACGAGATAATGGGGTTAGCGTGATATTTCCAAGTGAAAACCGCAGTAAGTCTGATTTTATTTCGGCAGTGAATGAAGAACTTAGTCAATGTGTTGAGTTAATTCTGAAACGGCAACAAGTTCTGTATCACAATCCTAAAGCCGATTTTGAACATTACACGATTTTGATAGATGAACTTCTAGCTTTAAGTGACGGGGTGGCTAAACCAATTAAAGAAGCATTTTTCAGCTTACTTTCTCAGATTTCTCTTTTGGGCAGGGCGACTAAGTGTCATCTGCTTCTTGTAAGCCAACGCTTTGATAATAATGCACTCCCAATTTCTGTTCGGAAACAGTTAAACGTCCTCGTACAAGTTGGAAATATCAATTCAAAGACAGCGCAATTCTTGTTTCCTGATTTAGACCTGACAGGAATTGTCATCCCCCAAAGAATCGGAACAGGCTTGATACAGGTAATAGATTCGGAGCATCCCTTTCAAATTGTGCCACTCCTGACACCAACATTTTTTGACAAGGAAGGAAATTATTAAAATGAAGAAGTCATTTTTTCTCAAAACATTCAAAATAAACGGCTACTTGCTGACGTTACTTGCAATGTTGGCAGTAGTTAATCTCCCGATAAAGTTTATCGTGAGCTACTTGAAGTCCGAACCAAACCCGTCGCTAATTCAATACACCCAATTTCTGTATGAGTGGTTGTCGATAGCTCTAAAATGGCTATATGGGGCAACGGCAATCACAGCATTGATACTGTTTCTACTTCTTCTAGCTGAGCTTATTTCAAGACTGACAAGAGATTCATTAATTAACTGGGGAAAGTCAATTTGACTGACTTATCGGCTTAGGAAGTTCTTACTGAGAAAAGTGCAATTTGATGATGAAAGTGATTCAACGGTCGCAATGCATAATAAGTCCATCAGAAGGGCAATCATAGACATTCGGGAAGACACCGTTGTATTTTTGATGAAGTTACCAAATGATTATCAGGCATAGAAATCGGTAATTGATACGAGGGATATTCTTCGGGAAGAAATATCAAATCGTTTCCCATACTATGTGTTCTCGAATTTTGACCGTTTCAAGAATTGGCTACAACTTGAGGGAACAAACTTTCACTAAAGGAATAGCGGAGCTCTTGCTTGCCTCTGGCAAGAGGAAAGAAACTCTGCTATAAAAAAAGACGATTATCCCACGGGGTTACTACGACCCCCGTGGGATCAATAATCAATAATTACAGGGAGGTAACTATGGGTAAAAAAGAAGCACGTAGCAATACATGAACGTTCATTGCATACGAAGAAAGTGCCCCCAAAAATCTCAAGTTAGCTTTGAAAGCATTGAAAGTTCCCTTTGAAGCCAGTCCGCTTCATGATAAAGATGTTAATATGGAAACGGGAGAGTTCAAAAAGCCACATTGGCATAGTGTGCTATATTTTGATTCCATTAAAAGCTACTCTCAGCTTTCGGAGTTAGTGAGTGAAAAGCTAAATGCTCCAAGTCACGTTGAAGTTGTGATGTCTTCAAAAGATCTTTACGACTATTTCATCCATGCTGAAAATCCCGAAAAAACTTTATATTCAAAAGATGATATTCAAAGCGGGTGTAGATTTGACCTAGATAAGTTTTTAAGCGAACAAGATGACAGCTAACTCTGGAATGAAGCGATTGATGTAGTTGAACAAAATAATTTCACTGAGTTTGAAGAGCTTGTGACGTATGCAAGAAAAAATAAATCATTACTTCTAAAATTGATAGTCAATAAAACTTATTTTTTTGCAAAACTTTTGGACTCACAACGATACAAGCAAGATGAGATGACAAGAAAAAGTTAAGTTAGAAAGAAGGATGATGATGTGTAAGACTTTAGTGGATAGGGAAATGCTTGTCAGGGCAGGATTTGGCCCTTATACTGCTTCCTCTATCCTTAGACAAGCCAAGCGTTTTATGGTACAACAAGGGTATGAGTTTTATGCGGGACGACGGGTTTCAGTTGCTCCCTTGCAGGCAGTAAAATCCGTTATCGGTGACGTGGAGTTATCCGAAAAAGAGGATAAATAATTTGCCAAAAACTAGCTACCAAGATGTCTATCAAGACAACAAAGGGCAATTCTATTATGAGGTAAGTTTAGGTACGGACAAAATCACAGGAAAACGTATCAAACGCAAAGGTCGCAAGTCACAGTCAGGAAAGAAATTTGAGTCAGCCAAGGAAGCCTATACCGAAGCCATTCGGGTTAAAAATAATTTTCTACAAACTCAAGGCTATTCAGATTATGGCATGACCTTTGAACAATTCATGAATAATGACTACATTCCGCACTACAAAACGGAAGTGACAGGGGACACATTTGAATCACGGAATCCAACTTTGAAAATCTTGCTTGCACGCTTTGGGAAGAAACTACTACAGAAGATTACCCTGCATGATGTGCAGTTTTTCAGGACTTGGCTTTTGGATAAAAATGGTGGGGCTTATGCCCAATCCTACACTTCCATGGTCTTCGGGATGTTGAAGAAAATAGTTGAATTTGCCGTTACCCTAAATTATCTTGATAAGAATATCGCCCAACAAGTAAAGTTCATCCCTAAAGGTAAAACGGATGTGGCTTACTGGACGAAAGATGAATTTGAAAAAGTTCTGTCAAAAATCTATGTTGAGGATTTCTATGAGCACTTGTGCTTCGTCATGTTGTGGGTTTACTACATGACGGGCATTAGAGTAAACGAGGGTACAGCCCTTTGGTGGAATGACGTTGATTTTGACAAGAAACAGCTTAGGGTTCATCACATGCTTATCACGAAAAGCAGAAAAAACTACAAGCGGAAGAATCATAACAAAACAGTATATGGAAAAAGCGTCCTGACCTTGGATGATGATACACTTGAAGTTTTGAGAGTCTGGAAGGAACACCAAGCACAGTATGGAGACATGGATTTCATTTTCTCATATGATGGTTTACCTATGATTAAGTCAACCATCGGTAGAATCATTGCACGCTATGCCAAGTTGGCGGGTGTTCCCGTGATTCAAGCCAAAGGGCTAAGACATAGTCATGTTAGCTTTCTAATTAATGAAATCAATGCTTCTGTCTTGATTGTTTACAAACGACTCGAGCACAGCTCGCCAGAAATCACGCTCAAGCATTACGCTCATTTATGGCGAGGGATTGATGATGGTGTCGCCGAATCTATGGCAGGTGTTATCACAATAACAACCACACCAAGTAAGCAGTTCACTTTCACTGGTAATCAAGCCGTGAAACAATTGTCGCCAGAACTGTCTCCAAAATAGCGGAGACACCTCACAAACGCAATAACAACGGGCTTTTAGAAGCTAAACCTATACTCATTGAGTGGGAATAATAGATATAGAAGACTTAAACCAAGAAGCATTGATTTGACAATATCTTGATTACCAGAAATATTTTTTAAATGAATTAAATCATTTAAAAGTCCCCAAAGAAGCTCTGAAAAGGGCTTCTTTTTTAGCTTATTCATCATTTCAAAATTTTAAGACTAGCAACTGCTATGAGCTCTGTATTTTTGAGCTATGCTGTTTTGAATGGCTCCAAAACTTGGGACATGAAAAAAGACGGATTGCGAAAATTTCCGTCTGATATTTATAGTTAAAATTGATTTAAGCGATGATAAATTTTTCTGCCTTATCATCTGTCAGAGCTCTACCTAATCGATTTATTTCAGAAACCATCGCTCTTATATCATACTTTGGCATATCTTCAGAGGAAACAGTAAAGCAACCATCTGTTACAGCATGACTTTTCAAAAATCTCGTATTAATAAAACCATCTCGTAAGGGAATACATACTCTAAAACTTCTTTAATCGACAGATCGTCTTTCATAGATATGCGATACTAAGATCTATAGCAAATATACCTTTGAAAGCTTCCACTTTTTTTAAGTTTTAAGAAAGATACAAGCACTATTATTGGATCTTTTTCTGAAAACCTGTTGATTTATGCAAAGATTTCCTTGAAATTTTCGTTAAAAGACAGTAAACTAGTGCTGAATATGGAAAGGAATCTCATGTCTAAAATACGCTTCTATCGTCTTTTACTAGCCCTTCTAGGTCTCCTTGGTATTTCTCTACAAATTTACCAAGATGGTTGGGGAATGCTGCTTTACTATACCGTACTATCCAATATTTTGGTGATTAGTTTCCTTTTTTATCTTGTCTATAAAGAAGGAAAAAGTGGGCCAATTATTGATAAACAGACCCTACGTGCCAAGGCTGCAGTCACCATGGCTATTACCATTACTTTTATGGTTTACCATTTTATGTTGGCTCCTCTGGTAGAGGATCCTAAAGAATTTTGGAACCTGCGAAATTTCTTAGTGCATTATATTGTCCCCGTTGGCTTTATTATTGATACGTTAGTTCTGGATCGTACAAAAATGTATCGCTGGTTTGATCCCATTTGGTGGACAGCCGCTCCACTTCTTTATTTTATTTTTGCATTGTTCAACGGTCTTGTCTTGAAACTTCCCATTCCGGGAGCAGAAGATAGTCCGTTCGCTTATTTCTTCATTAATGTCACTAAGTATGGGTGGATGCAAGTGGGACAAAATACGCTAGTGATTTTGATAACCTATATTTTTGCAGGCTGTATGCTTTTGAGTATTAAAACACTCCTTGGACAACGTCAATCACTATAATGAGCCGTAAAAATCAAGAATAACATTGGCAGTAACTCCACCGATTAAGCCCAAACTTAGTGACTCTCATTCACATTTTCAAAATGTGTTTCTATAACGCATAATCCCCTATGATCATGTAACTTGAGGCCGGACAAATTTTTGCCCAGCCTCTTTATTTTTTGACTCTCCTAAAATCCTAAACTCAAGTCCGAGATCTACTATTCTGCTAGAAAAAACACATTGACGCAGCGATTGATGGTTAAAAAAATCATAAATCTTGTTAAGTCGGAAATCAGTATTGCATTGCAAGCGTCATTACTTACCACATTACGCTCTCGATCATACCTATACGACGTTTGCTCTCGCTCTATGTCTTAAACCCATCGATTCCCAGACTATCTTGACACGAACGCTGTTCCTCTCATCGCCAAACTCCCAACAATCTATCTCATACTGATAGAGCGACACAGGATAAGGCTTAAAAAATAAGAAAACTAAGCTATCCAGGGACAGATCGTCTTGACATCAACTTTGGTTCTCTTATTTCGACCTTAAGCCTGCCTAACAGACTAATCTAGTGTGTCACAGGAATAAAGACTTTTTGAAGAACTTTTTTTATCTCGTTGGCATCCTTACTCACGCCAATATAAAAAGCCCTTTTTCGATTATTTCTGACGATTGAAAAATTCCGGCAATCTAAGCAACTCTTTGTCTGCTTTCACTTTAGGAAGTTTACTTGATCGGTATGCAAGAATAAATAGGTTGAAAGCTTTGACAAATAAGCGCCTTTGCTGAGGAGTTAGCTGCCGATACACTTCTAAATGTTTTCGCAATTCTAAAGGGTGTTTCCCTGAGAGATCATCTAAACTAGAGACGCCCTCTTCAATGAGTAAATCAAATAGCAAATCAAATAGATGCTTTAACTCGTAATGAGACAATCTTTGGTTCCAAATGGCAAATGTTTTTTCTAACTTCTGACTCATAGGTGACAGTTGTTCCAAACCCAAGAAACTGTCTGTCTCTCTGTCAACACCCCAATTGAGCAGTAAATGCTGAGCCATCCCCTTCTCTTTGGAAGCTACTATCAAAGAAATTTTATCTGATGTGAGCATGACACCGACGACAGATTCATGAGGTTTGATAGAGACAATTTTACCAGACACTCGACGATAACCCGACGATTCCAAAAACATTTTCCTGAAACCTGGTGCATCTAGCATGTAAATCAATGACAAGCGATTCTGCATGTCTTCACTCACATTTGCCGCAGCATATACTGCCAAGTTGCCTCCCTTAGAATGTCCCGACACTATGACTTCACCTGATAAAGTTGGTAGGATGGTTCTCAGGTAAACAACAGCTGCCCTTTGGGCTGGAATCTCACGCATATAAGTGAGTTTAAAATCTTCCTTCCAACCAATCAAACTATCGTCAGTGCCGCGAAAAACAATCTGATGCGTCTTTAACTCTGGGATAGAGAAAACCACAGCCGCAAACTGTCGTTCAAATTCTGTATTGACATCGTTAATATAATGACTAATGGTCACATGACGGTAACGTTTTGCTCTTAAAAAAGCTTCAAAAAGTGCAATCCGTTCCTTGGTATTCAAAAAAGTAAACTGTATAGCCTGCTTTGACTCGTGAAAAAGAGGCGCTAAGTCGTGAATGCAAATTTCATCTTGCTTCCTCCAGTCGTTTGGTAGATGTTCAATCAGTTGGAGATAGCCTAATTCGTTAAAAAGAGCAAAATCCAATAGGGTTAAGGGCTTGTCATCAAATGTGATCTGCCCATTTGCTAAAACATAATCAATCAAGGTCTCCATCGTTTAATCCGATACCTCCTGGAAAACCAATGATCGTTTCCATATGCATCTCTTGTGGTCTCATCCCCATTCGCTCATAAAAACGAACCGCACCCTCGTTAGCGTTCCATACGTTTAATGTCAGATGGTAACAACCATATTCTCTAGCTTTAGCCAAGGCAAACTGATAAAGTTGCTCGCCAACACCAAGACCACGCGACTCTTGATCCACACAAAGATCATCAATAAATAGCGTTCTAATAGGCTGCAATGCTCCCCCTTTAGCTTCTCGAAGGATAAGAAATAAATGTCCGAGAACATTTCCCTGGGCATCTTCATAAACAAACACAGGTTTCTTAGGATCTTTGATCACATCAAGCAGTTCTTGAGACGTGAATTTACTCCCTTGAGCTTTAAAAATATCTGGCCTAACCTCATGGTGAACCCTTAAGATTTGACCCAAAAGTTCTTGAATTCTTGGAATATCCGCTTCATTAGCTCTTCTAATCATCTCTTTTCCTCCAAACAATGACCTTATCATATCATATTTTTAAGATTCAGAAAACCTCACAATAGACCATTTTAATCACCTCATAATCCTAGTTATCTTAGCGCATCTGCTATTTATTACACTGATCACAGTATCTGATTATTAGGTCACCTTCAATTGCCTAAACTCTTTTTTTAAAAGAGCAATATCCTCTCTCCTTATATCAAGTGATAAGGCCATTTCATAACCTAGAAAGCAACCGATCCATTCTTCGACTTAATTAAGCTGTTCAATTGTCAAACTGTTTTTAAGACATTTCTAAAGTATACGAGCAAGAATCAATACCATTTAACGGTCTTAGTCAAGTGCCAATTTAAACATCATTAATACTCTTATCAAGGGCAAGATGTGAATCACATTGGGTTGATGCAAGATAAAAGTCTTACGACACAGATGCAAATAGTATTGAACACCTAGAAAAAGGCACTTGTTCTATCTTCTCACCAGATCACTATAATTCTCCACAGTTAACAGAAAGTCAAAAAAAAAGAGGTCGGAATATTCCAACCCCTTCGTCTCAGTGGAGAATTGAGACTAGAGAGAAATAGTAAGACATGAGACTCTAATTTTAGAGTTAAGAGTTCCTAAATGTTTTAGTAGAGAGAGAGTATTTAGGGGAGATTTTGAGAGAGAAATGTCTCATGTCCTTATGTATTAAGTATACTACATGCCCTCAAAAAGAGAATAGACAAATCACGAAATGTCTTTTTTTAGTCATTAAATGCAAAAAAGAGCATAAAATAACAGTTGTACACAGATCACTAAAATTAATAGTTCCTCCCCGATCAAGATAACCTTACTCGAAGCATCTAGTCTGAAGAGCAACATTTTTTGAAGCTTGCGAAGCTCCTCTGTCTCCAAATTGTTTGCCTAAAACGGTATGCCAAGCCTGTTTAGTGTAAAATCTTCCAATTTGTTATCTCACCCTCGAACAAGTCCTCAGCATATAAGAGAGCGGAAAGGATTGATCATAACACACTAAAGAATTAACATTTTAGCTTCTCTAGAAGATTTTCAAAATGAAATGATTCATAAAATAGCTTTTATCTCCGTTAGGCGAAGCTTCTTTCGATCGTCCTCTTAGTCTGGAAAGTAACAAAAAAACAACACTCTCTTTTCGACTACACTAAAAAAGAGAGTGTGCTTCAATATAAGCATCAATTTACACTCATTGTCATATCAACTTTTCTCTTCAATCTTAATCGAGAAATGACATCATGATCGATTAGCGCTATGCTATAGGGATGCTTTCCTATTTACGGTACATTTTGATTTGCAAGTACAGATCATTGTAAATGCCTAACCATTTTTGACCAAGATTATCATAAACTTCTAAACGATCAATCGTTTCTTGAGTGGGATAGAAGGCCGTATCATTTTTAATTTCATCAGGCAATAGCTCCTTGGCCGATGTATTAGGGGTTGAATAACCGATATATTCTGCATTCTGTGCGGCATTCTCTGGCTCTAACATAAAATTAATAAAGGCATAAGCTTCATCAATGTGTTTAGCTGTTTTAGGGATGACCATATTGTCGAACCAGAGATTAGAACCTTCTGTCGGTACCACATAAACCAAGTCTTCATTTTCATAAAGCATTTCACTGGCTTCCCCTGAGAAGGTCACACCAATAGGGGCATCACCTTGGATCATGTAACCCTTTAATTCATCACCCACAAGGGCTTTGATATTTGGTGTCAGATCGTTCAAATGCTGCTCGGCTTGGCGCAGTTGTGACATGTTTTTAGAGTTCAAACTGTATCCTAAACTATTAAGCCCCAAACCTAGGACTTCTCTAGCACCATCAACCATCATGATACTATCCTTATACTCTGGTTTCCAAAGATCTTCCCAGTGTTCAGGATAGGTATCTAATTGTTTTTTATTATAAACAATGCCGACGGTACCCCAGAAATAAGGGATGGAATAATCATTTTCTAGATCAAAGCTCATTCCCAAAAATTCTGGTCCAATGTTTTCCAATCCCTTGATCTTTCCTTTATCTAGTTTCAGTAACAAGCCTTCCTTGATCATTTTATCAATGGTATAGTCACTCGGAACAGCGATATCGTAGGTCGTACCGCCTTGATTAATTTTGGTATACATGGCTTCATTGGAATCAAAAGTCTCGTACTGTACCTCAATACCTGTCTCTTTGGTAAATTTAGCTAACAGTTCAGGATCAATATAATCTCCCCAGTTGTAAATCACCAGTTTATCCGAAACGCTTCCAGACTGCCTTTGTAAGACAAAACTCGTTCCCCATAGAATGACAATAATCGCGCAGATCCCCACCAAAAAAGAATTCAGTTTACGCATTTTTTGCCTCCTTGTCTTGGGAAATGAAGTAATAGCCAATAACCAACAAAATACTAAAGAAAAAGACGACTGTTGACAAGGCATTGATGTCTAAAGAAATCCCTTGGCGAGCTCGCGAATAAATCTCAACAGACAAGGTTGAAAAGCCATTTCCTGTCACGAAAAAAGTAACCGCAAAATCATCCAAAGAATAGGTAAAGGCCATAAAATACCCAGCAATGATTCCAGGAGTCAGGTATGGAAGCATAACATCCCGCAACATTTGAGAACGCGTTGCTCCTAGATCATAAGCGGCATGAATCATATCTTGATTCATTTCCTTCAATCGTGGTAAAACCATCAAGACCACAATCGGAATTGAAAAGGCAATGTGACTGAGCAATACCGTCGCAAAACCAAGCTTAAATTTAATATAGGTGAATAAAATCAAAAATGAGGCGCCAATCATGACATCTGGCGCTACCATCAAGATATTGTTGGTAGAAAGAATGCCATTTTGATAGCGTTTTTTACTTTCATGGATATAAATAGCACCAAAAGTTCCGATCGCTGTAGCAATCAATGAACTTAAGAAAGCCAGGAAAAAGGTTTGTGCCACAATCAACATGAGGCGACTATCCTCAAACATAACCTTGTAATGGTCTAACGTAAAACCTGTAAAACCATTCATATCGCCACCTTTATTGAAAGAATAAAAGATGAGATAAAAAATCGGCGCATACAAAAGCACAAATACGAAAATCAGATAGAGGTTAGCATGTTTTTTCATGATTTTCTCTCCTTAGTTACCCACATAATCATTAACATGGCAGCGATTAAGACAACTCCTATGGTTGAACCCATGCCCCAATTTTGCGTTGTCAGAAAATGCTGTTCAATCGCAGTTCCTAGTGTGATAACTCGGTTACCACCGATGAGTCGCGTCAACATAAAGAGACTTAAGCTAGGAATGAAAACTGATTGAACTCCTGAACGCACACCATTTAGAGACAAAGGAAAGACAACCCTTCTAAAAGTTTGAGTACTATTAGCGCCCAGATCTCGACTAGCATTAATAATATTAGGATCGATATCGTCCAAAGCATTGAATATAGGCAAAATCATAAAAGGAATCTCAATATAAGAGGCCACAAACACAAAGGAGAAATCCGTGAATAAAATTTGTTGAGGACCAATGCCCATAAAACTCAAAAAGGCATTAACGCTACCTTGTTGGCCGAATATGCCCATAAAAGCGTAGGCTTTGAGCAAAAGGTTAACCCAGGTTGGCAGAATAACCAACATCAACCACAATTGCTTGTGTTTCAGGCGTGTCAAAATCAAGGCAGTAGGATAAGCAATTAAGAGTGTTACCAGCGTAATAATACCTGCATACAAGACCGAGTTGAGACTCATCTTTAGATAAGTCCAGGATCCAAAAAATGTTTGGTAATTAGCTAATGTCGCTTGCCCCTCAATATCAAAGAAAGACTGCCAAATAATCATGACAACTGGAGCCATGACAAAGAGTAGCACCCACAAAAAGTAGGGAATGGAGAAAAAGCTAGCCGTTTTCTTCATGACGCTCCTCCTCAATGGCATTGATCAAACCATCTTCCACTTCTTCAAGTTCCACATATTCTTCAATACGTGCGTCAAACTCTTCTTCGGTCTCATTGAGACGCATGATATGGATATCTTCTGGCTCAAAATCTAGACCAATCACTTCACCTTCAATAGCTTTTCGTGTTGAGTGAATCATCCATTCATTTCCTAAATCATCGTAAGCAATGATTTCGTAGTGAACACCTCGGAAAAGCTGGGTATCCACTTTAACTTGCAACTTACCTTCCTCAGGTAGGGTAATTTGCAAATCCTCTGGACGAATCACCACTTGGACAGGTTCGTTCGGACGCATCCCCCCATCAACCGCTTCAAATCGTTTGCCATTAAACTCAACGAGGTAATCTTCAATCATAGTTCCTGGCAAGATATTAGATTCTCCGATAAAGGTTGCAACAAAGTGATTGATGGGTTCATCATAAATATCAACAGGTGTCCCAGATTGGACAATCTGTCCCTCATTCATCACAAAAATCCAGTCACTCATAGCCAGTGCTTCTTCTTGATCATGCGTGACAAAAACAAAGGTGATTCCTAGACGTTGCTGTAGTTCGCGTAATTCGTACTGCATCTCTGTTCGTAACTTTAAATCTAAAGCGGACAAAGGTTCATCCAAGAGGACCACACGAGGCTGGTTAATAATGGCGCGTGCAATAGCCACTCGCTGGCGCTGGCCTCCTGACAATTTTTGAATAGACCGTTTTTCATAACCTTCAAGTTGCACCATTTTTAAGGTATCTTTAACGCGTTGATCGATTTCTTTCTTATCCACTTTTTTTAATTTTAGCGCAAAAGCCACATTTTCATAGACTGTCATATGTGGGAAAAGGGCATAAGATTGGAAAACAGTATGCACATCGCGCTTATTAATAGGAACATCGTTGATACGCTTACCATCTAGTAAGACATCTCCAGATGTGGCATCCAAAAGTCCTGCAATAATATTGAGAATTGTTGATTTACCTGATCCAGAAGCGCCTAAAAGCGTGTAAAATTTCCCTTCTTCTAGTTCAAAGTTAATGTCTTTTAAAACCGTTGTGCCATTGTCTTCAAATACTTTTGAGACATTCTTGAAGGCAATAATTGGATTAGTCAATGGTCATAAATCCTCCATCATTTTCTAACTATGTAATCTTATCTTAGTAACAACTTGGAATCAGCTCAGAAAAAAGATTTTCTGAGCTGTAATGTGTTATTGTAGCAATGGGTATGGTTATTTTTGAAAACTAAGCTATTAACTAGTCGCGTTAAAACAACTACTAGCCACTATTCTTCACCAATAATCCGAACTTCACGTTCTAAAGTAATTCCCGAATGTTTTTTAACGGTGTCAATCACATGTGCAATGAGGTTCTCGTAATCTTTAGCGCTTCCTTGATCAACATTAATCATAAAGCCTGCGTGTTTTTTAGAGACTTCAACACCACCAATTCGATAGCCTTTAAGCCCTGCCTCTGTGATAAGTTGTCCTGCAAAATGCCCTACTGGACGTTTGAACACGGAGCCACAAGAAGGGTATTCCAGCGGTTGTTTTAAAGAGCGCAAACGGTTAAGACGATCCATTTCATTCTTGATCGCTGTATAGTCACCTGGTTTTAGCGCAAACTTGGCTGAGATAACAATGTCTCCCGAACTTTGCAAAGCTGATTGGCGATAGCCGAAAGCCATATCCTTATCATCTAGTGTCTTTATCTTGCCATCACGCCCCATGACTTGAGCAGAAACCAGTACATGAGCAATTTCTCCCCAGTAGGCACCCGCATTCATAAAAACAGCGCCACCAACACTCCCAGGAATCCCCGCTGCAAACTCAAAACCTGTCAAGCTATGATCACGAGCAACTTTGGTTGTTTCCTTGAGGTTAGCACCTGCTTCTACTTCCATCGTGTAACCATTTATAGTGATCGTATTAAGACGATCAAACATTATCACGATACCACGAATACCACCATCGCGCACAATTAAGTTACTGGCATTTCCCAGAACCATCCACGTAAGATCGTGACTATTAGCAAATGTAATTAGCCTAACTAACTCAAAACGATTTTTAGGAAAGGCTAAATAATCAGCTGGACCACCAACTTTAGTATAGGTATAGTTCTTTAAGGGTTCATCAACACGGATATCGATCCCTGATAAAGCCGTTTTCATTTCTTCTAACATTTTGTTTCCTCATACAGACAAAAATCGGCATAGCCGATCCCCATTATACCAAAATTCCTTTGAGATAACACCACTTTCTTAGATTTTTACCACATCATCAGTGACAAGGTCAGACAATAAGGACGAGACAGTTTGATTGGTCTTAGGAAATATTAGATCCGGCGCTATTTCTGCCAATGGTACCAAAACAAAGGCACGTTGTGTCATATAGGGGTGAGGAACTGTTAGGTCAGCCGTATCAATTGTTTCCGAACCATATAATAATAGGTCAATATCCATCGTTCTTGGTCCCCAGTGCTCATGACGCTCTCGTCCAAGTCTTTTTTCAATCGCTTGACATTGCTTTAAAAGTTCGTGCGGCTCTAAGCAAGTATCTATCTGACAAACCGCATTGATGAAATCATCTTGGTCCGTTTTGCCCCAGGCTACTGTTTGGTAAAATGAAGATACTCCTAAAAGAGTCGTCTGTGGCAAGTTTTTAAGAGAGGTAATGGCTTTTTCTAAATAGGCCTTTTTATCTCCCATATTGGATCCTAAACTCAGAAATACATTAGTCATCTATGTCTCTCCAATCGAATACCTACAGCATCATAATGACCATTGATCGGTGGATTTTCCTTACTGATGGCAATATCTATGGCAGTGACTGGGGGAAATTGGTCAAAAATATCCTGACAAATAGCTCCTGCTAAGCGTTCAATCAGTTGATAGCGACGATTTTCCGCTTGATTTTTAATACAGTCAAAAACCATCCCATAATGAACCGTGTCCTCCAGGCGATCTGATAAAGAAGCCGCTGAGAGATCGACAGTCAATTTAGCTGAAATCACAAAGATTTGTCCTAGACGATTCTCTTCTGCTAAAGCGCCATGGTAACCGTAGAAGCGGCAATTTGTTAAGGTAATCTGATCCATCATCTTCTCCTAAATCAATTGACTAATAACTGCTACAACATCTTTGTTAGCCTCAACGTTATGAATACGAACCATTTGACAACCTTTTAAGACAGCATAAGCTGACAAAGCTGCGGTTGCCTGATCGCGATCTTCCATGGCACGGCCACCGCCAAGAAGAGCATCTACCGTCCGTTTTCGCGAAATACCAAAGAGAACAGGATAACCCAATCCTGTAATCCTATCCAAATGTTTTAAGAGCTCTACATTATCTTGAGCTGACTTGGCAAAGCCAAAACCAGGATCAATCCAGATAGCTTCTTTAGCAATGCCACTGTCAAGAGCCGCTTGCACCCGTTCTTGCAAAAAGGCCGCAACTTCCTCAGTGACATTAGCGTATCCTTCTTTTTCCTGATTATGCATCAAAATATAAGGCACCCCTTTCTCAGCCGCTAAAGCCATCATCTGTCCGTCATAAAGACCCGCCCAAACGTCATTTAAAATATCGGCTCCGGCTTCAAGTGCCGCTTTTGCCGTTTCCGTTTTGTAGGTATCAATGCTAATCAAGACATCATAATGTGCTTTGATAGCTTTTATAATAGGAACCACACGATCAATTTCATCTTGAGCCGTTACAAAGGTGGCATTAGGACGCGTTGACTCCCCTCCTATATCAATGATATCGACACCTGCTTCAATCATCTTGCCAGCTTGCTCCAAAGCAGAATCAACTGTTATATAGGAGCCACCATCTGAAAATGAATCAGGGGTAACATTTAGAATCCCCATAATAACTGCTTTGGCTTCGAAATCTCTATTTCCGATTCTCACTTTATTTTCCCCTTATCATTGCTATCACTTGACCACGTGCCTCAACATCCGTTTGATAAATACCGCGTGATACTGTCGTCACTGTCTTACTACCTGGTTTTTTTATACCTCGCATAGTCATACAAAGGTGTTCAGCTTCAAGCATGACATATACCCCCTTGGGTTGCATAGCTTCCTGCAAAGCATTAGCCACTTGAGCAGTCAAGCGCTCCTGTAACTGTGGACGGCGGGCTGCTACTTCAACTGCTCGAGCAACTTTACTTAATCCCGTCACACGACCATCACTCGGCAAGTAAGCAACATGTGCCACGCCATAAAAAGGAATCAAATGGTGCTCGCACATGGAATAAAAAGGGATATCCTTAACCAATATCATCTCTTCATGACCTTCGGAGAAAACAGCAGTGAATTGCTCCCTGGGATCACTGTTAAGCTCCGAGAACATCTCAGCATACATTTTAGCGACACGTTTTGGGGTATCGAGTAACCCTTCACGCTCCGGATCTTCTCCGATAGCCTGTAAAAGATTGTAGATTGCTTCTTCTGCTTTTTTTTGATTAATCATTCCTTTTTATCCTTCGTTTCACTGGTTTTATTATAACATGGTTTTGCTAACAAGTATTGTCGGACTTGCGAGATAAAATACAAGGAGCCTGTAATGACGTACAAATCTTTTTCTGATCTGGTATCACAAGTGGCTAGCCAATCCTGAAAGTTTGCCACACTAGCATAAGTTTGAGGGTAATCGTCTAAATCAAGAGCCTTTGGGAAAGGGAAAGTTGTTACAGTAACCGATCCGATGCGATCGAGTTGATCTAACATCTGATGTATTGGTTTTCCCTTGATAGCCGAAAACAAAATGTGAATATTTTTATGTGGAAAACTGTTTTTTAGAACATCAATTAAGGCAGCAACGCTTTCCTTGTTATGAGCTCCATCAATCATCACATTGGACGACATCATCTCCGTTCGCCCTAGCCACTTTGCCTTAGACAAGCCTGAAGCAATGACTTCTTGACTGACTAAGGGATAATCCTCATCTAATAATAGTGAACACATAATAGCTAATGAGGCATTAGTCACTTGGTGCTGCCCTAGCATCTGCAAAGAAAGTCCGGTCAATTGAGTCTCTTGCCAGTTAAATGTAAAATTATCCGAACGACCGCTAACCATAAAATCTTTTGTAAACTCATAAACTTGGCTATGTGTCTGCACAGCTTTATCGTAGAAGACCTGTCTCACCTCTGCTTTATTTTCTGAAAAGATAAAAGGAACGCCCTCTTTTAGGACACCTACCTTTTGAGCGGCAATATCAGGATAATCCTGCCCCAAAATGTCTTGGTGATCCAGACCAATAGAGGTACAGATAACCGCCAAAGGATGAAACACGTTGGTCGAGTCAAACGTTCCTCCCAATCCTGCCTCAATTATAGCAATATCGACAGGATGTAGACGCCCAAAATAAAGAAACATCATTGTTGTGATGATTTCAAATTCAGTAGCAGGCTCAAAACCAGTTTCTAGTGGTAACCTCTCCGCAATAGGCTTGACAATCTCAAGCAGGGCAACTAGGTCTTCCTTGGAAATCATGTGGCCATTCAAAGCAATGCGCTCACGAAAATCCATAATATAAGGAGACGTAAAGGTACCTACTTCATAACCAGCCTCCATAAAAATTGTCTTTAGGTAATTAACTGTTGAACCTTTGCCGTTTGTTCCGACCACATGAATGCCTTTGATTGTCTCCTGAGGGTTCCCCAGTTGTTCCAGCATCCACTGCATTCGCTTGATACCAGGCTTTATGCCAAATTTTAGTTGTTGGTGAATCCAATCTAAACCGTCATCATAGGTCATCGTTTCTGTGTAAATTGTCATAACCTAAGTATATCAAAAAAGAGGCTGAAAACAACCTCTTGAATAGATAGACTATGATTTAAAAACTTTGATAAATGGTGTTCCTAATTCTCTATCTGCTGAATTCCAGCTTTGTTGGGAGAATAAATCACTAATCGAATACCAACCGTTTAAAAAATCACGATAGGGATCACGGACATATGTTTTTCCGTTATTATACCCTTGCAGTAAAATTTCATGTGTCCCACTATACCAAACAAAATCACCAAGTCCAACAGCGGCCATTACAGGATGTCCCATTTTTAACGTATTCTCTAAATCGGCAACACTCTTTTGAACTTCATAGCCATAACCTCTTGATTTCAAAGAAGCCCCAATTCCATGGGCATAGGTTCCACCACCGATTTTATTAAATGCAGTAGTATTCTTGTATAACCACGAAGCTACATCTGTGGGTAATACAAGCTTTTTCTCTAACCTCTCTTTTAATTTTTTATTAATTATAGCATGGTTAATTGCCACAAAACAACCATCACTTTCATAACATATGCCTTTTCTTAATCAACATTATTTGCCCTACGATAAAAACAAGGACACCTAGCCAAATACAAATGAAGCCATACAACTCACCGGAACTGATTGATTCGCCAAAATAAAAGACAGCAATTAACAATTGGATCGTAGGATTAATGTATTGGATAAAGCCGACTTGATTAAGAGGAGCTCGCTTAACCCCTTCTGAAAAGAGCAATAAGGGAATAGCTGTTACGACTCCAGACAAGATCACTAAAACTGTTTCACGAAGTGATAACTGACTTAGCGATGTTGTACTCCCAAAGAGGAGATACAGTACACTCAATGGCAAAATCATGCCTGACTCAAATAGCATAGCCACATCACTGGATAAGGAAATCCCTTTTTTTATCAGACCATATAAAGCGAAACTAAATGCCAAAATTAAAGTAATTGTTGGAAGAGAACCCGTCTGATAAATTAAAATAGCAACGCCTACAGCAGCTAATAACAAAGCAAGACGAGTGGCTCCTGTTAGTGACTCCTTTAAAAACAGCACTGACAGCACAATAGACACCAATGGCATAACATAGTAACCTAAACTCGCTTCAGTTGCTTGATGATGAGTAACAGCCCAAATATAAGCTATCCAATTAAAGGTAATAAAAACACTCGCTAACACCATGCGCCACAAGGTTGTTTTAACACGATACAACTCTTTTAACTGACTCCTATACTTTTGAGTCTGACGCGTGATCAGCATATAAAGCAACATGGTAACAACTGTCCATAACATCCGGTAAGCAAAAATATCGTAAGCGCCGACAGCGCTCAACTGTTTCCAATACAGCGACAGTAATCCCCACAAAAAATATGCAGAAAGGGCTAACATTAGCCCTTTTGTTTTAGTCGTCAACAGTAACCCCCTCCCGATCAATGGTCAAGGTTAGGACATTACCAGAAAATGCTTGTGACAGCTCCCGTATAAATGAAGCGCTATGCTCTTGTGGTAAAAAAGTCATTACCGTTGGTCCTGCTCCAGAAAGATAGGTCGCATAGCTCTGATAACGATGTGCTAATTCCTTGATAGGCTTAAACTCTGGAACAAGCTCTTGACGATATGGTTCATGAAAACGGTCTTGTTCAATAGCTTGACCCGCTACCTTCCAATCACCTGCGATCAGGCCAGCAACCATCATATTAGCAATAGACGATGCAGCCACTGCCTCCTTATATGATAAGGTTTCAGGTAAGACACGTCGTGAATCACTCGTTTTAAGCTCATAATCAGGAACATAGGCAACCAAGGCACAGTCCGGAAAAGAAACAAGCAAATGATTTAGATCCTCATCATGATAAGATGAAATGACCAAGTCACCAAAAATAGCGGGAGCAACATTATCAGGATGCCCTTCAATCTTGGTTGCTATCCTTAATTTGTCTTCATCAGATAATTGCAAGTCAGCCAATTGATTCGCCAGCTCGATACCTGCCACAATAACTGACGAAGAAGAGCCCAGACCCCTGGCAAGAGGAATGTCAGATGACATTTTGAGATAATGGGGTTGCAACTGAGGGGCAAGACTCAAAGCTGTCCGTAAAAGAAGATTAGACTCATCAGAAGGCACCCCCGGTAACTGATGATCAATATGCCAATGATCAGAAGATTCAAGAACTTCAATGGTTAAATAACAACTGACCGCTAACCCTACCGAATCAAATCCAGGTCCAATATTTGCCGAAGTTGCTGGTACTCGTATTTTCATATTAATCTCCTAATACTTTAAAGACGTTACCGAGTTCAAAGTCGACCGACGCTTCAATATCCTTAGTCACCTCTTGCAATTGCTGACGTGTAATCTCATGTGTGATCACCGTGATGAAGGCATCCTCTTGACTCGCTTTCTCTTGTAAAACTTGATCGAAAGAAATAGCGTGTTTTTCAAATAATTGCGCTAAATGAGATAACTGTCCCGCCGTATCACGCGCCTGAACCGACAGATAATAACGATGAGAAACATGCTCCAAATCAGCTAATCGACTAGGTTGGTCAAAACGATTAAAAGGTTGACCAACTTTATCTTGGACGATATCCCGACTGATTTGCATAATATCCGCCACTACAGAGGTTGCCGTCGGTTTTTGACCTGCACCTGGACCGTAATACATAGATTGTCCAATTCCGATAGATTCTACATAAACAGCATTCATAACATCATTAACAGTAGCCAAGGGGTGATTTGTCGGAATTAAAGTTGGTGCAACTTCAGCCCATAAACCTGATGCCGTTTCTTGCAAATCACCGACCAATTTGATGACGTAACCCATTTCCTTAGCAGTTGCCACATCATTAGCTGTAATCACGTCAATACCTTGATGGTGGATAGCCTCAAAATCAATAGCCATTCCAAAGGCAAAGCGACTCAAAATAGCGACCTTGTAAGCTGCATCAATACCTTCAACATCATTAGTAGGATCACTTTCCGCATATCCCAATGCTTGGGCACTTTCCAAGGCTTCTTGATAAGTCCAACCGGATTCAACCATTTTCGTTAACATATAGTTAGAGGTGCCATTCAAAACACCTAGTACGCGGGTGATTTTATCTGAAATAAGGGATTGTGACAGGGTTCTTAAAATGGGAATACCACCTGCAACTGCAGCTTCATAAGCAAAAGATACTTGATTTTCGGACGCTAAAGCCAGCAATTCTGTGCCGTGTAAAGCAATCAGATCCTTATTAGCAGATACCACATGCTTACCAGCTTGCAAGGCTTTTGCAATATAGGTTTTAGCAGGTTCGATACGTCCCATTAATTCCACCACAATAGCAATAGACTCATCACTAAGGATCGCTTCGACATCCGTCACAAAATCATAATCGTGTCCTTGCGCTACTAAACGCTGCGCCTCTTCAGATGATTTTACCAAGACCTTACCAATAGCAATCTCTGCCTCTGCTAAATCAAAAATCTTCTTCTGATTTTCTTGCAACAAGTATGGAACACCACTTGCCACTGTCCCAAATCCAAGTAAACCAATTTTAACTGTCATGCATTCAATCCTCTTCACATTATTATCTTTCTAGTATATCAAAATTTTCTGATTATTTACAAACAATCTGATACTGTAAATGAGCGATAAGCCAAATTCTAAACCAATAACAAGTCAAACAAAAACCAGCTCAATTTACCGAGGCTGGTTCTTAATATTTTATAAGCTTATCCTAACACAAGAGCATCATCATTCAACTGTTGACCTGAATTTTTATGGAAAAGATCCATCAATTGGCTAACCGTCAGATTTTTCTTCTCCTCACCTCTGACATCAACCACAATCTTTCCTTGGTATAACATCACTAAGCGGTTACCATAGGTAATAGCATGCTCCATATTGTGTGTGATCATCAAGGTCGTCAACTGATGTTCTTCGACTACTTTTTGCGTTAAAGCCATAACCATGTCACTGGTTTTAGGATCCAAGGCCGCGATATGTTCATCCAAAAGCAAGATATCTGGACGGACTAAAGTCGCCATAGATAAAGTCAGCGCTTGACGTTGGCCGCCTGATAAGAAGCCCGCATCTGTTTTTAAGCGATTTTCTAAACCAAGACCAAGCACTTTTAAAGCCTCTTTGAAGCGTTCACGCTCTTTATCAGTCACAGCTTTCTTGAAAATGCTGCGCTTCTTACCACGGAGATAGGCAATCGCCATATTTTCTTCAATGGTTAGATTGGTTGCAGTCCCCATGCGAGGATCCTGGAAGACACGACTAATATGTTTGGAACGAGCCTCGACAGAGTCTTTTTTGATAGACTTGCCATTTAGCATAATGTCACCCTCATCCATTTGCACAACACCCGCAATCGTGTTGAGCAATGTTGATTTCCCGGCACCGTTACCTCCGATAATGGAAATGAAATCTCCCTCTTCAACATCTAAATCCAACCCACGAAGCACATGATTTTCATTAATAGTACCTTTTTCAAATATTTTATGAACATTTTGTAGACTAAGTAAGCTCATTACTTCTCCTCCTGAGTCAATGATTTAGAGGTTTTAACACCTAATTTTGCACGAATTTCTGGAATATATAAAATGACAGCAAGTAAGACTGCAGAGACTAACTTAATCATTTGAGCATCAACATTTGCTGTTAATATCACAACGATAATCAAACGATAAATCACAGATCCCATGACAATGGAAGCTAGACGTTTGCCTAGAGGCAAATGTTTGATAATAACCTCTGCCAAAATCACTGACGCTAAACCAATAATAATAGTACCAACACCCATATTCAAATCAGCGTAACCATTATTCTGAGCAAGCAAGGCACCTGATAAAGCAATCAGCCCATTCCCAATCATGTAACCTAAAACCTTCATCTGGTTGACATTAATACCATTAGCTTGCCCCATATGAATGTTATCGCCTGTGGCGCGTAGAGAAAGCCCCAATTGCGTATTTAAAAAGAGCATCAAGGACAAGATAACCAAGCCGATAAAGATCAAACCAATGACAATAACCGCCATTGTCTTATCAAGTCCTAAATCTTGGAACATTGTAACCAGTGTTGGTTGCATGGATAATGACACATTAGAACGCCCCATAACCAAGAGATTGGTTGAATAAAGTCCCGTCAGCGTAATAATACCTGTCAATAGAGGTGGAATTTTCATCTTGGTATGAAGGAATCCAGCAACTAAACCGACCAACATCCCTCCAGCTAAACCTGCAAGAGTCGCTAAAATAGGGTGCCATCCCGCCAGAATAGCGACAGACGTCACTGCAGCCCCCATAGGAAATGCTCCCTCTGCAGACAAGTCAGCAATATCTAAAATCCGAAAGGTCATAAAGACCCCAATCGCCATAATCGACCAAAGCAGGCCTTGTGAAATACTTGATAATACAATGTCTAACATCTTACTTTCCTTTTACTCCTTACTATCTTCAATAGCACTTATGTCTATTTTTAAGAGTTTGGCCATATCGTCATTAACCTTAACCGTTAAATTCTCAGGTGTCTCTATCGCTACTTCAGATACCTTTTCACCTTCCAAGATACGAATAGCCTGACGCGCTGTTTGGCGTCCCAATTCTTCAAAATCTGGACCATAAGAGAAAAGTGCCCCCTTTTCAACCAAATCAGCATTTGCCGCATAGACAGGAACTTTCATTTCACGGGATAAATCTGTCACCAAAGTAATAGAACTATCAATCAGATTATCCGTCGGCATGTAGAGAACTTCGGTTTGATTCATCAAGGAACGAGCTGTATCTTGAACATCATTTGTCGATGCAATCCCCTTAGTAACCACTTCAATGCCTTCTTTTTTAAAGAGTTTTTGAGCTTCCTTCACCTGAACTTCCGAATTACGTTCATTAGTAGTGTACATAATGCAAACTTTTTTCAAATCAGGCATGACTTTTTTAAGTAAATCAATTCTTTCCTGAGTTGGAGCCAAGTCCGTTGTTCCTGTCGCATTCCCTCCAGGTTTTTTTAGAGATTCCACCAATTTTGCAGACACAGGATCTGTTACCGCTGTAAAGGTAACTGGTACATCACTAGATGCGGTCGTTAAGGCTTGTGCCGCTGGTGTCGCAATCCCCAACACCAAATCGTTGTCTTTCACCAATTTTTCGGAGATGGTCTGAAGGTTGGATTGATCACCTTGTGCGTTTTGATAATCAATGACAACATTATCGCCATCTTTATAACCGGCTTTTTCTAATTCATCCACGAATCCTTCGCGAGCAACATCGAGAGTTTCAAAATCGACATACTGCAAGATCCCGATATGTTGAGCATCAGCTGAAGCCTTTTTTTCTGAAGCTGATTGTTGCGAACAAGCTACTAACAAGAGAGCAGATGCTGCAATTGACATAAACAGTTTAACAGGTTTCTTCATCATAATCTTCCTTTCTTTCTCACCCATTTGAACACGAGCCATTACCGCTCATAACATAAAAACCGATTAGACGCGTTATCTAACCGGTTTCTTAAAGGATATTCTCCTCAAAAATAGCCGCTTAGACTAATCCCATCTAATCGGCTAACGACAATCGAAAATGCTTTAGCCTCATAGATACAAACTGCTACCGTTTGTATCCATAAGGTACAAACGTTTATCTAACGAAACCAAAGTAATAATAGATGTTTACTTGAGCCACATCGGCAAACGTCTGTAACAGCATATACATTCTCCTTGCTAAATGATGGTATAAGTGTAACGCAATCATCTAAAGATGTCAACTTTTTTTACCAAAGAAACCAACGGTTGCAGGCTACGACTAGGACAAAAGACCCAAAATTATTCGCCTATGATAAAAGTTCAACAGTTTTCAGTGATTGACTGCTACAAAAGTGATAGACCCTAATACTGGACAACGGGAGTCATCAAACAATCCCACTCATTCATTAAAATCCGCTTTTTATCCCTACTACTTTGACACTCACTTTCCCTCCAGCTAGGTAAGATGAGCATGTAAGTGGCTGCGGCAAATGAAGCCTTCGATTACCGATTTCTAGTCTACTGCCTATTTTTCTTTGATAGCTGACACGTCTACACCTAGGCTATCAGCCATTTCTTCGTTGACCACGACGTTTAGAGCATCTGGATACTCCGCAGAAAGTTTTGAAACGTCTTCTCCTTCAAGCACCTTGACTGCTAGTTTGGCTGTCTGCTCACCCAATTTTTCGTAGTCAGGTCCGTAAGAGAAGAGAACGCCACTCTCAACCATATCTGCTGAGCCACCAACCACTGGAACCTTAGTTTCTTTAGACAAATCTCCTAGCAACGTTACAGAACTTGCTATGATATTGTCAGTCGGTACAAACAAGACATCCACATCTTTCATCAAACTTTTAGCTGTATCTTGCACATCATTGGTCGATGAGATACCTTTAGTTTCGACTTTAATACCAGCTTTTTTAAAAAGCTTCTCAGCTTCTTCTACTTGAACTTCAGAATTACGTTCACTTGTTGTGTACATAATACCAACTGTTTTAGCATCTGGAATCACTTCTTGCACCAACTTAACTTGTTCGTCAATAGGAGACATATCACTTGTCCCTGTTGCTAAACCGCCCGGATTTTTCATAGATTTGACCAACTTAGCAGAAACTGGATCTGTCACAGCGGTGAATAAAATAGGGGTGTCTGAAGTCGTCGTAACAAGAGACTGTGCTGCTGGTGTCGCAATCCCTAAAACCAAATCATTATCTGAAACCAACTTTTCTGAAATGGATTGTAGGTTAGCTTGATCACCTTGTGCATTTTCATAAGCAATCGTGATATCCTTACCATCCTTGTAGCCTTCTGCTGCTAAACCTTTTTCAAAACCTTTGCGTGCAGCTGTTAATGACTCATGCTCTACATATTGTAGGATACCAATTTTTTTCGCATCCTTAGAAGCCGATGCATTATCTGACTGAGAACAAGCTGCTAATAATAATGAAGCCGTTCCAAGTGTGACCAATGTTTTCAATACCTTTTTCATGTTAAATTCCTCCAATAAGGTGTTATCATCTGTTACTTGAAATGAGGAAGGTAACTCCCCATACCAGACACTGTTTGGCATAAACAAAAACCAGCTAGGCAAAAGCTAACTGGTTTGACATCAACTTTTCAATAAAGTCAATAATTTAAGCCCTTGGCTTGACCAGTTAGATATTATCTAATCAGCCAAGTCCATAGGAAAAATGCTCTAGCTTCATAGATACAAACTTGCGCACCGTTTGTACCTAAAAAGCTACAAACGGCTATCTAAAGAAACTAAAGTAAAAATAAGTTGTTTCATGACCTAGATGAGACCGATTTAACAGCATTTCTTTCTCCTTCGTTTATGATTGATAACAGTATAATATGACAAGTAACGTTTGTCAAGTTTTTTCTGATAATTTTTTGATAATACTATTATTTTCAAAAAATTTTAGATATTAAAATAAGGTAGGTTATCGTACAAAAACACGACTCCTGCCTCATCTATTAATCAAAATCTAGTTGTGAACGCTCATTAAAATAGGTTTTATAAGCTGCATACGATGCGATAACTGAAGCCAAGCTTGTCGCAGATAACAACATAAACATAACCATAATTTGATAGCGAATGGCATGCACAGGATCGACACCAGCAAAGATAAGCCCTGACATCATACCGGGAAGGCTGACTAACCCCACCGTTTTAGCAGAATCAATGGTCGGCTGAATCCCAGTTTTGATACTTTCTCTGAGTATTTCCTGGGAAGCTAGTTTAACCGTGGCTCCAAGCGTCAATTTTTATAAAACCTGCTGGCGAGTATCATTAAAAAGACGATACATGACCGATAAGAGAGACCAATAGCAGTCATAGCATTATTAGCTAGCATACCTGAAATCGGAATAACCTGAGAAGGAATCATCTTTATCGCACCTGATAAAATGAGAATACTCAAGGTAACACCAGTCGATGTCAGAAGCGCCAAAAATGGCTGCCAAAATTTACCTGCTTTATTAGGATTACGTTTATTCGCCTGCAGACTGGCATTGAAGAGAATCACCAAAACCATAAGTAAGCTAAGCAAAATATTGCTGGCTTGAAACACATATTTCAAAACATAACCAACAAAGACGAGCTGAATGACTGTTCTGATAACCGCCATTACAATATCTTTGGAAATGCCTAGTTTCTCTTTCTGACTGATTGCCATTGCCAAAAGCACGAGACCAAATACGAGGGATAAAGAAAGATTATCAACGTAGACATTTGTCATGGATCAATTTTCCTTCTTCAATCGTGATTAAGCGCTCTGCGGCATCGATCTCACTCTGATCATGTGTCACTTTAATAACTGTTTTACCTGACTTACGATAGTTATCAATTAACTGATGAACAATCGCTTTTGTTTTGGCATCTAGACCTGCTGTCATCTCATCTAATAAGAGAGCCTCAGGTTCAAAAAGCAAATTACGAATGAGTGCGACACGCTGCTTCTCTCCCCCTGACAACTCCGTAATTTTTTCTCTAGAAAGTCTGGTGACAAGGCAACACTAGATAATGCTGCTTCCACTCTTTACTGATCAAATGGTAATTGACGGATCTCAAAAGGGAAAGCCAGATTATCTTTGACTGTTTTATCAAAAAGTACAGGCTGCTGGAAACAGTACGAAACGGTTCGACGATGAAATACCATATCTAAGTCGGAAAAGTTTTTCTCACTCACTAAAATCGTTCCTTGAGTAGGTGAAACAAGACCAGCAAGTAACTTCAAAATGCTTGATTTACCACTTCCTGAGGGACCAACAAGTGTCACGCGCTCCCCCTGATTAACTTGAAAGGTTATCTTATCTAAGATTACTTTTTCTGTAACCATCAGGCCCACCTCTTGGATATCAAAAATAACCGTCATTAGTGACCTTCAGCCTCTTCTGCAGCGATCGCAATCGCCTGTGTTTCATGAACTGTACCATGAGCATGGTGCGCTGGGCCATAGATAGAGTAAAGTTTCAAATCTTCATCGCCAATATTAATCACATTGTGATAAGTATCTTTTGGAATAAAAATAGCAAACTCTGGACCAACCTCAGTATCAAGTGTAATCTTATTCTCAGATTCTCCCATAATCACACGACCACGACCTTGCTCAACACGTAGAAACTGGTCATTCTCATCATGTACTTCGGCACCAATGTCTCCACCAACAGGAATGCTCATCAAAGTTGCTTGAAGCAATTCACCCGTCCATAGAGCCGTACGATAATTGGTATTAGCTAATGTTTCCTCTTCAATATTTGTCACAAATGGTTTATTTCCATGATCTTTAGTAGTCATATTTCACTCTCCTTATTTATAATGATTCTAATTATAGAATATCCTAAACTATCTGTCAACTAAAAAATCATTAAAATCCAAAAACAAACATAAATCAATAATCATTTTTTATCGTTTATCTTATAAACATTTGCACTATTTGACCTATTTATCCAGTTAAGTTGGTACCACATGACATTTCGTAAAAACCTGCAGAAAAGTTGGAAAATTCTATGATGGTCTGGTTTATGTATCTGGAGACGAAAAAATACTCATCCAACATTAAACTTAGCGGGATATTATTGTATTTGACTAAGAAACGACTACTTTTTGCACTTTAGGAAACGATTATGCTCTAAGAGATTGTGACTTAAGTCTCATCCCTGTACATAATAATTCCCTCTGACAAGATAAACCCTAGCGCCACTAATAGTTTCAATACTCTTAGTCTTGATAACATGGATATGTTTTAAAAAGACTGTATTTTACTGACATCAACTTTTACTTAGATCAGTATTTTCTTAGCTTTTTTATCGCAATCGCACACTTTTACACCTTTCCTTCAATAATTACTCTCTTTTGGGTAACGACACCAAACAATAACTTATTAGCCAAACACAAAAAACCACTATCCCAAAGAATAGTGGTTCATCATCTTTCTAAGCCGTTAAGCTATAAGAATGATTATTTAAGAGTAACTGAAGCACCTGCTGCTTCAAGTTTTTCTTTGATTTCGTTAGCTTCTGCTTCTGAAGCACCTTCTTTGATAACTGATGGTGCGCCATCAACGATAGCTTTAGCTTCTTTAAGACCTTCGCCTGTGATTTCACGAACAACTTTAATAACGCCAACTTTTTTGTCGCCAGCAGAAGTCAATTCAACGTCGAATGAATCTTTAGCAGCTTCTTCAGCACCACCAGCAGCACCAGCAGCAGCTACAGGAGCAGCAGCAGTTACGCCAAACTCTTCTTCGATAGCTTTTACAAGGTCGTTCAATTCAAGGATTGAAGCTTCTTTAATTTCAGCAATAATGTTTTCAATGTTCAATGCCATTGTAATTTCCTCCAAATATAGATTAATAAATAAAATGTGTTTGTAACCTTAGGCTACTTTTTGAGAAGAGATGCTTATGCAGCACCGTCTTCTTTGCTTTCTGCAACTGCTTTGACAGCGTATGCCACGTTGCGAACTGGCGCTTGAAGTACAGAAAGGAGCATAGAAAGCATTCCTTCGCGGTTTGGCAATTTCGCTAGTGCTTGAATTTCTTCAGCTGAAGAAACAGCACCTTCGATTGCGCCACCTTTGATTTCAAGGGCGTCAGCAGTTTTTGCAAAATCAGCGATAACTTTAGCAGGTGCAATAACATCTTCGTTTGAAAATGCTACAGCAGATGGTCCAACAAATACATCTTTTAATTCGTCAAGACCAGCTTTTTCAGCTGCACGTGTCAAGATTGAGTTTTTGATCACTTTAAACTCAACATCGCTTTCACGAAGTGAACGACGAAGAACTGTGTCTTGATCAACTGTAAGTCCACGTGAATCTACAACAACGATAGATGCAGCAGCTTTCATTTTCTCAGCAACAAGTTCAACTTGCTCAGCTTTTTTAGCAATAATTGCTTCACTCATTAGTTTTACCTCCGTTAAAATTTTTGGGCTAGGCACAAAAAAATCGCACCTAAACCTAGACACGAAAGTACAATACGTTACAAATTCTTAGTTACGTTTTGTGCCTCGGCAGGAATCTTACGAGCACTGCTCCCCTGCTGTCTTAGGTCAGTTTTATTTCAAAACCTTTTACATCATATCATGACTTTTTCCATTTGACAAGTGTTTTAATTATTTTTGCACTATTATTTTGAAAATGGAACGTTCTAGACTGACGTTAGGTTAGTAAAAAATATAAAAACATCCCAGAGTGAGATAATGTCGTTCACCATAAACACACTAAAAAAACTCTGAGATGCAAAATGATTATACTACAAAAGGAGGATGAACTTTGTGACTAATCACTCCCCACTCAAGATGACACAATCCCTAAACATTAAGGACAGCGCATCCTTTCAGATGATTCCAAGACCCTTGACAGCCTATCTGTCACAGTCTGAATACTTCTTGGAGGTGACTCCTTGACATGGGCCCCCGTTCATTCTTTTCCTCTCATAATGCTACGAGTGAGCCTCTTCTTCTCAATTGCTACTCGGTTTCTAGATGGCTTAGCTGCTCATCGATCAGATGAAGTACCCTCTGCAAGTCATCTTCAGAGTTAACAAAATCCAGCTCATCACCTGCAATGCGCATTTTAGGTGAAAAGTGATAATTTTCGTACCAATCGGGATATTCACCATGTACCAACTGGTAATAGTCATAGAGACCCGGATTATCTGAGATTTGCTCGTAAGAACGCCCTCTCTTTTGGATACGCTCTAGCATCTTTTCAAAGGTGACATCGATATAAATCAGAAGATCTGGTCGCTTTTTAGGCATACCTTCCAGCTCTTCCATCATATTGCTCAGAAGCTCCTTGTAAATGTCCAGTTCTGTTTTGGTGACATTGCCCTGCTTATAATTAATCGTCAGAAAAAGCTCATCCTCAAAAATAGAACGATCAAGAATATTATTATTGTCCTTGTAGGCTGCTTTAATGGATTCAAATCGTTTATTCAAAAAGTAAATTTGAAGCAAGAAAGCATATTGTTTAGGATTTTCATAGTAGAGATCCAAAACAGGGTTATTATCAACAGACTCATAAAAAACATCTGTTCCCAGATGTTCTCCTAGAGCCTTGGCAAGGGAGCTTTTTCCTGCTCCAATGGTTCCAGCTAGTACAATCAACATAGTTCTCCTAAAGGTATTCTAAAATAGTGTCCCAAGCTTCATCTAGACCGTCACGGGTCACCGATGAAAAAATCACAAAGGCATCATTGGCATCAAATTGCAATTTCTTTTTGATTGCTGATTCGTGCTTATTCCACTTGCCACGTGGAATTTTGTCTGCCTTAGTCGCTACAACAATTACAGGAATTTCATAATATTTCAGAAACTCATACATTTGTACATCATCGACCGACGGTTCATGACGTAAATCAATCAAACTGACAACAACACGCAAGTTATCACGAGTGACAAGATATTCTTCAATCATCTTCCCCCACTTGGCACGTTCTTTTTTAGAAACTTTGGCATAGCCATATCCAGGAACATCTACAAAGCGTAATTTGTCATCAATATTAAAGAAATTGAGCAATTGGGTTTTCCCCGGTTTTCCAGAGGTGCGTGCTAAATTTTTCCGCCCCAAAAGCGTGTTAATAAAACTAGATTTTCCAACATTGGAACGCCCTGCTAAAGCAACCTCTGGTAGGTCATCTTGAGGATAATGTGATTTATTGGCTGCACTCAATAAGATTGAGGCGTTGTGGGTATTTAAAACCTGTTCTTCAGCCATAGCTTCTCCTACTTCTAAGCCGTTTCGAGGATCGGATGGCCTGTGCCATCAACAGCTTCTTTAGTGATTCTAACACGTTTGACATTTTCTTGACTAGGGACTTCAAACATAATATCTAGCATGGTTTCCTCAATAATCGAACGAAGACCACGCGCCCCCGTTTTACGGTCAATGGCCTTTTCTGCAATAGCTTCCAAAGCTTCGCGATCAAAGGACAACTCAACATCATCGTAAGACAAGAGTGTTTCGTATTGACGAACAAGCGCGTTGCGAGGTTCTGTCAAAATCGTAATCAAATCGTCAACGGTTAGTTGCTCTAAGGCAGCAGTGACTGGTAAGCGTCCAATAAACTCTGGAATCAAGCCAAATTTTTGAATGTCTTCTGAGATAATCTCTTGCATATAAGAAGAGTCATCCGAAACTTTCTTATTATTTTGGCCGAAACCAATGATTTTTTCACCCAGGCGTTGCTTAACGATCTCTTCAATGCCATCAAAAGCACCTCCGACAATAAACAAGATGTTTTTCGTGTCGATTTGGATCATTTCTTGATTTGGATGCTTACGGCCGCCCTGAGGGGGTACACTAGCAACTGTTCCTTCGATGATTTTTAAGAGAGCTTGTTGTACCCCTTCACCAGAAACATCACGTGTAATAGAGACATTCTCCCCTTTTTTAGCGATCTTATCAATCTCATCCACGTAAATAATGCCGCGTTCTGCACGCTCAACGTTGTAATCAGCCGCCTGAATCAGCTTCAACAAGATATTCTCGACATCTTCACCAACATAACCTGCTTCTGTCAAGGAAGTGGCATCTGCAATGGCAAATGGGACATTGAGACTCTTGGCTAAAGTCTGTGCCAAAAAGGTTTTTCCAGATCCCGTTGGGCCAATCATAAGGATATTAGACTTTTGCAAGACCACATCTTCTTCATCGCGGCTCTCCGTAAAGCTCACTCGCTTATAATGATTGTAAACAGCAACTGCCAAGGCACGTTTTGCACGATCTTGGCCAACCACATATTGGTTTAAAACATCCAAGAGTTCTTTAGGTTTTGGAACATCAGAGAGGTCTGCTAATACTTCCTCGGCTAGCTCTTCTTTGATGATTTCCTGTGATAATGCAACACACTCATCACAAATAAAGACGCCATTTCCGGCGATGATTTTTTTGACTTGTTCTTGGTTTTTGCCGCAAAAAGAGCAATAAACCATAACGTCATTTGTTCGATTATCTACCATAATTTCTCAACTGTCTCCTAAAATAATGTCCCATAAAAAGCATGGATGGTATTAACAAGGTTGGTAAAAGCATTTAATAAAAAGAGCACACCTAAACCGTAACGATTTTTCTTAAAGGCTGGAAATGCACATAAAAGGCAAATAATTGCCAAACATGCGGTGAAAACACCAAATATACTACGCTGCACAGCTATTCTACCTTTCTCTCATATGTGGTAACGCTAAAGTCATAAGGATTTTTGTCATCTTTGTCAAAATAGATTTCCGAAACGGCTACGAAGGCCTCCTTGTCATAATCAGGGAAATAGGTATCCCCTTCAAAAACACCATGAACTATCGTCTGGGTTAGTCCATCAACTTCAGGTAAGAAGGTTTTGTAAAGGCTAGCACCACCCACGATATACAAGGTCTTATCCTGCTGAGCAAACCAACTCAAGACCTCCTCTTTTGAGTGCAACACGATAACGCCATCTGCTTCATAAGACAGGTCTCTCGTCAAAACAATAGTCTGTCGACCTGGCAAGATACGGCGATTCATCCCTTCAAAAGTGACTCGCCCCATGACTAGAACTTGTCCCATCGTCGTTTCTTTAAAATGCTTTAATTCTTTTGGAAGATGCCAAGGTAAACGGTCATTACGGCCAATAAGACCCTGCTCGTCTTCGGCCCAGATAGCAATTAATTGTTTAGTCATTGGTTACCTACTTTTATCATTTTCTATACTAACACATTTTGATGTCATTAACTGGAAAAAAGCCATTAAATGGCTAGATCAAATGTCAACTGCGGTTTGACAGGATCGTAATCGATTAATTCAAAATCTTCAGCTTTGATGTCAAAGAAGTTGGTTTTATCAGGAACATTTAAGACCAATTTAGGCAAGCTCGGACTCGCCTCTCTCTTTAGCAATTCTTCTGCTTGTGTAAACTGATTATCGTAAATGTGCAGATTGTTGATGAAGTAGAAAAATTTTCCAACTTTCCAGCCAAAATGTTTAGCAATCATCATCTGTAGAGCAACATACTGCATGGCATTAATATGATGCGCAACTAACATGTCATTTGATCGCTGAGTCAAGGTTGCATCCAGATAAATGTCGCCATCTACGCGACGAACATCGAACATGGTTTGAAAAGCACATGGCAAAAGACCTGGTGTCTCCTCAAAAGCTTCATAATCCCAAAGCGAAATAACATTACGGCGGTTCCATGGATTATCTTCCAATTGTTTCAAAATCTTGGTTATGATATCATGTTTTTTCACCACAGCGCCATAACGTTGACCAATGGTACGCGTTCTATCAACCTCCCAGTCATTCCAGTAATGAACATTGTACTTATCTTCCAACACATCTAAACTATTAGATTGATCTTGATAAATCCATAGAACTTCTTTAATTGCAGACTTGATCGGGATCGGGCGCAGCGTTGTAATTGGGAAATCACCTTTGGCTAAATCGTATTCTGCAAAAGCTCCTGTTACATACTTAGAATTTGCTGTTTGCCCGTCCTTGTACTTTGGTCGAGCCTGTTCAGACATGACGCCTTCTTCTAGGATACGCTTAATATTGGCTTTAAAAATCTCATCCGCTCTTGTCATGGACTTTTTTTCCTCTTTTACATCATTTAATAACTTCCTTATTTTAACGAAATTTCTTCAATTTTTCCACTCACAAACATAAGGTAAAAAGAGCCGATTAGTTTGATGAATCAAATAATAGGTTCCAAAAACATCCATTCTCCCATTTTATGTTACAATTTAATTACTGAAAAATTTTATAACAATAGAGGAAGGTTTTTATGGCC
The DNA here is from genome assembly GCF_000420785.1 of Streptococcus hyovaginalis DSM 12219. Taxonomy (GTDB): domain Bacteria; phylum Bacillota; class Bacilli; order Lactobacillales; family Streptococcaceae; genus Streptococcus; species Streptococcus hyovaginalis. Next base: position 131,341 of record NZ_ATVP01000001.1, on the reverse strand, counting down.
ATCGGAATTGATAAGATTGGTTTTGCAACCAGTCAATACGTTCTTCATTTAGAAACATTAGCCCAAGCTCGTGGGCAAAAAATTGAAAAATATACTACCGGTTTGATGTTGGATGCTTTGAGCATTACACCCATCACTGAAGACATCGTGACTATGGCTGCTTCTGCTTCAAAAGATATTTTAGAAGAATCAGATAAAGAAGCTATCGATATGGTCATTCTAGCGACAGAATCGGGAATCGATCAATCAAAGGCAGCCAGCATATATGTCCATCACCTGCTTGGTATCCAGCCTTTTGCCCGTTCCATAGAGATAAAGGAAGCTTGCTATGCCGCAACAGCTGGTTTAAACTATGCAAAATTACACGTCGAAAAACATCCTAATAGTAAGGTTTTGGTCATTGCCAGTGACATAGCCAAATATGGTATCAAATCGGCTGGTGAACCAACCCAAGGCGCTGGGGCAGTCGCTATGTTAGTGACTACCAACCCACGTATCCTAGAGCTTTCTGACGACAATATTTCGCAAACACGCGATATCTATGATTTTTGGCGTCCTAATTATTCGACAACTCCTTTTGTTGATGGCATTTATTCAACCAAACAATATTTGGATAGCTTAAAAACAACTTGGTCTGAATACCAAAAACGTCACCATGTAACTTTAGAAGAGTTTTCGGCCTTTTGTTTCCACATTCCATATCCTAAATTAGCCTTAAAAGGTCTGAAAAAACTTATGGATAAAGATTTATCTGATGCTGTTAAACAACAATTAACGGATAACTTCGAGCAATCCATTCTCTATAGCAGACAAGTCGGCAATATCTATACTGGATCTCTTTATCTAGGATTATTATCATTATTAGAAAATAGTCAGACTCTGACAGCTGGTGATAAAATCGGACTATTTTCTTATGGTTCTGGTGCCGTCTCTGAAATTTTTTCTGGACGTTTAGTAGCTGGTTATGAGAAAATGCTTTTAACGGATCGTTTAACACAATTGCAACAGCGAACACCACTAACCGTATCTGACTACGAAAAAGTCTTTTATGAAGAAGCTAACCTAGACAGTGACGGTAATGCGACTTTTGATAGCTATCAGACAGGGGCCTTTGCCCTGGAACGTATTCAGCAACACCAACGGATTTATGTGAGAAAAGACCATGACTAAACTCAAATGGAATGGCTTCGCCAAAAAAACACCTCAAGAGCGGATTGAGCTCATTAAAGACTTTAGCTTACTCGACGATGAGAACCAAAAGATTCTCCAAAATCACCTTGCTTTACCGCTTGAAATTGCCAATCAATTGGCAGAGAATGTCGTCACTGAACTATCCTTACCCTTTGCTATTGCGCCAGATTTCTTGGTCAATGGTAAAAGCTATCAACTGCCTATGGTGACTGAAGAACCTTCTGTTGTTGCTGCTGCTAGCTTTGCTGCCAAATTGATTAAACGTTCAGGCGGTTTTAAAACAACCATTCATAATCGGCAAATGATCGGACAAGTTGCCCTCTTTGATTTTCCAGATTTTGATAAAGCTTGTGCCAACATCTTGACACAAAAAGTTTTTTTACTGGATCTGGCTAATCAGGCCTATCCTTCCATTGTCAAACGCGGTGGAGGGGCTCGAAATCTCTGGCTAGAGCAAAAAGAAGACTTTTTAATCGTTTATGTAGCTGTTGATACGCAAGAAGCTATGGGGGCCAATATGGTCAATACCATGATGGAAGCACTTGTCCCTTGGCTAGAAGACTTATCCCAAGGACAATCATTGATGGCTATATTGTCTAATTACGCGACAGAAAGTCTGGTAACAGCCGAATGTGATGTCAGCATTTCTAGCCTGAGTCGTAATAAGGAAGAAGCCCATCAATTGGCTAAAAAGCTGGCACTAGCTAGTCGATTAGCACAAGTTGATGCTTACCGTGCTAGTACTCATAATAAGGGGATTTTCAACGGAATAGATGCCTTGGTCATAGCAACAGGCAACGACTGGCGAGCTATCGAGGCTGGCGCTCATGCCTATGCCAGTAGAGACGGCCAATATAGAGGACTTAGTCAGTGGACATACGATGAAGCAAAAGCTTCTATTCACGGTCGCATGACCCTTCCCATGCCTATCGCGACTCGTGGAGGCTCAATCGGTCTCAATCCAACTGTTCAGGTAGCCCATGACTTACTAGGGCATCCAGAGGCCAAAGAGCTAGCTGGAGTGATTGTATCGCTTGGACTAGCGCAAAACTTTGCAGCGCTAAAAGCTCTAACATCTACAGGAATTCAGTCTGGTCATATGAAACTACATGCTAAGTCATTAGCACTTCTGGCTGGTGCCAAGGAAAATGAGGTTGGACCGCTTGTTCAAAAATTGTTAGACGAAAAACACATGAATTTAGCAACTTCAAAAAGTTTACTAGAAGCATTAAGAGATGAAAAAAGAAGTTAGACAGTAGTATCTAGCTTCTTTTTGGCAAGTTTTCTTTTTTAAGATGATTTAATTTTCCGTAGAGCATGTAATCAACTTTAGTTAAATCAGATACTTTCTGACAATTTAGGGCACACATTATCAGTCGGAGGTCGTCCTTCCAACCATTTACTGTTGCAATAGCCTCCTCCATGGTCTTGTTTTCAACCAGGGCCAAGGCTGTTTTCGATAAGCCCACCGCCTTAGCGCCAAGAACTAAGCACTTAATCATATCTAGAGGATGTCGAACGCCACCAGAAGCTAAGATGTCTGCTTTGGCCATCATTGGCTGAGCGTTTAAAAGGGCTTGTACAGTTGTTTGCCCCCACTCATTAAGGTAGGAGCGATCGCCACCTCGCTCATTTTCAATGTAGGCAAAACTGGTCCCACCACGTCCTGAAATATCGAAGGCTCGAACACCTAGGCCATAAGCAATTTCCATGGTTTTTAAATCTAATCCAAAGCCAACTTCTTTCAGCATAACTGGTACAGGCATCTTTGTCGCATAATCAGAGAGGTTTTTCTTCCAAAAACGAAATTCTCGCTCCCCTTCTGGCATCAAAAGTTCCTGCATAAGATTGACATGAACCTGTAGAAAAGCTGGCTGCATGTCGTCTACTGCTCTTAATCCAAGGTGGTAGTCCTTATCAATCCCAATGTTAGTCGCCAAAGTCAGATTAGGGTGATTTTTTTTGACTTGAAAGCTGGTATCTGATGGGTCCTTCAAGGCTGCTGAATAGGAGCCAGTTACCATGACAATGCCTGTTGCTTCTGCTAATTGGGCCAATTTTTGATTGATTTCCCCTCCCTTTTTGCTTCCACCTGTCATGGCGTTAATATAAAAAGGAAAGTCAAAGTCCATCCCTAAAAACTGCGTTGACAGATCAATGTCAGCTAGATCGTAATCAGGCAATGAATGGTGAACTAACTCCATATCATCAAAACTATTGTAAGGTGATTGATATTTCAGGGCGTATTTTATATGATCATCTTTACGGTTTGTTTCCATGCTTTACCTCTATCCAGAAGCGTTTGGTTTGGGAATGATCTTCTGGATCAATATCAGTGTTTTCATAAATGCAACCATTGGCTAAAATGTTTTTTTTTTTGCTTGTAAAAACTCATTTTTATAGGCTATTAGTGGTTCCATAACATTTTATTTTAATTTGATTAGAAGTCAGGCTGTCATCACGACCAACTTTCTTGATAAAGAATCTCAATGCCTGCTTTTTGCCATCTTTCCTTTAGGGTGACCGTATCATCGGGATTAAAAGAAAGGGCAATGCCGCAGTCTCCTCCACCAGCTCCAGATGATTTAGCAACGACATCCAAATCAGAGCTGGCTTCTTTTAGTAATTTTAGCTTATCAGTATAGATGGTTGGACTCAACAAAACCAATAAATCACTAACTTTTTGAAGAGCACTTGCAAAAACGAGCTTATCTCCACTCTGCAAGGCAGACTTAACAAAAGTAACTTCTTTTTCAGTCGCCATCAAAAAGTCCTTAGATAATCGACTGTTTATCTCTCTAACCATTTGGCTAGACAAAGCAGGCTGCCTAGTCCACCCCACTAAAAAATCGGTTTTTAAAGATGGTATCAAGATATCAATCTGATATCCCCAATCCATTTCCAAAATAGCTACCAAGGATTTTTTAGAAAGCAAGTCCGATATTGCTTGACGATCAAATGACTGATAAGCCACTAAATCATCATAGGCGATACAAGCGATGTCCCCCATCGAGCCATTGTCACCCAGCTTCAAGAGCGTATAGGCAGACAACTTGAAAAGCTGGTCCTTAGTTAACGAGATGCCATAAAGGGCTGCCAAGGCTTTGATAACCAAGACAGTTACGCTACCACTAGAACCTATGCCAAACTTTTTCCCATCTCTTTCCATTTTTCCTGTAATCAACAGGGAAAATGGGGCTAATTCACTGACCTCTTTATCAAGAAAAGTGGCAAAAGTTCGAATACTCTCCTGAATAAGCTGATAATTGGTGTCTGGTGACATCCCAACTCCATAAGTAAACATATCCGAGAACAGCTCTATAGCCTTAGCAGGCTTAATCTCTGCGGTCATATAAATGGGAATGTTCTTTATAATCGCAGTTTGTCCCGGGACTAAAACCGCATATTCTCCAGCAATATAGAGTTTTCCACCTGTTTTTACAGTGATCGCTGTCATCTTATAGTGTCCTTGTCGTCGATAGGATAACGTGATAGTCTTTTTCAAAGATCCTTGCTAGGCGTTCAAGGTCATGTTCTAGACAAAGAACTTTGACATTTGGACCAGCATCCATAGTGAAATAACACTGCTCACCTGACTGACGTAGGGCTCTAACAGCTTCCATGGCTTTGTATGATTCGTCTGTCAAGTAAGAAAAAGTAGGCTCTGCTTGATGATTGGTCTCGTGCATGCGGAGTGCATTGGCCTCGGTCAACTCCCCAACCTTTTCAAAATCGTTGGCCTTGAGATAAGCTAGCATATCCTTATAATCTTGCTCAGATTGCTTGATCCACTCTGGGAAATAAGCTGACGTTTCTGCAGCTCGCTTCATGCCATCACGGCTGGAAATGGGTTTCTTCCGATCATTTAAAACAAGCATAATCATAGCCAATTTTAGATTTGTTTCAACACGGAAAATCTCCCCAGTATCTTTATCCCAGGCGGATAGGGGACCAAAAAATGACCGCGACGCAGAACCTGAGGCAAATTTAGCAATTTGGGCCAATTCACTTTGCGTCTTGCCACAACCGAAATAGTCATTGGCTGCTTTTACAAGCGCTGACAAACCTGAAGAGCTCGAAGACAGACCGGCTGCCGTAGGCATGTTATTGCAGCTATCAATTTTGACATATTCTGTCGGATCTTGACGAAAAAGATTTAGAACCTTACTCATTTTTTCACGTTCAGCATCGCTTTGTTGAACTCCAGCGATGTAAAAGGCATCTGCTTCGGCATCTTCTAAGGGACTGAGCTGTGTTACCGTAGACATGTTCTCCAAGGTTAAAGAGATGCTGCTAGTGGCAGGAATCATTTTTTCAGCATCTGCTTTTCCCCAATACTTAATAATAGCGATATTAGCATACGATTTGACCTCTACAGGTTTTCGATCCATGTGTTAACAGCTCCTTCTTTCTCAAATTCTCGTGATAATATCTGCGCTTCTTGAGCCGTCTTCACCAAAGCGATGATACAGCCACCTAGGCCTCCACCAGACATTTTAGCCCCTAAAGCGTGAGCTTTTCTAGCTACGGCTACTAAATGGTTGGCTTCCGGACTAGAAACACCAAGTTCATCTAAAATCGTATGAGCATGACTCATTGCCAATCCCATATCTTCAAAGTTTTTTTCCCCGAGTGCGACTTCAAAAGCATCTGTCAATTGCCCTAAACCATGTAACAGTGGCAAGGATTTTTCCTCTTGAGCCTCAACCTTCTGCACTGCTTCTCTAGTGTGCCCGTGAATGCCTGTATCTGCGATAACCAGAAAAGTCCCAAGATCGACTTTAAGGGTTGAAAAACCAATATTTCGAATAAATTTTATAGCATGGTCACTCAAACATGTTTTAGCATCAAGACCACTGGGATTGGTATGGGCAATGATCTCAGCCTGATTCACTAGCATTTCCAAGGTTTGGTTATCAAGTGCTTGCTCATAGTAATCGAAAACAGCCCGAATCGCTGCAATAGCAACAGCTGCTGAAGAGCCCATGCCACGTCTCTGAGGGACAGTTGAATCAATCTGGTAGCTTATCTTGGCATCGGAAATACCTAAGTATTCCAGAGCAGCAAAAATAGCCGTAATCAAAGGATCGGCAATCCGCATTTGAAGGGCTTGTTTAGCAGGTTTTATCTGACAAACCACCTCAATATTTTTTAAAGGAAGGGCAATAGCGGGAAAGCCGTAAACAACAGAATGTTCTCCCATCAAAATAATCTTACTGTGTGCCCTACCTATTCCAATAGGTTTCATAACTCATCTTTTCTCTTTATTGTTTAATAGCAGTCCTATTTTACCTTATTTTTAAGGAAAATGCGACTAGGAAACCAAATAGCCGATGATTAGTTTGATTTATCAAACTAAAAAACTTTTCCTTTTCAAGGTAAATTGGGAACCAGAGGTTCTCGCTATCACATAGTATTGATAAGAAATCTGTTTTGCAGCAATCCAATCATCACGCTACTTTCCCACACTCTTTTGAAACTTGGTATCTGCCAATTAAGAAGCGATTTTCAAAAGCACATAAAGGCATAACATTAAAACACTGGATTTGACGTGAAATGCTTTTCAAACCTGGTTGTTATCACAAATTTTAGAGACCTGACGACTGTAAAAAAGAGCCAGGTATGCCCTGACTCTCATAAGAAAGCTTATAAACTTAAAAAGTAATTAAAAACCTGCTGGCTCTTAGGATTGATACTCAAGAGATACTCTGGGTGCCACTGCACTCCTAGAAATGTCTTTTTATCCTTAGATTGAACAGCTTCAATCGTTTCGTCCTTACTATCTCGCGCAATTACCTCTAAACCTGGTGCCAAATTTTTTATACTTTGATGATGTAACGAGTTAACCGCCCCTTTTTGACCAAAGATCGTATGTAGGGCATTGCCTTTCTCGACAGCAATATCATGCACGAGCAGCTCAGGATTATTATTTTGATGCCCATGAATATCTAGATTAAGGCTGCCCCCTTGCGCTGTGTTAAACAATTGAATGCCACGGCAAACACCCATGATAGGTTTCTTTTGACGCAAAGCCTCCTGCACCAGAGCGAACTCAAAGGCATCACGTTCAGGAAAATAGAGGCTAGAATCAGAAGCATTAGGTTCATTGTAATAACTTGGCTGAACATCTTGCCCCCCTGACAGAACCAAACGATCAATCATACTAACATAGGTTTCAGCCATATCAGGGGTACAGACTGGGAGATGAATTGGTACACCACCAGCCTTGATGATTGCTTGTGCGAAATGACGCGACACAGAAGAATGCACCATCAAGCCATCAGGTGACACGATTTTTTCAGTACTTGTAACGCCAATAATCGGTTTTCCCATGACATGTAACCTCTCTTTTAATAATTGCTATTATCTTACCACTTCTTCGCCCCTTCGACCAATCTTTATTTTTGATAGGTAGGTATAAGAAAAACTTATAGTGGTCATTTTGGGAAAAATAGCAGTCGTTGTATACAACACTTTTTAAACGATACTAGGCACGCATTTCATAATGGTAAAAGTCCTCTATCCATATGCCTAGCATAATCATATTAAGAAGTACTCTTCGTCTAGTCCCTTAAAAATTCCGATAGTCACTACTGCTCCTAAACTTCCTAGTGTTCCTGAGGAATGATAACCTTTGGAAGCATGTTGGGGTTGAGCTTGGAAACCAAGTCTTCCCGCAAATTCGAGACCTATAACATAAGCTTTCAAGACATCTATCATCCGATCATCAACATCACTGACCGCTAACAGTGCTGGAAAAATAACTGCACTAGGATGTCCTCTAAGATTGGCATGCGTATCGTCGATATCTTCAGCATGTGCCGAAAAGCCATTTATTAGAGCGTTGATAAGAGCCTGATTAGGATCAGAAAAAGATGTGTCAACAGTATCACTTGTCTCATATAAATCCATTAATGCGCGACTTTTTTCGGTATCCAACCCTGTCGGGTTATGAGGGTAATTTAAGAAAAGACCCGATGTTTTGGCAATAACATTATCCGGGATCTCGTCATAGTCTGGAAAGTAATTATTTGTCTCATCTAAAGGCATATAGTATGGAAAGTAATTATTTGTCTCATCTAAAGGCATATAGTATGGAAAGTAATTATTTGTCTCATCTAAAGGCATATAGTATGGAATGGCCTCCGCCGGATGAATAGCCTTTTGATAAGCGAAATAGCCAGGGTCAGGTAACAAGAAGTAAGAATGAGTATCCGCTAACAGCATCGGTAGAGCTGAAATGGCTGCTAGACTACCACTAAAAATCGTCACTTCATCTCTGCTCAATGTGACTTGATATTCCCGATCATAAAAAGCAATAATCTGATCTTTCAGAGATTCTTTACCACCATAGGGAGGATAGCCATGATTGGATTTTTGTAAAATAGCTTTTTCAAAAGCCTTTACAATTAGAAGAAAACGTTGCTTAATCCGGATTATCTCGTCCTAAATTGATTACAGACCCTCCCCTTTGCTTCTAGGGATCGGATAAGTTCCTGCTGCCGTGAGGTTTGATGTTCTGATAGCTTTTCAAACCGTTGTACTGTCTTAATATCCATTCTCACTCCCTTAACTGCATTAATACAGATGTCACTCTATCCAAAGAAATGTCCGGAAAAACAGATTGCATCCGACTATCTTTGCGATCAACTAACAAAGACGCCATCTCCAACAACTGATCATCTGTTATTGTTCCCAACTCTTTGAAATTCCTTGGTAGAACAATTTTTTTGTAAAACTGATCAATTTCTAATGCTAACTCCCTACTTTCTTGAAGATCTTCTAATAAGATTTGAAACAGACTACCTAGCGCAACAATCTCACCATGTGTTGGCCGTCTTCCCTCAATGACTTTGACATAAGCATTGTGAAAAGCATGGGCACCCACACTCATACCATCTTGATCCGCAATACCATCTACAGAAGCAGCAACTAAAAAAATCGTATCCAGCGCATTATGCCATTCGATATCGGAAATCTCATTAAAATCTTCTAAGGACAACATGATCTTACGACAAGTCTCAATATAGAACCGACCAATGGCAGCAGTGACATGCATTGTCTTATCCAAGGTCAAACGTCGTCAGATTTCATAGTATTTAGCTAGAGTATCTCCTATTCCTGATATAATATAGGCTTTAGGAGCTCTTCTTAAAAGTTCTGGTTAGATTAATACCATATCAACTGGCTTTTGTTCTCGCTTATTAGCCACTTTTTCATGCGTTGATGATGCATAAATAATACTTTTAGACGTTAAGGCAGCACAATTTGACGGCAGTGTCTGAATATTAATCAGGAAAATGTTCAGCTTGTCCGAAACCACCTTAACCGTATCTATTAATTGGCCACCGCCAAAAGCAATAATGCTATCATAAGGTGCCAAAATATCACAAAGGCGGTCAATTTCTTCAAATGTACAGTTTCCCTTAAAGTAAACAAGAGGATTATCAGTTAAAAACGCTTTAGGCAAATATGGCGCTATGGCCTTTTCAACAGTCTTGTCTGTGACAATAACCGGTCTAATCAGTCTTTTGTTATGAAGTATCTCAGGCAGGGCTTATAAAATACCTGCTTCATTGATGTATTCTGAAGGGCTTTGTCGTACCACATGTCTAACCATATTAGTACCTCACTTTTGCGAAAGGTAATCTAGTAATCGAACAGCATTATGGACATAGTAATTAACGGCTGTTTCAAGTGCCTCATCTTTCACGATAAAATCATCGTGATGCCAATCGGGTGCTCCTGGATCGCCATTAGAACCAACGAAAGCAAAAACGCCCGGTATTTTTTCTTGATAGGTCGCAAAATCTTCACCTCCAGTTGACGGCAAGGGCTCTACTACCTCGGCAAATGTCTTTGATGCTTCAAACACGATTGGGGTCAATTCCGCATCATTAAAGGTCACACCAGGTGAGTTTCCCCAGTCAATAGTCACCTGAGCACCAAACTGGTTCGCAACGGACTCAACAATTGTCGTAAATCGGTCAATGGTCCTTTGACGAACTTCGGGATCAAAAGTCCTGATAGTTCCATCAAAAAATCCTTGCGCTGGCAGCACATTCCAGGTATTACCAACAGAAATATGAGCAACAGAAACAACTGCAGAATCAAAAGGAGACACCGTTCTGGCAACGATTGCCTGCAAATTTGTCACCATGGTTGTGATAGCTAAAACCGTGTCAATACCCAAATCTGGACGCGCCGCATGAGCACTGACACCTGTTACTGTCACTTTGAACTGCTCAACACCTGCCATGATAGCTCCTGTTCGTAGCCCAATCTGCCCAGGTTTTAGATGGGGATTGTTATGGTATCCAATGATAGCCGAAACACCATCCAATGCACCAGCATCAATCATTTGATGCGCCCCTTGAAAAATTTCCTCTGCTGGTTGAAAAAGCAAACGAACCGTTCCTTTAAGCTGTTCTTCTTGTGCCTTGAGCAACTCTGCCGCTCCTAGTAAGCTAGCCTGATGAAAGTCATGGCCACAGGCATGCATGGCGTTATTAGAGCTAGCAAAAGCCAAGCCTGTATTCTCTTTAATCGGGAGAGCATCAATATCTGCTCGTAAAGCAACTATCGGTTGACCACTGCCAATCTCTGCAACCAAGCCAGTTTTTAAAGGAAGATCCAACAGCCTAATCCCTAAATGAAGTAAGTAGGCTTTGATAAAGGCTGTTGTCTCAATTTCTTCCCCAGAAATTTCAGGGTGTTGGTGAATGTGATGTCTAGTTTGAATCAATTTGTCATAAAAGTCTGAAGCCATGTCAAGGATCTCCTTAATCGTAATTGCTAACTATCTTATCAAGAGTCAAATAGCTTGCCCAATCTATATTTTTTATCCTTCGCCATAAAAATTACTTATGATAGCTTTTTATATTCCTATCACCAGCTTATAGGAATGCCCAAATCTCTCTGTTATAATAAGAGTCATATCTTAAGCGTTTTTTAGGAGGTTTCATGAATTTTCAACAATGCCGTTATGTCATTACTATCGCAGAAGCGGGCTCTTTCAGTGAAGCAGCTAAGCGGCTTTTTGTTAGCCAACCTAATCTCTCAGCCTCTATTCATCAATTGGAGGAAGAATTAGGGGTTACCTTATTTACGCGTTCTAACACCGGTACAAAACTTACTGAAGATGGCTTTGATTTTATTAAGTATGCCAAGCGTATCATCGGGGAAGTCGATTTACTCCAAGGCCGTTACCATACATCATTCAAAAAAAGCTTCAGCGTTGCTAGCCATCACTATGATTTTTTATCTCACCCTTTAGCTAAAATTTCTGAACGCTTTTCAGACACACATCGTGAATTTCAACTCATCGAGACCACGACCAAGACCATTATTGAAAATGTCGCTTCCTACAAGAGCGATATCGGTATCCTTTACCTAGACGAGGCCAATAGCCACATCTTAGAGCGTAATTTCAAACAAAAAGAGCTGGATTTTGTCCCTCTAGGAGACTTCCCAACCCGTATTTTCCTCAGTAAAGACCACCCACTAGCCCACAAAAAACTGTTAAAAATAGATGATTTAAAAGCCTATACACAAATACGCTTTAGCCAGGATGACTCCGGTATCCTGTTTGATGAGGATCCTTTAAGTGTCGAAGCAGACCAACAAATTATTTATGCCAACGACCGCGGTAGTTTAATGAATATACTCTTGGCTACACCTTCTTATGCTTCTGGTTTAGGCATTGTAACCGGTTTTATCAAGGAACATATCGTACTCATTCCGCTGGAAGACCAGCCACATGTTCTAGGCTACATCACGCCAAAAACAAAAAAAAGCTCCCAAATTGTGGAAGCTTTTATTGAAGAAGTGAGACAAGAACTGGTGATCGCAACCTAGCAGCAAGTGCTTACAGTAAGACTGTGAATGTGATCGTATCATTTTTATAGGCTACTGAAAGTTTCCCTTTAAAGAGTGTTACCATACTTTCTGCCATAGAAAGTCCAATGCCATAACCTGATCGATGAGCATTATTATGTGACTCGTCTTCCCTGTAGAACCGTTCAAAGAAGCGACTATAATCAATTGTCTTACCGGCTTTGTAAGTATTGGAAATACTTAACTTGGCTTTCTTGGATACTGTTCCAGTTGTCTTTAATGAGATGTGAACTTGTCCTCCCGGATCGCAATATTTATTAGCATTATCAACTAGAATCGTTACTAATTCAAATAGAGACTTTTCTTCTGCATTAACATGGATGTCTGGCGCAATAGACATGACAAATGATTTGCCATCTTTAATAACCAGGCTTTTAAAATCTTCCGCTGCATCTTGTGTGATCTCTGAAAAGTTGACCTTATGCAATTCCACATCTTCTTGCTCTTCTAGTCGGGCTAGAGAAACCAATTGGTTAATCAATCCTGTCAACCGATGGACTTGATCAGCTGTGCTTTTTGTCCACTCTGACTCACCAGACATTAGCTCCACCAACTCATTATTAGCTGAAATAATAGCTAAAGGGGTTTTTAATTCATGACCTGCATTGGTGATAAACCGTTTCTGTTTTTCATAATTTTTAACATAGGGCTCAATAACTTTTTGAGAGAGAGCGCTTATCAGTAAGATAAATAGTCCAATACCGATTATCCCTAGCCACAGTGAAATATTTAAAACAGCTTGATAATCCATCATATTATTAGTTGCATCCAAAATAATAAGAAGCTGCTGGTTATTCCCAATCGACCGAATATGGTAGGCGTAATAGCGGTTACTATCCCAAAAGCGACCGACTTTTTTGTCACCTTTAATGAGTTTTTCAGTGTAAGTTTGTGCATCTGTTTCAGATAACTCTGAAATATTACTCGCATCAATATCTGACACCTTCTGATGCTCATCAATACGAACACTTAAAAAACGGTATTGGTTGAGACTATCTTGGCTAGTTGGTCTACCCAACTGTTTTTCAGCTTCATTTAAACTAGGAAAGTTCCCCTTATTATCAGAAAGAAGCTGAAGGACAAGTGAAATATCACGTTGCGTTTGATAGTATCGAACAGCCGTTGTCACTCCCAAAACACCCGCCATCAAAATAGAGATAGCTAAGGAAGCTATCAAGATAAAGCGAATTCTAAGGCGTTTAAACATGAGGATCACCTTCTTCTTGGATCAGGGTAAAATGCTCTTGGTTCCTTTCTTCTATACGAATATCAGCATTGATCGCTTGCAATTTTTGCCGCAAATAGGAGAGATATAGTAGGACATAAGAATCATCGAGCCCGTTGGCTTCTTCTTTGGGCCAAACGTAAGCAAAAATAGCTGATTGGCTCAAAGATTTTCCAATATTACGCATCAGATAAGCCATCATCTTAGATTCTTTACTGGATAAACGAATACTATTAGCTGCGAACAGTTCTTGCTCGCCAATATTAAGTTGTACTGAACCAACTTCAAGGATATTGGAAGACATAGCCCCCAAGCGTCTATCCATCGAACGCAACCGTGCCAGTAATTCTTTTAATGAAAAAGGTTTGGTTAAATAATCATCGGCACCAGCATCCAAACCCGTGACCTTATCTTCAACTTCTGACATTGCCGTGAGCATAATCACATGACTTTCATTTCCTGATGCTCTAATTTCCTTCAGGGCTTCTATGCCTGTCTTAATTGGCATCATGATATCTAAAATCATCACATCATAAATATTTTTGTTTGCCATATCAACAGCTGCTTGGCCATCGTGAACAACATCGACAGCATAACCCTCGTGTGAGATAGATGCGCTAAGAACACGCGACATTTGCAACTCATCTTCAGCTAATAAAATTTTCATTCGTCCTCCTTAAGGATTCCTATCATTCTCAATAAGATGTCTAATAGTCTGCATGGTCAAATCACATGAAGCTAACTCATCAGCACAACGCTTAAGCTCTCTTGTAATCACCTCTGGATTTTTAATATCATGCTTGTACTTCATTTGGTGTTCCAGACTAGCCCAAGAATCCATAGCAATGGTTCTCAACTGCATTTCAACAAAATAATATCCCTGCTCATTCCCTTCACAATCAGGGTAAGGCGTCTCTATTTCTAAAATCAAAAGATAGGAACGATAACCATTAGGCTTAGCATGTTGCACATAATCCTTCTCCTTAACTATCGTGACACCTTCCATATCACGTAAGAGAGAGATCGTCTTATAGATATCATCAACAAAGCCACATACCATACGGATCCCAATACTATCCTTAACCTTCTTCAAGGCCGAGTTGGTAGAGATGGCGTACCCTTTTCGAGACAATTTTTCCACCATTGAGTTCTCTTCTTTTATCCTGGCATGAAAATGTTCATACAATTTGAAACCTGTATCGGATTTCATGGTTTGATTAGCCAGTTGAATCCTCTGAGTCAGATCATCAAGAATCAGTGGGAGGTACTGTTCGTAAGGGCCGTAAATTGACATAAGTCTCACTTTCTTTGATTTGCTTTATTGGCATTCATTATACCATGTTACCTTTAAGAAAAACATAAAAAGAAGCCCTTACGGACTTCCTCATCTCTATTATTTCAACCACTCTTTGACTTTGTCTTGGTTAGCGTCGACCCATTTACGGGCGGCGTCTTCTGGAGACATACCATCATTCATGTCAAGCATGACTTCTTCCATGTCTTCTGTGGTCCAGTGGAAATTGTCAATGATTTTGTAGACATTAGGCATATCTTCTTTGAGACCTTTACGGGCAATCGTGGTGATGTTTTCCTCTGCTCCAAAGGAACCTTCAGGATCTTCCAAATATTTCAAGTCATATTTTGAGAACATCCAGTGTGGTGACCAACCTGTGATAATAATCTCATCCTTAGCTTTTATTGCTTTTTCTAATGAAGATGTCATGGCACCTGTTGATGCCGATGTTAATTCCCAATCTGAAAGATTACTATAATCTTTTAGGGAAGCTTCAGCGGCATTCATGATTCCGGCACCAGGTTCAATACCAGTAATTTTCTTACCAGATTGATCAGTCAAATCCTCAATACTAGCAACATCCATATAAGATGGAACAACGAGTCCTAATTTGGTGCCTTCTAAGTTAGGACCTAAATCGTCCAGTTGATCCTTGTATTTTGCATACTGATCACCATGTGTGACTGGCAACCAAGCACTGGTTGAAAAGTCTGCATCTGAGTTAGCGATGGTTTGCCAGTTGACGGCATTATCAAGCGGTGTCATATCAACCTTATAACCTTCATCTTCTAGGACTGTCGCAATCACGTTTGTAGAAGCCACTTCAGAATCCCATTGGACATAAGAAATACGAACCGTTTCGCCTTTACCAGACTTGTCAGAATTCATATTGATAAACACGCGCCCTAGGGCTGCACCAAGGAAAACCACTAATGCTGCAATACCTACCCATTTATTAACAGATGATTTTGGCTTACCACCCTCTGACTTTGTATTGAAAGCTTGTGTCACACGGTCAAGAATAATGGCTAAAATAACCAAGGAAATCCCTGAAACAAAACCATTACCAATATCCGCTTTTTGAAGGGCTGATAGTACCTCACGTCCAAGACCAGGCGCACCGATCATTGATCCAGTAACAACCATTGAAAGGGCCAACATCATGGTTTGGTTAACACCAGCCATAATGGTGTTTTTAGCCAGTGGTAATTCCACTTTAAAGAGTTTTTGCGATGGTGTTGATCCAAAGGAATCCGAAGCCTCGATCAACTCTGTTGAAATCTCGCGAATCGCTAGGTTAGTAAAACGAACCGTAGGCGGAAGAGCGAAGATCACAGAGGCGAAAACCCCCGGTACCATACCGATACCAAAGAAAGCCACGGCTGGGATCAAGTAAACGAAGGCCGGCATGGTTTGCATAAAGTCAAGAATTGGGTTAACAATGTTCTTAACCGTATTGTTTTTAGCCATCCAAATTCCTAAAGGAACCCCGATAACAATCGAGATAAGACTGGCTACCAGTACCAAAGTAAATGTGTTCAATAATTCTTCCCAAAGACCTTGGTTATAGATAAACAAGAGACCTAGGAAGGTAAGAGTCGGAATTTGCCATTTTTTCTTAGCCAGAAAGTATACGGCTACCGTAGCTAAAACGATAAAGAGTAATGGATTGATAAAGACCAGGGTATTGGTCACAAAATCCATAATGGCACTACCAATCATTTGTAGGAAATCAAAGAGTCCTGAGAAGGTCTTTGTTACCCATTCCGTAAATACCTCTACCAGTTGAGCAACTGGTAATTTTTTTTGTAAAATATCCAAAATTGACTACCTCTTTCTTTATTTCTCAACCGTTTCTTCTGTATCGTCTTGGACATTTGCCAAGGCTTCAATCACACGACCACGGATAACGACTCCGAGAAGTTTATTGTTATCATCTGTGACGGCAATTGGTGCAGTCGAATCATAAATAAGGGGCATGATGTCAGTAATAATGGTATCCTTTGAAACGGTTAACACATCACGGTCAATCACTTCTGAGAGTGGTAAGCCTTTTTTACGAGCTTCCAAGGCCGCATCCGCGGTCACTGCTCCAATCAGTTCACGACGGCGGTTGGTCGCCATAAGCATAGAAACCTCTTCCGTATGCATACGCATCAGCGCAACTTGTGGACCATCCAACTCAACAGTTGTTGTGATAGGTTTAATCATGATATTTTGAGCCGTCAAGACTTTTGAACGATCAACATCTTCGACGAATTCACGAACAAAATCATTGGCTGGATTGGTAAGAATCTCCTCACCAGTACCGATTTGCATGATTTGACCATCTTTCATCAGCGCGATACGATCCCCAATACGAAGGGCTTCATTCAAATCGTGACTGATGAAAATAATGGTTTGCTTGTTAGCATCTTGCAAATCCAAAAGCTCGTCCTGCATTTCGCGACGAATCAATGGGTCAAGGGCTGAGAAAGCCTCATCCATCAAGAGAATTTTCGGTTTATTAGCTAAAGCTCTGGCCAAGCCAACACGCTGCTGCATCCCACCAGAGAGCTGATTAGGATATTGATCCTTAAAAGCAAGGAGCCCGGCATTGTCAAGCGCTTTTTCTGCTGCTTCTTGTCTCTCTGCTTTTGAAACACCCCGTAACTCAAGACCAAACTCTGTGTTTTCCAAAATCGTCTTATGTGGGAACAAAGCAAAACTTTGGAAAACCATGTTAATGTCATGACGACGGACATTGCGAAGCTCTTCGGCATTCATCTGTGAAATATCTTTACCATCAAGTAAGATATTCCCTGACGACGGTTCAATAAGACGGTTGAGCATACGTACCAAGGTTGATTTCCCTGATCCCGACAATCCCATAATAACGAAAATTTCACCTTCTTGAATATCGAAGCTAGCATCGTAGACACCCACGGTAGCTCCTGTTTTTTCTAAAATATCTGTTTTAGATTTTCCTTGCTTGACCATTTCAAGCGCGGCTTTTTGTTTTTTACCAAATACCTTGGTCAAGTTTTTGACTTCAAGTAATGTCACAACAATCTCCTTCCCTAATAGTGACCACCATAGATAAGAAACTATGTCGTCACTTAAGTAACCATTTCATAATACATTAATGTGGTCTCATAGTCAAGGCCTATGCTCATCATTTTACAGAAAAAAAGAGCGAAAATCACAATTACAGACAAGTAAAGAAAACCCTTAACTTCCCTAAATGACTGATGTTAGACAGCATCGATATAACTGACCAATCAAGCCATCAAAAAAAGAGAAGACCAACTCGGTCTTCTCAAAAATTTAAGCTGACAACTGCCCACTACAGCCGACGAAAAGGTGAAATGTGATTTGGTTTAACCAACTAGTCGTGTGGCAAATCCCAAGAAATTATGAATCACTGACTTCAAAAAAGCGGCTGTGTCTGCCTTTAGAAATTCACCATCCTTAGTAACAACATTGTGAATCTCTGCCAAATAAACTTCTGGTTGTGGCATGGCAATAGCATTTAAAAAGACAAGTGCTTGACGCAAATGATGATTAGCCCCAAAGCCAGAAATGTGTCCTGAAGACTGTGTCATGATCAATACTGGCTTACCATTAAAGGCAATATCTGTCGTCGGACGAGAGCCAACTTCAATAGCATTTTTTAAAGCGGCAGGAATCGTACGATTATACTCTGGTGTGATAAAAATGATAGCGTCCTGCTTCTTCACATCTTGTCTAAAACGAGCATAGGATTCAGGTCTTTCTTGACTATCTTTGTCAAAATCTGGGTTAAAGAGCGGCAGATCATTAATTTGAATCTCAGTTACAACCATATTTTCAGGAAAAAACGGGCGGATAGCTTTCGCAATAGCTGCAGAATAAGATTTTTCACGAATACTTCCATTTATGATACCAATATGTTTTATCACGAAAATTCTCCTTTCAATTATTACTAATTGATAATATTATCTTTCCTGATATTTTGCAATTTTTTTGACTTCCCGACTTCTCTAAATAATAATGCCTTCCAGATGATCCAACTCATGTTGGCAAATTTGAGCTGGGAGATCCTTAAGCGTTATTGTTTTAGGGTGCCAATTTTGATCGCGATAAGAGACCGTAATCTGACGAAACCGTTTAGCAGGCCGTTCTCCGAGAAGCGATAAACAAGATTCTTCAGTCTTGTAAGGATCCTGTTTATCAAGCACTTGAGGATTAAACATGACCAGATCCACAAATCCCAAACTAATGATAATCACCCGTTTTTGATAACCAATCATATTAGCAGCAAGCCCTAGGCAGTTCTCCCGATGATAGGTCAAAGTATCCTGTAAATCTTGGCCGATGTAGCATTCCTCTTTGGTCACCATTTGTGACGGCTGACTTAAAAAGAAAGTATCTGTAACAATTGATTTTAGCATAAAAGCCCATTTATCTCCTAAAAAGTAGTCCCCATAAAAAGCTTAAGACTTAGTATCTTAAGCTTTTTGTAGTGGTTAATAAATTTTCCGAACATCAAATTTTTGATTCAAGCCCTTGTAAGTTGAAATCACTGTTGGAACAAGGCCTAACAAAACAAATAGATAGACGATAAACATATTGGTATAGTAAGCATCTGACTCAATATACCCTTCTGAAACCAAACGTGGAATCTCTGTGAAGGCTAAAAAGAAGGAAACCTTATTAACCTGAGCTACCGCAATGGCCCAATAAATTTGCAAGGCAAAGTAGGTCATAACCAAACTCACTAAAATTGAGATCAGTAAACCTTTTTTGCTCTGCTTCTTAGCAAATAACTCGTACCCTTTCAAAGTCGCAACACTCATGATAAGACCCGAAACAGCAGCAGCAAATCCCATTTGACTCAATAACACAATAGCCAAAACACCGATTAGTGAGCCTAGGATTGCCCCTACGATACCATTGACTACATGTTCTTTCTTCTGAAAATCCTGACCTGCTCGTACAGCATTATCCTGCAACAACTGCTCATAATTGTCTTGAGATAACACCATAGGAACTCCCTCATTGAGGTAAATTCCTAAATCTGTCGTCTGATTCGAAAAAGCACTAGTTGATACCAACCCTTTCTCTTTAAACAATGCTGTCACTGCTTGAGTCATCTCCACCGCTTTTTGTTTTAGCTTATTATTCGTCATCGCTGATTTACTGATAACTTGCACCTGATGCCCTAAAATTTGGACACTAGCAATATGTTTTGAGGACCCTTTAATCTCATCTGCTAAGGCTTGCGACACATCATTTCCTGAGGCATCCGATAAAGAAGTATAGAAGGCGAAGGTGTAAGAATTCCCCTGAACAACCTGCTGTAACGCTATGTAATAATCGTTATAAATCCCCGATACTGTTTTACTCGCTTTATCGTGATTTAATCCCATCTCATCTTGAAGTTTCGTTAAAATAGACATAGGCAACCAACTTTCTTTTCATCTTAGTTCTATTGTACGATAAAAAAACGTTTTACAAAACCTTTTCACTCCCCACAGCAGCAAATTCGTCACTTTTGTCATTGATGCAATGATTTCTCTCTTGATGTCTCTTTTTGACTCCCTATCACCTAAACAAGCGCTTGAACGAAAAACCAAGGCTTTTTTCGGTATCAGTAAGAAGCCCCCATGTCTCTCTACACCTGACTTCAAGGCCGTCCCAGCGCGACTAAACCATTCCTGGATTCATCTGACTTTCTCCACACTAAGTATTTTCGTTACTGCCAATCCTCCCAAAAAACTAAACCTTAAAAGCCTCTCAGTACCTGACACCCTATTTTTCAAAAATGGCTTTCGACAGCTCAACCCGCATCGTCACATTAGGATTCACCAATTGACTGGCAACAACATCACCAGCTAAAGATAAAAGCATACCCGCTTGATTAAAATCCAAATCCGATAAGTCTTGAATCAATTGACTCATGTGATCTAAAGCTAATTTGGTCGCTTCTTCCATAGAAGGACGCGATCCGATAGTTATCCACTTATCCTCTGTTTCAACCAAAGGTAAAGGATAAGAACATTCTTTTAGAACGTCAACCGTGACATCAATGACCGCTGGAATTTCCAAGCCAGATCCCATGATCTCACCATCTCCCATAGTCGCATGGACGTCCCCCATAGCCAGTAAAGCCCCTTCTGTATTGACCGGCAAATAGAGAATAGAACCTTCTGTGATAGCAGTTGTATCCATATTACCACCATGATCATCCGGGGTTCCTGTGTTAACAGCATCACCTGAAGGGGCTGTTCCGATAACACCGATCATTTTTCGTAAAGGCAAGGTTAAACCTTTATAGCTGACAGTTTCTCCTATAACCTGACAAATCACTGTTTCTTCAGTAGTCACCTCATTTGCAAATTGACCAAATCCTGGTGAAGCGATAACAACTCCTCGTTCCTCAAGTGTAATCTTATGAATGGTAACTTTAAGCGTATCTCCTGGTAACGCTCCTTCGATAAAAAGCGGACCAGTAGCAGGATTAACATGATCCATATCAATCTGACTTACCACATCACTCTCACTCTTGACAGTATTGGAGAAACAATCCAGGGTTTCAAACGTTACCGGATCACCGCTTTTAGCCCTTGCTACCGGCTTATTTTCTTTTGACATTGCGAAAATAACGGTATCTGTATGTAATGTTGTCATAGTTACCTCCTTTTTAGAAAAGAGATTGGATCTCTCCAATCTCTTCTCACTTTTCATTATACTATTTACACGATACCTTGAGCAGACATAGCTTCGGCAACCTTAAGGAAACCTGCAATATTCGCTCCAACTACCAAGTTACCTTCTGCATCAAATTCTTTAGCTGCAGCTGCAGAATTGTCGTAGATATCTTTCATAATACCTTTAAGTTTGCTGTCAACTTCTTCAAATGACCACGGTGTGCGCTGACTGTTTTGAGCCATTTCAAGCGCTGATACCGCAACACCACCAGCATTGGCAGCTTTTGCTGGACCAAATAACACACCTGCTTCATGGAAGACATCGATGGCTTTAAGAGTTGATGGCATGTTAGCTCCTTCAGTAACAGCGATAACACCATTAGCAACCAATGTTTTAGCATCTTCTTCGTTCAATTCATTTTGTGTGGCACATGGGAAGGCCAAATCAGCTTTAAGCGTCCAGATAGAGTCGCCACCAGCAGGTGTAAAGACAGCATCTGTGTGAGTGTCCACATACTCACTGATACGAGCACGTTTGACTTCTTTAAGTTCTTTAAGAAGGTCAAGATCAATACCGGCTTCGTGGTAAATGTAACCTGATGAATCAGACACTGCAACAACTTTAGCGCCTAACTCATGGAGTTTTTCAGTCGCATAGATCGCCACATTACCTGAACCTGAAACAATTGCTGTTTTGCCAGTGAAATCTTCACCACGCGCTTTAAGCATTTGCTCCGCAAAGTAAACAGCACCATAACCGGTTGCTTCCGTACGGGCAAGTGAACCACCGTAAGTCAAACCTTTACCAGTCAAAACACCATTTTCATAGCCGTTGAGGCGTTTGTATTGCCCAAACATGTAGCCAATCTCACGACCACCAACACCAATATCTCCCGCTGGTACGTCAGTATCTGGACCGATGTGTTTTTGCAATTCTGTCATGAAACTTTGCGTGAAGCGCATCACTTCAAGATCAGACTTGCCTTTTGGATCAAAGTTAGATCCCCCTTTACCACCACCGATCGGTTGGCCAGTCAAAGAGTTTTTAAAGATTTGTTCAAATCCAAGGAACTTAACGATAGATTGATTCACAGATGGGTGGAAACGAAGCCCGCCCTTGTATGGACCGATAGCAGATGAGAACTGCACACGGTAACCGCGGTTAACTTGAACTTGACCTTTATCATCAACCCAAGGCACACGGAATGAAACGATACGTTCAGGTTCAACCAAACGCTCTAAAAGATTTTCTTCAATGTATTTTGGATACTTGTCAAAAACAGGAACAAGAGACTCAAAAACTTCTTCTACAGCTTGTAAAAATTCTACTTCATGAGCATTTTGCTCTTTCACTTTTTCAAAAACACTTGTAACATAAGCTTTTCCAGATGTCATAACGGTTTCCTTTCGAGACTTTATTTTTAATTACTTAAATAGTATAAATTTTCTGAATATTTATGTCAAGCAATTTTTTTAAAAAATTGCCCTACTTTTTTTAAATGGTGGCAGAAAACATCACACTGTCACCTTTTCCAAAAGCTGGTATGTCTTAACCAATGACAGCTTGATAGTGCTCTTTTGTTTCAACATTAGCAGCCTGCTCTTGTGATATGAGAGCTTGGATCATCACTTGTTCATCAGCCACCATCTCTGCTAACCGATCCCTCATGACAGAGACTTGCCCTTGGGCCATTATATTTTTCACGTCCGTATATTGATTGCCATGACTCGTCTGCGCAAAACTGAGAATGACCATACGATTTTCAAAGGCAGCTCGTAGAGATGATAGGATTTCTGGTCCCTGATTAATGTCCAGATACAGTGAGCAAGTTTGGAAAAGATGATTGACATTGCCTTGAGAAATATTAGGATAAAGGTGGACATTGGTATATTGACCTAATCCCATAAGTTTGGCGGACATCTCCGTTAAGGCACCGATGTGAAATTGTATTTGCGGAAGACTGTTTACCAGCTCCTCTATCCCCTCCAACTGATCGGAATTGGTCATAATCAGCGCATCACGGTTCAATTGACTCTGCCGTTTAAATGGGTAATGGAAGCCCAGGAACGAGACCATTAACCGCTCCTCCTGTGGTAATAATCGGAGTAATTTCCCATAGGCATCTTTATTCTGCACAACCATCTTAGTTGTTCGATGTCCTGTATTTTTCAATAAGATAGCCATATTGCCTGGAACCTGATCAGCAATGTCTTCCTGCCAGAAAAGCACATCATTACCGGCCTGTCCGAGGCGGTAGGCCACCATAAAAGGCGTTGATAGTGAGTTATAGAAGATACGATCCAGATTAAAAGCTGCTTTTTTAAGGTAGTGAATCACAAATTCTGCACGGCTTTTAAAAATAAACACCTGATCCTCATCATTCAAAATCACATCACCTGTCGTATGGTTTTCAACAATAACTTCCTGCTTAGTTGATGTGAAGTAACTAGTGATTGTCGCTTGCCCTTCTTGATTATAAGCTGTTTGTGAAAAACAATAGCCTTGCTTATTGTAGCGATCAGTTAGGCGGCGCTGTCCTGCCTCATCATACCAATCTACTGCCTTAACTTGTCGCAGATGACTAGGATTAGCGTAATGAATATGCGCACGTTTCTGATGGTAATCATGGATCTCGCCATGATTGTTTGTCCCCGTAATTTCCCAAAACTCTGGAACAGGAACTTGATTAAAATAAAGTGGCACTCCCTCAACCTTGTCAAAACCCGTAAAATAAAGGTAAGGCGAGGTTACATCTTCTGGAAGAAAGCCATCATCATTAATAGCGATAGTCGGGTTGTTATAGCCAGTGATGATCAGTGAATAGTGCAGATCCCAACTACTTTGATTATAAGTATCAAATAAATTAATCATGTGTCATCTCCTCAACAAAGCTTTGCCATTGTTTCTCAACGTTAGACGTTAGATATTTTTCCGCTAATTGATAAGAATAAGCATGCATCTGATCAAGTGAAGCCTCTTTAAACAATGTGATGATCTTATTAGCAAATGCTGTTACAATTATCTCCTCCTCATCATTTTCAGGCTTAGGAATGACGTAACCATTATAGGGTTCTTGAATAAAAGTCTGATTGCCATAACGAGCATCGAAACCAATTAAAGGTAGACCAGAACCTATTGCCTCCAACAAGGTTAAGCCGAATCCTTCACTTTTAGAAGCCGTTAGATAGAGCTGATAAGTCTTATAAACCTCGGTCAAATTCTGATGACCTTTGAGGTGAATATAGTCCTTGGCATTATTCGTTTCAATAATCTCTTTTAATCTGGCCTCTTGACCACCAGCACCATAGATATCAAATTGTAAGTCTGGAAGTGTCTTACGCGCTACAATTACGGCTTTAACCAGCCAATCAACATGTTTTTCATCTGCTAAACGCGAAGCTGTTAGGAGACTGTAGGGTTGACGATGACCATCTGGATAATGGAGGTGGTCCAAGCTTCCTACTGGAATGGTAACAATCTTAGGACGATGTCTGGTATAAGTCTCAAACTGCTGTGCCAGCAATTCTTTTTGAGCATCTGTAGCCGTTAGGAAGGCATCTACTTTGTCAGCGTTGGTAAACTGGTACTCATAGTAATTGTTCCATAAAATGCTCTGGTCTGATACCGTATTTTCACTAAAGTGTTCTGCATGGATTACGACCGCTAACTTTGCAGGCTTGACATGACGAAACACAGCTTGGCCCGTTCCGGTTGCCCGATCAAGAATCACCAGATCAGACGCCGTCAACTGCAGTTTTTGCATAAAATGACCGATCAGACTCTCTTTTGAATAGCCAATAAAATCTTTGGTTCGATAAATGGTCGAATTCCCATCAATGATTTCTTCAAAAGCAATAGAACCATCTTCATTGAAAAATCGTCGTTGATAGAGATGGGCTTTGCCGTCCCTAGGCGTATAATATTCTGTAAAACTTTTGGTATAGGTAAAGAAATCCTTACGAATCAAGTTCCCTCTGGACACGTATTCAACACGATGGACAATATCTTGCTCTTCATTCTTAAGATAGGCGGTCAAAAAGACATCCTGATCAGGATAGTGATACTTCACTATTTTCTTATCGTGCTCAATCTTTTGTAATTGACCGTGAAAAGATGCCTTTAAATCAGCCAAGGTATATGTCGTTGGCGCTATTTTCTGATCCGTAAAAAAAGTATAAAGCCAAATGATCTGGTCATCAGAGAAGCCCAGATTACGTGTTAAATCACAAATATTATCCTGGGAGATAAATTCCATAAAGACAAATTTGGCGTCAATTCCTCTATTTTGGAATGCTTTCGAGCGATAAGCTTGAGCATACTCAACGCCCGAACTGGCCCAGCCAATTCCCAGATTGATATTATAAACCGTCATTCCTACTCCTTTCCTCTGACTGATTACTTCAGGTGAAGCCTTTTATAAGGTCTAAAGAGATCTTATAACAAGTCCTCAATCATTTGATCCCATTCATCGTCTTCTTTGGGTGTGATTTCTGTAACCTTAATGCCAGCGACTGCTCTTTCTACCAGTTCATCAACTGCCATGCGTTTTTCGTACTGCTCCACATTTTTAATCTTGGGATTAGTTTTAGGACGATCTGGCGCAAAAATCGTACAGCAATCTTCAAAAGGCTGAATAGAGATATTGAAAGTGTCAATTTTTTCAGCTAGCTCAATAATTTCTAATTTGTCCATGGTAACAACAGGACGAATCACCGGTGTGGTGGTCACAGCATTGATAGCTTGCATGGATTCTAATGTTTGGCTAGCAACCTGTCCTAGGCTCTCCCCATTAACAATCACCAGACCTTCACGTTCTTCTCGAATACGGTCTGTGATTCGCATCATAAAGCGCCGCGTTAAGGTCATCAAATAGGCTTCAGGAGCCTTCTCCTTAATCTCTTCTTGAATCTCGGTAAATGGCACTTCGATAAATTGGATATTGCCACCAAATTTTGTCAACTTGCGGGTTAAATCATGCGCCTTTTTAAGGGCACCTGGGCTGGTGTAAGGAGGGCTTGCAAAATGCACCGCTTCAATGGCAACACCACGCTTGAGTGCCAAGAACCCTGCTACTGGTGAATCGATACCGCCCGATAACATCAGCATCCCCTTACCTGCTGTTCCAACAGGTAGACCACCTGCTCCTTTCACTTCTTCATGTGAAATATAGGCAGCTTCATCACGAATTTCAACTTTCAGATTCACATCTGGTTGCTTCATTTGAGCAGTGATTTGTGGCAATGCCTCAAAAACAGCACTCCCTAAAGTATGGTTCAGCTCACGAGAATCCAATTCAAAATGATGATCACTACGTTTACTAGAGATTTTAAAGGTTAATCCTTCTCGATAGAGATCCCGCATAATCTCTTGCACGGTTGTTTTCAAGACAGCGACATCCTTAGCTACACGATAAACCGGATTAAAAGCCTGAATACCAAAAATATGCTTCAAGGATTCAGCCACCGGTTCATAAGCTGCTCCGTTAAGAAAGACATGACAACGGTCACGGTCAGCGGTGACCTTAACTTCAGGATAAACTGCTAAAACATCCTGAATATTGCGTCTAAGTTTATTGATAAAACGCATACGGTTTTTCCCTTTGGTAGAGAGCTCTCCATAGCGAATCATAATTTCTGAATACTGTAATTCCATAGTTAATATGACCTTTTCTAGTAATTATCTAACTTTTTGTGTTTTTTGGTAAACTTGTTTGAGAATGGTTAGGAATTGTTCCACCTGTCCCATATCATTGTCATCATCAAGGCTGATACGAACTGCTGTTTGCGCTGCTTTAACGGGAACTCCCATAGCTATCAAAGTACCAGCAGGTTTTCCTGCTTTAGAGGAGCAAGCCGATGTTGTTGAGATAAAAATGTCATGCTCTTCTAAGGCATGAACCACAACTTCTCCTCTAACCCCTTTGATCCCAAACGTAATGATATTAGGCGCAAAGCCATCTGTTCCCGAAAAGAGAATCACATCATCATAAGTCCTTAACTCGGACAATATAATCTCTTTCATCTTAACAATTTTAGTTAAGGCCACGGACTCTTTATCCTTAACTAGACGAAGGGCCTTAGCCATAGCAGCAATCCCAGCTACATTTTCCGTTGTTGAACGCAGATCTGTCTCCTGACCTCCACCAGTTAACAAGGGGCTTATCTTTTTCCCAGATTTTTTATATAAAAAACCAACACCGCGAACTGCATGAAATTTATGGCCTGAAAATGATGCCAAATCGACCCGATCAGTTAAGTACGATTCCGTAGGAATTTTCCCAATCGCTTGAACCGCATCAACATGGAAGGTGATGGTTGGACGATCCGCCAAAAGATCAGAAATCACCTGAATCGGTTGCACAGCGCCGACCTCATTATTAACAGCCATTATGGATACAAGAATAGTATCGGGTCTCAACAATCCTTGAAAAGCAGCTACATCCAGGAAACCATCCGCATCGACAGGGGCATAAGATACCTCAAAACCGTGTTGGCTTAACCATTTAGCAGATTCCTTAATTGCGGGATGCTCAATAGCTGATACAATGATGTGCTTGCCATAGCTAGTTTTCTCAAAAGCAATACCCTTAAGAGCCCAGTTATCAGCCTCAGTTCCACCTGACGTGAAAAAAATCTCACCTGCTTCTTTGCCGATAAGACTGGCTATTTGTTGGCGTGAAGCCTCCATAATTCTTGTCGCTTGGTTACCTAAACGGTGCAGACTGGATGGATTTCCCCAAATCTTCATTGCCACTTCTTGATACGTTTTAAGCGCTTCTGGGTAAGCTTGTGTGGTGGCTGCGTTGTCAAAATAAATCATTATCGTCTTAATTCTTTCTAAAACCCTCAAAACCTGACTATCACAAGCTTTCAGGTTGATGTTTTCCGTGTTGGAAATGTCAAGACAGTCCTGGAGACTGTTGTCCCTTATTTGCCTTTCGAAATGGAAAAACCTTTGAGTTTTCAAAGGCTTTTAATCGAATTCATTATACCATATTAACGCCTCTTTTCATATCCAGAGCTAGTCCAGACATACTTTGAAAAGTAGCTTACCATTTTTACATGATTTTTTTCGAATAAAGTCATATAATAATGAAAAAGGAGGATATGATGTCACAAAACTACTCACGTCAATCTAAGCAAAAACTACCTAAAGAAAGACGACGACCGACTGAACACATCAAAACAGGCTTGACTGCTTTTCAAAAAACCTTAGCCCTTGTAGGATCAATTTTATCTATCATTGTTGCGTCTATAACCATTACTAATTACTTAAATAGTCGCCATTCTGATCAAGAAGATAAGTCACCTTCTTCAACTATTGTAATTGAAAATAATGGCGGACAAGGGGCTTCGAATGCTAATAGCGGTTCTAATGATACTCAAACTTCCTCAACAGCTTCATCAGATTACCAGACTGAGGTCATTAACCCCGATAGTTCTTCTGATGCTGCGAGCAATGCCACGCCTGATACTTCAGCTCCTGTAGCGGATACAACATCACCCACCTCTCAGGCAGATGGAACAACAAGCCAAACAGACACTTCCCAATAAAACCAAAATTCTCTAGGCATGTGATGCACCCTAAAAGTTAGTTTTTCTGTCTAACTTTTGAAACGCACCGCATGATCCTAGAGATTTTTTTAATCAAACAGAAAGAGATAGTCGCTATAGCCAGCCTCTACCATGGACTCATAAGGAATAAACTTAAGCGCGGCTGAATTGATACAATACCGTAAACCACCAGCTTCAATGGGACCATCATTAAAAACATGTCCTAAATGAGATCCGGCTTCACGACTTTTCACTTCAATACGTCTCATAAAATGTGAACGATCGTCATGATTGGTCACTCGTCTATTATCAATGGGTTTCGTAAAGGCTGGCCAGCCACAACCTGAATTGTATTTGTCTAGCGATGAGAAGAGAACCTCGCCACTGACCACATCAACATAGATACCCTTTTCAAAAAAGTCATCGTACTCTCCAGTAAAAGCACGTTCTGTAGCGGCATTTTGCGTCACTTCATACGCCAAATCACCGATACGTTCTCTTAATGCTTCTTGCGATTCTGTCATAATACCTCTATTCTAACTCCTTAAGAGCAGCTTGAGTTGTCACAATCTCTCCAACACTTGGGAAAATATTAGCCACTGGAAAATTATGAGCTTCTGCCTTTGGAGCACACATTCTATCTTCTACAAAATAACAGCATGGTCCGATTAGCTGTACAAGAAAAAATCTCATTTGTCAGATCTTTTTTCTATCCATCTCCTGACTAATGCATGGTTACAAATTCTTCAGCATCAGTTGGGTGAATACCTCCTGCAGCCACTTCCTGTCTGCAGGAGGTGGAAAGATGCAGTCTTTCCAATTGTAATGAAGGCTATTCAACCAGTAAAAAGTTCATGTACCGGTTTTCTCCAATAGCCATTTCCTGACTAACGCATGGTTACAAATTCTTCAGCACCAGTTGGGTGAATAGCTACCGTAGCATCAAAATCTTCCTTCGTAGCTCCCATTTTAATAGCCACTGAAAAGCCTTGAATCATCTCATCAACACCATAACCAATACCGTGCAAACCAACGATCTTCTCCTCTTCTCCTAGTACGACTAGTTTCATGGTTGATGGTTGGCGATTATCTGCTAATGCTGTGTACATAGGTGTAAAGGTTGACGTGTAAACTTTGATATTGTCTGCACCATAGTGTGCAATGGCAGCCTCTTGAGAAAGACCAATACTACCAATCGGTGGATGACTAAAAATAACGGTAGCCACATTAGTGTAATCCATTTTAGCATCTGCTTTATGATTGAATAAACGCTCAGATAATTGACGACCAGCCTTAATAGCAACTGGAGTCAACTCTAATTTACCATTAACATCACCCACAGCATAAATACCTTCTACAGAAGTATTTTCAAACTCATCTGTTTGAATATGACCTTTTTCAGTCAAAGCTACACCTGTCTTCTCCAAGCCAAAACCGGTGACATTCGGCCGACGGCCGACAGCCCAAATCAAACAATCCACCGTGTAGGACTCTTCATTTTCTAAAACTAGAGTCAAGGAGCCATCGTCATTTTTGAGCACTTCTTTCGGAATAGCCTCAGTATGGAGGTTCGGCCCATGCTTAACCATCTCATCCATCAGTACGGAAACAATTCCCTTATCAAAAGAGCGTAAAAAACGGTCCCGACGAACAAAGAGATCTGTCTTTGAACCCAAAGCGTGTAAGACACCAGCTAGCTCTACCGCAATATAACCCGCACCAATAACAGCTGTCCGCTTAGGCACTTGATCTAGTTCAAAAAAGCCATCAGATGTTATGCCATACTCTGCACCCGGGATATCAGGAATAACAGGATGTCCTCCAGTAGCAATGAGAATATGAGGTGCCGTGTAGCGCTCACCAGCCACTTCAACAGTGTGGGCATCAATAAACGTCGCATAATCATATAGACGCTCTACGCCATTATGATCAAAACCATTTTCATAAGAAGTGTGAATACGGTCAATATAGGCTTGTCGGTTCGCCTTTAAAGTCGCAAAATCAAACTGATTAAGAGTTACCTCAAAACCATAGTCACTTGCATATTTTTCTAATGTTTCTGCCACTTGTGCACCATACCACATGACTTTTTTAGGCACACAGCCAACATTGACACAGGTACCACCTACCTCATTGGCTTCTATAAGAAGAGTTTTAGCTCCATACATGGCTGCACGATTCGCAGAAGCGATACCACCAGAACCGCCACCGATCACAATATAATCATATGATTTCACAAATATATCCTCATTTCTATCTGATAAAATCTTCAATCTCCTT
Source organism: Streptococcus hyovaginalis DSM 12219 (assembly GCF_000420785.1). Taxonomy (GTDB): domain Bacteria; phylum Bacillota; class Bacilli; order Lactobacillales; family Streptococcaceae; genus Streptococcus; species Streptococcus hyovaginalis. The sequence goes on along the minus strand of NZ_ATVP01000001.1, from coordinate 100,230 downwards.
AAACTTTAACACAAAAGGAAAGCGGACTCAACTTTTCACTACAGCAAAAAGCAGGATTGAAAACAATCAACGTTCAATCCTGCTTTTCAACTATGCCATTGCTGTTAAGTACGCCTATATAATCATATTGCCCTTGCACTCACAGCGAGATCCAGCAAATACGCTATCTCCACTCAAATGACGATTTATTCTAATCTGAAGAAGACTAATATTATCCAAATAAGAGCTCCTGTCATGCTCTTAGTGGCTTAAATAGCTTGCGTTGTGAACCCACGACTTTCTAGCACTTTCAGCATAGCTTCAGCTGTATCTAAGGCTGTGAAAAGTGGAATCCCTTGTTCAATGGCTGAACTCCTAATCAACTGACCATCTTTATCAGCCGTTCGCTTAGTTCCTACCGTATTGACGATAGCTTGGATCTTACCTGAACGAACAAGTGCAGGGATATTTTCTTCCCCGTCTTCCCCAATCTTATTGACCACGCGCGCCTCAATACCATTTTCCTGTAAATAAGCAGCAGTTCCTTGAGTTGCGAAAAGACCATAGCCAATCTCTGAAAAACGTTTGACCAAAGCCAATGCTTCTTCTTTGGTATCATCTGCAATCGTAAAGACGATGTTGCCATACTCAGGCAAGTGGAAATAAGATGCTTCAAAAGCCTTGTAAAGTGCTTTTTCAAGGGTCTTATCTGAGCCCATGACTTCACCTGTGGATTTCATTTCAGGGCCTAGTAAGCTATCTACTTTAGCTAGTTTACTAAATGAGAATACCGGAGCCTTAACATGGACTTGCTCGGCTTCTGGATAGAGACCATCCTCGTAGCCCAGATCGGATAAGGTTTTACCGAGAATCAGACGCGTAGCCACCTGAGCCATTGGAATATCGGTCACTTTGGACAAAAAGGGAACTGTCCGACTAGCACGTGGATTGACTTCGATCACATAAACCGTTTCATCTTTAATGACAAATTGAATATTCATCATACCGATACAGTTGAGACCAATTGCTAGACGCTTGGTGTAATCAGCAATAGTGTCTTTGATGCTTTGAGAAAGAGTCTGTGGGGGGTAAACCGCCATAGAGTCCCCTGAATGAACCCCTGCGCGCTCGATATGTTCCATAATCCCTGGAATAAGGACCTGATTGCCATCCGAAATCGCATCGACTTCACACTCTCGACCGACAATATAAGAATCCACTAGAACAGGATGCTCTGGGCTAGCCTTAACAGCCGTGCGCATGTAAGAACGCAGATCTTCCTCATTCTCCACAATTTCCATAGCCCGACCACCGAGTACGTAGGACGGACGCACCAAGACTGGGAAGCCAACTTGAGCTGCTGCAGTTACTGCTTCTTCCTCATTGGTCGCCGTATAACCCGGTGGCTGTGGAATACCTAGCTCTTTAAGGGCTTTTTCAAATAAATCGCGATCTTCAGCTCGATCCAAATCTGACACTTGCGTTCCCAGTATGCTAACACCAGCTTTAGATAAACGCTCGGCTAAATTGATAGCCGTTTGCCCACCAAATTGGACAACCACACCTTTAGGTTGCTCCAAATCAATGACATTCATCACATCTTCAAAGGTAAGTGGCTCAAAATATAGCTTATCTGACACAGAGAAATCTGTGGAAACCGTCTCTGGGTTAGAGTTCATAATGATGGCTTCGTAACCAGCTGCCTGAATAGCTTTGACTGAGTGCACTGTCGCGTAATCAAACTCGACACCTTGCCCGATTCGGATAGGCCCTGAACCAAGGACAAGAACTGACTCTTTATCGGAGCGAAGCGACTCATTCTCCCATTCATATGTTGAGTAAAAATAAGGGGTACTACTATCAAACTCGGCCGCACAGGTATCCACCATTTTATAAACTGGCAGGAGTTTGTTGGCCTTGCGGAAATCTCTAACTCGATCAGCAGTTACTTGCCATAAATCCGCAATCTTTTGATCCGAGAAACCATTTCGCTTAGCTTCTTTCAAAGCATCTAAATCTTGAGGGAGATTAACCAAGGACTGTTCCAATTCGTAGATATGGAGTAATTTATCCAAGAAGAACAAATCAATCTTGGTTAAATCAGCAATTTCCTCGATGCTAATGCCACGTCTTATCGCTTCTGAAATGTAGAAGAGACGATCATCTTGAGCTTTAACGATCTTATCAAATAGCTGATCATCACTAACCGACGAAAGCTCTGGCATATCATTGTGGTAAACACCAATCTCAAGCGAACGGCAGGCTTTCAGCAGTGATTCCTCAATATTACGCCCAATAGCCATGACTTCACCAGTGGCCTTCATCTGTGTCCCTAGATGGCGCTCACCATTTTCAAATTTATCAAATGGGAAACGTGGAATTTTAGCGACCATATAGTCAAGGGCCGGCTCAAACATGGCATACGTTGTCCCAGTGACGGGATTAATCATTTCATCAAGCGTCAAGCCCACAGCAATCTTGGCAGCTAATTTAGCGATTGGGTAACCTGTTGCTTTGGAAGCCAAGGCAGATGAGCGCGAAACGCGTGGGTTAACCTCAATGACATAATACTTGAAACTATGCGGATCCAAGGCTAGCTGCACATTACAGCCCCCTTCAATTTTTAGGGCACGAATGATTTTTAAACTGGCATCACGGAGCAGTTGGTTTTCAATATCAGAAAGGGTTTGCGTTGGAGCGAAAACAATGGAATCACCCGTATGAATCCCTACAGGGTCAAAGTTTTCCATGTTACAGACCACTAGGGCATTATCTGCGGCATCTCGCATCACTTCGTACTCAATTTCTTTGAAGCCTGCGATGGAACGCTCAATTAGACACTGGGTAACAGGTGATAATTTTAGACCATTCTTGGCAATTTCGCGCAACTCTTCCTCGTTAGCACACATACCACCACCAGTACCTCCTAGCGTAAAGGCTGGTCTGACAATGACAGGATAACCAATGCGGTTGGCAAATTCCAAAGCCTGATCAACTGTCTCAACAATTTCAGACTCTGGAATAGGTTGTCCCAAATCTTCCATGAGCTGCTTAAAAAGGTCACGGTCTTCCGCCTGATCGATAGCTGAGAGTTTTGTCCCCAATAATTCTACACCCAGTTCATCTAGGAGGCCTGACTTGGATAACTCCATGGCCATATTGAGGCCCGTTTGACCCCCCAATGTAGGTAAGAGAGCATCCGGTCGTTCTTTACGTAAAATGCGCGAAACAAACTCCAAAGTAATCGGTTCGATATAAACCTTATCCGCAATTTCTTTATCGGTCATAATGGTCGCGGGGTTAGAATTGACCAATACAACACTATAACCTTCTTCTTTTAAGGCCAAACAAGCTTGCGTTCCTGCGTAATCAAATTCGGCTGCTTGACCAATAATGATAGGGCCTGACCCAATCACCATAATTTTTTTAATATCGTTTCTTTTTGGCATAATGTTAAGATATTAAGGGCATTTAGCGGAGACAGTCAAAATAGGAGTTTGACCAAGAACGCTTGCGTTCGAGGAAAAACGATCTTTTTGAACAAGTCCGTAGCCCGAATTCAGTTACAAATTCGAGCAACACGACACCCTTTCTCCTTTCTATTTGTCAACTCACAGGTTGGCATTAAATAAGATAAGTCCGACATTTGGAAAGTCAGGTCGATAATAATTGGCTTTCCGAACTAGTACAGGGATGGGGAGGGAGTGAACTCAACTCGACAAGTCTAAAAAGAGTTTGTAAACGAATCTTTATTCCTTTAAACCAGCTAAGCTCCTACTTCGACAGTAGCATTTACAGAGCATATCCCTTACATTTAAAAAATATTTTTCAAAAATTTCTCAGACCGACCAAGTCCCAAATGACCAACAAAAACCGAGAGAACTGACTTACAAGGTTCTAGCAAAGATAGCTAGATTTCAACCCTTAAAGCAGTCGATTAGAGATGATACTAGCCACTTGATAGTCTAGAATAACTCTTACAGTTATTTTCCTTTTGCCTGATGCGCATCAATCATTTCTAAGAAATCATCGAAAAGATAATCGGCATCATGTGGCCCAGGTGCAGCATCTGGGTGAAACTGCACTGAAAAAGCTGGGTAATGACGGTGTCTGACACCTTCAACTGACATATCATTAATCTCTTCGTGAGTTACCATGAGACAGTCTGGTAAGGTCTCACGTTTAACAGCATAGCCATGATTTTGACTGGTAAAATCGATACGACCAGTCGCAATCTCGCGTACCGCATGATTAAAGCCGCGGTGACCAAAGCGCATCTTGTAAGTTTCTGCACCATTAGCCAAAGCAAATAGCTGGTGTCCCATACAGATACCAAAAATAGGAATAGTCCCTTGAATCCCCCTGATCATGTCAAGCGCCTCAGGAACATCCGTTGGATCTCCTGGACCGTTTGATAACATCACACCATCAGGATTCAATTGCAGAATAGTCTCTGCACTGGTATTGTAAGGTACCACGGTGACATTGGCTTTCCGTTTCGAAAATTCCCTTAAAATCGAATGTTTCAAGCCAAAATCAACTAGGACAATATTTTTGCCAACACCTGGTGCAGGATAAGCCGTTTTCGTGGAGACTTGATCAATATTATTAGTCGGTAAAACAGTTGCTCTTAGCTGATCTTTCAGGTGTTCAACACTATCACCATCATCTGCCATTGTAGCCTTCATTGTGCCATGTTGACGAATGATTTTTGTTAAGGCACGTGTGTCAATCCCTGAAATTCCTGGAATGTTTTTTGCCTTTAGAAACTCATCTAATGTCATCTGCTGGCGCCAGTTGCTAGCTCTACGAGCGTGCTCTGCTACAACCACTCCTTTACAAGTCGGTGTTATGGATTCATAATCATCCCGGTTGACACCATAATTGCCAACGAGAGGGTAGGTAAAGGTCAAGATCTGACCATTGTAGGATTGGTCTGTGATAGACTCTTGATAGCCTGTCATGCCCGTGTTAAAAACAATTTCACCCGTTACCGCAATATCTGCTCCAAAAGCGGTGCCTTCAAAAATGGTCCCATCTTCTAAAATTAAGAGTCGTTTTCCCATACTATTTCCTTTCGTTAAGTCCTCACTGGAACCTGTTAACGTTTAGTTATACCTTGCCTGTAAAATGGCTTCTAAAATCGCCATTCTAACATATACCCCATTGGTCATTTGAGTCACAATCCGTGATTTGGGAGACTCCACCAAATGATCTGCAATTTCGACATCACGATTAACTGGAGCAGGATGCAACACAATAGCCGACGGCCCTAATCTATCATAGCGCTCTTGCGTCAGACCAAATGCTTCATGATAGGATTGTTTCGAAAAAGATCCCTGCCCAGCATGACGCTCATGCTGCACGCGCAACAACATCAGTACATCCAAATCATCAATAATCTCATCTAAATCAACCTGTTGTCCAAATTGATCAAAATCACTAGTATACCACTCTTTGGGACCTGAAAAATACAGAGTTGCCCCTAAACGTTTCAATATCTGCATATTAGATCTGGCTACTCGTGAGTGGGTAATATCTCCGGCAATACAAATCTTTAATCCTTTAAAATACCCAAATTCTTCATAAATAGTCATCAAGTCTAGAAGGCACTGACTCGGGTGTTGTCCCGAACCATCTCCACCATTGATGATAGCTGTATTCAAACTCGGACTCTCAATAAGGTCTTGATAGAAAGCGACAGCCGGGTGCCGCACCACACACAAATCAACACCTAAGGCATCCATTGTAAGAATGGTATCATAGAGAGTTTCTCCCTTGTTAACCGAACTTGTCTCTGCATGAAAGTCAATGACATCAAGTCCCAATCGCTTCTCAGCAACTTCGAATGACTTGTGTGTCCGCGTTGAATTTTCAAAAAAGAGATTGGCAACAAAAATTTGCTGATGAAACTGAACCGGATCAGCTCCTCGTTTCAACGCTAATCCACGTTCAATCAAAGCCATCACCTGATCAATAGCGAGTGTTTCCATACTGACCAAATGAGGTAATGCAATTGGAGAGATTTGTGACATGGTCTTATCCTTACTTTTCAATACGAGTTCGGTTACTAGTGACAATGAGTGTTTCGATTTTAGGTCGGATCAATAATACTGACAGCATCTCGACCATCAACCTCAGCGACCTCAACAACGATTTCTTCTACACTAGCTGTAGGAATATTTTTTCCAACATAGTCTGCTCGGATCGGCAATTCACGGTGACCACGGTCAACCAAGACCGCTAAACTCACGCGAGCGGGACGACCAAGACTGACAAGATTATCAATAGCTGCTCGAATAGTGCGTCCGGTATAAAGAACATCATCCACAAGAATAACATCCTTATCCGTGATATCAACTGGCATCGTTGTCGTATCTTCTTCTACTTTCACATCATCTCGAAAAGGTTTAATATCAAGTTCTCCGAGAGGAATTTGCAAACCTTCTAACTGCTCCAAGCGTTCTTGGATCCGTCGTGCCAAATGAACACCACGCGTCTTTATACCAGCTAAAACAAGATTATCCAAATCCTTATTGCGCTCAATAATCTCGTAAGTAATACGTGTCACAGCACGTTTCATTGTCATTTCATCAACAATTTCTTTTGTCTTCATGTCTTAAGACCTTTCTAAAAATACAAAAATCTCCCTGAAAAATCAAGGAGATAGACAAATAGGGTACAGTTAACCTGTACTTTTTTCTGGTCTCCTTGCCTGCCTCTCTGGACAGTATTAAAGGAATATGTTGTTAATTCATTGTAACAAAATGACCTGTTTATAGCAAGTCAAATCATAACTAAATCTCATCTTTGCGAAGTTTAGCCAATGTCTCTTGGAAAATCTTTGGTGGCTCAGCTTCAAATGTCATCAATTCACCCGTTTTAGGATGGGTAAACCCTAAGGTTCTAGCATGTAAAAATTGACCATTTCCAGCCAAGGTTTTCCTTGGACCATAGGTAGTATCACCAGCAATCGGATGACCGATGTAAGCCATATGCACACGAATTTGGTGCGTGCGGCCTGTTTCTAACTGCAATTCAATCAAGGTATAGTCACCAAAACGTTCTAAAACGTGAAAGCGGGTCAAGGCCGGCTTTCCTTTAGCCGTAACTGCTTGTTTTTTACGATCCTTGTCTGAGCGACCAATCGGTGCTTCAATCACACCACGATCATTTGGTAAGTTACCATGAACTAAAGCGATATACTGACGTAAGGATTTCTGTGCTTTCAACTCTTCTGCCAAGGCTTGGTGAGCACGGTCATTTTTGGCAACCATCAAGAGACCTGACGTGTCCTTATCAATACGGTGGACAATACCTGGTCGCACAACGCCATTAATAGAAGATAAGTCTTTGATATGGTACAAAAGGGCATTGACCAATGTCCCTGAAGTATGTCCTGCTGACGGATGAACAACCATGCCTTGCGGCTTATTAACAACCACAACATCCTCATCCTGATAAATAATCTCCAAAGGCAGATCTTCTGCCTGATATTCCAAAACTTCTTCTTCCGGCAGGTCATAAGTGATACGATCTCCGACTTTAACCGTATATTTAGCTTTGACCTTCTCCCCATTAACAAGGATACTGCCATGCTTTATACCTTCATTAGCTTTTTGACGAGATATATCTGTCAAATCAGCTATTGCTTTATCAAGGCGACTTCCGCCCTCTTTAATGATTAGTTCCATCTTCCTCTTTCCACAAGGCAATCATTAGAATAATGACCCCAACTGTCAAATATGAATCTGCCATGTTAAAAATAGCAAAATCCATAAAATCTAAATGTACCATATCTACCACGTATCCCAAGCGCAGTCGATCAATAAAGTTTCCAATTCCTCCAGCTATGATTAACAACAAACCGCTGAGAAACCACCAACTGCCCCTTATATACTTATAGGTATAGTACACAGCTACACCAATTACAAGACAAGTAACAATCGTAAAAAACCATTGTTGATCTTGTAAGATCGAAAAAGCTGCTCCACGATTTTGCAAATAAGTTAAACTAAAGATCCCTGGCAAAAAGGGTTTGACATCACCTAGAGCGATATGGTTAACAATCCACAGCTTACTCAGCTGATCTAACAGAACCAGTAGCATAACCATCACTGTAATTAATAATTTCCGCATGACGAACTCCTAGGGTTTGTATTTATCAAAATAAGCTTTCATCACAGCAATAAAGGATGACGCTTGAGGGGTCAAATTGGTATCTTTGCGTTTGACATAAACCATCTTGTTCACCAAGTTATCCTCCAAAGGAACAACAGTTATTCCATTAACACTACGATCATCTAAAAAGCCAGATCCTGTAGCATAGGCATTGGTTCGCTCTAAAATACCATTCAAAGTAGCGCGATCCGTCACATTATAGATAAGAGGGCTATCAGAAGTATCCACCAAATTCTCAGAATAATAGAGATACTCTTCCCTTTCTTGAGTGAACCGCACTGTTGGTAATCCTACCAAATCCGACATTTCCAAGAGAGCTTTAGTGGCTAGTGGATGATTTTCCGACAAGTAAATATGGGTCCTAAAAGAGATCAAATCGACCGCTTCCAACCCCAATTTCTCCATGCGGCGGTAAAGACCACTTTCATTTTGATGATTCATATAAATGATACCAAGTTGACTATGCCCTTGAGAGACTTCGTTTAAAATTTGGATCGTTGTTGATTCAAAGATTCTTAAATCATCAAATTCTGGATATGCCTCCGAAAAAGCCGTCATTAATGGTGGTAAAAAATCATAGTGCTGACTGGCAATTGAAAATTGATTATCCTGCTCATCAGGTTGAATGAAGTGCTTTTCAAACGAATCAAAACTTTTAACAACCTCTAACGATTTCTCATAAAAGGTCATGCCAGGAGCTGTTAGAACTGCCCCGGTTGTGGTTCTAGTGAAGATCTGAAAGCCCAATTCTGCCTCCAGATCTTTGATAGCTACAGATAAACTAGGTTGGCTAACATACAATTTACTTGCCGCTTCTCGAAATGTCCCACTATTAGCAATAGCAACCACATAACGCAATTGTTGGATGTTCATCACAAGAACCCCTTTCCTCGAATTCACTCCTCCTATTATAACAAAAAGAAGCCACTTACGGGGCTCTCTTATCATTTCTCTAAGAAATAAACAGTCATTTTTCCTCAGAAGATCCGATACGACTCATCGTTTCCTCTTATGTGAGACAGATGAGGTAATCCAAAAATCTAGTAGGACTGGGACATAAAAGACTTTCGGACTAATATGAACACCTACGCCCACATTACCAAATATTCCAAAAATAAAACTGCTGACAAGTTCGCTTCCTACATTGGTTTTTAGAATATGGGTACCAAAACAAAAAAACAGGCCTTCCGAAATCTCAGAAAGCCTATTGTTAAGCCTTTTTAGACTTATTTTGCGATTGGGTAAACAGATACTGTTTAATATCATCTTTCGTCCTTTCCACTCCCTTAGGGAGTTTTTTTAAAAAACTAACCAACCAATCAACCCTAAGATAATCAGACCGATTACCCAACCACCTTGGATATTAATCGATAGTTTTTCTTTACCATCTTCCGATGTCTTATGGTAATCACAAGAGCCAAATAAGATTTTTTTGATGTTCATGTCCTTTCCTTTCTGTGTGTTATAATCAGCTTATCCTAAATGAAAGGAGGATAAGTTGATGGCTAAAAACGGACCTAAAGGGGGCGGTCGTATCGGAGCCGTCAAAGGTCGCTCTCAGACCCATAACCCTAAAACTGGACTTTATACCAAACGTGACACATCTACTGGCAAGTTTATGGACACGAAAACAACTGGTGGAAAGTTCAAAGGGGTTAGGTCTGAAAAGTAAGTGTTGGATTATCTTTAAGAAATTGATGTAGACCTTTTGAAAAACGATTAACAAGGTCTTCATCTTGTTCTTTGTAGCCAACTTCATGTAGAATAGCATGTGTTAGTTCATGAACTAGCACTTGCTTTTTCTTTTGCTATGATAAAGATTCACGAATATATATGATTTGTTGTTCGTAATCACAATATCCCCAAAGGTTTCTATCATCGTCATAAGCTTTGAAGTGCTCCTGAATAATGACTTTATAGGTCATACCGCCTACTTTTAATAACTCCATTTACTCTCCTCTCTATTTTCTTGAAAGAAAGTAACCACTATGATATAGTAAGCATAACCCCTTTAAAGGGCGGGGGATTTTCACCCCCTATCCGATTACCTAGTAATCAGATATTTTATTTTGAGCCTAAACCAAAGAATTTGGATTTCGAACTCTACTTCTTTATGTTTAGGCTTTTTATTGTGCCTACTTTCCATCAGTGGCTACCTCCTTTCTTCGGTCATTTCCTTGACCTTGATTATATTATATTTCACGTTTTGTGAAGTGTTGAATATTTTTTTACGAAAACACAAAGAACTTTTCAAAACGTGAAGTTTTGTGTTATAATTTTCGTGTAAGTATAAGGAAGGAAATGAAAAATATGACAGATGAGGAATTAGCAATTTATATCGGTTCAAAAATTAGAGAATACCGAAAGAAAAGATTTTTAACTCAAAACGAGTTAGCTTTATCTGTTGGAATTGGACATACTACGATAGCAAATTATGAAAAAGGTTTTCGAACTCCAAAGAAAAATACACTATTTAAAATAGCGGAATCATTAAATGTTACTATCGATGATTTGTTCCCTCCAGTTCAAAAAGAAAATACCCTTTCCACCCCTACTCCCAAAATTCTCAAACTCGACCGCAAACTTCACGAATCTCGCCATGCTGAGTGGATTTCGCACGGTGAGCATTTGTTAGAAGAACAGGAAGCTGAAAGCACTACCATCAACGGACCTCTTTATGAATACAAGGTATTCGAAAAATTAGCCGCAGGGAACGGTTATACCTATTTCAACGATGGTAATTTTGACATTGTCTTCCACGATGAAAAGATGGATCACGACTTTGCTTCTTGGGTTTTTGGAGATTCCATGGAACCTACCTACCTAAACGGAGAAGTTGTCCTTATCAAACAAACAGGATTTGATTATGACGGCGCTATCTATGCTGTTGATTGGGACGGACAAACCTATATTAAAAAAGTCTACAAAGAAGAAACAGGACTACGCCTCGTCTCGCTCAATAAAAAATACGCCGACAAATTCGCACCTTATGACGAAGACCCGCGTATCATCGGGAAAATTGTTGGGCACTTCCAACCAGTGACGACATAAAACCATAGCAAACGAAGCGATGGTGATTGAGGAATATTTGAATTTGATGTAAAAAATTACTCAAAAGAGTTGACACAGACAGCATTAAGAATATATATTCTTATATCAAGGAGAAACTTATGGAAAATTTAAGCCAGCGTCTTGTTGATAAAAGCGTTGAAGCCTTTATAATGGGACTTGAAATATATAATAAACCTACAATCAAGTATCGTATTGAAGGTTTTAGCTTTTTCATTTGTAACGCTTGGGAGTTGATGCTGAAAGCTGAAATGCTAAATAGGAACCTCTCAATCTATTTTAAAGACAATCCAGATAGGACCCTCAGCCTCGAAAATGTTATCAAAAAGATTTATTCAGATGACAGTACACGGATTAGATTAAATCTGGAACGCATAATTGAACTTAGAAACATCAGCACACATTACATCACCGAAGATTACGAACTGAAGTACGCCCCGCTCTTTCAAGCCTGTGTGCTGAACTACGTCAATGAACTTAAACGGTTTCACGATAGAGATATAACCGAGGTCATCGCACAAAACTTCTTAACGATTTCTGCAAGTTATGACCCGCTGACCAATGAACAAATCAGATTGAAATACCCAGCAGAAATTGCTGAAAAGTTCATTCAACAAGCTAATGATATTGATGTCCTTGTTGCTGAGTATAACTCAGATAAATTTGCGATAGGTGTCAAACAAAACCTTTACATCACAAAGAAAAAATCTGAAGCTGATTTTGTAGTCTCGATTGCTAACCAATCGCCTTCTCAGGTTGCAATTGTTAAAGACTTAAAAGACCCATCAGAGACACATAAATACTCTTACGGAAATATCATCTCAGTTGTAAATGACCGATTGAACAAGAAAAATATCAAATTGAATTACAAACCTGGGTTCAATCAATACGTTCTAACCTTAATTATTGATTTCTATTCAATCAAATCTGACGAAAAGTTTGCATACTGCCATAAAATCGGCAGGTCTGAACACTACACCTATTCTCAACAATTTGTTGATTTCATTATTACAGAAATAGAAAAAGACCCTCAAAATTTTGTTGAGAGCCTTAAAAAGTCCAAATAAAAAAGATAACCCCAGGCACATAGGAATGCTCGACCATTCGGTCTACCCCATTCTGGGACCCAGCGTTTATCCTTCACAAGTTATCTTTAACTACATTATACCACTTTACTCTAAGAAGTAAAGAATTTACCAAAAAAATCCCCCACTTCTACCGCCGGCAAGCTAAGAAGTGAGGGTATCAGTACAATAAAGTTAGGCATTAAATGGCCCTCTTTATTGTACCCATTTTAACAGAAAATGAGGTAAATGACAATGATTGGTCAATATAAAAAAGGTGATACTACTGCTTATTATTTCAAAGCATACCATGGTTTAGATCCATTAACTGGGAAGAAAATTCAAACCTTCCGCCGTGGATTTAAAACAGAACGTGAAGCAAGGCTTGCTGAAGCAAAATGCTTGACTGAATATGAAAAGAAGACTTTTCGTTCCAGGAATGTCACTACCACTTTCCGACAAGTCTATGAAGTTTGGAAGGAACATTACAAGAACACTGTCAAAGAGTCCACATTTGTCAGTCAGATAGACAAGGCAGATAGGCTCATCCTTCCTACTTTTGGAGATAAAGCCGTTAATAAGATTACTCTGACAATGTGCCAAACTCAGGTCAATAAATGGGCTGATGAATACAAAAGATCTTCCGGAATCATCAGCATTGCTAACCAAATCTTTGACTATGCCATATCTATGGAATTGATAGATAACAACCCTATGAGAAAAACACTCAAACCAAAGCGACAGAAAAAAGATAAAGAAGAAATTGATGAGTTCTACAACAAGGAAGAGTTAAGAGATTTCTTTGCTATTGTGGAAGAAATGAACGATCTTGAAATGCTAACATTTTTTAGACTACTTGCATTTACTGGAATGCGAAAAAATGAAGTCGGGGCATTGAGTTGGTCAGACATAGACTTAGAAGTTGCACAATTAAAAGTCAATAAAACGCTCGCTAAGGGCGAAAACAACAAAACGATATTCCAGACCCCAAAAACAAAAAAGAGTGCCAGAACAATCTCTCTGGATCCTCAAACTGTAGAAATTTTAAAAGCGTGGAAAAAATACAGCACAAAAGGTTTACTCTTCAAAAATGAGGACGGCAATCCAAAAAGTATCGTCCATGTCAATAACATGCTCAATCGTGTTTGGAGGAAACACCCAGACTTCAAAAGAATCACACCTCACGGTTTCCGCCATAGCTACTGATCCCTACTCTTTGAAGCCGGTGCTACCATCAAGGAAGTACAAGAAAGACTTGGACACGAAAACATCCAAACCACTATGGACATTTATGCTCACGTTACCCAAAAAGCCAAGAATGAGGTAGTTGACAAGTTCGCTTCCTACATTGGTTTTTAGAATATGGGTACCAAAATGGGTACCAAAACAAAAAAACAGGCCCTCCGAAATCTCGGAAAGCCTATTGTTAAGCCATTTTCAGACTTATTTTGCGATTGGGTAAACAGATACTTGTTTTTTATCGCGTCCTTTACGTTCGAAACGTACAACACCTTCAACCTTTGCAAAAAGTGTGTCATCTCCACCACGACCTACGTTAGCTCCTGGATAGATGTGAGTTCCGCGTTGACGATAAAGGATTGAACCACCTGAAACAGTTTGGCCATCAGCAGCTTTAGCACCAAGACGTTTCGCTTGTGAATCACGTCCGTTTGATGTAGAACCTCCACCTTTTTTGTGGGCGAAAAGTTGCAAGTTAGCAAGATTCATTTTTAACATAATGTTTGTCCTCTCTTTGTTTAATTGGCAATGACACTAATAGACACAAACTCCGAAGAATTTTCTGCCAAATTGGTCATGCCCAGGAGAAATGATTCAAATAATAATTGAACTTTCTCATTCTCACGGTCAGCTAAATCAGATAAGGCTATCTTCATATAGCCGCCATCAATCTCATCGATTGTTACATCCGGTGTACAGTTAGTCAGTGCTTCCAGCGAATTAACCAAGTTAATCGAAAGCGTTGAAACAGCTGCACAAACGATATCATAACCAAATTCACCACTTCCAGCATGTCCAGTCAGTTCAACACTAAGGAGCTGCCGATTCGTACGAATAAAGGTTGCTTGAATCATAAAGATTAAGCGTTGATAGCGTCGATAACAACTTTAGTGTAAGGTTGACGGTGACCTTGTTTACGGTGGCTACCTTTTTTAGGTTTGTATTTGTAAGAAACAACTTTCTTTTGTTTACCTTGTTTTTCGATAGTACCAACAACTGTTGCGCCTTCAACAAGTGGAGCGCCAACTTTAGTAGAATCGCCACCAACAAGAACAACTTCGTTAAAAGTCACTTCTGCGCCAGCTTCAGCGTCGATTTTTTCAACGTAGATAGCTTGACCTACTTCAACTTTAACTTGTTTACCACCAGTTTTGATGATTGCATATGTGCTCATGATGCACCTCCTATAAAAATTTTGTTTGAGGATATCCCTCTGTGAAGACTCGCCTAGATTGCGAGGCACGAAGCCTACTTAAACAATGTTCGCGCGGTTGCACAGGATGTGCATTTAGTCAACATTCAAATACTATCACAAAAAGGAAGTTAAATCAAGGATTTTAACGTTATTTAAACAATTCCCACCAAAATCCCCTTTCGCCTTACCATTCTAAATTGACGTGATCATTCATTTCTTGATAAGCAAGGTCCACTTTAGCTTTCAAACCATCGTCAATAGCATCGCGATATTTACCGCCCTGAATAAAATCTTCCAAAACCATGACACGGTAATCGTAGAGATTATACCCTTCCGGGGCTAATTCTCCCGTTGGTTTAGCGTCAACTAAAGTCGGGTGAGCTTGAACCGTTTTTAGAGTGGTTTTTCCACCTTTCTTTTCAATGGTAACGTCCATAAGTACCCCACGTTCTGGCCACTTATCTCCCATCATTTCCAAACGTTGGTTTGAGATAAAGTTCCCCATCGAATAGATGATAGCTTTCTTTTCTCCATTTTGCTCAATAATTTCAGCGGGTTCAACAACGTGTGGGTGACCGCCCAAAACAAGGTCCGCTCCCCATTTAACCATTTGACGATAGAGCTGCTCTTGCTCTTTAGTAGGTTCTAGCTGATATTCCACACCCATTTGAGGCATGACGATCGTCAGATCTGCAGATTTCTCTGCTTTCTGCAACTCAGATTTTATTTTTGTCTCATCCAAGTCTGATAAGTGCTTATCATATTCTTCTTCCGTCAAATTAGCTTCCATGCCATTATACCCGTAAGAATAACCTAAAATAGCGATTTTAATCCCATTAACGTCTTTGATTAAAAAGCCATCTTTGGATCGATCCTTGTCATAAAGTCCTATAGTATCAATCCCCAGGTCATTAAAGGTTTTCTTGGTGTTTAAGGCACCCTCTAGCCCAGAATCCAAAATATGATTATGCGCCAGATCCATCACATCATACCCTGTATTTTTCAAGGCAGTGGCAATACTTGGTGGAGCATTGAATAACGGATAGCCCGACAAGGGGTGGTCTGGTGAGATAGTTCCCTCATAATCCCCGATCGCTAAGTCAGCACTAGAGATACGGTCCTTAACATAGGTGAAGTAAGGCTCGAAATCATAAGTCCCATCTTCTTTTAAAGCACTGGCGTAAAGAACATCGTGAAGTAAAATATCACCGTTGGCAACAATACGAGCAGTCTTGGCTTTTTCTTCTACCGTCACAGAGTCACTCGTAAACGCTTGGTACCCATCATACAAACCAGCCACTAGCAATGATAATGCTATAAAAGCGAGACAGAGTTTTTTAGTCATTCCTAAACGTTTCATAAAGCCACCTCCTAAGGATCATTATACCATATCGTTAGTGCCTAATTGAACCTATACACGAAAGATTGTATTCCTATTTCTACCTTGAATGAGAAAATAGCTTTTTTATACTAATAAAAAGTAAAACACTTTATTTTTGTTTCTAATAGTTCCTACTACAGGTGACAAGAAAAAGATTCGTCACTGCAAAATAAAAACCACCCCAAATATCTTGGAGTGGTTAGTCTAAGTGAACTTAAACTTAGAATTTTTTACGTTTGCGAGCTGCTTCTGATTTACGTTTACGCTTTACAGATGGTTTTTCGTAGTGTTCACGTTTACGTGCCTCTTGAAGAGTACCAGCTTTCGTCACAGAACGTTTGAAACGACGAAGTGCATCATCGAGTGATTCATTTTTACGTACAACTGTTTTTGACATTGATTTCACCTCCTCAAGATAAGATACCATTTACACGGTCTATATCATTATACTTTAAAGCCAGATTGATGGCAAGGTTTTTACGAATCTTTTTCAAAAACTTTTGCCACTTTTTGTCGAAGTGTTGGTAAAACGTTTTCCTCAAACCATGGGTGCTGACTTAACCAAATATTGTTTCTCGGAGATGGGTGAGGAAGCGGAAAATAGTCAGGGAAATACCTGTCATAATGCTGAACGCGATCAGTAAGGTTAGCTTTATCTTTTAGATAGTAATCTTGAGCAGCCTTTCCAATCAAGAGTGTTAGCTCGAGATGTGGCATCTGCTCAATCAAACGTGGATGCCACTTATCAGCTTGTCCTTGGCGTGGAGGAAGATCGCCTGACTTGCCCTTTCCTGGAAAATAGAAATCCATAGGCAAAATCGCAATCTGACCCGACTGATAAAAGAAATCCTCATCCACTCCTAGCCATTCTCGCAAGCGATCACCACTAGGATCCTTAAACAACCGCTGACGCTCCTGGGCTTTGATACCTGGGGCCTGCCCTACAATCAAGACTCTTGCCTTCCCATTCACTTGATAAAGAGGGAGTATACCCCTTTGAGTGAAAAGACGATTATCAGGATCATTTTGAATATCTTGGTAAATGGCCATAAAACAACTCCTAGTTTTTATCTTTTAGCGGTAAGTTGATCTTTTGATCAGATCTACTATGACTCTCTTCAGCAACTTGATCAATATAGGATATGACGAAACTCTCAGGATGATCTCTAGAAACTTGCTGATAGATCGGTTGACTATAAACCTTTTCCTCTAGCCACTGATCATCAATAGCTTGTCCTGAAAAATAGACTAGATTTACCGGTTCTATAATAGCTGACATTGCCTCGGCCAATTCAGCATCATACCATCCTTCATCATGCAGCCGCTCATGAACTAAAAGATTGCTAGCCGCGTCGAACTTCTCCTTTAAGTAAGTCTTATGGTCTAACAAATTCGAATGAGAGATCCCCTTTCCCCTCGCCCAAGACGCCATGTCTAATGACTTCTGCTGATAAGAAAATTTTTGTTCATCTATTCGAAGTTCGCTGATACTAGATGGATAAAGAGAGAAAGCACCTGTTACAATTTCCGTTAGCATGTGAGGATGCTCTAAGGATTGCTGTTGGATGTTTTGGGTATGGATATGCCCTGAAAAGGCAACTAGCGGAGGATACTGCTTATAAAACTCCCTCAATACTGACGCATTATCAAGAGTATAACCTCTGGTTGGGCGTTCGTGCTGATCGAGAACATTATGGTGCATAATCGGGATGATTTGAGCACCCGCCTTTTTGGCTTGTTTAAGTTGTTTTTCAACAAACCTTAACGTCTTTTGTTTCAAACGTCCGTTCGTTTTAGGAGCACCTTTACCCGTTTCCTTAGCATAACGATTTGAATCAATCATCAAGAACCATTGCTTTGGGGTCGCTTTTGTGACATAGGTTAAGGAAGCTGTATCCCTGTCAGCTGCTTGGTTATAACCATAGTCTCCCATCAAATCAATGAACGCTTCAGGGGAGATCTGTTTTGTTTTATATTGATGGTCATCACGAAATTCACGCGCCCAGCCATCTGCAATATCATGATTGCCAGGCTCTACCAAAACCTCTATTCCTGAGGCTTCAAACTTTTTAAAAAATGTTGCTAGATCTGCTAAACTCTGGTATTCACCATTGAAAGTCAAATCACCACTGACAATTAAAAGATCCGGCTTCTCCTTTCGCGCTTGCACCAAGAGAGCCTCCATACGCTCTTTACCATATGTGAGATCCTTGCCAGCTGCCGTAGCTTCTATACGCTGGAAAGCCGATCCCCCATCATGTAATTTAGGAGAAAGGTAGTGAAGATCACTAATAATCCAAACTTTCGAAATGGAGGTTTTTTCGGTTTTAAGTATTTTTTGTGACAAAATCCCCACAAGAATAACAATCATCACTAGCCCAAGCAGTTGTTTTCGTTTCTTGTGCATTTACCCACCTTATTTCTATCATCCAAAGCCTAGAGATGCCTTTTCTAAGGCTGTTTCCTCTATTATCTTATCAGATATTAGTGAGGAACGGTTTGCTTAATACTATTAATAGGTCAATTTCCCTTTTAATGGCGTTTGTTTTAGAATCGTCTTAACTATCGCTTGATTTCCCTTCAGGTCTGGATGTAATTGATCAGGAAACCATTCGGGATGGTCTTTGGTCGCATCATACTGATCGATAACTGCCACTCCTGCTTTCTCTGCAATCTCAGGGATCACCTTTCTTAATCTTTTCTCAACAATCGCATTATTAGGATAATTGGGGCTTGGATTCTCAAAGAAAACTTTTGGAGGAATCATGACATAGACGGTTGGTTTGCTCTTTAACTTTTGGTAGCGTTTGATGACATTGAGATACTCTTTCTTATAATCCGCTTCTCGCCAATAATTGATTCTAGAGTCATTTGTTCCCAGCATAATGATAACCATATCGGGATTATCTTGAAAAGATTTTTTAGCAAGAGCTTCCTTAAAGTAAGGTTTGGCAGTATTGGAAAGCAGCGTCCGTCCACTAAGACCATAATTGACGACCCTGTACTCTTTTCCTAGAGCCTTTTCTAATAAAGCTGGGTAGGAGTCTGTTTCGCGCGTTGCTGCCACTCCTGCGCCAAAAGTAATACTGTCCCCAACCGCTGCAATGGCTAAGGGGGATTTTGCAGTTGAAGCTTTCCGAGATTGCCTTATTACTGACAAACTTTGGAAAACTAAGATAAGCATAAGCACTAAACCACCGAGCAAGATGCCTTGCCATATATTTTTTCGTTTCATCACTAACAATCTCCTTTTTAAGTGCCTACATTATCGGATAATTTCGTAAAAATCTCAAAGAAAAACAGCATCATCTGAAAAAAAGCTAAGTCCTAAAACTCAGCTTAATTCTATTTCAAACATTTGCTAAAAATACTACAAATACATCCTTTTACAGCGCTCTCTTTATCACTGACTGAACTCTAAAATAAAGACGTTCATCCTTGCCGCTACTTGAATGCTTTGCCGTCTCTATACCGCTCAATATTCTGACGAAGTTGATGATAGATGCGATCCACAGCCATTCTGTCTTGAGGATCAATCCCAGCAAACAGTACTTTCATGAGCTCTATATGAAATGTTTCAAGCGGTGCAATTTTCGACATACCTTCTTCTGTCAAGACTAGGCGCTTATAGCGTTTGTCTCTTGAGGAGGTCTCTAAGCGAATGAAACCATTTTTTTCCATACGCTTAACTAAATTGCTGGCAACTGATTTGGAAATAGCGAGCCATTGTTCAATATCTTTAACAAAAATATCGCGATCTTGATGTTTAAACAGATAATAAAGAACTTTTCCTTGAGGACCACCGAGATGCTCAATATGATGTTTTTGAGCAATTTCATTGGCCGACTGTTCCAACTCTCCAATGAGATGCTTATATTTTTGCAAAGGATCTTCCATGACGTCATCAACTCCTTCCTAAACCACTCATGTATTATAGTGCCAAGCAGAGCCAATGTCAAGAAAAGGTTCTTATGAGAACTAGATGACCGCATAAACTTTCCTGGCTAGGACTCTTTGGTAAGGACTACTATCATCATAAATCATCTAGGGCTTTCACTTTAGAGGATGTCTTTTGATGACGTATCGTCTCAGCCGCGACACTATCCACCTAACAACGGGCATCCTATTCGCCATAAATTGAAGCCTGACCACATGGGAAACTTTCTGTCAAATCTAAGGACAAAACGGTTCATAAGTCACAAAAAGCTATAATCCTTACCTAAAATAGCGAGGAAAAGAGAGAATATTATTTTTTAAACCCTAATCTTGGTGAGACAGTGTTTGATAGTGCTCAGCTTTTAAATGCTTTATAGATAGCATCGCCAGAAAACTGATTAGATAAAGGCTAGCCAAGAAAATCATCACAGTAGATGGGTTTGAGGCATCTAAAATCATTCCAATAATAACCGAAGAGAAGCCACCAACTGCTCTACCAACATTTAGGATGACATTGTTGGCCGTCGAGCGAATATGGTGCGGATACAATCGCGTAATCATAGCGCCATAACCCGCAAACATACCATTGACAAAGAAACCGACAATAGCACCCCCCAGAACCATGGCCAACTGCGAATTGGCAAACTGAAAGAGAAAGACACAAACTGCTGAAGCCAACAAAAAAACGGTGTAGATCAAGCGAGGTCCAAAGCGGTCAAGAAGTTGTCCAAAGACTAACATCCCTAGACACATGCCTAGAATAGTAGTCACCATCCAAAGAGAAGAATCTTTGACCGAAATGCCCAAACTCGTCTGGATAATAGTCGGTAACCAATTCATCATCCCAAAGTAGCCCGCGATTTGAACCGTTGTCATGACCATCAAGGCTAAGGTTTGTTTGGTCAATGCCTTGGTTTTAAACAAATGACTAAGATGAGCGACTTCTGTATCTTCATCACTCTGGTGACTAGCGTGATCATTGATAGCATGGTCATCAATGGCTAGCTGCATCCATAAAACCAAGAGTAATGGGGCCAAGCCAAACAAAAAGAGTCCTCTCCAGCCCAAACTAGGTGCCAACCAACCCGCCAAAAGGGCTGAGGTGATAGAGCCTATCTGGCCTGCAATTCCATTAAGCGATGAGATTCGCCCCATCTTTTCTTTAGGCACAATGCCAGCCATCATGGCAATAGCAACACCATATTCGCCTCCAACACCGATGCCAGCGATAAAACGCATCAGATAAAGATAGGGTAAACTGGAGGTCAAATAGATCATGCCCGTTGCCAGGGCAAAGATGACGATGGTCCACTTAAAGACCTTGAATTTATGATAGCGATCTGCTAAAACACCAAAAACCAAGCCACCTAGTAGCATTCCCAAATTGGTAATGGTTGCAATCCAGCCAGCCTGTGCACCGTTGATAGCCAAGTCCGCCATAATACTTGACATAGAAAAGGACAAAAACATGACATTAAGGTCATCTGTTCCGGAAGCAACAATAGCTGAAATGAGCGCACGACGATTGGTTTTATCAAGCGATAGGTTTAACATTTTTTCCTCCAAATGATAGCTCACGGGCTACCTTTATTTGAGTGTCTCCAGTTCGGACAAAGGTCATCACGAAAAAGGGCAGTGTTAGCAACAGTTATCTAACATGTGACATCACAGTCCTTGATGGCAAAATAGTCAGCTAACCCCGTCGACTGCTTCTGTAATGCACATCGCATCAAAAAAGGTTTGGGATTCTGTTATTCCCAAACCTCACGAAAGTATCCCTTTCACCTCGCTCTCTTGTAGCGTAGGTAAAAGGTCTTATTGTCAGAACAATGATGACTTTCATGCCTCACGGGACACGGTTAAAGTTAACAGTTACTCGTTATTTTAAAGAAAAAAGAAGGCCTTGTCAAGCAGGTATCAACTGATAAACCATCACTCAACCAGTAGCCAAGCTTCCTAATGACTATCTTTAAACAACCAACCCGCATCATCATGATAGATCATCTGCTTACTCATGCCGCCGTCAATCGTAAAGGTTTGACCAGTGATAAAACTAGCCTTATCAGATGCTAAATAAAGGATCATATTGGCAATATCCTCTGGTAAACCGACACGACCAAGTGGATGCTGAGAGGCATCAGGCCCTACATGATTAATCTCAGATGTCTCAATCCAACCAGGTGCTACTGCGTTAACCCTGACTTTTCCTGAAAGAGACATGGCTAGCGCATGGGTTAAAGCGGTGATCCCTCCCTTAGCTGCTGAGTAACTTTCGGTTTGCGCTTGACTTTGAGCATAGCGTGTCGACGATAAATTGATGATACTAGCTCCTTCAGCAAAGTAAGGCACTAACAATTTAGTCAGGTAAAATGGTGCTGTTACACCAATGGTGAGTGCCTCTTGAAAACGCTCAAAACTAGCCTCCTGAAGTCCAAGCATAGGCGGTATAGCATTATTTACCAACACATCTACATGTTTATGCTTTGTTAAAACATCAGCCACAAAAGCCTCTAGTGTCTCCTTCTGACCAATATCACCCACAAAATGATCTCCTGGTGCAATATCAATGATTTCGACATGAGCACCTTCTTTTTCGAAAGCCTGGGCCGTTGCCTTACCGATACCTTTTGCCCCACCAGTAATGATTACAACCTTATCTTTAAATGTTACAGTCATACGCTACAACTCTCACTTGACTTCCTGAGAAGCAGGCATTTCCCTTTCACCAGTCACAAACATGGTAAAAGAGGTTTGTGCCACTGCTTCTCCGGATTGATTGCTAATCACGACTTCAACAACTTTGGTTTTGCGACCATTGTGCAAGCATGTGCCATCTATCGTCAAAAAATCACCCAAACGGCCAGCCCTCATGTAATGAATATTAGACTGCATGGTGACAGCCTCACTTCCCAAAGAAAGACAGGTCAGACCTGCCACTTGGTCACACAAGGTAAACAAGTAACCACCATGTGCATTGCCATAATAATTAAGCGATTTATCCACAACTTCTGTCGACACAACAATATGTCCCGCTTCTTCTAATATCAAATCATAATTTTCAAAAACTCGGATTTCATGTAATTTATCTATCAATCTAGTAGTCTCCTTTATATCTGTGTAGGATTAATGACGGCATTCACCCTAAATTGTCCCTCTTGATAATCCATATCGACAATGGCACAATTGCCTAAAATAAGCTCCTGCTTCTCGTAAGCAATGGCTGTGAAAAAGCGTTTGATCGCCATGCCATGTGACACCACCAAAACAGTCTGTCCTGATGATGCTTCCGCAATATCTTTTAGGGCGCTGTAAATGCGCTGTGTAAAATCATCTAGATCTTCACCACCAAAAGTCACGAAATAATCCCCATAGGGGTAAACAGGATTGTCTCTATTAGGCGAGGCCTCCTTAGTTCCAAGATTAATTTCTTTTAGGCTTTTTAACTTGGTGTAAGACAAGTCCGTAATCAGTTCTGCCGTGTCTATCGCCCGCTCTGACGATGATGTATAGACACGATCAAACCTAATATCCTGATCAAGGAACCACTGTTTTGCTTGCTTAGCTTGTGTTATGCCTGTTGCCGTTAAGGGCGAATCACTATGCCCCTGATTTACATCCATCACATTAAACAATGTCTGCCCATGTCGCATAAGATACAATCTAGTCATGAGATTTCCTTTCTGTTACAATCGCTACTTCCATTATAACACGATTTCTGATGGCGCAACCTCATTAACCGTGACCGATGCATCCTCGACATCAAAAAAGGAATGCTACCCTTAATGATAGTCATCCCTAAATAATATATGGTACTATTTTTCAGCTAAGGCTGTAATATAGTCAAAGAAGGCATCACGATCGACATGATAGACCAAATCTACAGGTCGTCCACCCTCTACGCGAATGGTTCGTCCCTTACTAGCTCCTGTTGTGACCACGTCTGAAGGAACAACTTCTCGCTTCACCAGATCTTCTTTACCAAATGAAGCAGTTGTCAACACATCCCAGAGGAAATAGGTCGAATTGGTCACAAAGTGGGTCAATGGTGGCACAATGGCATAACATTGTCCCAAAAAATCAACGCCTTCATGCTGACGGACTTGGGCCCAGCGATCACGCACATCTGGCGTTAGCGGAACCATTCGGGTACTCTCAAGGGCCACCAATTCAATCTTGATAGAGGAGTCCCAAACTCTCTTAGCAGCGTAAGGATCCCAAAAAACATTCCACTCTGCCGTGCCATCATGCTCTGGTTCTTCAATGTTACCATGATCCAAGAAAGTGCCACCCATCCAGTAAAGTTTGCCAATCTTCTCTTCAATACGAGGTTCCAAATCAAGCGCACGCGCTAAATCAGTCAAAGGCCCCACAAAAACCAAATCAACCAACTCGTCCGAAGCCATCAGTACTTCCACCAAATCTTCATGAGCTTTTACAGGAGCATCTACAACGGTAATAGGTTTGTGCTCATTTAAAATCGGGAGAGCATCAACTGTAAAAGCGTGCATACGCCACTCCTTAGGGAAAGGATGAACAGGACGTGAGTCAGAAGAAGCCACTCGCAACTGTTGATCTTTTTTAGATCCAAATTTTTGAATAATCTTCTTACTGGCTTCAACAGCTGGCAAGAGGTAGCAGTCTGCTTCGATCACACCAACACCAACTAATTCAACATCCTCCATTTTGAGTAAGAGGTACAAGGAAACCAAATCATCAACACCACCATCGTGATTAAGGTAAACTTTACGCATAAAAACTCCTATTTCTTCATTATCCTCCTCATTATAACTTAAAAAACGAACAAAATAAACTAAAATAGATTATATAATTCGATTTTTATAAAATCAAGGTTTATAGGAGTCATAAAAATCAACTTTTAATTGGATGAATCTTTCCAAATCACCTAATAATTGGAATAATAAAGCCCGCCCTTCAAATTCGTCTCGCGTTACTGGTAGCGGCCTTTCTCTAAAATGTTCCAAGAAATCCTCGATAGCAACAATCAAATCATTAGCTGGATTCTCTTCACTAATTTGTTGCCCCGTTCGTTCAAATAGTTCCGCTAAAATCTGATTTTCTTGACTTTGCAGGTTAAGCTTTTGAATACTTTCCGACATCCCCTTTAAAATTTTCTCCTGCTCTCGACGCATTTCAAAATAGTGGACCTGATAGTTAGTGGATTGAAAAAGTTGATTATTACTCTCAATATAGACTAGCTCTAGGGCTTCTGACAAGGTTTTCTCCAAATGATCAATCAACTGCCCATTGTTACTCCCGTCACCACTTCTCAAAAGCGTTCCAAACCTGCACAAGATCACCTTTAGTTCCTCTTCGACCTTCACAAAATAGTCTGCAATCGCTTTTTGTTTTGAGGGCATATACAAATTAAGCACTAGTGCTGTCCCTGCTCCAACTAAGAGCAAAGAGAGTTCATTGACGATCAACAGTGGTGAAATGCTTTTCTCAGAAAACAGATGAAGAATCAAAACCGTGACAGGGGCAATACCTGTCTCAAGTTTCCAGTAGTAAGCTAAGGGCACATAGAGAGCAATGTAAATACTGAAAACCCAAAGGTAATACCCAAAAACATAAAACAAAGCAATAGCTATACTCAAGGCCAACAAAGCAGATAAAAGGCGCTGACAAGCAATAGCAAAGGTACTTTTGCGAGTGTCTAAAACACTCAGTATGGCGATCACCCCTGCTGATGTAGCATAAGTTAAATGTAGATAATCCGCAATGATAATAGCCAGCGTTGTCGCCAAGACCAGTTTTATCGTACGTTGTAAAATGGACATGTCCTCTCCTTATCGTATCATCATTCTATTCATTTTAGCATGCTTTGACAGCAAATACAGATTAAAATAACTGGCTGCTATCAGCCCTTCTAAATAATTAGATCAGAGATGCCGGAATAAGGCTATATAAGGTTAAAAATTAAATGGATAGCTTGTAAGATATAAGCGAATCACATCAAAAATGAGCTCAAGTCACGTCTCTTATACCCTAATTGATACACAAATGGACACGTGAATGGATCAATAAAAGCCACTGAAACTGGTTAAATTGGAAATATAAGGATCTCATCGGTATTCTTAAAAGGTTGTTTTACGTTTCAAAGCTGTTCCAAATGACTGATACCAAATGTGTTCACTTTATCGCTAACTCTCAACAGTTTGTCCACAGACCGCTTTAGTACAAATAGTAATTACTCTATCTCCCAGATACCATCAAGAACAATTGCTAACATGCCATCTCTTGTCAACTGATCGCTAAGACCCTAGCAAAGCTGGTCAAATCATCATATTTCCCATGGTAATAGGCTTCTCAATCTCGAGGTAAAGTTAGTATTTAGATATCCCCATAAAAAACAATCCCTTACCCGTGGTGCTAGTTCATTTCAAAATAGCGTAAGTTATGATCTAGAATAATTTGTTCCATTCGTAACTGTAGTCCGGCTAGGCTTCTAGTTAATGTATGTTCGATGTCAAAGAGACGACACAGTTCAGAAAAACGTGTTTCAATAGTTCGTCTCAAGGCCATTACTTTCCAATTGTTATGTTTTTCAGCCTCTGCCATATCTTGTCGAAATGGCGTCCATAGATGGTAACCTTCCCGTTTCAAGTCCTTTTTGAGTTCACTGCTCAGGTAGCCTAAATCACCTAGGATAACCGACTGCCTACACTCCTCTAATAGTTCATAAATCATCTTGATGTCATGGACAGAAGCCGATGTCACAACATAATTCAGAATATAGCCAGGTAAGGTCACCAGCATAAGAATCTTGAAACCATAGAACCAAAGATGTTTAGAGGCGTTGTAGCCAATATCGGCTACTCCTTTAAAAATGGTAGCTCTTTTATTACGGACGGGTTGGCAAAGTGGCAAAGGAAAACTATCTATAATAGCTAGTTTATCAGATGGAAGCATTTCACTCATAGCTTTTCGGATGAATTGGACGAGCCAAATCAATTGTTTTGACCGACGATTGAAACGACTTCTCTCTAGTAACTGACCACAAGGAAAGAAGTGGCAGATGCTGTAAAAATGGCGTTGTGATGTTATGCCTAGTTCTGCTTGTAACAAAAGTAAGACAATGATTGATTCATCTGAAACTTTAACTAAGCCAACATTCCGCCGATATTTAAAGGAATCTGAGCAATAGTTTTGGTAGAAGTGATGACAAATTTGTGATAATTGGCGTACACTCCATTATTTTTTAATAGTTTTTGAAAATGGAGTCTTATGCGTTTTAATGAAGTTTTCAAGCCAACCTCCTTCATTACTATCTTCCGATTCCTCTTCTGTTGAGTAATCTAAGTCCACATCATCTTCATTATCATCGTCTGAAAAATCGACTTTTCCAAACAGAACTACCTTGCCCTCCGTTTCAGCACTTGCTGAACTGCTATTAGTTGTTAGAAGCCCAAAAGTTACAAAACCTAGCATTGCAAGAGCACCTAAAACAAGTAATTTCTTCATCATTATTTCCTCCAAGATAATTAAGAAACTGTATTCACAGTTCAGCACTTCTAGCTAAGGCTAGTTTTCCAGCTACTCATCGTTCTTTTTTTCAAAATACAGTCAGTATTCCCTCAAAAAACTGCCTTGATTAGCGAAAACCCATCTCTTCTCTAAAAGCACTTTTCTTATGAATACAGTTTCTAAACATTGTTTTGTAAAGTTGTAAAACTTACTAGTATTATCTTACAGGAAATGACGAGCCGCTTAAAATTCATTACATATCTGTAACTTTCTCAATTTCCTTATTGACCTGGTGGATTAAATCATAGCAATCTAAAAATTTGGCAATATGCAGGCATTCCTTAATTATTTCTAGGCCACCATCATTTCCATTCATGTAGGACAAGCGTGCTTTTAGGAGCTTAAGCAGCAAGCGATCCCGCATATTCTTTTCCATGATATTGACAGAGTCAAGAATTTTGAGAAAGCGAATCGCAGCAATCTCCTCTCCCCTATCTAACAAACTGCTCGAAATATTGATGAGTACCTTATAGACATTATCTCTGTTTTCTGTGATATCCATATAAAACTTTGTTCGATTGAGAACTTCCATTCCCAGAACTTCCAACATCTTGCTAGGAAGACCTCTGCTACAATTTCCGAAAATCCAGAGTTCAAATTTCCCCCAATCATCTATAGACATTAAATAGTCCGATAGAATAGCTTTTTCATCCTCAGAAACATCATAATCAGGATCGCACCATTGTTGCTTAAAAATATGAAAGGCCGCAACCATCACCCTATCAAACGAACGTCCATCCCTGTCATACTCTGCTTGATGGTATAAAATTCTATCATCCATATACTGAGAATTGTGACTATAAACTGCACGGACAAATTCCTCTGATGAAAACAAATTATCTATATGAAAGTAGGACTGGTAGAGGGTAGAAAATTCGCCCTCTACCACATTCATCCGTCTCAAGCAATAAAAAAATGTATCTACAGAAAGATTGCTCTTTCCATTTTCAAAGCGTGATAACTGAGCAGGTGTCACGAAATCCCCTGCCACTTCTTTTAGAGACATATTTTTTGATTCACGAATGAGTTTAAAAATTTTTCCGTAAGTTCCCATTATATTCTCCACGCGTTACATTTATGTAACGATTTTTCTTGCTTTTTGGTAATAGTATATCATAGATTTATCATTTTTTTATAGAAAGGCAGACCTATGTCATCTCTCTTATCTACCCAACAATTATCAAAGCAATATGGGAAACAAAAAGCAGTTCATCAGGTTTCTTTAACGATTAATAAAGGAGAAATCTGTGGCTTAGTCGGGGAAAATGGTGCTGGGAAAACAACGCTTCTCAGAATGTTATCGGGCCTCATATCCCAAACTTCAGGTACCATTACTAGTTCAAAAGATTGTCGTATTGGAGCTTTAATTGAATCCCCTGCTCTACAACCCAATTTATCTGCGATCGATAATCTTCGTTACATGGCTCTACAGTTAAACCTTAAGCAAGCTGATGAAAAAATCTTAGAGACATTAGCAATTGTCGGTTTAGAGGATGTGGACCCTAAGAAAAAATCCAAAGATTTTTCACTGGGAATGCGTCAACGTTTAGCCATTGCCTTAGCTATTCTAGATGACCCTGATTTTTTAATCCTAGACGAACCGATTAATGGTCTTGACCCTGTTGGAATCAAAGAGATGAGAAGTATTATTTTAAATCTTCGAAATCAATATGGGATGACCATCCTTATCTCCAGTCATATCCTATCAGAGCTTGAGATGGTGGTTGATCGATACATTATTATGCATAAGGGCCTTATCGTCAAAGAATTCTCAAAGCAAGAGCTTGAACAAACCCTAGAAGAACAGCTTTATCTACAAACAAACAACCATCCTAAGACCTTTACTATCCTTGAAGAGCAGGGCATCGCTTACAAAATAGATAAGGATTATATCAGTCTGTCATCAGATACGAATGTTATGAGCCTCATTCATCTCTTGATAAACCATAAGATTGAGGTCAAAGAAATTTTTAAACAACAAATGTCATTTGAAGATTATTATCTGACATTGCTTCAAGAAGGAGAAGAACATGATACATTACTTTAAAGCTGATTTATTTAAGATTCAAAAAGAACAGAGATTAACGATTTCATTGGGAATATTGGCTTTACTGTCCTTTTTATCCGCTTTTTTGTTGCATGGCAACGAAGACTTCACTAGCTCTTTTATTCAATTGCTTTCTCAATTTATCACACTATTTTTTATCGTCCCGACAAACCTATTCTTTGGAGAAGATTTTACTTACCGTACCATCAATAATATTATTATCAAGCAACAAACAAGAAAAAGAGTGTTTTTCTATAAAGTCTTAGCAACCCTTGTACTAGATCTCGCTTATATCCTTCTAGCCTATTTATTGAGTAGCAGTGTTGGATTACTTCTAGGTGATCGTGTTGATTTTACAGTGATAATACAAAGTTTCATTGTTCAAACACCTTTATTTATCTGTATCTCTCTGTTATCCATCCTGATATTTGTCAAGTCCAATAAGGTCAATCAAGCCTATCTTGCCTTTAGTTTAATTAGCCTTCTTTTTGACAATATCTCCAACCTCATTACTGGTAACCTACTCCATATGAAATTACCAACAGATTATTTTCTATTTCTTTCGCTTCAACAAGGAGAACATATTTCAAGACTATCCATGGGCGTTAGCTTTATGGCTACTATACTATATCTCTATCTGAGTTACGTTATTTTTAGTAAGAAAGAGCTTCAATAGAATAAAACAATATAAAAATACCTCTTTATATAGGTATTTTTATATTGTTTTATTCTATGTAATTTTCAATCCATTCATCAAGAAAAGTCGACACACCATTATAGCCAGCTTTATCTGCAATTCTATCTAATTTATCACGATTCTGTGGCTTTAGCGTAAACTGATAAGGAAATTTAGTTTTTCCCGAAGGACGACCAACTCTCCTTATTTTTCGTACAGGACTCTCTTTCAACTGTTCTTGAAGAACTTGACTAAGCTTTTCTTTTTTAGATTCAAATGCCATATATCTATCCTCTTTTTTATATCTATTTAAATATTGATATAAATAATATTAAAATCAAGAGTTATCAGTTACTTTTTGTAACTGATTAAGTGTATCAGATAAAATTGAGAAGAAAGAACGATGCTCATCATTTAAACTAAATTTAGTCATCATATCAATAACCGTATCATTTTTTGTCGCTCGATTAAACAATTCCTTTTGTGGAATTTGTCCAATAACAGAAGCATCATTTTTGAGAGCTATCAAAAGTTCTTTTGATTTCATCGTATTATGCTTAATCATATTTGGTAAAAAATAGAGCTGAGCTGTAATTAATGAATCCCGACTAGGACGAACAATCTCTGTTTTTCGATACTGCTCTAATCTAATTTCTAAATTTTCCTTTGCTTCAAAAGCAAAATCACTTGGAGTAATCGAACTAAACAGTGTATGACTTACCGCAATAGCATTTCTAGTTGCAATACCAAAATCAGGACGGCAGTCTAAGATAATATAATCATATTTATCTAAATATTTAGCCTCCAAATTTTCTCCTAACCATTCATACAAAAACATATTCTGATTAGGATTTGTTTCCAAGCGTCTCTCCGCTTCATCTAATCTCATTGAACCTGCAATCAAATCAATATTAGGAGCAACAGAAAGAATATTGACATCTCCTTAACCCATAAAAATATTTGCTACTGTTCCAGAATCTTTATACACATCATAAAAATGTGTCAAATTACACTGATGATCAAGATCAATAAGCAAAACCTTATACCCCTGACTTGCTAAATATTGACCTGTCAAAAGAGCTAATGTTGTTTTCCCAACTCCTCCTTTAATAGCCACGAAACTTATTAGTTTCATCCATCTTTCCTCTCTTTATTTTTTATTCTATTATACATAATTAATATGTTGTTTTAAATGTGTTTAAAAATTATTTCTTTCTGGAAATATTATACTTAAGCCTATACCTCCGAAAAGTTCTAATAATGTCTTCCGCTCGTTTTTCAAGGCTTGGTAAGTTCAAAATCTCTAAAGCTTCTTCACGATCAGATTGTTCATAACCATTAATTATTGTCATAATGTCTACCTTCTTTCATAAATCAGATGATATCTCATTTTATTACTATGTAGTATATTTATCAAAAGATATGCTCAAAAACCAATCCAATCTTTAATAGAATAGTTTCTACTAATTAGTGTTATAACAGTTTTATCATTTAAAGGAGGACAATAATATGGCCAATATTCTATTATTTGGAGCAAGTGGTTTTTAGGAAAAGCCGTTATTAGGGAGTTACTTAAAAACAACCACCATCTAACAACTATTTCTCGGTCTGTTGATCTGAGCAATACTGAGAAGTTTAATCTAGAAGTTACTTAGGTTGAAGCAGATCTTTACCAAGCTGATCAGTGGATAAACTTAGTGACTAATGAAACGATTGTGATAGATTTAGTAGGGACTATTGAAGCAGATCCCGATAAGGGACTCACTTTTGATAAGATTAACTTTAGAGCTGCCAAAAGCAATCGCTGATGGTTTGTCAGATTCTCCAGCTAGTCGTATCATCCATATGTCTTCCAATCTCAATTCAACACAGACCCCGAAGACTACCGAGTAGCAAAGGAAAAAGCCGAAAATTATTTCATCGACAAGGGATTCTCAACACAGATTGTGCGTCCTAGCTTGATGTATGGTCCCGACAAATCTGATATGTTGACCTCGTTCAAAAAATACTAAGCCATTTGACATCAGATAGCCCAACTGTCCAGTACCGGTAGACAATGTTGCCAAAACAATTGTTGCATTTGTCGACAGTAAAGCTGATAAAGCTATTCATGAGAATGCTGGTATGGTTTAAGACAAATCCATATTACTATTTTACATACTAAAAAAGCTTTGTGAGACTGAGCTGTAACGCAATGACTAGATATGACATCTAGCAATCACGATACAGTTCGCGACCACAAGGCTTTTTACATTAATGAATGTGATAGACCCCATAATGGCCTAAAATTTTATACTGGATAGCTAAAGTTTCTAGCTCTTGAAGAGCAAACGAAAATAATTGATCCCCAGGACTATCTATATCTAAGATGAAAAAATATTCGCCCAGATTCGTCTTTAAAGGACGGCTTTCAATCTTAGTCAAATTAATACCACGCCATGAAAAGACTGACATGGCCTTATAAAGTGCACCTGGCAGATTATCAGGCAGGGTAAGAGCCAAAGAAACCTTCCTATCTGTTTCCCGCAATGCTAATTCAGGCACCGTATGCCCCAAAATCCAAAAACGGGTAAAATTCTCGGCAATTTCTTGGATGTCTTGGGCAATGACCTGCAGACCGTACTCTTCAGCCGCAGCGTGAGGGGCAATGGCCGCAAAAGGCTGGTCCGCATGCTCCGCAACAAATCGGGCTGCGTAGGCCGTGCTTGCTGTCAACTCCAAACGAGCTTTCGGAAAATGTTCCTGCACATATTTTTTCCCTTGAGCAATGGCCTGCGGATGGGAATAGATGACCTTAATTTCTTTATGAGGCGCAGTCGCTAACAATTGCTGGGCAATGGGCTGAACCACTTCTGCTACCGCATGGATTTCCGCCTGATGAAAAAGATAGTCAATAGTCTCGTGAACACTACCTTCGATAGAATTTTCAACCGGAATGACCGAATAGGTCACCAAGCCAGTCTCATAGGCCTTGACGACCTCTGTAATGGTGCCAAAAGCCTGCAAATCCGCTTCCGGAAAGGCCTGCTGAGCAACTTGATGCGTAAAGGACCCTCGAGGGCCCAAATAAGCTACTTGCATATAATCTTCCTTGCTACTTGTTCTGGACTGAGTTGGTCTGTGTCAATGACCAAATCAGACAGTCCTTCATATAAAGCCATTCGTTCTTGGTAAATGGTCTCAAATTCTTCTCGGCTGTGCTGTAAGAATAAGGGACGTTGCGACTGATGATCTCGGCTAATCCGTTCATAAGCTACTGGAAAGGAGGCGGTTAAGAGAATATTGTTGAGCTTATTTTTGAGCAAAATCTCCCTATTTTTGGCAGATTTAATCACACCACCGCCCGTTGAAACCAAGTAATCATTTGGCAAGTCCATCAGCTCTTCCAAGACCTGCGTTTCCAACTGGCGAAAAGCATCTTCGCCCTCTGATTGGAAGAAATCCGCAATGGACATGTTAATCCGTTCTTCAATAATCTGGTCCATGTCATAGAGTGGCATATCCAAGAGTTTAGCGGTCGTGGTCTTTCCAACTCCCATAAAACCAAGTAATACGATTGGCATTGTTTCTCCTATTTACTGAGTTTATTTCACTAGACTTTCAAGGTGGTCAAAGAAGGCTGGGTAGCTGGTATTGATGGCTTCAGCGCGCTCAAGAACAACCTCACCATCTTGTGCCAAGAGGGCTGCGATAGCTGTCATCATGCCTATACGGTGGTCACCAAAGGTGTTGACTGTTGCACCGTGCAATGGCGTTGGTCCCTCAATAATCATACCATCGGCAGTCGGCTCAATCTTGGTTCCCATGGCATTCAAGGCATCTGCCACCACTTGAATGCGATCCGTTTCCTTAACCTTCAACTCCTCAGCATCGCGAATAATGGTTGTGCCATGGGCTTGCGTCGCCAAAAGAGCAATAATTGGCAATTCGTCAATCAAGCGCGGAATCAGGTCACCAGCAATCTCCGTTCCCTGCAAGCTAGAGTACTCGACCGTAATGGTCGCTGATTTGGCAATCTCATCCACATTGGACAAGGTCATCCTTCCACCCATAGCCTTGATGACATCCAGAATACCCGTCCGCGTTTCATTGATGCCGACGTTTTCGAGGGTAATTTTTGAACCAGTCACAACCAGTCCAGCCACCAACCAGAAGGCCGCACTGGAAATATCACCAGGGACAACAATTTCTTGCGCTGTAAATTCCTGCCCACCTGTGATACGGATTTCCTTGCCATCAACAGACAAATGACCGCCAAATTGGACAATCATATCCTCCGTGTGATTACGAGTGATTTCTTTTTCGATAATAACCGACTCACCTTCTGCCTGCAAAACCGCAAATAAGAGGGCTGATTTTACCTGAGCAGATGCTACTGGCAATTGATAGGAAATTGGCTTGAGCGACTTGCTTCCTTTGATGGTCAAAGGTGGCAAATCACGGTCTGTCTGACCAGAAACGGTTACACCCATTTGGCTTAGCGGTACCGTCACACGATCCATAGGACGTTTTGACAGCGAATCATCACCAAACATGGTCACCTCAAAATCTTGACCAGCCAAGACACCCGAAATGAGACGGATGGATGTTCCTGAATTTCCCATGTCTAGGTCATTTTTAGGAGCTTGCAGTCCATCAAAACCAACACCGTGAACCTCGACCACATCCTCATTATCCTCAATCGTCACGCCTAAATCACGAAAAACCTGCATGGTCGACAGGACATCCTCACCACGCAAAATATCATGAACACGGGTCACGCCTTTTGCCAAGGATCCAAAAATAATGGAACGGTGGCTGATAGACTTGTCTCCTGGAACACGAATTGTTCCTTCTAAAGCTCTAGTATTTGTTCTTAGTTTCATAATCTTACCTCAAAAATAACTGCATTTATTGTATCATATTTTCAGACTATTTTTAGATTTTTTGACAATTCATTTTTCTAGACACAATTGTTCTAAAATGAAAAAACGATGACTATTCAGAATTTACTGTAAATCACACTTTTACCGTCAATAGTGATTTTAAAATCCTGACAATCATGGTATAATTGAGCAAACTTATTAAGATAAAAAATAGGAGATTACTAAGTGTTTACACCAATTAGCGAAAAAATTGATATTCAGGATGTAAGAGACCATTCAAAATTATCCCCAGAAACCTTAGCCAAAAAAGGAGCGCGCGACCGTGAGTTGGAGGCGATTTTAAAAGGCGAGGACAACCGGCTACTCTTGGTCATCGGGCCTTGCTCTTCTGATAATGAAGAGGCGGTTCTGGACTATGCCCATCGTTTAGCCAAGTTGCAAGAAGAAGTCAAAGACAAAATTTTTATGGTCATGCGGGTCTACACGGCTAAGCCTCGTACCAATGGCGACGGCTACAAGGGTCTCATGCACCAGCCAAAGACCGATGCGGCACCTAGTCTCATCAACGGTATCAAGGCTGTCCGCAATCTCCACTACCGTGTCATCACAGAGACTGGTTTGACGACGGCCGACGAGATGCTTTATCCTGAAAACTTGCCACTTGTTGATGATTTGGTTTCTTATATTGCCGTTGGTGCCCGTTCGGTTGAAAATCAGCAACACCGTTTTGTGGCTTCTGGGATTGACGTGCCAACTGGCTTGAAAAATCCGACATCTGGCAATCTCAGGGGCATGTTTAACGGTATTTTTGCAGCTCAGAAAAAGCAATCCTTCCTCTTCAACAACACAGAGGTTGAAACATCTGGAAATCCGCTGGCTCACGTTATCCTGCGTGGTGCGGTGACAGAAAGTGGTAAATACCTGCCAAACTACTACTACGATAATCTCTTGGAAACCATTGACCTCTACAAGCAATTTAGTTTAGCAAATCCATTTATTATCATTGATACCAACCACGATAACTCCGGTAAAAATTATTTGGAGCAAATCCGCATTGTCCGTCAAACCTTGATTAACCGCGATTGGAACCAAGAAATCTGTGACTATGTCCGCGGCTTCATGATTGAGTCTTATCTGGAAGATGGACGTCAGGACAACGCCGAAGTTTACGGAAAATCCATTACCGACCCTTGCCTTGGTTGGGATAAAACTGAGGAACTCATTCGAGAAATTTACAACAGATAAACAGATAGGAAACAAGCTATGGGAATTCATCAGCGCAGCACACGCATCAACATTGAACAAGTCAAAGAATTATCTAAACTAGAAGGAGACTTCCTAGTTGCTAAAGAAAAGCGTGACGAGGAATTGAAAAAAGTCATCCGCGGTGAGGATGACCGCCTCTTACTGGTCATCGGCCCATGTTCTTCGGATAACGAAGAGGCCGTTTTGGAATATGCCCGTCGTCTGTCTAAATTGCAAGACGAGGTCAAAGATAAGATTTTCATGGTCATGCGGGTTTATACGGCTAAGCCTCGTACCAATGGCGAAGGCTACAAGGGACTGGTTCACCAGCCAGATACCTCAAAATTGCCTGATTTGATTAACGGTATTGCAGCCGTACGCAATTTGCACTACCGTGTCATCACAGAAACCGGCTTGACCACTGCGGATGAAATGCTTTACTCGGCTAATTTCCCCTTGGTTGAGGACTTGGTGTCCTACCATGCCATCGGTGCACGTTCTGTCGAAGATCAGGAGCACCGCTTTGTCGCCTCTGGTATTGACATGCCGACTGGAATGAAAAATCCTACTTCTGGCAATTTGACCGTCATGTTCAACGCCATTTACGCTGCGCAAAACAAGCAGAATTTCATCTACCGCGATGCGGAAGTCGATACAGATGGCAATCCGCTGGCTCATGCTATTCTTCGTGGTGCTAGTACAGAACAAGGCATCAACGAACCGAACTACTACTACGATATTCTCTTGAAAACTATCAAGCAATACCAGAACTTTGGTTTCAAAAATCCTTTTATCGTCATCGACACCAACCATGACAATTCTGGTAAAAATTATCTGGAACAAATCCGTATCGTCCGCCAAACCCTGATTAACCGCGACTGGAACGACGATATTCGTAAGTATGTTCGTGGCTTCATGATTGAATCTTACTTAGAAGATGGTCGTCAGGATAGCCCAGAAACCTTTGGTAAGTCCATTACCGATCCTTGCCTTGGTTGGGACAAAACCGAGGCGCTGATTCGTGAAATCCACGAAACCCTCTAATCTACTGATACATTTGGGAGGTCTCACATGACGATTGACGGCTATACGCGTCTGGCTGCTGTGGTAGCCAAACCCATTAAACACTCCATTTCTCCCTTCATTCACAATCTTGCCTTTGAAGAGACTGGGGTCAATGGGGTCTACGTGGCTTGGGAAATAGCAGAGCAAGACCTACCAGTCACACTTGACAACATTAAGCGCTACGACATGTTTGGTATCAATCTCTCCATGCCCTACAAGCAGGCGGTTATTCCCTACCTATACGAATTGACAGAGTCTGCTCGCTTAATCGGCGCGGTCAATACGGTCATTCACCGCCATGGCCAATTGATTGGGCACAATACAGACGGCATCGGATTTTTCAAGAGTTTGGAAAAGCAGATGAACTTCCATGTGGCTAATAAAAGACTGACTATTCTGGGTGGGGGCGGTGCTTCTACTGCTATCATTACCCAAGCTGCTTTGGATGGTGCCAAGGAAGTCACCATTTTCTGTCGCCAACAAAGTCTGGACAGAACGCAGGCTACTGCTAACCGTATTGCCCAAGCAACTGGTCGCTCCATTCAGGTACTGCCGATTGACAATCAGGACTTGGTTCAAGAACATGTTGCAAAGTCTGACTTGGTTGTCAACGGAACTAGCGTCGGCATGGATGGTCATTCCCTGCCAATTCAAGAAAATATTCTATTTTCAAAAAACAGCTTAGTGGCAGACGTGATTTACCAACCTTTTGAGACGCCCTTACTGAAACTAGCCAAGGAACAAGGTATTCCAAGCATCAATGGTCTGGGTATGCTACTCTTTCAAGCCGCTGAGGCTTTTGAGGCTTGGACAGGCAAGGAGATGCCGACGGACCTGATTTGGAAGCAATTAGTCGAAAAATATGACATCAACTAGAGAGGACACAGAATGAAACTAACTGTTAATCTTCCCAAAAATCCCTATGATATTCTCATCGAAAAAGGAAGTTTAGCGCAGGTCGGTACTTGGGCAAGCTCGCTCTGGAAACCACAAAAAATCGCCATTATTACAGATGAGCATGTTGCTTCACTGTATCTGGAAACGGTCAGAGCTAGTCTTGAAACAGCTGGTTTTGAAACCATCGCATTTGCCTTTCCAGAAGGCGAGACATCCAAAAATCTGGACACGGTCAATCAAGCCTATGAATTTCTTGTTCAAGAAGGCATGACCCGAAGTGACGGCATCTTGGCCCTTGGTGGCGGTGTGGTCGGTGATTTGGCTGGCTTTGTGGCTTCAACCTATATGCGGGGCATTCATTTCCTCCAAGTTCCAACTAGCCTGACCGCTCAGGTTGATTCGTCTATCGGTGGAAAAACTGGGGTCAACACGCCCTTTGCCAAAAACATGGTCGGCACCTTCTGCCAACCTGATGGCGTTCTCATTGACCCTAACACCCTAGAAACCTTGGACACACGCGAATTGATTGAGGGCATGGGTGAGGTTGTCAAATACGGTTTGATTGATGATATCGAACTCTGGGATCTCTTGTCAGACATGGATGGTTCTACCGAGAGTATTTTGGCCAATGCTGAAACCATCATCTATCGCTCTTGTGACGTTAAGCGCAAGGTCGTTGTTGAGGATGAATTGGACAATGGCGTCCGCCTCTATCTGAACTTTGGTCATACCATTGGACATGCCATCGAAGCTACTGCTGGTTACGGTCAAGTTATGCACGGCGAGGCTGTTGCCATCGGAATGGTCCAGCTATCGCGCGTTGCTGAAGAAAAAGGCCTCGTGTCTGCTGGCATTACCGACCAAATTATCGCTATGTGCCAAAAATTTGGACTGCCGACCAGCCATCAACCTTGGAATAGTGAGGAGCTCTACGCAGCCTTGACTCGCGACAAGAAAGCTCGCGGCAAATCCATCAAGCTAGTCATTGTCCCAACATTAGGCCAGGCAGCCATTCACCAAATTCCTATTAAGGAAATGAAAGAATACTTGGAAAAGTAAAGATAATTAATTAAACAAAAAGGCATGTCATCAAGTTTTTTCCTCTTGATGACATGCCTTTTATAATCCTTAAAATGATTTAGTCCCTACATCAGTCCAACCGCTCACAAATAGACGAGCGAAAATACTTTATTACAGTGGTAGTTTGCTTGGAAAGGTATAGCTAACCCTTTCATTCTGAAATAAGACCATTTTGCCAACCGCTTTTATCCTTAATAAACGGCTTTTCTGCTCGCTAATGCTGCCTTCGTTTTTCCCTCAATTCCACAATGCTTAATCCTTTGATAGTTGGCAAAAACTTATCAGAAAGCCTTTCTTTAATCAAAGGAAATGATATAATCTGTCTCTTGGCTTAAACGCTTGACAGCTTCATCTAGATCTTCCTGATTTTTAAAGGTTATCTGAAGCACACCATATGTATCAGCTCGATTTTCTTCATTAATACGGATATTGACCAAGGAAATACCACGCAGAACTTCTAAAACGCTCAAAATGCTGTCCTCTTTATCAGGAATACTGATAAAGATATCAAAGAAAGAATCTACACCAGCACGTTTATGAATCTCCATGGCCTTACGGGTCTGGCGTCCATGTTCAAAAAAGTGCCAAATCGCATCTTGATCCCCTGTTTTGAGCAAGTCAGAGACACGATCCAATCGCTCCTTAAACTCCTCAATACGTTCTAAGATGGGCTTGGGATTGGTCATTAAAATACTCGTCCACATGCCCGGCTCACTCTCTGCGATACGGGTCATATCCCTAAAACCACCTGCAGCAAAGTTCTTGGTAAACGGATGTTCTAGGGCGTAATCACCAGCTTGCAACATTAAACTACTCGCAAGAACGTGGGGAAAATGAGAGATCTGACTGGTCACCAAGTCATGCTCCGCAGCGTTAATTTGTACGAAACGTGCACCACTAGCAGTGAGCAAATCTGTTAACCTTGGAACCGCATCTGGCTTGGTCAAACGACAAGGCGTCATAATAAAGTAGGCGTTCTCAAAAAGATTAACGTCTGCAGCGACTGCTCCTGACTTATGACTTCCGGCCATCGGGTGACTACCGATAAAGTTAATGTCTTTGTCAGCAAGATGGTGCTCTGCCGCAACGATAATCGCCCCTTTGGTTGACCCTGCATCTGTGACCAGCACATTGGGTTTCAGCTCAAAGCTAGCCAGATCCTTAATCATATCAATCGTTTTCTGGATAGGCACACAGAGAATGATCACATCTGCCTGGACAGCTAGACTCTTAAAATCATCGCTAGCATCGTCCACCATTCCCCGTTCAAGCGCAATATTCCGAGAAGCTTCCCCACGATTATAGCCTAGAATGTGGTAATTGGGGTGTTGCTTCCTAATAGCCAAAGCTAACGAGCCACCAATCAGGCCAAGCCCCGCAATCAAAATTGTCTTTGTCATGACTTCCTAGAAATTCCTCACATAATCACGATGCTTGGTGACAGCCTCTTTCAATTCTTCCATATTATCTGATGAAAATTTCTCAAGAATTTCATTGGCAATAACTGTCGCTACGACAGATTCCATAACGACACCAGCAGCAGGTAAAGCCGTTGGATCTGAGCGTTCTACTGTCGCCTTATATGGTTCATGCGTATCAATATCAACAGACATCAGAGGTTTATAAAGCGTTGGAATAGGCTTCATAACACCACGAATGACTAAAGGTTGACCATTAGTCATACCACCTTCAAAACCACCGAGATTATTAGTTCGACGCGTGTAACCTTCTTCCTCAGACCAGAGAATCTCATCCATCACTTGGCTCCCCTGTAAATAGCCTGCTTTGAAGCCAACACCAAACTCTGCTCCTTTGAAAGCATTAATAGAGACTACGGCTTGGGCAATTTTAGCATCTAACTTCTTATCCCATTGCACATAAGAACCGAGTCCCGCCGGAACACCACCAACGACGGTTTCAACGATGCCTCCGATGGTATCACCTGCTCGTTTAATTTGGTCAATATAAGCTTTGATTTCATCTTCGCGTTCTTGATTGACAATCGAAACTTCCGATTGAGATACACGTTCCTTAATTTCTGACACTGTTAAAGCATCTGGAACATCGATCTCCTTGCCTCCAAAAACAACGACATGATTAGCAATTTCAATAGCTAGTTCATCCAAAATTCGCTTGGCAACAGCTCCTACTGCCACTCGCATAGTAGTTTCACGCGCAGACGAACGCTCTAAAGAATTACGCAAATCGCTAAAACGGTACTTCATACCTCCTACCAGATCCGCATGGCCTGGGCGAGGGTGTTTGATACGTCTTTTCGTTTTTAACTTTTCCTCAATGTCATCAACTGCCATGATGTCCAACCATTTTTGATGATCTTTATTGGTAACATTTAGGGTAATAGGAGCTCCAGTTGTTTTGCCATGACGAATCCCAGCTGTAATTTCCACACGATCAGTCTCAATTTTCATGCGATTACCACGTCCATACCCCCCTTGACGACGCTTTAAGTCCGCATTAATATGA
This sequence comes from Streptococcus hyovaginalis DSM 12219, assembly GCF_000420785.1. Taxonomy (GTDB): domain Bacteria; phylum Bacillota; class Bacilli; order Lactobacillales; family Streptococcaceae; genus Streptococcus; species Streptococcus hyovaginalis. The sequence goes on along the minus strand of NZ_ATVP01000001.1, from coordinate 58,282 downwards.
TCAGCGGTTAAGGAAAGCCCTGCCGGAACACCTTCAATAATGGCTGTTAAACGAGGTCCATGGGACTCTCCTGCTGTTAGATATCTCATTGTTTTCTCTCCAAATTCTCTAAAAATTGTCGCGTCACTGCAACTGATAATTGACCTGGTGCTGAAGATTCATCCAAACTGGCAAAAGTCCAGGATGACCCCGATATGCGCCCAGCAATCCGAGTCAACTTGCCTAATTCACCCATTGCAATGGTAGCAAATATCTGATCCTGATGCTGATCTTTGAAATGACGTGTATAGGCCATCACATCTAAAACATCTTGTTCCGTTTGAGGCATTACCGCCATTTTGACTACCGCTGGAGATAGCTGAACCAATCCTGACATCAAGTCCTGATAATTTTCTGGAGTTTCATCAAAATTATGATAACTCAAGACCAAATTAGGAAAGTTCGAAATCTGCTGATAGACCGACGAGTAAGAATAGTATTCAAAATCGATATAGGTTGGCTCGTGACGGCTCGCTATTTCTTTTATCACATCGACATAGTCTTGCGCTGCTATCTCAAGCTGGCCACCTTCACGACTAGTTCTAATCGTAAAAATAACTTCCTTGCCCTGACATTTTTCAAAAACCATAGGTGCTAAGGCAACAATGGCATCTTTGGAAAGGTAATCTGCACGCCATTCAATCAGATCAGCTTCGGCTAAATGCTCACTATCTAATGCCTTTATTTCCTCTACGTTTCTAGGCATAATGGGAGTTACGATTCTCATCTGTCTACCTCTTTATTAGTCAATTATGGGGAACAAAATCAAAGATACTTGTACCATACGCCAAATCTTCCTTTACTCCCTCAGCATAGGAAGGTTTAGACCCGATCTTAGTAAGTTTCATTATATCATGATTCTCATTATAATCAAAATAGTCTAACAATTTCCTTTATATCTTGTGTTAATCCTTTTGACAATCCCTCTCAACAAAAACCTGATCCTTAGAAAAAGTTCTCACTTACTAAAATATGGTATAATGACTCTATTACAAATACTACTGATAGATATTTTTGTCTCACTCAAACAAAACATATAGAGGTTCCCTATGGATTTAGAAGCTATTCGCCAAGATATTAATACGATTGATGCGCAGCTGGTCACATTATTAGAAAAACGCATGACTCTGGTTGATCAAGTCACTGCCTACAAGCGGAAAAATGGTAAGGCTGTATTGGATCGTGATCGTGAAAAAATCGTGATCGATCAGGTAGCTAAGTTGGTTCAAAAAGAGGCTTATCGTCCCACTATTGAAAATATTTTTCGTGACATCATGGCCCAATCTCGCCATTATCAGTCACAACAATTAGAGTAATATGAGTGCCAGTGTAACCTCTTCCCTTTAGATAGAGTCTATTAGTGGCTACTTACCAACCAGTTGCGATATCATAAAAAAGCTGGAGACGTCATCATCGACGTGTCCAGCTTTTTATTGCCATTTACCAGGGAATCAAAAAAGTAAAATGAGCTACTAATCTCTTTTGGGAGATTAACCACCAAGGGGTATACCTAAGTTTTTCTTTTATGTCTGCAGCAATCTCATAAGAATGCTAGATTCTCAGAAAAATGAGGTCATAACCCAAGATGATGATGAGGTTATTTGAAATCTTTGGCTTGGTTTGCCAGATACTTATACAAAGCTGAGTAACGCGTTGTGTAGCTAGCTTTCCAAGGCTTGTCACGACCAGCAAAATGCAGGAAAACCGTATTTGCCATCACCCAATCAATATCCCAGGTATTAGCACTTCTAGCCTGATATATCAGACTATATCTGGCATCATAATTGTAAATTTCATCAGGAATCGGTAGTACCCGATCCGCATATAGACCATTCAGAATGTCTTGATCGGGAAGGATAAGGAAGGTTTTATTTTTAGCGATGTAATCAAAAATAACTTCTTTTTTGACAACTGATCGAATGACTTCTAAATTCATCAACAAGACACCTGTATTAAAGTAGGACGATTCCATTTCGAAATTTTGCAGACGCATTTTATTCACAATATCCAAAATTTTACCATCCGCATTATGGCTTGCGGCAGCATAAAGGTTATCACCCAAATCTAAGGCGTATAATGCTGAAAAATCATTGAGACACAAAATATCAGCATCGAGGTAAAGAATCTTCATGACCGTTTTTGGCAAAAACTCATGTGCCAGTAGGCGATAATAAATAGTATCAGGATAACGCTCAGTTGTCGGCGCATTGGCAAACAGGTTTTCAGGAACAACAATCGGCTGGTAATCAAAGCCCAACGTGTGACAGTACTGTTCCAAGTCAAGATTTTTGTCAAAAGTCTCTTTCTGTAAGAGATAAACCCTTATCTCCCTATATTTCATGACTTGTTTGATCGAATAAAGGGTCACTTTCAAATGTTCAACATATGTTTTATCAATAATAAATAAAAGATTAATCATTGCTAGCTGTGTTTCTAATTTTTTCCTTATTGGTTGTCGTTTCCTAAATAGCTTTTTAGAGATGATTGTTTAGTGTGCATGGTGATGACCTGCTAAAAATAGCTCTTCACGATCAGTGGCGCACACTTTTTGCACACAATCTTCACTGGAGCCCTCAAATTCAATAGTCACATGTGAAATTCCCTGCTTGGCGACTTGTTTTCGGATCGCTTCTTTCAAGGCAATACTCGGGCTGTCAGTAACCGCATGCAAAGTCGCATAGTGATGTTGTCCATCAAGACTCCAAATATGCACATGATGCACACTATCTAGGGCTTTGATTTCTTTTAAGCAAGCCGTCACATCAGAAATAGACAGTCCAGTGGGAACTTTTTCCAAAAAGATATCTAAAGACTGAACGAAATTGCGATAAGCATTATAAAAAATAAATACAGAAACGCCAATAGACATGACGGCATCTAGCCAATAAAAGTGCGTCACGCGCATGATGAGTGCACCTATGAGAACAATTCCCCACCCCAGGACATCTTCCAACATATGAAGATTTACCGCTTTTTGATTCAGAGAATCCCCTTTTCTGGTTTTCATGGATGCGATAACATTCACACTCAATCCCATAATAGCTAAGAGAATCATACCATTGTATTGAACAGGAACGGGATGCCACAACCGCTCGATCGCATGGTAAATGACGAGGCTAGAGCCAACTAATAAAATCACGGTTGTGATAATAGACCCTAAAATAGAGTAGCGTTGGTAGCCATAACTATAAGTGTCATCAGGTTCTTGCTTCGACTTGCGCTCCAAACCATAAGCAATGCCGATGGCAACCGCGTCGCCTAAATCATGGATGGCATCGGAAAAAATAGCGACACTACCAGTCAGTACGCCACCTATCAGCTCAACAATGGCAAAAAAAGCATTTAAGAGAAAGGCAACTAAGATAGTTTTATCAGAGGTCATAAGCATCCCCCTGACTATGGGCCAAGTGGTCGAGGGTGTTTTGAATGATGGTAGCAACGTGGTCATCCTTTATTTGATAGGTGATGGTCTTACCTTGCCGTTGCCCACTGACCAAGCCAGCTTCGCGTAAAACCCGTAATTGGTGCGAAACGGATGATAGGGTCATGTTCAGGTGAACAGCAATATCACTGACTTTGCGCGGTTCCTGTATGAGATAGCATAAAATGCGGACGCGAGTGGAATAGCCCAGCTGTTTAAAAAAGACAACCATTCGGTCAACTAATTGAGAATCATTTTGAACTGTTAGCATTCTTTATCCTTTCATAACACTTGAATGTTCATTCAACTATTATGAGTATACTTGAACAAGCACTCAAGTGTCAACTAAAACACATCGAAATAGCCCAAAATGACAGAATACATTTTTATAGCATCACATTTTCCAAGCGATACCTAGGTAACTGATCGTTTATTAGAGAACAAAAAAATCCTGGTTCCAACTCCAGGATTGATTTTTAGAGAGTAATGATCATTTCTTTTGAAACATCGCAAAAACAATTGCTCACCAAAGAGATTAGCTCTTCCCAAAACTTGCAACCAATAAGCTCGCCACTGCCCTACCTGACATAGGATTTTGCCCGGTAATCAAGCGGCCATCCTGCACTGCATGAAAGGTAAAAGTCTTTTTTAACAAAGTCGGTCCCACGTTATTGGCCTCCTGCTCCGTCCCTAAAGGTACTAGATTGCTTTTGCCGCTCAGTAACTCCTCCACATGATTGAATGAGAGATTTGTCACATTTTCTTAAAATTTACCAAGGTTGGTCAAGTCTGCCTTCGCAGGCATGACTTCTTTATTGTCCCAATGTTCGACAATCTTGCCATCTTTCAAGCGAAAGATATCAAAGTGGGCATAGTCCTGACCTGCAATCCAGACCTTGGAATAGGCCACCACATAGTCACCTTGTCCCATCACTTTAAAGACAAAGTCATAGTTAACCTGCTTGTCCACCAAATACTCTTTATAGGCTGAACCTCCTTGGGGTATCTCTTGATTATGCTGAATGAGGCCCTCAGACACATAATGATCAAAGAGGTCAACCTCCCCATTTTGCAAAACATCTACCAAGAAACGACGGACCAGCTTTTTGTTGTCTTCCGTCTTATCCAAATCTGTCAGGCTGAAGTCTCCATAGATCGGATCAAAGTCCCCAATAGAAGTTGGATAAGCGTCAATAACATCCCAGTGTTCAACAATACGGCCTTCGTCATCTGAGCGGAAAATATCTGCCGTCACCCACTGAGACTCCCCATCGTTAAGTTTCTGATGGACATGGACGAAAACAAAATTACCATCTTCAATCGTTCGGACAATCGTGATGTCACGCTTAGGATGACGCTTAAAGAAATCTTCAAAGAAGCTTGCAAAACCTGCTTTTTCATCAGGGACACCTGTACTGTGTTGCGTATAGCTAGCACCCATATAGTGTTCGTGAACTTCCTTAATTTCACCGTCACGAATACCACGAAGATATAGATTTTTCGCATTTTCAAGTTGTTTAGACATGTTATTTCTCCTAATTCACCAATCCCTCTTTTTCCAAATACTGACGCGCCACATCTTCTGCTGACTTGCCTTCAACGTCGACCGCATAGTTCATCTGTGTCATTTCCTCAACGCTGATTTTGTCCACCAGTTTGTTGAGAACAGGCTCAAGCTCTGGGTATTTTTCCAATGTTTTTTGGGACAATAGCGGAGCGGCCTGATAAGGCGGGAAGAGTTGCTTGTCGTCCTCAAGAACTTTGAGTTTGTAAGTAAGTAGCTTGCTATCCGTCGAATAGGCATCTACAATCTGAACATCATTGTTTTTAATGGCCTCGTAGCGCAAGGCAGGTTCCATGGTTTTGACATTGAGGTTGAGTCCGTAGCGTTTTTGCAGACCGATATTGCCATCCTCGCGGTCGTTAAACTCCAGAGAAAAGCCTGCTGCCGCACTCGACTCAACTTTGATCAAATCCGAAATGGTCTCAAGACCGTTTTCCTTGGCATAGTCCTCTTTAACTGCTAAAGCATAGGTATCTTGGAAGGCAGTCGGCTTCAGATAGACTAGATCATCTTGTGCCGAAATGGCATCGCGAGCATAGCTGTATACTTTCTCAGGATCGTTGGATAAATTTGTTGGAGGATTTTTCAAAAGAGTGGTTGTAATCGTTCCTGAAAATTCGGGATAAATGTCAATAGAACCAGACTTGAGTGCCTCATAGAGAAAAGATGTCTTACCAAAATTGGGCTTGACTTCAACAGAAATATCGGTCTGATCCTCAATCAAAAGCTTGTAGAGATTGATAAGAACTTCAGGCTCAGCCCCCAATTTTCCCGCAATGACCACTTGTTTTGGTTGAGCTTTAAAGGTTGGAAGATAGCTAGATCCAACCGCCAATAAAGCAACTAGAAGGGCCGTCAAAATGGTCTTGGGTTTCTTATTTTGCAGGAGCTTGACAGCATAGCCGAAAATGACCGCCAAGAGAGCTGATGACACCGCACCAATCAAGATGAGGGCAGAATCATTGCGATCAATTCCTAAGAGGATAAAGGAGCCCAGACCACCAGCTCCGACCAAGGCAGCCAGCGTCGCCGTCCCGATAATCATAATAGCCGCCGTCCGTACACCCGACATGAGAATGGGCATGGCTAGAGCCAACTCAAACTTCTTCAGCTTCTCCCACTTGGTCATCCCGAAGGCCGTCGCTGCCTCTTCGAGATAAGGGTCGATTTCGCCAAGCCCAGTCAAAGTCGCCTGTAAAATGGGAAAGACCGCATAGATAACCAGAGCCACAACCGCAGGCAGAGTACCAATTCCCATAAAAGGAATGAAGAGCCCAAGAAGAGCCAGCGAGGGAATGGTTTGAAAAATCCCTGTGATTTGCAGGCTCCACTCGGTTAGGCGTTTCTTATTGGACAAAATCAAGCCCAGCGGGACTGCAATGACTATGGCAATCAGAAGCGCCAAGAGTGAAATGCGCAGGTGCTCAAAGAGGGCCGTTACCCAGTCACCTTGTCGTTCGATAAAGGTATCAATAATATTCATCAGGCACCTCCCCTAGTTTGCATAAATTGACGGACAAAGTCGTTTGCAGGTTGATAGCGCAATTCATCTGGCGTCCCAATCTGGACAATCTGGCCGTCTTTCATCAGGCTAATCCGATCAGCCAATTTGACCGCCTCGTCCATATCGTGGGTGACAAAGACCGTCGTCATTCCAAATTCCTCATGCAAATCCTTAATCAACTCCTGCAACTGATCCTTGCTGATAGGGTCCAAGGCCGAGAAAGGCTCGTCCATCAGTAAGACCTTAGGATTGGCAATGATAGCACGAAGAATACCAACCCGCTGACGTTCTCCCCCGGACAAATCTTGAGGCAGGCGCGACAAGTATTGGTCTGGATCTAAGCCAACCTTGGTCAAGAGTTGACGGGTTTTGGCTACAATCTCCGCCTTGTCCATCCCCTTCATCTCAGGAATGAGGGCAATATTCTCTGCCACTGTTAGATTGGGAAAGAGGGCGATTTGTTGCAGGACATAACCCGTTTCCAGACGCAGTTCCCGCAAGTCATAATCTTTAAGACGCTTACCTTGAAAGAGAATGTCACCATCCGTCTGCTCAATCAAGCGGTTAATCAGCTTGAGCGTTGTTGTCTTACCGCTACCGCTGGGACCAACCAGAACAAAAAATTCACCTTCCTTAATCGTAAAGGTTAACTGCTTTAAAATATTACCATTTCCCTGATAGGAATGGGAGACGTTTTGATACTCAATCATCTAATTCCTCTTTCTTTTCCGTCAATAGAGCCGTCACGGCATTACTGTATTTACCAAAAACGTTCAGCAAAACCGCTCGTTCCTCCGCTGTCAAGGTTGACATAGCCATCATTTCCATCTCCTCCAGGGGATCCAGAATGGCTGAGGCAAAGGCTCGACCAATTTCCGTCAAAAAGAGCAATTTGTGACGGCGATCTTTGTCATTTTCCTTGAAATACAAATAGCCCTTGGCCTGCCAATTTTTAATAGTGGCATGGACTACCTGCTTGGTCGAATAGGTTTTCTTGCAAATCCAATTCTGGGTCACACCTTGAGGATTGTAATAAATCCAGAGCAGAATATTGAGCGATTTACCTTGTAGACCGTGTTGGCGTGCATAATTTTCATAGAGATTGCCCTGCTGGTCAAAGAGGCGCATGAGTTGCTTAGTTTCCTTACGAATATCTGTCATCTTAAACCTCCTGATGATTGAGCACAACAATCTTGCCAAAACTTTCCTTGCTCTCTAGATAGGCATGAGCTGTTTGGATTTGATCAATGGTGTAGATTTTTTCCGGACTGACAGGCACATCGTAGATCTTTATATAGTCAAACATATCTTGTAATTTTACCTGATTGACATTGCCAGAGGCGAAAGTTGTCAAATAGACATTGTTACCCAGCATTTCGATCGGGTCAAAATCCTCCAGATACCACTTGCCACCCAGCTGACCCGTCGAGCTGATGATGCCATCCTCTTCTAGATGGGCCAGCGAATCTTTGATAGTAGCTGGACCGACCAGTTCAAAGATTTTAGTGAAAGTCTCTTGAGTTTGCAGACGCCCGTCTTTTTCGAGGATGGCTTTGGAAAAACCTGCGGTGAGCAGCTGCTCTTCCTTGGCTAGATTGCGGACGGAGGCCACCAGATTCATGTCTGGAAACTGGCTGCGCACCAACTTGGCAAAGGCCTGACCGACACCACTTGATCCAGCCCGAACCAAAATCCTATCCTTCGCCTCGATTTTGAGGTTTTTCATAGCGCCAAAGGCAGTATAGTAAGTCTCAGGAACCGCAGCTAAGTCTGCCCAGTTCAAATCCGTCTCAATCGTGTAAAGACTGCGGTTGGGCACCAAGGCATACTCGGCATAGCCGCCATCAAAAGCCCAACCCAGATCCCCCATGATGGAGACCACTTTTTGCCCAACCGGGAAACGCTGCCTGTCACTGCTTTCTTCCACAAGGCCGACCAATTCAATCTCCAAAATCCGAGGAAAGGTCACGCTTGGCGACAATCCCTGTCTGGTGAAAATCTCAGAATGATTGATACCAAATCCCATGACCTTCACTAAAGTCCAGTCTGGCTTGATTTTGGGAATATCACGCTGAATAAGCTCCAAGACCTCTGGACTACCTGCTTTTGAAACCACTACTGCTTTCATATCTAACTCTTCTTTTTTTAGTAAAAATTTTTGACTTTCTATAAACAGTATAATGCCAACGATATATTCTGTCAATAAATTAGTATAATATTTTTACTATTATCAAACAAACAATTTCTGATATAAGAAAAAGCCCTGAAAACAAGGTTTTACTACTTATTTAGCAATGAATATCACTCAAGCTTATGAAAGGTTGGTCTATAGGACAGTGTTTTCACTAAAAATCTCACCTATCCTTTAATTATCTCATAGAAAATGGAATACCAACTTTAACACCAAGTTCTTTACCTATCCTTGGCTTCCTGTAGGATTTTGATCAATAAGTTATTATTTTTGATAGTATTAGCAACTTGTTGCTCATCCAGTTGGTCTAATTGTTGATAGGTTTCTTTGATTTTTGACAAGACCTCAAGTTCGAGTGCTTTACCAGCACCTGTTAACTCAATATAGAGTTGACGCTTATCTGCATCAGTTTTAATTCGTTTGATATAGCCCTTTTCTTCTAACCTCTTGAACAAGGGCGTCAAGGTGTTACTAGAAAGGTCTAAACGCTTGCCAACTTCACTCAAGGTTTGCCTAGGATTTTTCCAAAGAACCATTAAAACCAAATACTGTGTGTAAGTAAGATCAAACTCAGATAGTAGTTTGGTATAATATTGGCTGAATAATTTATAAACACTGTAAAATGATAAGCATAATTCACCGACTAATTCATTATTTTCTTTCATCTTTGGCTCCTTTAATTGCTACAGTTTACCAAATTTTAGCAGACTTCACAATGTCTAGCGTCTCATTTGACACCAGCAGCTAGTCATGCTATACTACATCAAAATCAATCGTGCACGATTAAATAAAAGGAGCACTCATGCAACGCATTAACAATCAATTCGATAAGATTACCCTGGAGAGACGTTCTCTTCGTTCATACGACCCCAGCGTCAAAATTCCTAGAGAAGACATGTTACAGATGCTTGATGAAGCCTTTAGAGCGCCTTCATCTGTTAATATGCAACCTTGGCGCTTTGTTATCGTAGAGTCTGAGGAAGAAAAAGCCAAGTTAAAACCGCTCATCCGCTTCAATACACTCCAAAACGATAGTTCATCTGCCATGATTCTTATCTTTGGAGATAGACAATGTTATGAAAATGGTGAGAAGATTTACAATCAAGCGGTTGAAGAAGGTAAAATGCCAGCTGATGTTCGTGACGCCCAACTAAATGTTATCCTCCCAACTTACCAATCTTACTCAAAGGAAAAAATGGATCGCGTCATTACCATTGATAGTAGTTTAGCAGCCATGCAATTCATGCTTGTTGCACGCTCCTACGGCTATGATACCAATGCTATCGGTGGTTTTGAAGAAGACCAGGTCGGGCAAGCCTTTGGTATGGACAGCGATCGTTATTTACCGATTATGATTATTTCCATTGGCAAAGCCCTAGATCAAGGTTACCCATCTGTGCGACTATCAGCTGAGGAAGTCACAAGATTTAAATAAACCTCCTAGCCGTTTTGCGACACTCATTTATCCATACGTCACAATACATTCATAACCCATTTGAAAGGACCATCATGTCACTTATTTTACAACTGATTTCTATCATTACTGCTCTTCTCTTTGCTTACATCTTCTACTTGGAGACCATCAAAACAGATTCCCAAAAAACTGCCGACACTTTCGGAATGAAGGTAGAGGATTTGAAACAAAAGTCTCTCAACAACTCCTTTAAAAATCAAGGTGTCTATAACTTGCTCATCGCTTTAGGACTTCTTTACGCAGCCTTTGTAACCAGTAATCAAGTCGAAATCTCACGCTTGATCCACTTTTATATTCTAGGTGTTGCAGCTTACGGTGGCCTAACGGTCAACCCTTCAATCCTAGCCAAACAGGGAGGCCTATCTATTTTATTCCTAATCTTATCCTTTATTGTCTAGAGTAACTCTTTTATCAAAGCTGACATTGCTAAAAAGGTTGAGACTTGGTACCACCTCCAACAACATACCTCCGTTGCATTCTAGTAAAATAGCAAGCGGAGGTGTTTTCATGTCTAAATAAGCATCCACTTATGAAACTAAGTTATCCTCTATCGAAATCCAGAAGGCTGGCAACACGAATCGCGTTAGGAGAAAGCGCCTAATTTCATCACAGAAACCATTGAGAAACTCTGTCTGAGTATCACTTCATCTAGAGTTGTATAATGATTACACAACTTCTGGCAAAAAATGTCGACTTCTCTATCAACCCCAAGACTATCAGCTACCATTTCTTTTGCTATTGGATAGGATATTTTATCCAATTATATGAAAGACAACTTATCTGAGGAATCTAAGGGAACTCATCCCGGATAGTGGGGAACTTCCTTTATTAGCCACCTATTCCTCGAGTAATTTCTGATGGCGTACCATTATGAATTTATGTTTATTTTTTCAAAAATGATTGACTAATTTTTTCTAAGAGCACGTGACAGAATAAAAAATAATCCTCTATAGTCGCCTTGAAAAATCTTGTCTCCACATCATAATGGAAAAATATCAGTTATTACTCGAAAATTATGCTGAAGCTCTCTCCTGAAGAATTAGGATAATTTTTTTCTTTTAATGAATAGCTTTTTAATATTTTTGATGATATAGATTTTTACACTTTCCTATATTCAGATTTTTATCTTAACCCAAGCAATTCTTGCATTTTAAGCACTCGTTAGACTGTCTATTTTTTATGGGATTTGCCTAATTCTTTTTCTTGAACAATCCAGTAGGTATCATAAAAGGTGTCTAATAAGCTCACAACCAATCCCCTAACGGCTGTTTCTGCCTATTTTGCTAGACTTTCCTACTCAGCATTAATCACACGGGCCATACCTGCGGTCACTCCTATTAGTTCTCAGGATTGTTAGTCTCGATGAAACGATGTACTGCTTTCGGATAGTTGATGACATCCATTTACTCCTTTATTCGTTCATTGATAAAAGCCAACAACCGCTCAAATGCTTTGGCAGACACCGGGTCAGTCCGTAAATTCGCCACAAAACCATGAGGCTTTTCAAGGCCTTCTTCTGCTAAAGGATCGACCAATTCATTTTCAACTCCTGATTGCTTCAAGGCCTTATTGAGCGACACCATATCTGTTCGATATTCGCTTCCCAGAAGGAAACTAGCTGGGTAGTCCTTGTTCACTTGGGAAATCGGGTTATAGGCATTGATTTCTTCTTCACTGAGATAAATGGTTTCTGAAACATAATTTCCAACCAAAATCTTCGTGCTTAAGCTAAACTTGGCGTAATCTAAGGGAGCGTCGTCGATGACCAGAGCCTTGACATATTCTTTTGCAATACTTGGTTCAATGTTCAATAGCTGAGCGTAATCATTGTTGGCTAAGAGGCTACCGTATTGTGCTACCATGATGGCACCTGCTGATGAGCCCATCAAGACGACATTGTCCATGTTCAAATGGTATTCTTCAGCGTGTTCCTTCATGTAGGCGATGGCCTGATTCATTTGAATCACCGGCGTTGGAAAATGATAGTCTGGCACAAGCGCATAGTCAACATTGACAACGTTGTAACCTTTTGAAACGATATCGTCAATGAGATAGGTTGATTGGCTGGCAGCCAGTGGATCACCCATATTTTTGCTTCCTCCAAAGAATCCACCACCGTGGAAATAGAAGAGGGTTGGACGGTCAGCTTCCAAATTTGGGTCTGGATAGGTAATATCTAAAAGGCTGTTGGGATAGTCCTTGCTATAGGCAATCTCACTTTTCAGATACTGACCATTTTCTTTCAAGCCATCAATGGGATCATAAAGAGGACTGTAAGAGTTCGGTGAACTTTCCTTGTACATAAACGATTGAATGCCCCCGACTACCAACTGCGGATGATTGGTAACCAACACATAGACAATGATACCGAGACTAGCTACAATACCAAGGGTCCATAAGATAAATTTTTTGAATTTTTTCATCTTGTTCTCCTAATCTAATAGTTCTAATCCATAACTGTTTACCTGTCCATTGACAGCATCATGTAGCCAATCAGCCACACTCTTGTCTTGAGACATAGGGGTAAAGAATGTTGAGAAGTTAATGGTGGTGTGCTGAGTAGCTGTGGTTTTATCATCTTGACCATAATTCCAGATAAAAACACCCACTCCCTCAATCTGAGTTTGCAGTTCTTGTACCATCTGTTTGAGCCTGATTTGAAAGTCATCACTGCTCGCTTTTGTTGCATCTGCTAGTTTCCCTTGGTCAATATAGGATTGATATTGCTGAAGAATCCCATCTCGATAGGAAATATCAAACAATATCTTAACCCTATCCCCTCGCTTCTCATGGAGGGCTACTAAGCTATCTAGAACAATATTGTCTGAATGTAGGCGGTCACTAATGGAAGTCGGTGTCTTCCAGACATTTTCTGCTATGCTTTTCCAATTATCATGTCTCAAAAAGGCACTGTCAACTGCAACTGTGACATTCTCTGCGGTGGGAAATTGTGAAATCACTTCGTCCGCAAGCAATGATGTTGCAAACCCACCAGCTGAAAATCCAGTTACCAGAAGCGTATCTGGATTACCTATGTGAGACTTGGCTGCTGCTAAAATACTCATCAGATTGGAATAACCTTGATGATGCACTACCCGCTCTTTCCCATTATTATCTACATAGGAAAAATCCTGAGTCCCTGCATGAAAATCACCTGTCCCATAAGGAAGGACAATCATAGTCCAGTCCTTAAATGGATTGTCTTCCTGAGGACTTCCAATTCCCCAAGTTGCGACATAATCTTGACGGTCAGTTGTGGTCGAAAAATAGCGTGTGCCACCACTAGCAGTCTCTTCATTGATACTCACACCACCACCGAAGAAATAGACCATCACCTTATTCTTCTCTTTACCGATACGAAGCAGCCCGTGTGCCTGATTGCCCTGAGAATCTACAACCCCTTCGAGACTAAGGCGGTACCATTCATTCACTTGTGGGGTCTGATGAACAAGCTCAGGAGCTGACCAGCCAAATGTCTTTTTGTAGGCAATAAAGCCAAGCAAGGCTAGTACAACTGTTACAGCTGCTACTATTTTCCAAACTTTTTTCATACTTTCTTTTTTCTGTCCTTTATGGTATATTTTCAGAAACAAGTGTTTCGTTTTTTCTTAGTTTAGCAGATGATGGGCATGAAAACTAGTCCCGGCTCTGCTATTTGCCCAAAAGGAAACAACTGAAAGGAAGTGTTTCGCATGGAAAGAGTAAAGCGGAAAGAGTCGTTATTTGTGGAGAGTGTCGTGGAGGCTTTGTGGGAGTTGCTGGAAGACAAATCCTTTGAAAAGATTAGTGTGTCTGAGTTGGTGGAGCGAGCCGGCATCGGTCGGGTGACCTTTTACCGAAACTTTTCCAATAAGGAAGAGGTGCTCGAACGGTCCTTCAACTTGGAGTTGCAAGCATGGTTGTCAAAGCTGCAGATTGACTTGTCGGATTGGTCAGATGCTCATCTCTTACTAGCTTTACGGCAATTTTTTGACTTTTGGTATGAGCAACAGGATAAGATTAGATTGTTGACAGCCAACCATTTGGACTACTTGCTCGAGGAGGTCTTGGAGCGCTACTTCAAAGAAAGACTGGGGGACTTGACCGATGATTTTCACCTGCAATTCATTGTTGGAGGATTTTTCCGAGTGCTCAAAACCTGGGTTGCTAGAGGCTGTAAGGAAAGCCCCGATGACATCATGCGGTTGATGGGAGAGCAATAGGACAAGCATACCAACTGTCTTGACAAGACCAAGCAAAAAGACTTAGACAACTGATGTTCAGTCACTCTAAGTCTTTTTTGTATATGGTTGTCAGTTTACTATTGTCTCACGCCATACTGGTAATCAAGACCGAGGTGGTCACGCAATGTTTCACCCTCATAGTCCTTATGGAAGATACCACGTTCTTGGAGAATTGGAACAACTTCATCAACAAAGCGTGGCAAATCAACTCCATAGGAGTCGGGCATAACCCAGAATCCATCCGCAGCCCCTGCCTCAAACCAGTCTGTCAAATAATCAGCAATATCTTGGGGAGTACCAACTGCAGCTGGGTGGAAGTCAATCACTGAATGATAAACCACTTCACGCAGGGTCCAACCCTCACGCGCCACACGAATGACATTTTCAGTTCGTGGGTCACTGAAAGGCGTAATCTGAACAGCGTCCAAAATAGCTGAAGAAATCGGCTGCTCAATGTCCGCAAGCGTGAACTCCACTCCTAGAATATGACCGATATAGGCCATGCGTTGTAGAAGTGTCTTTCCATCGATGAAGGTCCCATGGCGTTCAATGGCTTCTTTCTTGGTCGCCCCCATCAGCGGCATAACACCTGCGATAAACTTGATATCATCTGGCTTGCGACCATTAGCAACAGCTGCATCCCGCAACGCTTGACGCATGGCCTGCCCTTGTTCAATGGTATATAATTCACCGACAAAGACATCTGCATATTTACCTGCGAAGGCGATGCTGTTTTCAGAACCACCCGAATGGATGATGACGGGCTGACCTTGCTTGGATGGTGGAATAGGCAGCGTACCTGTGGTCTGCACATACTCCCCTTTAATGTTTACTGTCTTAACTTGGCTGTAATCCGCAAACTCCTTGGTCGAATAGTTGAGCTGCAAGGCATCCTCACCCCAAGTTGACCAAAGGTGTTGGACCATCTCTGTAAATTCGTAGGCTTTGCTATAGCGGTCAAAATTCAAATTTACACCGTATGCTTGTGCACTGATCCCATTTGCCCCTGTGACAGCATTCCAAGCAGCACGCCCCTTGCTGACAGCATCCAAGGTTTTGAACTGTCTAGCCAGTTCGTAAGGATTGGACCAGGAAGTTGCCCGAGTCACCCCAAACCCAATTCGCTTGGTATGACTACTAATGATGCTAGCAATCAAGAGAGGATCCATCCCCATAGTCTGCATATCACCATTATCACTGGCTTTTATTCCCGGAAAATCTCCGAAAAACATAAATTGGAATTTCCCTTTTTCTGCCAGCTGAGCCGCCTTGATATCTACTGAAACGTTGGGATACTCTGTCAATTTAGCTTCTGGGGCCGTCCAGGATTTCAAGTTCGAACCAGTTGCACCAAACATAGCTAAGCCGAGTACCATTTGTTTTTTGTCTGCCATCTTACACTAAGTCCTCAATGCCACTCATCAATTTATCCATAATAACTGCTACTGGTTCAATCTTGTCAATCATAGAAATTCCCAGACCAAAGGAGGCGAAGCCTTTGCTCAAATCGCCGAAAAGCATACCGTCACGCATTCCATAATAGCCTCGTTGTACTTCATAAATTTCCTCTTCGCTGGCACCAGCCTGGCTCATTTCCAAAAGTTTATTTGGAATTTCTCCTGGCAATGAACGGTAGTAGGCTGGGACTGTGCGGTAAAGAAGCAAATCACTAGCATTCGATTTCAGAGCCTGTTCTTTGATGTTTTGTGCTAAGATTGACTCCTCACTCATCATGAAGGCTGTTCCGACAAAGAGTCCTTCTGCTCCTAAAGCAAAGGCAGCTCGTGCTGTGCGAGCATCGGCAATCCCGCCTGCTGCCATGACAGGCACACGACCTTTTGCCGCATCCACAATCATAGGGACGATTGAAAAGGTGCCCACTACCTTATGAGGAACAGTTCCGCCTTCGTCAAAGCCTGTCGCCACGATAATATCTGCCCCACCTTGAATGGCTTCTTCCGTATTTTCAACGGTCGGGGTTTCAGCACGAAAGACAACTCTGATGCCTTTTTCATGGAATCTTGCTACCCACTCAGCAGAAAATTGGCCAACCATGACGACGACTGGAACCTTTTCTTCTACCATGAGATCCAACATAGGTTGCGTGTAGGGATCATTCTCGAAAGCTCCCGGAAAAACATTTAATCCAATTGGTTTGTCTGTCAACTCACGAGCGATACGAATTTCGCGACGCATGTTTTCGACAGTTTCTTCAATAGTGGTTGCTGCGGTAGACTGGCCAGCACTGACACCCAATACTCCAAGTCCTCCAGCAGCACTGACCGCACCAACGTAGCGACCATTGGTCAACCAAGCTAGCGGTCCTTGGATGATTGGTTTTTCAATACCTAAAATTTCTGTGATACGGTTTGCCATTTGATTTCTCCATTTCTTTTTGTTACACTTTTTATGTTACATCTGTCATTTTAATCCGTCAAATGACAGAAAATGAACATCTGTCACTTAGGTTACAGAAAAGGAGAAGCTGTCACTATGAACCAGGATTTACGCTATATCAAGACCGAACATAATTTACGCTCTGCTATGTTACAACTCCTAAAAGAAAAGGAGTTCCAAAAAATCGCTGTCACGGACATTTGCAAACTGGCCAACTGCTCACGCAATGCCTTTTACCAGCACTACGAGGGGAAAGAAAACCTCTATCAAGCCATCGTCACAAATATCGTCATTGCCATTGAGGAGAGTTGCCGACCGGTCGTGGAGAGTTTATCCGAAGTGAATTTTGAGGCGGAGAAGCTCTATCTCAGCAATATCCTGACCGCTGTGGAGGACAATCGGAGTGTGCTTACTCAGCTGTTGATGTTGCCGCAGGAAGATTTTTCCAAGCAAGTCCAGGCTATGATTATCACCGCTCTGACGCAGAATGTCGGTGGCTGGGAGAAACAGGTCAGTTTGGACTACATCCACTATTTTGCTGGGGGAATCACCAGCTTTATCTCCTACTGGCTGACCCAGACTAGCTATGGCTTGGACCAGGCAGTAGAAGCCTTAGTGGCTGTGACACTTGGACATTGGAAGGCGGCTGAAATAAGTAGTCACTAACAACCAGTTGGTTTTTCTCATCCTTAGCTGAAAAAATGAGCCTGGCTAGTCATAGCAGTGCTTTGTTTCCTATCCCCTCAACAAGTCTTTAGCTGTAACAGTCTTTCAATAAAAAAACCAAAAGAGGCTGGGACAAAAGTCCTGGCCTCCTTAATTTTTTCAATAGTTAAACTTGACGCAGTGGTTGAGTGGACTCTAATTAGCTGATTTTATCAGCTTTTACAGCCCTACTCAACTGTTCGGGGATGGGCTAACGACTCATCGAACCCTACGGGTCACCGATTTTTGTCCCACTCCCTTCTGGTCCTTATTTATCAGACTAAGTCCTTTTCACTTTTTCTTCAATGGCTTTTTCTAGGTCAACCAGAACATCAGACATATACATCGTTTTCAATTCTTTCTCCATAGCTGTCTGGACTTGGACGAGTTTGTCGTCCACAGCTGCGTGGATATTCCCCCCCACGATACAGTCGGGATGGGGATTTTCATGAAAATTGAACAAGCCTTTCTTATCGATATTGTCAACCGTAACAAAGATGTCATAAAGACTAATGTCATCAAGTGGCTTTGCTAAACGAAAACCGCCGCTACCCTGCTTGGCATCTACAATTCCCGCATCCTTCAAACCAGATAGAACCGAGCGAATGATAACGGGATTGGCTTGAATGCTGTTTGCCAAAACCTTGCTGGTGACACGTTGCTGGTCTTGAAAGAGATGGATAAAGGCCAAGGCATGAATGGCAATGGTAAATTTATTTGAAATCTGCATAACACTCTTTTACTCACTGACAAGGCTGATACGTGCTTTGAGATGATCACCCGATGCAATCTCGTCAATCATACCAATGGCATAATCTGCATAGGAAATAACGCTTTCTCCCTTGCTATTCAATACCAACTCTTCACCTCCAAGAATATAGCTACCTGTCCGTTCGCCGTCTGCTTGGAAATCACCTGCCGGACTTATATAGGTCCAGTTGACATCATCTACTTGACGAAGGGCAGCAAGTGCTTCCTTGTGAGCATTTAGCACAGGCAGTACTTCCGCTGGAAACTCTGTCACATCAGCCACAGTCAAGGTATGCTCTGGATTAACATACAGGCTTGCTGCTCCACCAACCACAAGCAAACGTGTTTGTGAATCTTTTAGGATAGCCGCCAAATGTTTGGCTGCATCAGGAACCGTATGCACAGTGTCTGCTGTCCAGGCACCTACTGCATCCACTACCGCATCAAAACCAATCACATCATCGGCTGTCAGGTCAAAAACATCCTTTTGAAGAACCTTCTGTGCGACTGTCTTATTTTCACCACGAACGATAGCCGTTACTTCAAAACCACGTGCTACCGCTTCTTTCACAATCAAGCTACCTGCTTTACCGTTTGCTGCTACTACTGCTATTTTCATTTTCTTTTCCTCCGAAATGTTTTTGTTGTAAATTCTTTTGTTACAACTTTACGTAGATTAGAATATCCTAACTTTCTGAAGTTGTCAACAGTTTTGTTACAATTTTTTTCGAAAATTGTTGGTAGGTTCATTTATCATAGAAAAAAGATCTGAGATGAACTCTCAAATCTTTTCTAGTCTATTCTACTTCCTCCTCGGTTTCAAGGCTGACAGGCCGTGTGCCTTGACGGTTTGGAGTAGATAAGGCCAGGCATGTTGACTGACGGTGACAGATTTTCCCTTGGCCAAGCGTTTCATCTGGGCCTCGTAATAACTGACACCGATAATGGGACCAAGAGCCTTATCCATTTTTGGAAGACCTGTTGTCAGGCGAGGCGTTGTCAGTTGCAAATCACCGACTTGACGGTAATCATTGACAAGACTTGGATGAAGGACAAAGGGTCTGGCAAGACCAATCATGGACACACCATCCTTGATAGCCTCCTCCATCTGAGTGACTTTTCGGAAACCGCCTGTTGAAACAATAGGAACAGAAGTCAAATCCGCTAAGGCAAGGGCGTAGGTCACAAATCCAGCACCATTCTCATAGTCACTACCAAAAACAGGTGTCTCATAATTGCCACCTGAAATTTCAATCAGGTCAATACCCAAGTCAGACATGGTTTTCACCACATGCTTGCAATCTTCAAAACCAAAGCCCTCTTCCTTAAAATCAGAAGCATTCAATTTCAAGGCGATGGTAAAATCTGGTCCCACTTTTTCACGCAGACCTTGATAGATTTCCACCAAGAATCGCATGCGATTGTCCAGACTGCCACCATAACGGTCCGTCCGCTGATTATCTGCTGGTGAGAGGAATTGATTGATCAAGTAACCATGTGCAGCGTGTAACTGTACACCTGTAAATCCTGCTGCTTTTGCCCGAAGGCCTGCTGCAATAAATTTATCTCTAGCTTCTTTGATGTCAAACACGGTCATTTCTCTCGGTGGACGAAAGGCCGAAGCTGAACCTCCAGAAATCGGAATGGCACTGGGTGCAATCGGAATTTGATTGATCGACCGATACATCTGTTTGCCAGGGTGATTGAGCTGGGGCCAGATAGGCACACCATTCTTTTTCCCAACGGCTGCCCATCTCCGAAATTGAGCCAAGTGAGCGTCTGAATCAAGGACCACATTGCCCGGCTCACCAAGGTAGCGGCCGTCCACCATGACATTACCTGTCACTAGGACACCCATTCCCTGCTTGGCCCAGTAATCATATAGAGCAATCAAGTCATTCGAGGGAGCTCCCTGACTATCTGCTAGGGTTTCGCTCATGGCGGATTTGAAAAAGCGATTGTCTAAGACCTGACCATTGGGCAGTTGCAGGTTTTCTAGCAAGATTTTAGTCACCGTAGCTCTCCTTAAATACTTGAATTTTCTTATCAAGATAGGCTAGTAAGGCTTGGCTCTTTGCCACATCAAATCCTTTCAAGCTGACCCGTGCCACTTTTTTCTCTGAAAAATAGTGACCTGATTGTCCAGTCACCTCTGGTGACAAGCTTAAGTAGTAACCAGTTTCAATCCCCTGATTCAAATCCTTGGAAAATGGTTTCATCAGACTGGTGAGAATCCGACTTCTCAGGTTGCGTTTGACGCCGTCATTTCCCAAATTTGTCGCAATCAAGCCAGGATGGTAGGCATTGACGGTCACAGATGAACCTTGCTTTTCTAAGGCCTCTGCCTGAGCAATGGCCAGCCAAATGGTGTATAGCTTGGCATTATTGTAAGCCATGGTTGCAGAATAGCTCTGCTCTAAACCAAAATCCAAGCCTCTGGTTTGTGCAAAATGGTGCATGAAGGAAGAGGTGTGGATGACCCTGCCTGCTGGTGCTTTTTCCAGCAAGGGTAGCAACTCCGTCGTCAAGATATAAGGAACTTGGACAGACAGCATAAAGGTCATCTCGATATTTTCTGCCGTTGCCACACGAGCCTCACCAAAGTAGGCTCCCGCATTGTTTATCAAGACATCAATTTGCTCAAAATCGCGTTTAATTTCTTGGCTGAAACGATAGACATCTGCTAACTTGGAAAAGTCTGCAAGGTAGCCGTGGATCTTTTTATTTCCTGTTTTTAGTTGAATATCACTAAGGGCTACACGGAGCTTTTCGCTATTTCGCCCGTGCAAGATCACTTCATGACCTTCACTAGCTAGTTTCATGGCTAGGTGTTTGCCGATTCCATCCGTCGAACCAGTGATTAAAATGGTTTTAGGCATTGTTTTCCTCCAAAAAGGCTAGTAAGGCTTTCGAAAACTCTTCTGCATTTTGGAAGATCGAGCCGTGGCCTGCATTTGGATAGATGATTAGTTTGCTATTTTTGATTTTCTCATGCATGGTATAAGAATTTTCTGTTGGAACCTGCATATCCTTATCACCGTTGACGATAAGTGTTGGTTGGGTGATAAAGGTCATGTCATCTTGCGGCTCTCTTCCCCAGCGTTTGATAGCTTTGAGCTGGGTCAAAAATCCTGGAACATTCATGTCCTTGTCTGCGTGAGCAGCACTTCTTTGCCCCATACGCCCCAAGACTTTTTCTGCCTCCAAGAGACCTGTTTCATCATGATTGTAGAAGATGTAGCGTTTCGGATCGACACGCTCCAAACTAGCCTTCAGCATATAGCGGAAGGTTTTTCCAGTCACCTTATCGACTTCAAAACCACCACGAGGACCTGTACCTGCTAAAATCAAACGGTTGACCAATTGACTATCCAGACGAACGATTTCTTGAGCAATAAAGCCACCCATAGACAGACCCAGCAAATTGATTTTCTCATGACCCAAAGCCTTGATAATGGAAACAGCCTGCTCAGCCATTCCTGGAATAGTTGGAGCCACCTTGCCTTGACTAGCTCCTACGCCAGGAAGGTCTAGGACAATCACATGGTGCTGTTCAGCCAGCAAATCCAGCAATTTGGGATCCCAGTTGTCCAAGGTCGCGGCTAGGTGAACTAGCATGACCAAAGGAATATTAGACTTGCCCTTGCTGAGCTCACGGTAGGCGATTTTATTGTTTGAAACGGTGATGTATTGGTTTTTAGTTGTAATATAAGACATGATTTTCCCTTGTATATTTTATTATTTTAGTTGAAACGGAGGACTGTTTTTCCGCGTGAACGTCCGTTGGCAACCCTATCAAGTGCTGCGTTGACTTCTTCAAATGGGTAAACGGTATCGATAGACGGTTTGATTTCGAGCTTGCTGAAAATGTCTGCTACTTCTTGCAGCTGGCGACCGTTGCTCTCTACAAAAATGAAATGGTAATGAACACCGTATTTTTTTGCCATTTTGTCAAATGAACGACCAGCTAGGCCAAACAAGATTTGTTTCCATATTGGCAAATTCATGCGTTTGGCAAATTCACCATTTGGCATGGCACGAAGGGAAACCAGCTGTCCACCTTTTTTCATGATTGACATTTGTTTTTCCGTTTCTGCACCACCCAGTGTGTCCAAGACGTAGTCAACATTGCTAAGTGTTTTGGTGTAATCTTCTATCTTGTAATCGATAAACTGGTCTGCACCCAATGACAACACTCGCTCTGCATTTGCCCCATCACCATTTGTGATAACGGTCAAGCCCTTGGCTTTGGCAATTGGAATAGCCATACCGCCAACACCACCAGTTCCGCCAGAAATGAAGATGGTCTTGCCAGATTGTGCCCCCATAAGGTCGAGTGCCTGCATGATGGTCAAAGCTGTCAGAGGAACAGCAGCTGCTTCTTCATCTGTCAAGTAGGTAGGAACCTTAGCAAGAGCTTGAGCGTCAACCGCTACATACTCAGCAAAAGCACCGATACTATCAAGCGGAAGACGACCGAAGACACGGTCACCTGCTGCAAAGTTGGTTACAGTTGCACCGACTTCTTCAACCAAGCCAACTACTTCATTTCCAGCTGTTTGGGGCAATTTGTAAGGGACAATCAATTTCACATCTCCGCGTGAGATCATATTATCCAATGGATTAACGCCTGCTGCAGTCACTTTGACAAGGACTTGGTTGGGTTTAATTTGTGGCTTAGCAATTTCGGTAAGGTTGAGAGTGATATTGTTTTTGTTATAAGATGTATGTTGTGCTACTTTCATGTTCTTCTCTTTTCTATTTTTTTGTTTGTTCCTGTATCACTTACAAGTCTATGTTTGAGTTAATAAAATCTGACCAAGGTCAGATGCGGGTTTCTTGTGCGGATTGATAGAGATTATTAATGACATTATCTAAGGATTGACGACTGAGTTGATTTTCCAGTTCTTGTTCAACGCTGGAAAAGATGGGAACCATTGCACCTTCTATATGCTGCCCAATCGGACAAGTAAGATTGGCATTCTGGTGTATCTGAAATAGGCGGATATGCTCCACTTCTTGCGTCGCAAGGTAGATTTCCAATAAGCTAATATCCTTAGGGGACTTGCTCAATTGGTAGCCTGATCGCCCTTGGTGCGAAGTGATTAAGCCTGCATTTTTCAAGAGTGCGATCACCTTACGGATGTAGCTAGCATTGGTACCGACACTCTCAGCCAAGGCTTGTGAGCTAAGTATCTCCTTACTCTCACTAATCATCGTCAGTATATGAAGGGCTACTGAAAACTTTGTATCCATTCGTGTTCCTTTCCGTTCTTGTATCAACCACAAGAACAAGTTTATCAGATTATTTTTCATATCGCAACCACTTTGATTATATCATTTGAGAATAGAAACAAGCTATAATAAACTACTACGAATCGCTGGGTTCCTTCTATGATTTTCTTGCCATACGTATATGCTTTATCAGATAACCATCAATCCTGTATGACCTAATTGTGTGTATTCCATAGTGTTGTCCCTTCTCATGTGAAATTCTTAAAAAAGCCAGTCTAGCTAGACTAACTTTATACTTTTTGTTTAAGATATTTTTGCTTAAAAGCTTTTCCCCACAAAACTGGCCAAGAGTTCAACGGTTGTAGTGTCGTGGTGGTCGGCAAAGACGGTGGTATCGGTGTTGAGAGTGGCAATTTGAGCCATATCATCATCTGTCAATTCAAAGTCAAAGATATCAAAGTTTTGACGAACACGTTCTGGATTAGCTGATTTAGACAGGCTTACGATACCACGTTGCAACTGCCAACGCAACATGACCTGGGCGGTTGTCTTGCCGTACTTGTCTGCAATAGCTTTCAAGACAGGATTGTTGAACACATCATTTTTACCTTCTGCAAAAGCACCCCAGCTCTCTATTTGAATGCCTTTTGAAGCGAGATAGTCTTGGTCGACTTGTTTTTGGTGAAAAACATGGACTTCTACTTGGTTGACAGCTGGAATGACCTCATTAAAAAGTGACAAGTTAGCAATCTGGTCATTTTTGAAGTTTGAAATGCCAATAGCTCGAATTTTACCTTCCTTGTAAAGTTCTTCTAGCGCACGCCAAGCTCCAAAAGTATCACCGATAGGTTGGTGCAGGAGGTAGAGGTCAATATAATCCAAATCCAATTTTTTCAAAGATTCAGCGAAGGCCTCTTTTGCTCCCTCGTAGCTCATATGCTGGATGAAAGCTTTGGTCGTAATAAAGAGCTCCTCACGTGGCACACCAGAGGTTTTAATGGCTTTTCCGACTGCCTCTTCATTACCATAGGCTTCAGCTGTGTCAATAAGGCGGTAGCCTGTCTTGATGGCTTCTTCTATCACTTGTTGGGTCGTATCGGCATCTTGAATCTGGAAAACACCAAAGCCAACTGCTGGCATTTTTACGCTGTTGTTAAGGGTTACTGTAACTGTGTTTGTCATCATGTTTACCTCACTTGTTTTTCTTGATGATATTAGTATAACCTGCTGTAAACGAATTGAAAATTGCTAGTTAGGTATGGTAGTATACAATTAACGTATACTTAATAAAGGAGCTATTGTGATTGACAATTACCTCTTAGAAGAATTGGTGGCTTTTGCTAAGTACGGGACGCTGGCCGCCACAGCAGAGCACCTCATGGTGACCCAACCTACCGTCACGCGCGGCATGCAAAAGTTGGAAGATGACCTAGGTGTCGCCCTTTTTGACCGCAAGCCAAACCGCATCAGTCTGACCGAAACAGGCCAACTGGCAACCAAAGAAGCAGCCAAGCTTCTGAAAGCTCAAGACAACTTCATCCAGACTGTTCAAAATTTCGATCGCCACCACCAAAGTATTCAGATCGGCTCTACACTACCCGGACCACCCCTGGTTTTGAAAACTGAGGTAGTTAAAAATGCCACATTATTACCAGGCTTGCTAAAAACGTCTGACATCATACAGCAGTTGTTCAATCGTAAAGCAACACTTATCCTCTCCGATCAGGAGCTCTACTCCGACCAAGTAGAATCGCTTTACCTGGCAGATGAATATCTCTATGTCAATTTGGATGCCATGACGACCACCGCCGATAAAAAAGAAACTAGCTTTAAAGAGTTGACTGGACAGAGTTTCTTGGTGCTAAGTGACATAGGGGTCTGGCAAGAGATTATCGAGAAACATATTTCTCGTGCAAAATTCCTCTACCAACAGAATGACGATAGCTTTGAAGAAATCAATCGATATGCCAACTTCCCTGTCTTTACAACCAACCTAACCAACAAATTACGCAGTGAGGAAATCGACAATTTCGACCGTAGAATTGCCCTAAAAATCACTGACGAGGTTGCCACTGTTCCCATCTATGCCAATTATATGATTGAAGACAAGCAGCGCCTAGCACCGCTACTTTCAACTATTCGAGAAAAACTGAACTAACAATTCCCTTAGAGTTTATAGAAACAAACTCTTAAACTCTCAATCTATCATGCTATCAAACCTACTCATTCAGCTTCAACTCTCACTCTGATACTTCCCCACCAAAAAGCAAAAAACCTTGTTTTTGAACTCCACCCCAAAAGTTAGACATAAAATCTAACGATTGAGGAGCTATGAGTTTTTTTGTTGCATTTTATTTTACAATTTAGCACACAAAAATAAAGTTTTACCCTCGGGAATGTGAATTCCCTCCATCCTGTACCGCCTATATTGAAATCGTATTAGCTGAAATGGCTGACCAGGTTGCTAATCGGCTACGATCAGCCCATAAGAAAGCTACTGTTGTTTCAATCCATATTAGCTATTCTAGGACTGAGATGAAAAAATCTATTAATGCTCAGAAAAAAATTGAACCAGCAAATCTCCCAAAAATAATGGTGGGCCATGTACTTGGATTATTCCGAAAGAAATACATCTCTGGTGCAGTGAGACAAATTGGTATATCTTATAGTGGTTTCGTAGATGAAAGCTATACTCTACTATCACTCTTTGATGATGTAGAACAAATTGAAAAAGATAATAGACTTCAGACAGCTATTGATGTTGTCAGAGAACAGTTTGGCTTTTTAGCCATACAAAAAGGAACCGTCCTAACTGAAGGTTCCAGAAATATTGAACGTAGTAAACTTATCGGTGGACATTCCGCTGGTGGATTGGAGGGATTAAAATGAAACAAGAAAAAAACACAGTACAATTTTCAGAAATCCATAGCAAAGGATGTAATGATATTGAAATGCTTGAAAGATTTTTACATGGAATCGTTGAAACAGCAACTTCAAAACTTCGTCAGAGAAAACTCAAAACAACTGAAATATCGATACGACTAGTACATGCTAAATCTGAAAACCGATTACCATTACCACATTCTTTCAAAAGTCCGAAAACTAAAATGACCTAATATTAATACTAGGTCATTTTGTTCTTCCATCATTTTTATATTTATGCCAAACTGATACGAGAGAATGATTGCGCCCATCTAGAATCTATGTAATATGTATTAGTTTCTAGGTCCTCAACATCAGTAAGGTAGTACTCTGAATAGGTTACACTAAACTAGACAGAATTTATAAAGTGTTCTACACTAAAGAAAAGAGGAGAACAGATATGTCTAGAAAAATTCGCCGTTACTTCACAGATGACTTCAAACAACAAATCGTTGACTTGCACAATGCAGGTAGAAAATGCAGTGAACTGATCAAAGAATATGATTTAACACCCTCAACCTTCGATAAGTGGGTTAAACAAGCAAGAACAACTGGTTCCTTTAAAGCTGTCGATAATCTGACAGATGAACAACGTGAGTTGATAGAACTCAGAAAACGAAATAAAGAGTTCGAAATGCAATTAGACATTCTAAAGCAAGCGGCAGTGATTATGGCACGAAAAGGGAAATAATCACTGCTAACAAGGATAAATACAGCATTTCAGCCATGTGTCGTTGGTTGAAGATTCCTCTCTCTAGCTATTACTACAAAGCTGTAGTGCCAGTATCTGAGGCACAACTTGAAGAAATGGTGAAGAACATTTTTCTTGACAGTAAGTCCAGATACGGCGCTAGAAAGATTTAGAAATGTCTGGAAGCACAAGGGATCACCTTGTCTCGCCGGCGGATGTGTCGCATCAATAAGCCCTAGCAAGTAGGTTTGATTAGTCTCAAGAGCACCTTTCTTCCAGCGATGCAGTGGGACATAATCGCCATCGATATAATTAAAAGCTCCAATAGCCTCTTCATATCCTAATTCAACCATAGGAATCTTAGCTGACAGAATGGAAACACCAAAATAGCCTGCAAGATACTCAATTGTCAAATTTGTTGCATCTAGGTCGCTAACACCCTGAGCTGACAATTCACGTTGCTTCATCTCAATTTCTTGAGCAACCATTTTTCTTGGCATCAAAATTTTAGGAGTTATGACTCTTGCTTGAAGTTCCATCCAATCCGTTGGTGTCATGTTAGAAGTAACAATTTCTCTGAACTCGTCAACACTTGTCGTGATATTTGAAAGATCAGGATGATACAGACACACCAACTCGAATGCCAGTCGGTGCTTGTGCCAATGGAGGCACTCATGAATAATTGTAATATCCAGTCCACCAATTCCACGTTCGTCTGTAATTCTAGGGTCAATCAGAATGGTTCTTGCTTTGAATTCCTTCCCGTTGATAGCAGCATCATGAAAGTAAATCTGCCCGAAGATGCTACAATCATCTGAGATTTCATGATAGACAATATTTAGCCCCATTCTTTCTGCAATATACAGTGGATCAATGAACTGAGGTGTCATCAATGCGTCTGGGAAATACTGACATAAGAATTGTTCAGCCTCAAAATCAATATCATCTTTTGAAATGATTGGGACTAAAGCATCAGATAGTCTTCTTTGAAAATGGTTCTGCTTTTTATCATAGGGTTCTACTTCCAAAACCGTGAAGTTTTAAAGTTCACCATCAAGTGTTGGCTTGACAATTCAACCTGAACCACTTGGTGCAACTCCCCTCTTCATCATTGTTCCTAGACACTTCTTTGAAGCAAACATCTCCAAATACGACAACATCGAACTCAATATCATTGCTCATGCTATCCCCGTTCACATAAACATATTTGACCACTATATCTTCAAAAGATACATTTTCTTCATCAAGATTATCTACATCAATCGTGTTTGACCATAACTCTAAATCATCGATATTACCCGAAATAAAAGACGCCACGGCATCAAACAAATCATTCTCGTGATGCTTACTTACATATTTTTGAAATGAACGCTGTTGTACCATGACTCTCTTCCCCTAACCTTTATGCATTTGCTGTAGAGGTAAATCCACTACAGCCGAATTTTTATTTATCTGTTTTATATTCAGCCTTATCTTCAGCGACCATCGCTAGGTCCTGCTGATAAGCTGGCTTTACTGCATGAACATCAAAATACTCTGCCCCAGTATCCGTCCACATTTCACATTGGCTGATTACCGTCTTCATCGCTTCTTCTTCACCTTCTGGCGGGTACTTATATTTCTTAAGTAGTCGCTTAACCATCATTCTCATTCGAGCACGGGCAGATTCTTTCTGTTGCCAGTCAATCGTTCTACTCTTACGTAGCATTTCTGTAAGTTCATGTGTCAAAGCTACTAATTGGTCGTTTTCATAAACATCCTTAATGGCAGCAGGTTTGGTCAAGGCATCATAGAAGGCAAGTTCTTCATCCGTTAACCCTAATGAATTTGCTTCCTCACTAGCCGAAGCCATCTCTTTTGCCATCTTCATAAGCTCTTGAATAACTTCTTCATTGGATAACATCCCATTAAGATATGCTTTCATCGCCCGTCCAAGTTTTTCAGAGAACTTTTCGGACTTAACGAGATTGGTATGCTTATACAATGCCACTTGCTCGGCAATCAATTTCTTCAATAATTCAACAGCTAAGTTCTTCTCCTTCATCCTAGCTATCTCATCTAAGAATTTCGGATCAAACAACGAAAATCCTGTGTCTACATCAGAAAACAGGTTTATTACACCTTCACTCTTAATACTTGCTTTAAGCAGTTCGTTAATTCGAGCATTAATTTCTTTAAGAGACAGTGGTTTTGAGTTGCCTGTCACACGGGTTAGGAGTGTCCTAACTGCTTCAAAGTAAGCTGCCTCGAAACGTTCCTCTGGCGTAAGCAATGACCTACAAAGCTGAAGTGCTTGGCGGAGTAACATTGATTCCTTAATAAAGGTTTCCTTATGTTTTTCTTCCTTCACTCCAGTGATAAACTTAACCCCTCCACTGATTGTTTTAGCACGTACCAAGTCTGTGGCTGAATCATCCATGAATTTCGAATAATCAAACCCAAAGAACATGTCACGGCAGACTTCTAACTTCTCAACAAACTTAGGATAGGCTGTCTTAGCGATATCAGTATCACCAAAGTTACCTCTATCACGCTTGGTGTAGTCGTTCATCGCTTGCTTTAATGCACTAGCGATGCCAACATAGTCAACAACCAACCCACCTTCTTTGTCCTTATAAACACGATTAACGCGGGCAATTGCTTGCATAAGGTTATGCCCCTGCATCGGCTTATAAACATACATGGTTGCGAGGCTTGGTACATCGAATCCAGTTAGCCACATGTCAACAACGATTGCTATTTTGAAGGAGTCGTCATTATCTTTGAACCTTTTAGCCATTTCTTCTTTATGGCGTTTATTACCGATAATATCATGCCATTCTTCAGGATCATTATTCCCGGAAGTCATCACCACGCCTACTTTATCTTTCCAAAGGGGGCGTTTTTCGAGCATCATTTTGTATATCTTCATCGCAATTGGACGAGAATATGCCACAACCATGGCTTTTCCAGTTAGTTCATTGGCACGGTTTTCTTCATAATGTGAAATGATGTCATCTACCAAAGCATTGATAGTCGTATCAGCACCAAGAATAGAATCAAGCTTTCCTAACTCCTTCTTACTCCTTTCAATAGCGTGTTCTTCCGCTTGATCTGCTAAGACCTCGTACTCATCATCAATCAGCTTAAGTACGCTGTCATCAAGTTTGAGATGAATAACGCGGCTTTCATAATAGACAGGTCTTGTGGCGCCATCTTCGACAGCTTGAGTCATATCGTAAACATCAATATAGTTACCAAAAACCTCAGTAGTTGATTTATCTTTACTTGAAATAGGTGTCCCAGTAAATCCAATATACGTTGCGTTTGGAAGCTGATCACGAATAATGCGAGCTGTCCCAATTCGTATTTTCCCATCTGTTCCTACTTTTTCTTCAAGACCATACTGTCCGCGATGCGCTTCATCAGCCATCACAATAATGTTACGTCTGTCTGATATCGCTTCGTCAGTTTCCTCGAACTTTTGCATTGTCGTGAAAATAATGCCGTTTGCTACACGACCTGCAAGCAAATCTTTCAGATTTTCACGGCTTTCAGCCTGAATTGGTTTCTGCCTCAAGAAATCTGAGCACTTTGAGAATTGGCTGAACAATTGGTCGTCCAAATCATTTCTATCCGTGATTACAACAATCGTTGGCGACTCCAATACCTTTTGAAGTAAATGAGCATAGAAAACCATTGATAGCGATTTCCCACTACCTTGTGTATGCCAGAAAACACCACCTCGTCCATCACCTTTTGTTGCCGAAAAAGTTGAGTCAGCTGCCTTTCTAACTGCAAAGTATTGATGATAGGCTGATAGGATTTTGGCATCTTCTGAGAAACAAATAAAGTTTTTCAAAATGTCCAAAAACCGCTTCTTGTCGAACATTCCTTCAATAAAAGTATCGAATTGGGCATATTGAGTGTTCTCATAGCTTCCATCTTTTGTTTTCCACTCCATGAAGCGGTCTTCACCAGCGGTAATCGTTCCAGCTTTTGAAATTGCCATGTCACTCATGACATTGAAGGCATTGTAGTTAAAGAGAATCGGAATATTCTTTTGGTACGTCTTCAACTGTAAGTAAGCATCGGATGCATCCGTTTCTTCTCTTGATGGGCTTTTCAATTCAAAAACCACAACTGGTATCCCATTCAGAAATACGAGGACATCCGGGCGATGTTCTTGTTGCTCAATAATTGTCCATTGGTTCGCAACAGTAAACGTATTATTCTCAACTTCATCGTAATCAACTAGATAGACAATCGAAGTCTTCTGCTCACCCGCATGATAATAGGAAACTGGTAGTCCATTTTGAAGGTAATCCATAAATACTCTGTTTTTTTGTAAAAGAGAACCATTTTCAAAATGTTGTAATTTCCCAACTGCCTCCTCAATTGCGACAAATGGCAAAGTAGGATTAATTCGTTGCAGAGAAATCTCCAGTTCATCCATAAATAATGGATTGTAATAGTCATGGTTAATGTCATATCCGAGTACACGGTTGTACCCCAGTTCTTCAAAGAACTCTAGTATTGCTTCTTCATAATTGCTCTCAGCATAGGCCATTTTCACACCTCCTTACTTTCTAACCTTTTCAGCAAGCTGCGCTTGAAGAAATGGCTTTATTGAATTTAATATAATAGCTGTAGCTTTTTTATCTTGTTTTTCTGAACGAGAACGTTTATTAAACATATCTAACATAAATTGGTATTCTTTACGTGCATCAAAATGATTATAAGGTGTTTCTTTAAACGCTCCTTGTTCATACAGATGCAATAATAATTTTCTTGAAAAGAAATCCGAGGATAATTTAAGAAAAGCATTATCTTCAACTGCATGCAAGAGTTTAAACATTTGCTCTTTCACATTTATCTCATCCGTCAAATCTTCTTGATTGAACTTCTTAATGCACTGACTTCCAATAGGATAAAGCTGATTATCGTTCAGCTTATTTCGAATTGTGTATAGGTATCGGAAGTTTTCTTTACCACAGATACAAGACTCTAACTGTTTTTCGTCCTCCTCTACATCATAAATTTCCCATTCAGTAACCGCTGACTTCCAAGTGTCAGATTCTGAGCTTTCTAGCACTTGCTTAATCAAATTTTTGTAATAACTACTTTGATTTTCCATGTAATACCTCCGTTCTATACCTATTTTTATCCTCTAAATCATCATTTATCGGTCATAGTACAAGCTATTTTCAACTCTTGGTTTGTTGATTATGTACCTTTTGGTGGCACTTTACCCTCAGAATGGAAA
>NZ_ATVP01000001.1:0-25911 GCF_000420785.1 Streptococcus hyovaginalis DSM 12219 | reverse complement strand
ACCGTATCGAACAAAACAAAGAGATAAATCATCATTTATCGGTCATAGTACAAGCTATTTTCAACTCTTGGTTTGTTGATTATGTACCTTTTGGTGGCACTTTACCCTCAGAATGGAAAGAAGTTGACTTTGATGAAATATCAACCGTGCAAAACGGTTACGCATTCAAAAGCAAAGACTACGTTTCTGATGGAGTACGAATGATTCGTACGACTAACTTCGATAATGGATACGTAAATAATAATGACTTGATTATGTTGCCTTCAGAGTTCTACAATGACGCCAAATATCGTAATTTTGTCCTAAATAAGTTTGATACCGTACTAGTAATGGTTGGTGCAAGTGTTGGAAAAATCAGCTTAATAACCGAGTTGAATACCCCTTCATTGCAAAATCAAAATATGTGGCGTTTTAGGTCTATTATTCCAGAGATCCCAGAATCGTTTATTCACTTCAATGTCAAACGAATTAACGATCAGGTCCGTGGTTGGTCCAGCGGCAGCGCTCGAGATTTTTACCGTAAAGATATTTTCAAGAAAGCTAAAGTATATCTACCAACATCTCAAGTGCTTGATGATTTTTCAAAGATAACGATGCCAATTTTTGAACAGATTAGTAATAATATCTTAGAGAACGATAAGTTAATCAAAGCAAGAGATTCACTATTGCCCAAACTCATGTCTGGCGAAGTTTCAGTCACTGATTAAGCCACTAAATGATGATTTATCTCTCTATTAACCTCGATTTTTTGATCCAGGCTTCGAAGTGTATGTGCAATAACTTCCTGTTCTTCTAGTGTAGGCAAGCTTATTTCTAAATTTTCAATATCACTTGGTTTTATTGATGGGTAAGCCGATGTGCTTTGCTCGCCAATTGCCTGTAAAGTTTCGGTTACATCATTTTGTGTCAGGTAATAGTATATGAAGTCACTATTTGCCTTTTCCTTGTCCACTGTTATTACTGCGAAACCAGTCGAGACCAACGTATTCGGAAGTAGCTTTCTTGCAATACCATAATGAAGTTGATTTGGCCGCACGGTTGAATATAAAATATCATCGACCTCAACCTTTCTTCTTGCCCTACTGGGCAATTTATCTTGTCCCAGCACAATATGCTGGTAATCGCTGACTTTATCTTGAGTTAAGTTTCCTGTATCAAGGTAGTTTACATAATCCCACTTTTCAGAAAGTGAATATGTACTTTTATTCGTTTGACAAATATCACCAAGCCTAATATTTGACCAATTCTTAGCCATTTCAAATCACTCCTTATCCTATAAATTTTCTGTGCGAATTTTTCACATTCGCCTGATTGACCATCGCATAATGCATGGTTGTGTCTATCTTCACATGCCCTAGCAAGTGTTGAACTTGCTCAATAGGCATTCCTTTGTCTATAGCTCTAGTAGCTAGTGTTCTTCTGAACTTATGGGGATGAACTTTATTCAAGTCAGCCCGCTTGCCAATCTCACGAAGCCGTGTCTCGACTCCGCCAATCTGCAATCTTTCATGCGGAGAAGCAAGAGTTGAAAATAATGCCACATTCTTATCTGTTCGAGACTCTAGATAGTTCAACAGATGTATTTTTGTTCTAGCATCAAAGTAAACTACTCGCTCACTTCCGCCTTTCCCAAAAACAACGCACTCTCGCTCATGAAAGTTGATATCCTCCCGATTCAAGCGGACAAGTTCTCCAACACGCATACCAGTTGATGCAAGCAAATCAATCATCGCCAAATCACGTACCTCATCGCAGGCATCACGCAGTAGCTCCAAACTTTCATCAGAAAAGGTTTCCTTTATTGGTTTGTCCGTTTTGATTTTATGAATCCTACGAACCGGACTTTTCAGGATATAATCCTCATCCTCTAGCCAACCAAAAAATGAACTAAAAATTCTTCGCATATTATCAATCGTCACTTTGCTCGATCCTCGTTCAAGTTGATAATCAGCTAAGTAACCTCTCAATGAGTCAGTTGATATTTCACGAATTGTCAAATTCACTTTTCCTAGCATTGCTCCTATCGTAGTTTCGTAATACTTGAGGGATTTCTCCGAGCATCCCTCAATGCGCTTTGCTGATAAAAAAGCCTTTAATAACCCATTGTTGCTGATTTCTTGGGTATCCTCACAAGAACTCTGTATTAGCTCAACACTCTGTAAAACGCCAAACATCACTTTCTGCAACATATTTAACTGCTCATTATTCAAAACATGAGCCATTTTTGTTTGAATTTCGGTAATCACTTTATCTTTCATCTTAACCTCCACTAAATTTGATAATTACTATATTTTATCACCGGAAGCAAGGTGAGGGATAGTTGCTAAATCATCATTTAGCGGCTTAGTCAGCCGAGGTGAGTTCGCCTGACATCAATTTTGGAAGTAAAGAGTCTCGGGTTTCTTCTAGCTTTCTATTTTGTAATGTGTTAGCACCAATAGTCTCAAACAAAGGTGTAACACGAGAATTATATTCGTCAACTAAACTCTGCTCCAGTTCAATTGTTGGCATAATTGAAATATGCTTGGGGTAAATATGTGGTTGAGCAGAACCTGTCTGCATATCGTAGATTTCTTGTTGACGTTTTGAAAGCATGATATACCAAAAGTAAACATTATCAGTCATTACTGAATCGATGAAAGATGAATCAGAGGACCAAACAGATGTGTTCCACAAACCAACATATCCTGCATTTGCTCCAGATGCCGAAATTGTGACAACGGGCGCCTTAGTATTTGCAGTATTGTGATACGTTGCAGGTTGAAGTCCACCAGCAATCACTGGGATTGAACCGGCAACTGCATTCTTTGATAATAGGCCTTTACCTCGCTTTGGTGTAATATACTCACCGATTGTGTGTTCACCAGAGTTAACGTTTGGGAACATTTCATCGAAAATTGATACCGCTACCTGCTCTAAATGATGATTTATCTCTTTGTTTTGTTCGATACGGTTATCAATGCTTAAGAATATTGATCCAATCGCTTCCTGTTTCCCCCTATCTTTTGGAAAAGATATTTGAATCTCATCCAACAGTCTTTGTCTATTCAACTCAGTTTGCCCAGTTGAGCCTTCTTGCAGACTCTCAATTTTAGGCTGCTGTGATTTCAGCGCATATCCAAGATATATCGGATCTATCTCTCTACAATCTGCTCGAAGAATAATCATATGTCCATCAACTGTAGTCGGCTCTGGTACAGAAAATAGCTGTGCAATTCTCCCTGCTGTCCCTACTCCTGTTGAATTTATAAGGATATCGTTATCTTTTAGAAGTTTTTCTGCCGCAACCTTTTTCTTTGTTAAATCGTTTAGTCTAGCAACAGAATAGTCAATCTGAAAGTTACGATTAGTTTTTTGATTCAACACAACAATAGAATTCTCATTTTTTTCATCAGTGTACTTTGGCGGAATGCCTTTAGCAATAAAATCTACCACAGCACCTAATGATGTTGTTTTATAATCAGATGTCAAACCCAATCGCCCCCAATCGTTCTTTGATTTCTGCTTCTAGCTCATGTGAGCGAGCAAACATTTCAGATAGTTCAGAAGTAAGACGCTCCATTTTTTCTTCAAAAGGCTCACCGTCATCTTCTTGTTCTTCAATGCCAACGTAACGACCAGGTGTTAAGATATAATCCTGTTTAGCTATTTCAGCTGTATCTACTGCTGCACAGAAGCCTTTTTTATCTTCTAACGTTCCATTTTGGAAAGCTTCAAATGTATCAGCAATACGTGCAATATCTTCCTCGCTGAAATCACGGTGTTTACGGTCAACCAACTCTCCCATCTTACGTGCATCAATAAATACAGTCTTGCCCTTCTGTGGTTTATTCCGAGAAATGAACCACAGACATGCAGGGATAGTTACGCTATAAAACAAGTTCGTTGGTAATGCGACAATCCCTTCAACCAAATCTGCTTCAATGATTTTCTTGCGGATTTCACCTTCACCACTTTGATTTGTTGAAAGTGAACCGTTTGCTAGAACTAGGCCGATTTTCCCATTTGGCGAAAGATGAGAAATCATGTGCTGAATCCATGCATAGTTGGCGTTACTATTTGGTGGTGTTCCATACACCCATCGTTTATCATCTTTCAGCTTATCAGCTCCCCAATCAGAGATGTTAAATGGGGGATTCGCCATGATGTAGTCCATTTTCTGATTTTTGTGCAGGTCATTCGTGAAAGTGTTTGCTTGGTACTCGCCAAAGTTTGCTTCAATCCCTCGAATTGCCATATTCATTTTGGCCATTTTCCAAGTATCAGCATTTGCCTCTTGACCATAGATGGAGATGTCATCAATTTTGCCAGAATGTTCTTTGACAAAATTTGCGGATTGAACAAACATTCCTCCAGATCCACATGCCGGATCGTACACGCGCCCCTTGAATGGCTTAAGTACAGCAACAATTGTTTTTACGATAGAAGTTGGCGTATAGAATTCTCCGCCACCTTTCCCTTCATGTGCTGCAAATTGTTCAATGAAGTATTCGTAAGTACGCCCCAACAAGTCCTTTTCTTCGTTATGGTCTCGTAAGTTGATGTTATTCGTAAACATGTCAACCACTTCACCCAAGGTCTGCTTATCCAAATCTGAATTCGCATAGTTCATTGGGAGAACTCCCTTAAATGACTTGTTCTCTTTTTCGATAGCACGCATGGCGTCATCTATGACCTGACCAATCTCTGGCGTGTGAGCCTTCGATGAAATATACGACCACCGTGCATCTTTTGGCACGAAGAAGATATTTTCCATTGTATAGGCATCTTTTTCTTCTTCAAATCCTTCGCCTTCTGCAACAAGCACATCATATTTCCATTCGAAAGTATCAGACACATACTTTAAGAAAATGAGTCCGATTACAACTTTCCGATAATCTGCAGCAGAGATACTCCCTGAAGCACGTAGCTTATCTGCTACTGCCCATAATTCTTTCTCAAACCCTAAGTTTGCATTTGTTTTTGCCAATTTCATATCCTCCTCTTAATCAACAATTTGGAACGCTTCTGCGATTCCCATCGAGTTATAGAAATCACGCTTAACGTGATGTTCTTTTGCCTTCAAATCGGTTAACTGCCGTTCAATTTCATCCATTTCTTCCTTATATTTATTCAACGCTTGCTGCTGTTGTTCCAAAGTTAACTTCGGAATTGGAAAATCACGCAAATCATGAATACTAATTTGTCTAATTGTTGTCCCTTTAGAAATACGTTCTAAGAGTATTTGAGACATCGGACTTTCAAAATATAGTTTCAACCACTCCGAAAGGTAACCTTTTAGTGGTCGAATCCTTACCAAATTTGCGTTGACAAGCAACTTATCTTGTTCCCGGTCCACAAGCCCAACTTTGTTAGTAGTTCCACGGACACTCAGAAGCAAATCTCCCTTACGTACAGTGTAGTTATCAATCCTTGCGCCTTCAGAAGTGGTTCTAATGAGATTTTCGTAGTTTATTCCTTCTTCGGATATATCTGAAATTCGGATTACCTGATAATCGCCATCTTCTCTTTCATTGCTTCTCGTCAGATTATAGCCACGTCCAATATTTGCAATCTTTCCTAGTGGAATTGTATCCATCTCGTCAAATTGATGGAAGTCAACTTTTATTTCCATGCCATCAATATCATAGGTATCTTGAACCACATATGAATCAACCGATAAGTCCGCATTTCTAATCTCGTTTAATGGAACATTTGCAGAAAAATATTTTACTTCCTCTTTTGTACGATAAACTTCTAAAATCTGATTAACAGTCGCTTCAGAAAGTATTCTTTCACGCCTATTTTGAATAGTAATCATGTCTTCGGTAACTTTGATAAACTGGATTCTTTTCTCTGCCATTTCTTCCTTATTATTGTTAAAAACCAATATGGAAGTTGGAACTATTGCCCCAGTAAACATTCCTTCAGGTAATGAAATGATTGTTTCAATCAAGTCATAATCTAAAATAGATTGCCTAATGACACTATCCGGACCACTTCGGAATAATGCACCATTTGGAACAACGATTACAGCTTTACCTCCAGTTACTTTTAGGGAGGAAATTGCGTTGCTTGCAAATGCCCAGTCTCCAGATGAGCGGGTCAATGGGCCAAACGGAAACCGCCCATATACATCATCAGACAATGTTTGCATCAAACGCATTCCAAATGGGGGTACTTGAATGACTTTATCGTATCTGCGGTTACTTCCTAAGTAGTGGGGATTCGCCAACGAATCACCGATATACACTTCTAAACTCGAACGATCCGCCCCGTAAACAATGAGTTTAATGAATGCTAAAGTTGCAATTCTTTCGTTTATCTCCTGCCCAACTACTTTTGCTGGCGACTCTTTTAGTGCTTCTACAAGAGTTCCTCCTGTCCCCATAGTTGGATCCAATACATAATCTCCTTTTTCAACACCAGCAAGCCCAACAATTATCTGATTGATAAATTGAGCGGTCATCACTGTCCCCATTTGACGTTTAGCTCCGTAACCTTCAACTTCGATTATAAGCGCTGCCTCAATAAGCATCTTAGCTTCAAATTCGTTCGTAGCCTTAAGGATCTCACGGTATTTACTGTCAGGAATTGAAGAAATGATACCTTCAATTTTCATAGGTAATCCCTTCAACATTCCATATGAATCTGACTCAATTAACTCAGACAAGGAATGCACCAATGCCGTTTTATCTTGGAGTACCAGATTCTTAATCACATTACGATTAGAAAACTTCAAAAGGGCAAGACCAGCAAAGAGCCCTGACACTTCTTCTACTCGAACCTTTCCACGAAAATCATTTGCAATTTTCCATATTAGTTTCTCAGGCATATAAACCCTCCATTCCCTGTTTTCATTATACCATCATTTAGTAATAAGAATACTAAATTCATAGGACTAAAATTTTTTGGGCTCAATGCCCAAGCAATTTTTTCTTTCAGCAAAGATATCATATCACGATTTTCCTCATACGTCAATATAGAATTTCAAAAACTTTTTTTTAGTATTAGAAATACTAATTTAATTCTAGTTGCTTCCTTGTATTTACTTCTTCAAGGTGGCACTTGTGCTATTGTGAATAAAAATATGATTTCGCATGAGTTAACAACTCCTCCTTGATGGCGGCAAATTCCTGATTTAAATCCAACGTCACTACACTAATTTTATTTCCATTGAGTTCATAATGATGATTTGGTTGAGGTTCATCTGTCGTCTTTGCATATAGTAGCATTCCACCAACGACCTCTCCATCTTGAGGAATCCAATTATTTATATAGGTGAACAGCTGATATAAATTTGCACTCTTCTGCTTGGCGTTGCCACCAGCATATTTTGTTGCCATATTTTCAGAGTAAAACTTTGTATCGATTATTAGTGTCTTATTTCCATTCTTAAGAACGATATCTGTTTGCATAACCGGCAATGCATCCGTGAAGCCACTTCCTGTAATCCATGGAATCTGCGGGTGTGTAACCATATAATCGGTCTCACGTTTATAGAAAGCAAATACAAACTTTTCATAAAGCGATGATAACCTCTGCTCATCTTCTACCTGCCTCAACCAATGTTCTTCTGATGACTCATCCAAGAGCAACTCTTCATACAAATATCTACAAACATCAATAAGGAACTGATAACGTATATTTTGGCGATTATAACAAACTTTCTTCCATAGTCCTAGATTCAGTTCAACTTCGGTTACTTCGGCAAAATACGGTAATAAACCGAAGAAGAATCTCCTATGATACTTTGGGATATCAGGACTCTTACTGAGATAATCAATTGTGGCCTTTAAAATCTGATTCAGAAGCACGTCCTCAGAAAACTCATCATATAATACGACTAGCTTCTTATCGACAAGTGCATTACGTTTGATAGATGCATTAATATCCATTTTCCCCTTGATGACTGTTGTCTTATCAGATTCTCGAATGTAATCTTTAATTAGACCTCCTCGAATTAAAGCAGGCAAAC
Source organism: Streptococcus hyovaginalis DSM 12219 (assembly GCF_000420785.1). Classification (GTDB taxonomy): domain Bacteria; phylum Bacillota; class Bacilli; order Lactobacillales; family Streptococcaceae; genus Streptococcus; species Streptococcus hyovaginalis. The sequence continues at coordinate 17,954 of NZ_ATVP01000001.1, read as the reverse complement.
CAACCTTCAAAATCTCAGTGTACAAGTCTTTTACGTTACGGAACTGCTCCACATCCATACGTTGATATTCTGATAGGCCTAATGTCTGATAAGCATATGAGAGCATGTAATAAATATTCTGAATCGGGATTTTAGAATTATTCTCCATAATAGGTCGCCCTCAATTTATTCGCCCAAACCTCAGCTTTTTCCTCATCGTCAAACCAGTACTCATAGAGCTGAGGAATTATCTCATATTCGATAACCTCAACAAGCCTTGATTCCGCATCAACTGTAAATGCATCGCTAACAAAATAACTGTGACCGATTTGAAATCCTTTCCCGAGTTCCTCTGTAATCGTTTTGTTGAGAGATTTGATGGTATCGATTGTTTTTTGAACCATAACTGGCGAACCAATACTGTTGATATAATCAAGGAAGGTTGAATTTTCAAATGCAGGTGCTATATCGTAAAAAGAAAATCTCCGTCTCAGGGCATAATCCAACAATGCAAGACTCCGGTCAGCTGTATTCATCATTCCTATAATATAGAGATTTGAAGGGACTGAAAACTTTTCATTTGAATAAAGCAGGTTGACTGATTTTCCACGCTTATCTGTTTCAATCAACATCATGAGTTCCCCAAAAATCTTACTCATATTTCCACGATTGACTTCATCAATAATGAAGAAATACTCACGTTCAGGATCTCGAGAAGCCTTTCGGGCGAACTTAACAAATGGACCTTGTTTTAATTCAAATCCTTCTCCATCTGCTTTTGGTCGATAGCCTTCTATAAAGTCCTCGTAGCTATAGCTTTGATGGAATTGAATCATCTGAATTCGTGAGTCATCCTTCTCCTCCATCATGAGATAAGCTAATCTATCAGCGATGAAAGTCTTCCCAACTCCGGGAGCACCCTTCAAAATTAGGTTCTTCTTATTTTGCAAGACAGATTGAAGCTTTCCAAGTTCATCTTCATTGATAAACACCTCAGAAAGAAAATCTTCCTTAGAATACGATTCATTCTCTACCGCTGATGGTCTTGATTCAACGTAGCGAATGTAATAATCAATGGAACTTCCTGAAACACCCTTGTATCGGTCATAGCTGTCATCATTGAGAACCGTTTCTTTTATATTCTTCAATGCTTCGGTATCCGTTTCTCCGAAAATCAATACATTGAACTCTTTTTCAATATCCTTCAAAGAAGAAATCTTTTGAGTGATGGTTTTGTCATTCAGCAACTCACCATTTTGTTGTACTTGCTGTGAGAGCCAAACTCTGAATTCATTAATCAAATGTGTCTTTTCGTTTATTGGTTCTCCATTGATGAGCTGATCCATATAGACAATAAAATCGGGATAATCGTTGAAGTTAGTCAGTGTTTTTTGTGCAACTTGTTCTCGCAAATCCCAAAAACCTTTACTCGTCCAATCAACGGTATGACGATGCTTATATTCTGAAACTCGATTATCAAAATAGTAATCTCCTGTGACAACACCCCTCCCAACAATGCGTTTCACTCCCGCCTTTGCATACACAATATCGCCAGGCTTAATTTCTTTATAGAAGTCCCAAACAGCCTTTGAATCATTTGTCGGACGTTTGTCATCATTCCGATGTTTCGAGATAACTTTCTCAACATTAGTCCTATTTTCATATTGTTCTAAATCACCCAAAAAATCCCAACCAAGTCCCATGACTCCAGAGGAATAAAACTCCTCCCAAAGTCTAGCATCATCACCTGGAGCATAAACCCAGTAATTCACACTATCATCAACTTGACCGTCTAAACTTGATGTTTTTTGTTCTTTCTTTGGATACGTCTTTTCTGGGTTATCAGCGTAGAACAAAAATTTCAGGTAAGATCTCAAAATCGTTCCTAGCTGAGCTATTCCACCATAATTTGTCGGTTGACTCCGAGTTCCATTTTCGTATTCCATTTTTGCATATTGTTGTTTAAATGTTTCATTAATCTCAACAAACTCTTTTGTGTAATTTTTCCTTTTCCCTTTCAAAATTTCCGATAGTGAGCTATCCGTATCTCCAGTAATTTTCTGATAAACTTCTTTAAACTCATCAAAGGTCTTGTAGTAGAAAAAATTCTCAAAATAGCTACTTCCCAATCCAAACCTATTCAATAAGGAACCGAGCTTTTCTAGGTATGGTGCATACCAAATTCCGGTTTTTTCACCAAGATTGTCTTTGGCCCAATCTTTATATTGCTGCTTACGTACTTCCATTGAATCACTCATCCTATTCACCTCACCAGATAAAATGCAAATTATCTATAATTATATCACGGAAACGTTCTCAGGTGTATACAAAGCAGGGTTGTTCTAAATCTAAAACATCCTAACCACCTACCCAACTATACCGTTATCCGATTTACCTACCAAACTATCAAAATTCCCTCGTTGATATGTTCCCCCCAACCAAAAAAGAGAGCCAGAACCAAAAAATTCCAACTCCCTAAAATCTTCAAAATACCGCCATACCAAGCCATTTCCAGCCGCTACTTCTCAACCCTTGACATCAATACTACCGTCTCGACGTGTGTTGTCTGGTCCTTGAGAATACATTTTTTTATCCTCGTCACTGTTTTGAGGACACAATTTATCTGTTTCTAGTTTAGCATTTTTACGTTTACTTTTAAATTGTTTACCATCCTTGTTTTGAGTTTCACCTGTTTTGAATATTATGGTTAACATTGCAGGATCAATTTCTCCGTCGCTATTAACTCCACCTACAATAATTTTCTCAACAATACTTTCAAAAACTGCACGATCAAACTCCGTAAGCATTTTCTGCGAAGATAGCAAGTGCTTAAACTCAGTTAGTCTTTTCTTTACATCTAGTTCTGATTTTAAGGTTGTTTCAATATTTACCTTCTCTTCTGCTAGAAACTCTTTTTCTGAGGAAATTTCATTGTACTTTTCATTGTATATGGTATCGCTAATTTTCCCTTCTAGCCTTAGATTTACAAGATTTTCCTCTTTTTTTAGTAATGTTCGAAGTTTGTTTGTAATCCTTTTTAGTTCCTTGTTAAGGCTATTGTCATTCAATTCAGATTCAATCGTTTCAAGTAAGTCTGTCATTAAGTTTTCATTTGAATGATAGAGTTGTCTGTAAGCTTCCATGAAAACCCCCTCAATAGCGAGCTCTTCTAATCCTTTACTATGCTTACAAAATTTCTTTCCTTTCTTTATCGATGTAACACAGTGCCACACAACCTTGCGATAATCTGAACGGCAGTGCCAACTTCTTCTAGATAATATTGAACCACAAAAACCACATTCTAACATGCTACTAAAAGCATACATTTTTGAATAGCGTTCACGCTTGCCATTTACATTTGCAGCAGTCTTCTTATTTCCTGCTCGACGAAGTCTTATCTCCTGAGCTTTCTCAAAGTCTTCTTTAGATATTATAGGTTCATGATTATCTTTGATGTAGTACTTATCTTCTTCACCAAAATTACTTAAACGTCTCTTGCTTATTGGATCCACTGTAAAAGTTTTGCCCATTAGAATATCGCCTTTATATTTTTCATTCTTTATGATTCCTAAGACTGTTGTATCATTCCAATGATCTAATCCTCTCGGCGATTTGTAACCTAGTTCATCAAGTTCCCTTGCAATTACTTTTCCTCCAATACCTTCTAAGTACCTTTCAAAGATATAGCGAACTATTTTGGCTTCTTTTTTATTGATTGAAAGTTGCTTGGTTTCTACATCATAGTCATACCCCAAGCATCCTTGAAACCCTATCAATTCACCACGTTGCATCTTCATTTTTAATCCTTTTTTCACATGAGCAGATGTATTTTCTACTTCTTGCTGTGCAACGGAGCTTAGAATAGTCAAAAGCAATTCTCCATCCATTGTTAGGGTATCTATATTTTCTTCCTCAAAATATACTCCAATTTGCATATCTTTTAACATTCTGACATATTTCAAAGTATCTAGGGTATTCCTGGCAAATCTAGCAATTGCCTTTGTGACAATGTAATCTATTTCTCCATTTACACAATCATTTATTAATCGTTGAAAATCTTGTCTCTTTCCTACTTGTGTTCCTGAAATCCCCTCATCTGCATAGATACCTGCCAGTTCCCAATCCGACCGCTGAGAGATATAATCTTTATAATGTCTCACCTGAGATTCATAGCTGTTCTTCTGATCTTCGCTATCAGAACTAACTCGGCAATAAGCAGCAACCCTTTTTGACTCTCTTTCGAAATTGTCGCCTCTACGACGAACTAAAGAATCAGCTTTTATTATTTCAACATTATTTTTTTTCATACTGAAATTCCTCCTTTTGATTCTATATTACCGCGTTCAAATCAAAAGGTCAGCTAATTTGTGTACTTAATGCGCAGTCTATTTTTAATTTTTTCATATTCCTTTTTAGTCAACATATTTCTGGAATATAAAAAATTAAGCATTGAAAGTTGCATACTATATTTTACTACTGATTGTTCCAAAACTTACCCTCCTGATAACATGTTACTCTTAGTTATTCTCTGTGGATATGACTGGTTATATCAATCATGGGAATTTCACCCGCTGTCCTTTTACGTTGGCAGCCTGAACGGTCAGAAGTATCATTATCATTATTTGTGTCATGGCAGATAGGTCACCATCCTATTTTTGAATAAATGATTTCCGCTCATTTCCTGGCGCATTACATTCTATTGCTCAACAAATAAATAAAGTCCCACCTAGAATTATTCAATTGTCAAAGGGCAAAAAGAGACTAAAAATTCCTCTCACTATAAAGAGTGAATTTTTTAGTCTCCTGTTTCCTTATTTTTCAAAAAATTTTCGTAGGTTGTCCAAAATTGTATTTCTCATCCGAAATAGACTAGTCGCAGACATCTCATGCTCTATTGCTACTTCTCTGATGGTATGCTCTCTAAAATACAGAGCATCAATGATTTTAAACTCTTTATCAGATAAGGTTAATAAAGCCTCATTTAGTTGCTCAATAAGGAGCTTGTTTTCTATAAAACGTTCAACATCAACAGTTGTATCAGGCAGTACATTTGCTAGCAGTAACCCATCTACTTCAAATGATGAAAAAGGTAATACTCCAAATTTCCTATCTTTTCTATTCAGATACTTCTCGTGATTGACCAATTGCCAGTAGCTTTTATAAACCGTTTCTGTTACGGGGATTTTACTACCTCTAACGTGAATATAATATTTCATTTCAGCCTCCGTTTATGATTTTTTCTTAGTCATAAAAGGAGGGCTCCTTATCTCAACCATAGCTATTTCTCACTTTTATCAAATCAAGGAGTTCTCCTCACTATAAGAGTGAAAATATGGTGCTCTTGTTCCAAAAAAAATTATATGTACCAAAAAACAGCAAGCTCTTCTGAACTTGCTGATCTATATTTTAATAAGTTTCTGTTTAGTAGGTAACAATAAGATATTTTGCTATATAAGCAATGTAATACCTAGATAATCTATAATTTATTCTATGCGCGCTATTCTAAATTCATTATTAATCTCAACAGCTATGGTTCCTTCTTCTGCTAACAAATAAACTTCTCCGTAATCCCAAACTTCTCTTTTTTCATTAGAATTAGAACCAGAATAATCTATTTTATTTAGTTCCGATTTAGAAATTTCTTGTCCCGTATTCAAAATAAATGTTTTTGAATCTGCTATTACTCCTAGAAATTCTTTTAGTTTATCATCAGATACAATATCAGATGAAATACGAAATTTTTTATTATTAAATTTAACTATCCTACAATCAGATGGATCAATTGCAAGTTCCCCACCTGCTGAATTATTATTGAACTCTTCCAAGCTCAGCATTTCATTATTGGATTGCACATCCGAACTCAAAGAAACCTTATAATAAGAATCATTTATAGAAATAGCTAAACCATCACTAAAATTATAGAGCCCACTATATGCTAATGATACTGTATCACTATTACTTTTAGTAACAACTTTCTGGCTATTTCTATCAATTACTAATGTTTTAAAAAAAGATTCCTTCACAGTACCTAGATCATTTTCATCAACAATTTGATTCATGATTGTATAATCATTTCCTTTATATGTAAATTGATTAAATGATTGATCATGAAACTCTATTGTTTTATTGTCTACCAATCTACATGCAACTAAAGTACAAATTCCAATAAGAACAACTAAGCTAAATAAAATTTTCCTCATGCTACTTCACCTCCTTTATAACATCATCAAATAATAAGAGTGCCCTTTGCCAATTTGTTGTAACCTTTAAGTTATTTAGTTCGATCATTGTTAACAGAATTCCAATTATTCCATCTAAATAACCAAGATTATCTTTTGTTTTTATATTTTCAAATTCCGCGGTAGTATTAAAACCATATGTCATGTCTTCTCTAAAATCACTAATTAACTTTTCCTTAAGAGATTTTATACAGTCATCAAAATCAGTTGTTTTATAAATTTTTTTAAAAAATAGGCAAATCTCAATTGCTCCAGAAAATCCGTGACATAAAATAGATTGTTCCAAACCATTACTTCTCCTGATGGATGCTTTCAAGATGTTACAAGCTTTAGATTTTAGTTTCTTATCTTCTAGAGCCAAACTTGAATACAGATATAGTAAACTAATTCCTGGGCTACCGTAGCACCACGCATCTCGAATAAATTCATACTGTAAATTGCTTTTTTCTGTTTTCTTTAGTTCAATATCGCTTAATCCCTCTTTCCACATATAATTTTTTAACTCGTGTTTTTCGTATAACATTATAATTTTTTTGATTGCTGCAATAGATTTTTCATTAGAATGGCCTTTTAATTTTGAATAAGACAACATTGCGCCAACACCCGCAAGGCCGTGTGCTAAACCAAAATTTAGACATCCTAACGGATAAAGCTTAGACTCTGTCTTGGACATTTGATTCTTTGATTCCACATAGAAGCCTGTTAAAGTAGAATTTTTTAGTGAAAACTCAGATAAGAAATTGATAATTCTGTTTATTATATAATCATTTTCATCTTGCTCCTGAGATAAAAGATAAACTAATACTCCAGATACTCCTTCTATGATGTCATAATCTGTAGGAGAGATTTTCTTAATATCTATATTTTCAATCTTACTTAACGTATAGTACTTAATGTACTCATTAAAACTAATCAATAAGTTATGATATTCTGGGTGTTCTTCAACTAAATGAAGTATACTTATTCCAATTCCAGAAACTCCTGAAAATAAAGAATCCGATAAAACACCATAATTTCTCATTTGTTTAACCATAAAGTTAACATATTTACCCGTTCTAGCGGAGTATTTTCTTTCACTAGTTAAACTTGTCAATTCTGAAGATAATAATATCAATCCAGGTAAACCAGAAGACAAGGTCAATAAATCATAATTCGGTTGTTCAGCATATCTTTTTAACTGCTCATCAAATTTAGCAAATACTTTCTCAGATAAATCAATAATAACTTTATTTTCATCCATCAGACTCCTCCTCGTACTTTTCTGAATAGTAAAGTTCCCTATAATATTTAGATTTACTTATAAGGTCGTCATGTTTTCCTTCATCAATAATTCGTCCATCTTGCATAACTATAATTCGATCTGCTCTACTCGCAGCCATTAGATTATGTGACACAAACAAAGCAATCTTATCTCTAGAACGAGTTACAAATTCATCAAATATTTCTTTCTCTGAAACAGGATCAAGCGCTGAACTTGGTTCATCCAAAATGTATATGCTTGCATTCTTGAAGAAAGTCCTAGCCAATGCTACTTTTTGCCATTGTCCTCCTGAAATTTGTCTACTATCGTTAAACCAGGTCCCTAAACGTTGATTAAGGTTGAAATTGTTTTCTGCGGTTAAGAAATTTATTTTTAAGTTATCAATATGTTTCTTTATTTTGGAGTCAGATATACTGTTTACATCACTTAGGCCAATATTTTCTCTCACAGATAATTCAAACTTCACAAAGTCCTGAAAAAGAACAGAAACATTATTTTGATAATAACTCAAGTCTAGGACATCACTAGATTCGTTATTATAATATATTTGACCCTCTGAAGGTTGGTATAATCCCGATAGTAATTTTACTAAGGTACTCTTACCAGAACCATTCTTCCCCACAATTGCTACAAGTTCACCCTTATTAAACTCAACATTAATATCCTCTAAAGTTTTTTTGACACTTCCTGGATAGATAAAAGAGAGATTATTGACTTTTATTTTGTCAATGCGCTTTTCAATTCTTGAGATTCTACTATTCTGAATTGAGATATTACTTACTTCCATATCAAAAAATTTAAATAATTGTTCCATGAATAAACTTGTGTTATAGATGATATAAGTATTTTGGATCATAGATTGTGAGTAGGTATTTACACGAGTTATTGCTTGAATAAGGCTTACAAAATTACCTACTAAAAGTTTACCGCTTTGAATTGACTGTATCATCATAAAAATAGCTATACCATTAATAAAATTCAATAAAATATCCAAACTTCCTCTGAAAAGAACTTTCTTTTTCGAAATATTCAAATCCTGATTCATAAAATTTCTTTTCAATGTTCCATATTTATCAATGAAATATTGACTAATACCATTTAGTTTAATCTCTTTAAATGAAAAATCATGAGTAAGAAGATAATTGATGTACCAAACTTCCCTCTCCGAATTTGCTCGCTCCCATTGAATCAAAAATTCTAGCTGGCCAACACGCATAAAAATTACTAAGGAAATAACAGGAATTATCAGTAAAAAAGTCGATACTGCCACATTCCAAGTGGACACATAAATAATACTTGTTAATAAAGATAGAAACCCTGTAATCACACCAATGATAGCATTGAAAAGTTGGAACGGCTTATATGTACTATCTTGTACAATATTTTCAATGAGATTGTATGTATCTGCTTGTTCAAAATCTATTAAATTTAGAGATGATGTTTTTTTCAATAACTTCAAATTGAGATTATAGGACAAGTTCATATTAAATTTCTCACTTATATATGAGTTTAACTGACTTAGTATTGATAGCATCATTTGCATTAATATATAGACAATTAATACTGAAAAAATGTTACTTCCTTTTTTTAAAACAGCATTGATTAATTCTTGATAGATAAATAAGCTTGCTAAAGGAATTATTGATTGTAATATGTTTAAAATTATTAGATAGCTAGCATATTTTCTTTCTATTCGAAAAATTAATCTTATTGTTTTAGGAATTGTCAAAATTGTTTGAAAAAAATTTTTTAGTGTAAATTTATCCATGATTGTGCCCATTTCTAAATTCTTCACTGATTATCAATCCGCGAATTATAGCATAAATCTTAGTCTCATTTTCTCTCTTTATACCAAATAAGCGATTATTGTGTACATGAATGATACTATCATAAATGATATATGTATAGTCATCTGATAATTGAATACAACTGTCTGATAATTTCTTAAGTCTTTGACATAGTTTAGATAGTTCTGGAAGAAGATTTATTAAATATCCCTTTATTAAGTACAAATCAATTAATGCAGTATTCCTATTTTTATCTCTATTTTGGCTGTCTAAATGCTCTGGACAAGCAAATTCTAAAAATTGTATTATTTCTTTATTGTTATCTTTAAAAAATGATTTGAGATAAAAGTAGTTAAATATTATTGCTAAATCATCTAGGGTTAAATCTAATCTTTTCTGCCGAATTAAACTTAATGAATTGATGACTATTTCAGTATCTAGACAAAAAATTTCTTCTACCAAAGGAATTCTTTCTAGTCCCCCATACCTTTCGATTTCTCTGTCATACGTTGAAATATCTATATTTGATATTAACTTGTTTTGTATGCAGAGTTGAAAAATCTCTTGAATTTTTTCAAAACTTTTATATAAATTCTGCGTTCTTATCCTTAGTCGGATATGAAATTTTGGATCAGTATATCTGATATAGAAGCTCATCCCATCATCTAAATTTACTAACTTCAAAATTTGAGGCATTATATCCGAAAGAAATTCCTCTTGCCTATCTGCCGACATATACAATTTAAAGTAGAGCCATTCATCAAATGGTATTTTCTGTCTAACATTTGTCGGAATAACCTCTGGTAATATTTCTTTTATGTACCTAGGTTCCTTAATTTCATCCTTAGCAAATACTGGAACAACTATATCAGAAATATGAGTTGTAGATTCCTTCTCTACAAGGTGTGAATCAAAAATACACTCTGATAGACATAATTCTTCATTTTTATTACTACTTTTTCTTACAATATCTTCAAAAAGTTGATTATCTAGTGGATTATTACGGTTAATTAATATTCGATTATCACTGTTATCAACATACAATTTTGTTGGAAGATTGTTTTCAAGAATAATCTGATGAATATCCTTCGACAACATCCTTCCACTAAGCCTCCAACGTTCAGGAGCAACAATAATGTCCTTAAATACTATTCTAGGAATATGAGAAAATTTTTGATAAACCATCTCCCAAGGGAATATTCCGAAATGATCTTCTTGAGCTATCTCACATAAAAACCGTAATTCATTGCTAAACATCATTTGGTTATACATATTTGTACTATAAAATTTTAAGAGTTCCTTAGTTTTGAAATTTCTAGCATAAAAACTATTCTTAGAATCAATACCAATATATATATCAGATAAAATTTGACTTCTCTTATCTATATTCGTAAAAAGTGATAATACTTTTTCTCTGACATTTGTTGTGCGCATAACATTAGCATGACGAAGATTCTCTGGTAAAAATGTTATTTCACAAGAGTTATACCCTGATACGTGATTATTGTTTTCAACAATTTGAGTGATAGTTTGATGATAATGTTCCAATTTATCTGATAGAATAGAAAACCTGCCTGAGCTAGCTCCTAAATTCTTAGAACATCCTGTATTAGTTAAGCTTAGTACGCTTTTACCATCTACTTTATTAACATAAAAGAACAACTCAAATCCTAGATTGATTTTATCTTTGTCTTGATTAAAAAAATCTTCTTCATTATAAAGTTGAATATTTCCACCTGTTTCTAAGGCTTTTTCAAAATTATTGAGATATTCTAATTCTTCTTTTTCACTAAAATATACAGTAGAAGGCGAAGATTCCCAGAAATCATTTTTGGGGTGCTGATATCCATATGGAGAACCAATTCCTAAATTAGAATCAAACAACTCCATCAACTGAACTTCTCTATTTACTCCGTACTTATCTAAAAATTTTTCTTTATAATCATCTAAATAAGTACGCTTTACATGATCTGAATTACTTACTAGAAACTCAGCAAATTCTACTATCTGAGTTTTATTTTCATTACCTAATTGGATTTGACCATCATTATAAAGATCAATTTGAAGAAAATTAGGGGTTTCAACTAACGATGACATTAACTTGTAGATTTCTTTAAGCTTTTCAATCCCATCCCCAATTTCCAATTCAGAATATTCAACAATTAAGTTGCTAATTGCTATTAGTTTAAAATAATAAAGATTTTGCTTATCGATTTCTTTGACTTTAGAAATGAATTCTTCAAACTTAAAATTCATTATTAATTCTGAATTAATATTTGAAATTAGAAAATGACTATCAATCAAACTCATGATATATGATGTTGCAATATCTCGATACTCTTCACCATAGGATTCAACAAGTTTTTCTATAATACAGTTAAAATATACATATTTATCACAACAAAGCTCATCAATAAGTTGATAAACTTTAGTGAACTTTATGTTGACTTCTTCAATTTTAGTATCATTTATAGAAAACAATTGAACAACTCTATCTCCAAATTGATAGTTGGCTGGATTTATTTTATAGGCTAATTCTCGAGAATATTCCTTCTCAATCTTAAAAACTAGACGTATTAACCACTCTGAATCCAAGAGTACTTTTTTTAATGTTTTTCCATTCAAGTTTAATTTCTCTGTAGAAGAAAATGAACCTATTGAAGTTTCACTAAATAAACCAAATGGTGTTGAGCGCTCCTTACTACGCTTATAATATTTATATACAGATTCTGATAATTGGTTGATTTTTTTCCTTTTCATTGAATCACCACTATAATATTTTTGAAGCGATTCATATAAACTCCTGCTAGCTACAAATAGTTGCTCCTGGAATATCTTATTCTCTCTTATAGTTTCTAAAAATGAATTATAATCACATTCCAACAATTCATGTATTCCAATGATTGCATTACGAACCAAAAAATTATTTGTAGTATATTTATGTTCCATTAGCAGCTCCAACTTCTAAATTATTTTTATAAATCTTCAAATATTATTTTGGAAATTTATAAAAATAAAGGTAGTAGACTACTATCCACTACCTTTATTTTAGCAATAGACATATTCGTCTAAAGAGTAATATCCTAAACAAATATTCTAATATTTAGAGGGACCTTACTCGAAAAGATATAGAGTCCCTTTCTTTCTTAGTCAAGATTTGCAAAAAGATAGTTACTAAACAAATAAATTTTATCCAAAATGGCAACCACAAGTTGCAGTTTTGATTGCACAGGTCATCAAAATACCCGTCTTACATCCAGGAGTACATAATGATTTACTAGTTACCCGAGGTGAAGCTCCTGAGTTGTTTTCCTTTGAGATTGTGACAAGATCCAAATTAAAATCTTCATTGTTCATAATAAAATTCCTCCAATTATTTTTTCTTTGTTCGAACAAATATATTGTAAGATACCTAGTTCAGAATTTGTTCATAATTATAGAGAATGAACAAATTTTTTATTTAGAATGCATGAAATATTTATACTGATACTCTGGACAATTAAATAAAAAGATAGTTGACCAATGAAACTGCTGAAAAAGTCTGATATTTTTAAAATATCATGAACAATACTGTCTTGAAAAGATAATAAAATAGACATAAAAAGCGGATGATCTGCAATCTTTAGATTTCAAAATATGCTGTCATTCGCTTTTTATCTATTGAATTTTGTTGTATTCTACTCTTTTAGTGACCTCTAACCAATTTACCTCTTTTTACATATTTTTTGAATTTCAACATTATTCATAACAGCTAAATTACAAAAATACGATAATATGATAAAACCAATTAAGTATACTAGAATCATAATAATTTCATTTTTCCCAATTTCTAGGATCATATTAACAGGTAAAACGATAGGCAACCAGAAGTTATTTAAAAATACTTTATTGGTTGCAAATATAATAAACAGACATTCGATAAAAGAAATTACTAGATTCCCTCCCTTTCCCATGATAAGACTAAGTAACATATGGAAATGGTTAAGTAAGACTAATAATAACCAAGTAATCACACCAACATACGCAAAGTAAGAGAGTCTATTAAATTCAACTCCTACCACTATCCAAACTGGAACTCCCAATAAAACCATAAGTAAGTCTGTCGAAATAAGCTTTATTCCCCAAATAATTCCACTATTTTTTTCGCTTTTAATATTTTGAAAGAAATTTGCTTTTTCCTCTTGTTCATGAAGAAAAATAGAGAAAATTGATGCTAATATACAATATCCTAACATAGGTAAAAAAATGATATTTTCAATTACAACTGAATTATTTGTAAACTGTAAATAAAGAGGAATTGTGAATAATTGAATAATTGATAAAATTAAAATAAGATTTAAAGTAAGAGAGCCTTTCAACTTTAGCAACTCACTTTTTAGAATTTTGTTCATTAGTTATCCTCCACTTCAACAAACTAAGGAAACTCACAAAAACTAAGATTGAAAGAGATACTGATATTAAAATTGTCGATATTTCAACTCCACTTAATGCTGCCTCTAAATCACCTGAGGGTTTTAAATGTAAAAGAGCATAAGCAATTTTATAGTGATAAGTATAAGGAAATATGAACCAAACCGATGTCTGAGCTATTAGAGGAGCAACTAATAAGCAAATAAGAGAATTTGTAGCCAACAACAAGTAGGGATTTATCCACTTTGCTAGAAAATATAATAGTGGTAATACCCAAGCAGAAGAAACACCAATAAGTAATAAACAAATCAAATCTTTACCAATGTCTACTGATATCACACCTGAAAAAAGAAATGAGATGCCATAAAATATTATCGTAAAAATAAAGGTTGAAATCAAAACATCCTTGAACTTCAACAGTATCTTCGCTAAATAAATAGTAAACGTATATCTACCCAAGCTAATATTTTGAAACGCACCTGCATTCTCCTCCGCGCTATAATCAGCTAAAAACAATAACCCAAGGAGAGTGAAAAGGAATCCTCCCTCCCACCAATAAATTGAAAAACTTTCTAAATTGAGAGGTCCTGCTAGTATGAAAGCTATAAAAATTGCTAGCAAAGGAATAAGGATTAGTAATTTTTTATCAGAACTAGATTTTTGCTTCAGCCACTCAGATTTAAAAATATTAGTCATTTCCATCACCTCCATGGACAATTCTAAAGAATAGTTTTTCTAAATCATTTGAATTCTTATTAATATCATCGTAAAAAATCTTGCCCTGATTCAGTATAACGATTTGATCCGCAATTTTGCTGACTTCACTTAGTTGATGGCTGGACAAGAGGACTGTCATTCCAGATTTTTTTAGATCCCTAATTAAATTTAGCAATTCTTTTATCCCATCTGGATCTAGACCATTAGTTGGCTCATCTAAAATTAATAAATCAGGATTGGTAATAATTGCCATTCCTAAACCAAGTCGTTGCTTCATTCCTAATGAAAAGTGCCCTGCCTTCTTTTTTCCAGTATCAGATAAACCAACCAACTGAAGTACCTCATAAATTCTTTCATCTGGAATATCATGTAGCAATGCTCGTGTTTTTAAATTGTCAAATGCAGAAAGATTCAAATAGATAGCAGGAGATTCTATCAACGCTCCAATATCAAATCTATTTTCTTCTACAATATCCTTATGCTTTCCATTGAAAATGACTTCTCCACTATCAGCTCTTTCTAACCCAAAAAGAATTTTCATAATGGTGGATTTCCCAGCCCCATTTACTCCCAGAAGACCACAAATAGTACCTTCTTCAATTTTAAATGAAACGTCTTTTAAAACCTCTTTGTCTTTATAGCTTTTTCTTAGATTTTGAATGATAACTTCCATTTTTTCTGCCTCCATTTCTTTTATTATAATACAAAAGAAATTTCAGTATTTGTTCAGAAAAAAATTGAGCAAAAAGTCGATATCTCTTTGATTTTTTCAAATTTTCGAAATAAAAAATCGCATAAAATCAACGTTTTTAAATGAAAGATTTCATGCGGTTTTGTTTATATTAGGCTTTTTGACCAGCCCCTAAAATTTTTTAATTAATAAAGTGACCTGTGCACCACCATTTTGTGGATTTGAGAGTATTAATTGACCTTGATGTCTCATAGCTATCTTTTGAGCAAATGAAAGTCCTATTCCGTAATGCTTATCATTTCTTCCTTTATTCTCTGTGTAAAAAAGTTTTCCTCCATCTTTAAGAGACTCTTCTGTAAATGGTAAACCATTATTCCAAATCTCAAAACTGATAAAGTTGGAACTTTCAGATATAGTCAGTACCACCTTGCCCTCTTCTGAACAAAATCTAGTCGCATTAGATAAGATATTTATCAAAGCTCGATCTAAGTTGAGACGATTTCCTTTAATCACTCTGGTATGGGATTCATTAACTATTTGAAAATTAATTTTTTTTGAAGACATAATATCTCGACATTCTAATGATAATTCATCAAGAAATTTTGATAATTCAATATCTTCCTGATAATTCTTATCCTCAATTAGCAATCTTGAGTAATTAACCATTGAATTAAAATACTTTTCAAATATACCAACACTATGATTCATTGAGGACATAAAATCTAATTGTTTTTCATCTAGATTAGTCATCTCAAGCAACTCGATATTCCCCTTTAAAACAGTTAATGGTGTTTTAATATCATGTGCTAATGCAGTAACTTGAAATGACAAATCTTCTTTATCTTTTTTCTCCATTTCTAATAACTTTGTCAACTCTTCGTCTTTTTGATAAAGCGTCAATAAAATGTTATTACATTCTAAGATTGCAGTTTCTTTACGTCCAATATCCATTCCTGGTATTCCCATATTCAGAGATATTTTTTCAATTAGACGAAAATTTTTTGTAAATTCTCTTAAGAGCCTAATAACAGAGATAGAGATGAGTAATAATTCTAGCACTATAAAAAACAAATAAGAGACTAAATTATAGGAAATATGTCGAAAGTTTCGATTTACAAATTCGGGCATTGTTGGTCTTCTAATAACCAAAATAAAATCTGAGTTTTCATATTTTGTAAACAATATAGAACCCTCGCTAACCGAACTTCCAGTATCAAAAACTTCTTTATAATGTTGTAAATCCTGTTTTTGATAATTTCCAGAGACCAATTCGCCATTATCGCTATCAAACAATACATAATCAAAGACAGAATAATCCATTTGATTCTTAATACCGTTAGCAGATTTACTATCACTAATTGAAATATGATAGTCTGTTCCATATGTGTTCAACTGACCTGTAAAAATAAGAACGTAGCTCAATACAAGCAACATAATAACATTTGCAACTGTACCAATCACTATTTCAAGAACTGTCCTTAAAATCCGCTTATTAATTGAATACCTTTTCATCATTCCACTTATATCCCATCCCCCTTATTGTTTTAATGGGATTAATTCCATAGGGACCAAACTTGACTCTAATTTGATAAATGTATTCCGAAATTGAACGAAATAATGCATCTGCTTCATCATCATAGACACATTCATAGATTTCTTCTCTTGTATAAACCTTATTTGTCTTACTAGATAATAGCTCTAAAATATCATATTCCCTTTTAGTAAGAGAAATAGCTTCACCATTAACACACACGAGTTTTTCTTGAAGGTAAAATGTTAGTGGAAGTAATTCTCGAATAACAGATTCATTAGATTCAGCATTTCTATAACGTTCTTCTCGTTTTAAATGCGCTGCAACCTTAGCAACTAGTTGATTAACACTAAATGGCTTTGTGATATAATCGTCACCACCGAGATTTAAGCCAGATACAATATCATCTTCAGAATCTTTTGCACTGACAAAAATAATCGGAGAGGATACTGATTTACGAATCTGTTTACAGATTTGCAGACCATCAACATTTGGCATCATAACATCAAGCAATATTAAATCAAATCCATCAAAATCACTTATTTTTATAGGAAGCCTAACTTCTTGATAAGTCGTCACATTATAGTTTTTCATTTCTAAAATTGTTCGCATCAATTTTACAATTTCAAAATCATCATCAACTACCAAAATCTTATACATACTAGGTACCTCTTTTATCTCATACTACTATTTTACACTATTATTGCACAAAATTTGTAATATTTAGTAGCCTAATTTGTCCATTGTTTCCATTATTACTAAGAAAACAATTATCATATAAAATTCGAATAGCTTCATCTGGTTGGTCCTTCAAATTATACTTTTCTATAATCAATCCTAAAGCTGCAGAGACTTTAGGAGTCGAAATTGAAGTCCCATATGCATATGTATACTTTCCTTCAAGCGTTGGAACAAGAATCCATTCTTTTTCATATAATTTATCAGCTACCCATTTATCATATCCTACTTTAGAAAGCGCTTGACTTCCACCTCCTGTTGCATAGATATCAATGTCGCCATTCCCTTGATTTGAGAAACTAGATACAAGATCATTATCATCTACTGAACCAACTGTAACAACATTGTCTAATTCAGCCGGAATATCTTGTACAGTTCCATCAACTTGACTATAATCTTTTCCTCTTAAACTACCAAGATAGTTTTTTAATTCATCTTGATTCTGTAAATCCATCCCTTCATCACCTACTGAAGCAACGACAACGGAACCTTGATTATGAGCATAATTATAGTAAAATGAAGTAAAATCAGTACATTTGTGATATCATATTCTTATGGCATATTCACTAGATTTTCGTAAAAAAGTTCTCGCATACTGTGA